>NZ_CP016428.1:618750-1237500 GCF_001693385.1 Bradyrhizobium icense
GGCACATGATCGGATTCGATCTCGCGATGCTGAAGCGCGAATGCGAACTGGCCGGGTTGCCATGGTCGCGCCCCCGGACGCTCGATACCAGGCTACTTGCGGAGATCGCCGCGCCGGACCTGGCCGGCTACGAGCTGGAGAAGCTCGCGGCCTGGCTGGGCATCGACATGGTTGACCGGCATTCTGCGCTGGGCGATGCGCTCACGACCGCGCGGATATTCCCGGCGCTGGTGCCGAAGCTGCGCGAACACGGCATCCGCACCGTTGCCGAAGCCGAACGCGCCTGCCGCGCGTTCACCGCCGTGCTCGACGATCAGGTGCGGAGCGGGTGGATCGAGGCGGTCGACGGCACGGCCCGTATCGATGCCGAGCGAACGCTGAAGCGCTTCGACAGCTATGTGTTTCGCCACCGCGTCGGCGACATCATGCGGGCGCCGGCGATCTTCGTCCCGTCGGCCGCCACGGTCGGTGAAGCGCTGGCGCGAATGACGGACGAGAAGATATCGGCTGTCTACGTGCACGGGCTGCAGCCGGGCATGGACGTCAGGGCTGTCGATGCGGGCATTGTCACGGAGCGCGACGTGCTGCGCGCCGTCGCCCGGTTCGGTGCCCCGGCGCTGCAGCGGCCCGTTGCCGAGATCATGAGCACGCCACTGGCGGCGGTCCCGGCGGATGCGTTTGTCTATCGCGCGATCGCCCGGATGAACCGTCTCAAGACCCGCCATCTCGGTGTCGTCGATGAGGCCGGCCACGTGGCCGGTGCACTGTCAACGCGTGATCTGCTGCGCCTGCGCGCAGGCGACGCCATCTCGCTCGGCGAGGCGATAGATGATGCAGGCGATGCGCATGCGCTATCGGCGGCGTGGGCGCAGTTGCCGCGGGTCGCGCAAATGCTTTTGGCGGAAGGATTGTCCGGCCGCGATATCGCCGAGATCATTTCCCGGGAATTGGGAGCTCTCTCCCTGCAGGCCGCCGTGATCGCCGAGCGGATCATGCGGGTGAGTGGCCGCGGCGAGCCGCCGTGCCCCTATGCCTTGCTGGTTCTCGGATCGGCCGGACGCGGCGAAAGCCTGCTGGCGATGGATCAGGACAACGCCTTGATCTTTACGCAGGGCGATCCTGATGGCGAGGAGGATCGCTGGTTTGCGGAATTCGGGACGCATGTCGCCGATATCCTGCACGAGGCCGGGGTGCCGTATTGCAAGGGCGGCGTGATGGCGAAGAACGCGCTCTGGCGGGGCTCGGTAGCAACATGGCGGGAGCGGATCGACCAATGGATCATGCGTTCCAAGCCAGCCGATCTATTGTCGGTCGATATCTTCTTCGACCTGCGGGCGGTTCACGGCGACGGCAGCCTTGCTGTCTCGGTGCGTCAGGCGGCCTTCGCGGCGGCCGAAGGCCAGGTCGCGTTTATCAAACTGCTGGTCGAGAACGTCAGCGTTCCGGCAAGCCTGAAATTTTTCGGCGGGATCCGCACGGTCGCCGGCCGTATCGACCTCAAGGCGGCCGGACTGTTTGGGCTCGTTGCATGGGTGCGCGCGGTGGCAATCCGCTATCACGTTATGGAACGGTCGACGTCGGCGCGACTCGCCGGCGTGAAGGCGAGGGTTCAGGCCAGCGAGAGCGATCTCGATGCGCTTGGCGAAGCCCAGGGCACCTTTCTCGATCTCATCCTGTCGCAGCAGGTTGAGGACATCGCCTCCGGCATCCCGCCTTCCAACGCGGTTGCCGTAAAGCGATTGTCGAGCCGTGACCTCGATCGGCTGCGTACGGCACTTGCTGCGGTTTCCACCATCGATGAGCTCGGCCGCGACCTCCTGTTCAGGGATTGACGCGGCGTCCTTTCGAAAGCGAAGCATTTTTCTCTGAGTTCCCTGTGGGCTCGGCCGGCGCGGCCCAAATCCCAGTTATTCATTCTTTTGCGCTGCACCATCGACGGAAATTGGTGCCGATTAACTGCTTTTGCGCAACGCGGGAAAGGTTGCCTTGCAAGTCGCCTGCTGACGGTGGACAATCAAATTGCTGACGATCAGCAACGACTTGCATGCTTTCCCGACCTCTTGTCGGCGCCTGGAACAGATGATTGCTGCTGCCAATACCCATCTCGTCATCGCCGATGACCATCCGCTCTTCCGCGACGCTCTGCGCCAGGCGGTGGCCAGTGTCGTGGCTTCGGCCGCCGTCAGCGAGGCCGGCACGTTCGACGAACTCACCGCGCTGCTCGAGCGCGATTCCGACGTCGACCTGATCCTGCTCGATCTCACGATGCCGGGGATTTCGGGCTTCTCGGGGCTGATCTATCTGCGCGCGCAATACCCGGCGATCCCGGTGGTGGTCGTGTCGGCTAGCGACGATGCGGCCACGATCCGGCGGTCGCTCGATTTCGGTGCCTCCGGCTTCATTCCCAAACGCTTCGGCGTCGAGACGCTGCGCGACGCCATCATGAAAGTGATGGAGGGCGACGTCTGGGTGCCGCCGGACACCGATCTCTCCTCGGCCAGCGACCCCGACATGACGAGGCTGCGCGACCGCCTGGTGACGCTCACCCCGCAGCAGGTGCGGGTGCTGATGATGCTGTCGGAGGGGCTGCTCAACAAGCAGATCGCCTACGAGCTCGGCGTGTCGGAAGCGACCATCAAGGCCCACGTCTCGGCGATCCTGCAGAAGCTCGGCGTCGAAAGCCGCACGCAGGCGGTGATTGCGGCGGCAAAGATCTCCGGCGGCCAGTGGCGCCAGGGCACGCCGACGACTTAGACCGTAGGATGGGTGGAGCGCAGCGATACCCATCACCTCGCCATCCGCGAACACGCCCATGACCGGTTACCGCCGTAACTTTATTGCTGGAGGCAGCTTCTTTTTCACGGTCAATCTGGCGGATCGCCGGCTGCGGCTGTTGACCGAGAACATCGACGCATTGCGGACAGCCTTCCGCGAGACACAACGGCATCATCCATTCGCGATCGATGCGATCGTCGTCTTGCCCGATCATCTCCACACGGTCTGGACGCTACCGGAAGGAGATGCAGATTTCTCCACGCGATGGCGGCTTATCAAGACTTCGTTTTCTCGAAAGCTTGTTGTTGGCGAGCCGATTTCGAGTAGTCGGGCTAAGAGAGGAGAACGCGGCATCTGGCAGCGGCGGTATTGGGAGCACACGATCCGCGACGAAACCGACTTTGCGCGCCACATCGACTATGTTCACATCAACCCGGTCAAACATGGGCTGGTGACACAGGTCAGAGATTGGCCCTATTCGTCATTCCGCCGTTTGGTTAGAGACGGTGTCTACCCTGAGGATTGGGCAGGTGATGTTTCCAAGCTCGATGGGGAGTTTGGTGAGCGGCGTTGAATGTGCGCCGAAATGATGGGTATCGCTTCGCTCCACCCATCCTACGGTCTACGCCCTATCTCTTCTACTCCGCCGCCACCATTTGTTGCGCGCGCCACTGGCCGAGCAGGGCGCGGAGCGAGGCCGGCTTGACCGGCTTGTTGAGGATGGCGATGTTTTCCTCGCGCGCGGCGGCGCGTACGTTCGGGCTGCGATCGGCCGTGATCAGGATGGCGGGAATGTTTTCGCCGAAGCGGCGGCGGATCTCGCGGATCGCGGCGACGCCGTTGCCGCGGTCGAGATGATAGTCGACAAGAAGGCCGGTCACGCTGTGGCCGGACGATTCGATAGCAGCGATCGCAGCTTCCGGATCCGCCACCGCGATCACCTCGGCGTTCCAGGCTGTCAGCAGCGTCTTCATGCCGTCGAGGATCGCCGGATCGTTCTCGATACAGACGATCAAGGCGCCACTCATAGGCATCTTGGAAAGCGGCGTGGCGCTGGTGACGGCGTGGGTGTAGTTGACCGCCTTGGCGACCGGCACGGTCACCGAGAACACCGAACCGCCGCTGGCGTTGGCGTCGATCGCGATGCCGTGGTTGAGCACGCGCGCCAGCCGCTCGACGATCGATAGGCCGAGACCGAGGCCGCGGGCGATCCGCGCGCCCTGCTCGAGGCGGTGGAATTCCTTGAAAATCTCGCCGCGCTTCATCACGGGAATGCCGACGCCGGTATCGTAGACGGCGATCTGCAGGGATTGCCCGTGGCGGCGGCAGCCGACCAGCACGCGCCCGCGCGGGGTGTACTTGATCGCGTTGGAAATGAAGTTCTGCAGCAGCCGGCGCAGCAGCGAGCGGTCCGATTGCACCGGCAGCGAGCAGGGCACGAAGGTCAGCTCCAGCCCCTTGGCGCGGGCGATCGGCGCAAACTCGATCTCCAGCGAACGCATCAAGTCGGCCATCTTGAAGCTCGAGATCGAGGTCGTCATTGCCCCCGCATCGAGCCGCGAGATGTCCAGCAGCGCGCCGAGGATCTCCTCGATCGCCTCCAGCGAGTCGTCGATGTTCTCGACCAGGCGGGAATCCTCACCGCCGTTCTGACGCTCGACCAGGCTCGTCACATACAGCCGCGCCGCATTGAGCGGCTGCAGGATGTCGTGGCTGGCGGCTGCGAGGAACCGGGTCTTCGAGATGTTGGCGTCCTCGGCGGTGCTCTTGGCCTGCGCCAGCTCGGAGTTCAGCCGCGTCAGTTCCTCGGTGCGGTCGCGCACGCGCTTTTCCAGCGTCGCGTTGGCGCGCTCCAGCGCCTCGGCGGCCTCGAAACTCGGGGTGACGTCGGAGAAGGTGATGACGAGGCCGCCGCCCGGCATCCGGTTGGAACGGACCTCGATCACCATGTGGCGGTCGGGCAGTCGTTCCAGATAGGGCTCGCCTTCGGTGGTGTAGGCCTCCAGCCGCCGCTGCAGCAGCGTATCGGGATCGTCGGCGCCGGACGCGCTGACCGCGCCCATGAATTCGAGGATTTCCTGCAAGGGGATGCCGAGCTGCACGAGGTGCGGCGGCAGCGCGAGGACTTCGCCGAATTGAGCGTTCGAGCAGATCAGTTGCAGATCGGCGTCGAACACCGCGATGCCCTGGCGCACATGGTTGAGCGCGGTCTGCAGGATCTCGCGGTTGAAATGCAGTGCGGCGTGGGAATCGTCGAGCAGCTTCAACGCGGCTTTCGCGGAGACGGTGCGCTTGCGCAACAGGAGCGACATCACGAGACGCGAGGACGCCGCGCCGATCGAGGAGGCGATCAGGCGCTCGGCATATTGCAGCAACTCGAAATCGGCAGGTGCCGCCGGATCGAGGTTGCCGGAATGACCGGCAGCAAAGGTCTCGAAGGCCTGGGCTGCGCGCTCCGGGCCGAGATATTGCGCCACCGTGCTCTGGATGTCCTGCACGGTGACTGTCGTGCGCCAGCGCCGGAAGTTCGGGGCGATCGGCGCCAGCGTGTTCGGCACGAACAGGTCCGCCTGCAGCCGTTCGATCGAGGACGGCTGGCGCGCGAGCGACATCAGCACATAGGTCAGGATGTTGAGCGCGAGCGACCAGAACACGCCATGCATCAGCGGCGGCAGGTCGGTGCCGAGCAGCGCTTGCGGACGTAGTGCTGTGATGCCGAACGGGCCTTGCTGCAACAGTAGAAGACCGGTGGGATTGCCTTCCAGGAAGCTCGGCAGGAATAGTGTGTAGAGCCACACGGCGACGCCGACCAGCATGCCGCCCATCGCTCCGCGTGCGGTTCCCTGGCGCCACAACAGGCCGCCGAAAAAGGCCGGCGCCAGTTGCGCCAGCGCCGCGAACGACAGCAGCCCGATCGCTGCCAACTGGGTGTTGCCGAGTGCGCGGTAGTAGAAATACGCCATCACCATGATGGCGAAGATCGCGAAGCGCCTTATCTTGAGCAGGAAGTCGCCGAAATCCTTGCTGCCGTCGCGCGCCCCGGGACTTCCCTGCAGCACCATCGGCAGCACGATGTCGTTGGAGACCATGATGGAGAGCGCGACGCATTCCACGATCACCATCGCGGTCGCGGCCGACAGGCCGCCGACGAACACAGCGATGCTGAGCAGCGCCGAATTTGCCTCGATCGGCAGCGCCAGCACATACATATCGCTGTCGACGGCGCCGAACGGGAAGGTGACGAGACCGGCGAGCGCGATCGGAATCACGAACAGGTTGATGGCGACCAGATAGAGCGGAAACAGCCAGCGGGCACGATTGACCTCCTCGAGGCTGGAATTCTCGACCACGCTGACGTGGAACTGCCGCGGCAGCAGCATGATCGCGCAAAACGACAACAGCGTCATGGTCAGGAAATTGCCGATCGACGGCACGTAGTTGATCGCGCGCACCGCCTCCGGGGTCTTCATGGCGCGTTCGATCAGTTCGACCGGCGTGAACATCCAGAAGGTGACGAAGGCGCCGGCGGCGATAAAGGCGACCAGCTTGACGATGGACTCGGTGGCGATCGCCAGCATCAGGCCATGCTGGTGCTCGGTGGCGTCGGTCTGGCGGGTGCCGAACAGCACCGCGAATGCCGCCATCGCCAAGGTGACGACCAGTGCGATGTCGCCGATGATCGGGATCGAGGAGAAGAACACCTTGTCCTCGCTCAGGATCGTCTCCAGCGAGGAGGCCACCGCCTTGAGCTGCAGCGCGATGTAGGGCACAGAGCCGACGATCGCGATGACAGCCACGGTCGCGGCGACCGCCTGGCTCTTGCCGTAGCGCGCCGCGATGAAGTCGGCGATCGAGGTGATGTTCTGCGACTTGGCGAGCTGGATCACGCGCCGCAACAGCGGCGTGCAAAGCCCGATCATCAGGATCGGCCCGACATAGATGGCGAGGAAGTCGACGCTGGTGCGGGTGGCGAAGCCGACCGAACCGAAGAAGGTCCAGGAGGTGCAATAGATCGCCAGCGACAGCGGATAGATCAGCATGCTGGCGCGGCCGCGCTGGCTCGGCGACAGGCGGTCGCCGTAGCTAGCGACGACGAACAGCAGTCCGATATACGCGAACGCGGTGGCGATTACGCCCCAGTCGTGCAGCATCGCTGCTTCTCTCCCTATCCGTCCTGGCTCGCTCGGAAACGCGATCGGGCCGGAACCTCAGTATAAACGCATTGGGCCGGCAGCGCACCGCGCCACCGGCCCAATTCGCAAGGATAAGGAAGGGTAGGGTTACTCGGCCGCCAGCGGTTTCTGTCTTACGGGCAGCCCGAGGCGTTCCCAGACCTGCAGCAGCGCTTCGGCGAGCCGGTCGATCAGGCCGTCATCGTGATAGGGCGAGGGCGTGATCCGCAGCCGCTCGGTGCCCTTGGCGACGGTGGGATAGTTGATCGGCTGGATGTAGATGCCGTGCTCTTCCAGGAGGATGTCGGAGGCCTGCTTGCACTTCTCGGGATCGCCGACGAACAGCGGCACGATGTGGGTGTCGCTCGACATCACCGGCAGGCCGGCGGCGTTGAGGATCGCCTTGACGCGGGCGGCGCGGTCCTGGTGGCGCTCGCGCTCCCAGTTCGAGGTCTTCAAATGCCGGATCGCAGCCGTTGCGGCCGAGCAGATTGCCGGCGGCAACGCGGTGGTGAAGATGAAGCCCGGCGCATAGGAGCGGACGGCATCGATGATCTCCGCATTGCCTGCGATGTAGCCGCCGAGGCAGCCAAAGGCCTTGGCGAGCGTGCCTTCCAGCACGTCGATGCGATGCATCACGCCGTCGCGCTCGGCGATGCCGCCGCCGCGCGGGCCGTACATGCCGACCGCATGGACCTCGTCGACATAGGTCATGGCACCGTATCTTTCGGCCAGATCGCAGATCTTGGCGAGCGGGGCGACGTCGCCATCCATCGAATAGAGGCTCTCGCAGGCGATCAGCTTGGGCCGCTCCGGACCCGCTGCGATCAGCAGTTCCTCGAGATGTGCGAGATCGTTATGGCGGAAGATCTGCCGCTCGCAGCCGGCCTGGCGGACGCCTTCGATCATCGAATTGTGGTTCAGCGCGTCGGACAGAATGAGGCAGTTCGGAATGAGTTTGGCGATCGTCGAGATGCCGGTCTGGTTCGAGACGTAGCCCGAGGTGAACAACAGCGAGGCCTGCTTGCCATGCAGGTCGGCCAGCTCCTGTTCGAGCTGCACCAGCGGATGATGGGTGCCAGCGATGTTGCGGGTGCCGCCGGCGCCGGTTCCGACGCGGGTCGCGGTTTCGACCATGGCGCCGACCACTTTCGGGTGCTGGCCCATGCCGAGATAGTCGTTGGAGCACCAGATCACGACATCGCGCTTGCCCTTCGGCGAGTGCCAGACCGCATGCGGGAACCGGCCCGCGATCCGCTCGAGGTCGGCGAAAACGCGGTAGCGCCGCTCGTCATGCAAGCGGTTGAGGGCGGCGTGGAAGAATTTGCTGTAATCCATCACAAGACCTGGAAAGGAACCGGCCGTATCGGCGTCGGGCCTTTTTAGAGCCTTTCCAGCTTTGATGTCTACGCGGATTCCCACATTTCGGCGCGCCTCCGGGATGCTACTTAGGCAGCGCAAATGTTGATCGGGATCAAGGCGCTAGCCGCGATTTGAAATCCCGGCATCTTGGCAAACGGCCGTTGCGGCCTCAGGTGGTCCTAAACCGCAGCACGCCGTCGCTCACCTCGGAGGTCAGCCGTCCCTCCACCAGCATGTAATTGACGTGCGCGACCAGTTCGCCGGCGGCAAAGCCCATCTGGTGCTCGTCCAGCACGTGCTTGTGGAACACGACCGGCACCAGTTCCTTCGAGGTCTGCGGCACTTCCCGGCAGGCTTCCGCGATCAGCCGGCAGCGGTCCTCATGATGGTCGGCGAGCTGCTTGATGCGGGTCTTCAGCCCGTAAAACGGCACGCCGTGGCCGGGCAGCACCATGACGTCGTAAGGTAGCGTCGTGGTGAGGCTCGCCAGCGAAGCCAGATATTCGCCGAGGGAGTTCTGGTCGGGCTCGACCGCCCAGACGCTGACATTGGGCGAAATCTTGCTCAGCACCTGGTCGGCCGACAGGAACAGCTTGTCGGCGGCGCAGTACAGCATCACCTGGTCGAGCGCGTGGCCGCCGCCGGTGATCACCTTGAAGCGCCGGGTGCCGATTACAACCTCGTCGCCATGCGAGATGCGGCGATAGGACGGCGGCAGCACCGAGACCCGTTTCAAATAGTCCTGGCCGCGGCCGAGCAATCTGTCGGTCAGGCTCTCGTCCATGCCGTGGCGGCGGAAGAACAGCCGCTGCGCGTTGCGCCGCTCCTCGGTGCCGCGATTCTGGTGATAGACCGATTGCAGGTACTCGACCTGCGACATCTGCAGCGGGCAGTCGAAGCGCTCGACGATCCACCCGGCGAGGCCGACGTGGTCGGGATGCGAATGGGTAACGATCAGCCGCGTGATCTTCACATGCCGCAGCGGGCCCTCGAACAGGGTGGTCCAGGCCGCGATGGATTCCTCATTGCCGAAGCCGGAATCGACCATCGCCCAGCCATCGCCATCGGCCAGCAGGTAGATATTCACGTGATTGAGTCGGAACGGCAGCTTGAGCCGGACCCAGAGCACGCCGGGCACCACCTCGACGACCTGATCGTGGCCCGGGTGGCTTTCGAAGGGGTACCGCAGTGCCTCGGCCGAGGACTGCACCGTGTCGGTTTTCGAATGCATGCTACCGGCTTAGCGGTAGAGGCGGCGCCGCGCTAGCCGAAAAAAGCGGGGCAATGCTGTCATTCCGGGGCGTCCGAAGGACGAGCCCGGAATCTCGAGATTTCGGGTTCGCATCTTCGATGCGCCCCGGAATGACGGTCCATGTGGCTTGACGACTACGCTGCCCTGATATTCGACAGGAACGCGTCGATCTCCTCGCGCAGCACGTCGGCCTCGCGGCGCAGCGCGTCGGAGGCGGTCAGCACCTGGCCGGCGGCGGTTCCGGCCTGCGCCGAGGCGCTGGAGACGCCGACGATATTGCTGGAAACCTCGCTGGTGCCGCCGGCGGCATGCTGGATGTTGCGCGCAATCTCGCGCGTCGCCGCACCCTGTTCCTCGACCGCGGCCGCAATCGCGGTGGTCACCTCGTTGATCTCGCTGATCGTGGTGCTGATGTTGCGGATCGCGGAGACCGCGGTCTCCGTCACCGTCTGCATGCTGACGATCTGCTGGCGGATCTCGTCGGTGGCCTTCGCGGTCTGGTTGGCGAGGCTCTTCACTTCGGAGGCGACCACGGCGAAGCCGCGCCCGGCATCGCCGGCGCGTGCCGCTTCGATGGTGGCGTTCAGCGCCAACAGGTTGGTCTGCGAGGCGATGGTCTGGATCAGGTCGACCACCACGCTGATCCGCGCCGCGTTATCTGCAAGCCCCTGCATGGTGGCGTCGGTTGCGCCGGCATCGTCGACCGCCTTGCGGGCGATCTCCGCCGAGGTGATGACCTGACGGCCGATCTCCTCGATCGAGGAGGACAATTCCTCGGTGCCCGACGACACCGTCTGTACGTTGGCCGAAGTCTGCTCGGCGGCGGTCGCAACCGCGGTCACCAGTGCGCTGGACTGATCGGCGGTCGCCGACATGCTTTGCGCGGTCGATTGCATCGAGCCCGCTGCGGTCTGCAGGCTGTCGAGCGCGGTGCGAACGGTGCTTTCGAACTCGACGATGCGGGCTTCCATGCGCGAGGCGCGCTCGGTCTTGGCGATGCGGTCCTTGTCCTGCTCGGCGGAGAGTGCGCGGCTCTGGATCATGCTCTCGCGGAACACGTGCAGCGAGTCCGCCATGGCGCCGATCTCGTCCTGCTGGTGGCTCTGATAGACCTCCGTTTCGAGATCGCCGCTGGACAGCAACTGCATCGAGCGCTGCAGATTGCCGATCCGCAGCAGGATGTTGCGGCCGACATAGAGCCAGACGAACAGGATCGAACCGACCAGCGTCGCCACGCCGAGGGCGAGCATGACCATGGTCCCGAACGAAATCTCCTGACGCGCCTGCCAGGCCGCAGCGTCGGTTTCCTTCTGCACGCCGTCGACCAATTGCTGCACGCTGATGCCGAGGCCGACGTTGAGCTTGCGGGTTTCCTCCAGAATGGTCTGGCCGAAATCGTCGGCGTCAAGCTCCTGCTGGCGGACCTTGAAGACGCCGGTCTTGCCGTCGGCAAGTGCCAGCAAGTCCAGGGTCGCTTTGCGGACGACATTCATCGCCGTGGTCTTGGGCAGCTTCTCGACATTCGACTTCACGCGCGCCTGCGCGGTGCGGAATTCCTTCCCGATGGCCTCCAGCGTATCGCCGCTGGTGGCCGACAACGCGGCGATCATGTCGAAGGCCATGAGATTGCCACTGGCGGCGATGTCGGCGAGCTGGTCGGCCGTCCTGTGGGCCTTGATGGCGTCGGCCTGCGAGAAGTTAGGGGCGGCGTAGATGCTGTAGAGTTCGGTCTGGGCGTCGATCGCGGCGGGGCCGGCGGCTGAAATGAAGCGCCGTTGAGCCTTGCGCACCGCTTCGTATAATTTTTCGTGCTGGGCGGCCAGTTCGAGCCGCTCGCGCGCGGCCGCGCCGAGGCTCTTGATCACGTCATCGATGTTCTTCATGTTCTCGGTGAGCGCGGCAACCACCGCCTTGTCGGCGCCGAGTTCGACGATCACGCCGAGCTTCTGCAGCGCGACCGTCTGGGTCTCCTTCATTTTCATGGTACGATCGTTCAGCGCCTCTTCGCTGCGCGCAGCCAGCAGCGCCGGCCCCTGGCTGGCGAGACTCGCGCTCTGCGCCGAGAGTTGCAGGCTGGCGGCGAGGCGGGGAATATCCCGTCCGCTCAAGTCGACCATGGTCGCGCCAAGCCGCCCGAGCATCAGGCCGGCACCGGCAGAGATGACGATCGCCATGCCGGCGATGACGGCGAAAGCGGCAAACAGACTGCCCCTGACGCCGAAGCGAAAACCCTTGAGCCGTGATTTGAATAACGCCATCTGCCGCTGCCCCGTCTACGCTACCTAGAGATGTTTCCTCGCGCGGCAGTATCGCGATACCCGGTTAACAAGTTTGGAAAAACCGAACTGTTTTAGCCATAATTTTAGCGGCAGGCGCTTGCCGGATTGGATTTTTCCGCGATCCGGAAAACGCAAGCGTGAACAAAAACAAAGAAGACCGGCTTGAGAGCCGGCCTTCTGCAATTCTCAGTTGAAGGCGTTTAGTAGCGTTTTCCAGCGAAGTGGTGGACAACGGTTTGCGTCAAGAAAACGCGTCAAAACGAGAATCTAGAGCCCGGTTCTGATTCAATCAGAATCGAAAGGCTCTAGTAGCGTGCCACCACCGGGCTTGCGAAGTTGAAGCGATAGTTGACGCCGAGCTTCAGCGTGTGGTCGTCATTGTGGAAGCTGCCGAACGGCACCAGCGCGGCAGGGCTGATGAAGCGGGTGCTGCCGAAGTCGTAATACATGTACTCGCCTTTGACGGCCCAGTTCGGGGCGAACATGTACTCGACACCGGCGCCGACGGTGTAGCCGTGGGTGTGGCTGCCATCGAGCAGGAAGGGAATCGGCGCGCCGGCGAGCGTCAGCCGCTCGCTGTTGTCGGAATAAGCGTAACCGCCTTTGACGTAGAGCAGGCCCGGACCCCAGGTGTAGCCGATGCGGGCGGTGACCGAGCCGAGGCCGCGCTGATCGTTGGTGTAGACGTAGCCTCCGGGGAAGGTCGCGGTGAGGTTATTCTTGCCGAGCCAGGAATACTGGCCCTCGGTACCGAGCACCCAGTTCGTCGCGAATTGCCAATCGAGGCCGGCCTGAACGCCGCCGAGCAGTCGGGCGCTGGAGTCGCTCAGCACCGCGCCGTTGAAATCGTGGCTGCCGGTGAAGGCGCCGCCGAGATGGCCGCCGATATAGAATCCGGTCCAGTTATAGACGATGGCCGGCGCATAGACGGGCGGCTGTTTGTAGTAGGGGCGCGCGCCGAGATCGGCGCCAAGGGCGGGCGCGGCGGCGGTGAGAGCGGCGAAGGCCACGAGGGCGGCGAGGATCTTTTTCATGGTGCTGGTCTCCGAAAACCGTTCGGCGACACCCTCGTGCGGGGCGCCATCCATCGCCACGCACATAGACAGCTTTTATCTAAAATGCTGTCACTCCGGGGTGACAGCGGGTGGTAACCCAACCCATTGGCAGGCAAACGTTTTTTGTACTTAACGAAGGCCTAATCAAAGGTAAAGAAAGGCCTAATATTCGGTAGCCCCGAAGCTCCCGGTAAGCCTTGCTTAACCAATGCGGCGGCGCACGTCGCTGCGCATCTGCTCGCGGAAGGCTTGCCGGCGCGCCGGGCGATGTTTCACCGGCACGTCGTGGCGGTCGAACACGTTGAACATTTCGAGGATCGGGTAGTGATCGCTGGCCATTGCCAGGATGCGCAACAGCTCCGCCACCGGCCCGGTCGGACCGGTGACCTCCCATTTACGGATGGTGTCGGCGCCGTCTGCGGCCGGCAACCCGCAGAGCTTGGCCATGTCGGCCACCGACAGCGGCTGGCCGATGGCCTCACCGAGATGCTCGCGAAGTTTCTTCAGTTCGGCTCCGGTCACGGGTTCCCCATTACAAATCGACATCTGTGAAGTGCGTCACACACCGTATCGGACGCGGGGGCTATACGCAGCCCATTAGGTTTCCTGATGAGGAGGTAACCAATGCGCCGATTGCTTGAAAGCCTAACCCCCCAGGCCCGCCAGATTTATTGGAAATGGGTCGGCGGCATGTTCGCCCTTTATGTCGTGTTGATGCTCACGGCTGCAGGCGTCTTCGTCAGTCACGAATCATCGCGAAAACTGGCGCACGAACCCGCCACGACTGTGGCAATCGACGACAAGCCGCGCTCCGTCACCGAGACCCCGGCCTCGCTGCGCCAAGCCGCGCGGTATTGAAGGCTTCAGACGCCGATCGCGTTCCGCGCCACCACGTCGCGATAGAAGGCGACGCTCAGCTTCGGCGTCCGGCGCTGCGTCTCGAAATCGACGTGGTAGAGCCCGAAGCGCTTCTCGTAGCCGTAGATCCATTCGAAATTATCCATCAGGCTCCAGAGGAAATAGCCGCGGATAGGTACGCCCTCCGACGTCGCGCGCTGCAATTGCCGCAAGTAATTGCGCAGATACATGATGCGATCGAGGTCGTAGACCTGGCCGTCGGCGCGAAGCTTGTCTTCCGACGAGGTGCCGTTCTCGCTGATATAGATCGTCTCGATGTTCCAGACTTTTGCCGCCAACCGCGGCGCCCAGTAGATCGTCTCCGGCCCCACGCGCAGCCATTCCGAGTTCATGTGCGGGAAGGAAGCGGGAAACGGCAGCACGCTCCAGCCCGGCGGCTTGTCGGAAGCGGCGATGTAGAACTGCGGCGCGTAGATGTTGAGGCCGACGAAATCGTTCGGCTGCGAAATGATCTTCAATTCCTCATCGGTGAACTTCGGTGCGTTCTTGCCGGCGAACTGCAGAAAGCCGTCAGTGTATTTGCCTTCCAGGATGACGCCGAGAAAGCCCGAGTTCAATTCGCGCGTCGCTACTTCGGCGGCACGAACGTTTTCCGGTGTGTCGAACGCCGGCACGCAGGCTGCGATGTTTTCGGCCGGCCCCACTCTGGTGCCCGCACGTCCGCGCGCGCGGATCGCCTGCACGGCGAGGCCGTGCGCCAACGCCACATGGTGGCGGACCTGGTTGACGTCTGCGTCCGGCAGTTTGAGCCCGGGGGCGTCGATGCCCCAGCCATAGCCGAAATTCACGAACCTTCCGGCTTCGTTGATCGTGAAGATCGACCGGACACGATCCGTGATCCGCGCCGCCACATGGCCGGCATAGTCGCCGAAGGCCTTTGACGTTTCGCTGGATCGCCAGCCGCCGACCTTGTCCTCGAGCGCCTGCGGCAGGTCCCAGTGATAGAGCGTCCCGTATGGTTCGATGCCGTTCTTGAGCAGTTCGTCGACGAGCCGGTCGTAGAAGTCGAGGCCCTTCGGGTTCGGCTTGCCCGTTCCTTCCGGAAACACCCGCGGCCAGGCGATCGAAAACCGGTAGGCTCTCGCGCCCAATTCCCTGATAAGGCCGATGTCCTCCTTGTAGCGGTGATAGTGTTCGTTGGCGCGGTCGCCGCTGGTGCCGTCCTCGATCTTGCCGGGCGTGTGCGAGAAGGTGTCCCAGATCGAGCGACCGCGGCCGTCTTCGTTTACGGCGCCCTCGATCTGATAGGCCGACGTCGCGGTGCCCCACACAAAATCTTTCGGAAAGCTCGCCGGTGAGGGACGCTCGGCCGCCGGTTGCGCGGCGGCATCGGCAGGACGCGCCGCCATGCCGAGCGCGGACAAGCCTGCAAGCTTGGCAAAATGCCGGCGCGAGAATTTTCCGAACATCATTGTCTCCGGTCAGCGTTCGTCGATTTGGTAGGCGGATATCCTGTCGATCTCGAATGCGACAATATTGGGAGATTCGCCATCGACGAATCCCACGCCCTCGAGAGTCTTCGAGCCCATCGCAAGGTTCACGATCATGTACATGGGTTCGTGGAAGCCGACCGGGACCTTGATCTCGGAGACCGGCTGTCGGTCGATGAAATAGGTTATGCGATCCGGCTGCCACAGCACGCCGTAGTCGTGGAACGCGGTCGGGGCGTCCGGCACAATGAAGTCAAACCCACAGCGCTCCACGCGCTGCGTCTCCGGTATCCGCCAATGTGTCGTCATCACGATGTCGCCCGGCCGTTGCCCGCGGCCCTCCATGATGTCGACTTCCGGCGGCCAGCCGCCGTCATCGGCCAGCATCCAGAATGCCGGCCACACGCCGGTGCCGACCGGCACCTTGGCGCGGATTTCGAAATATCCGTATTTCTGGGCAAACCGGCTCTGGGTCGTCAGGATGCCCGAAATATATTCATTATTGAACAGCACGGTCTTCAGCGCTGGCGGGGTCCGGCTGGCGACGATCGAGAGAACGCCGTCTTTGACCTTGAACGGATCGAGGCCGAGCGGCGTTGTTTCGCGCCCGCCATAACGCGGATCGACATAGATCTGCTGTTCGCCATTGTAGCTGGTCTTGCGCCTGAAGTCGGAGCCCTCGCCACCCCAGTAACGCGCTTCCGGCCAGGCAGCGCCGCCGGCGTAATGCGGCGCCCATCTACCATCCAGCAGCGGATGCGCGTCGAAATCATCGTGAAAGGTCCGGTGCAGCGATACCGATGCGAACGATGCGGGGTTCGGCGCCTCGACGCGGCGGCAGCGCTCGCCAAGCATGGCGGTCGCAACCTGCAGCGTGAGTTTGGCTGTCGCGGCGGCGAGATCGGCCTGCGCCAGCGCCGGGCCGGCGAACAGGCCGCCGATCGCGACCAAAGCGCACGGCGTCAGTCTCTTGCTTGCCGGTTCGCGTCGCGACGACAGCGGATCACTCACGGACGATGCCCTCGATCTGATGGTCCTTCGGCGGCGACCGGCGTGCATACCTCATTCGAGGTACGTAGTTATACGAGGTGGACGCTTAACGGCAAGGTAGTCCTGATGTCCAAGAATGAGGTGCGTCAGAGCGCTTGATGCCGATGGCGCCGAGTGCGGGTTCGGCCTTTCAAACCATCGATCGTTCAATTTGTTTTCAGTTCTTCAACGTTGAGAGACGGTTTCTTCAATATTGGTGCGTACGGACTCTTCCTGAGATGCTCGTCTATTTTGTCACAGACGAACCGACGAAGTTGCCTGCGGTGCGTGCGATGTTCGAGCCGCAGCACGCCGTAGTACCCTGGCTGCTGGGCGGCGACGGCACCCGGATCAGGTCGCATGGCGTGCTGATGGTCGACGTCGACCTGCGGCAGATGCCGCGCGTCGATCAACTCAGGTTCATATTGCGGGACCTTGCCGGCATTTCCGAGAAACTGTTCGTCGTTCACAATCTCTCCCGTTCGATGGTTGCGCAGGCCTATGCGCTCGGCGCGACCGCGGTCGTTTCACGCGCCAAGGAAGCAATTGCCAAGGTTGCGCAGATCGAAGCGACGGAAGCGGCCGCCGGGGACAAAGCCGCAATTTCGGGGTCGGAGATGGACGAAGGCGTGGCCGCCTTCGCCTCGATGTTTTCGAATGTGCGCCTGGGCAAGCCGGTGAAAGTTGCCGATGCGAAGCGTGCGACGTCGAAGATCATTAACCGCGTCGGGCAGGATGGCCTTTCGGCATGGCTCGACGAGGTGCGCCGCTACCACGAGGGCACGTTTCAGCATTGCCTGCTCGTCACCGGCGTTGCAGTCGGCTTCGCGCTCGATATCGGGTTCTCCGGCGCGGATGTATCGCGGCTCGGACTGGCGGCGACGCTTCACGACATCGGCAAGGCGCGCATCCCGCTGTCGATTTTGGACAAGCCGGGACGCCTCGACCCCGACGAGGAGGAGATCATCAAGCGCCACCCCGTGATCGGATATGATCTCTTGAAGGGCGTAACCGGCATCAGTCAGGAGATTCTGGACGGCGTGAGGCACCATCATGAATATCTTGATGGCTCCGGTTATCCGGATGGACTGAAGGCCTCGCAGATTTCCGATCTGGTCCGATTGCTGACGATCTCGGACATCTTCGCCGCGCTCATCGAGTCGAGAACCTACCGGCCGCCGATGCCGCGGCCCGCCGCCTACCAGATCCTGTGCGGCATGGAGGGCAAGCTGGAAGGATCCCTCGTCAGGGCGTTCCGCAGCGTCGCGCTCGGGTCGTGAGCGGGCCTGCCGATAATCCACGCGGAATGATCCCGCTCCCGGGCTGATTTCCCGATCGAGGTCGGTCGTCTGGGAGAGATGGTGCTGCCAGACAGGAATGAACTGTCGCAAGAAACACCCCGCCAACTGGATTTGTTGAGCTTTTTGGCCGCGCGAGCGGTCCCGAGGGCTGGTGTCGAAGCGGTTCCGCCCGATTACCGAAGGGGCGCCGTACCTTTACCGGCGCGGCGCCGTAGGGTACTCAGCAAGTATCGTATCGGCCATGATACACGATGGAAGTGGAGCTAGTGTCGGCGCAGCGCAGAAGACATTCCTGCCAAAGACATTCCAGGAGGGCTGCGTGTTCTTCTGAGGGAAGAAGTCTCTCGTGATGGGCCGTCCGGCTAGCGCCGGTAATCGTCTTCTCGCCGCGTTGCCGCCGGCAGACCTCGCGCTGCTCGCGCCCCATCTCCAACAGGTGTTGCTCGAACAGGACACCGTGGTGATACGAGCGGGAGATCGACGCCACCATGTTTACTTTCCTCATAGCGGGGCCATCACCTTCATGGTTGGCCTTCCGAACGGAGAAACGATCGCAACCGCGGTAATCGGGCGCGAGGGAGCGATCGGGGCATTATCGGTGCTGGGACCCTCTTTCTTGTCGTCCGTGACCGCGGTCGTGCGGGTGGGCGGCACCGCCTCGCAAATCTCCGTGTCGCGGTTTCATGCAGCCTACATGGAGAGCGCCGCCATCAGACATGTGGTCGAGGCGCACACGAGGTCGATACTCATGCAGTTCCAGCACGTCTCAGCGTGCAACGGACTGCACTCGGTCGAGGCCCGCATGGCCCGGTGGCTGCTTCACCTGCACGATCGAACTGAGGACAACAACATCCTGTCACTAACGCAGGAGGCGCTTTCGCAGTTGCTCGGGGTGCGACGAACGACCGTGACGCAGGTGATTGCCAAACTTCGCGCCTTAGGTGCCATCAGATCCGCTCGGCGGGGCTTGGTCGAAATCGACAGGCCGCGGCTCGAGGAAGCTGCCTGTGAATGCTACGACATCATACGTAGTGCAACGGATCGGATCGTCCCGCATGAAGCCGTGGGGTCGCACCAGCATTTTGCGTCGGCCGACAAACTCCACGGTGTATGATCGTTTCAAGCTTGCATAACCGCCTACAGACGGCCACGACGACGCGCAAGAAATCGCAATGTTTTCGAGGAAGCGAATGACCGCGCACACCCGACGCGCGCCTTGTGGCTGATGTTTCAGGGAAGACTGGTGCTGCCAGACAGGATTGAACTGTCGACCTCTCCATTACCAATGGAGTGCTCTACCACTGAGCTACGGCAGCATGCCCGGTATCAGGGAATCGGCCCTAAAGGCCCCTACAGGCGGCCGGTTCTTGCCACAAGGGCCCTTCTGGTGCAAGCGCGCGGGCAGGCTTGGAAAGCACCAAAATGGGGTAAAATCGACGCCGACCATCGGGACTTGAGGCGATCGGGCAACTTCCGGGCCTTGCACCGGTTCCCGACCTTGTCCTGAGCCGCCGAATCCCAGCTTCCGCTGCTTGCAGTCAGGTGCGGGGCGGCGCCTGACGGCCCGGGTGCGGCATGGCTGACCGAAACCGATTATCTTCGAGCCACGGTGTCGCTGACGCCGTTTCGACCAAAGGCATAAGCAAGGCATATTGGCGGACTGACGATGACGGGTGATCAAGGCAAGGGCGCGGGGAAGACGGCTGCGGATGTGAAGGATTCACGACGCGACCGGCTGAAGCTCGCGCTGCGCGAAAATCTGAAGCGGCGGAAGTCGCAGGCGCGCGGGCGCAGTGATTCCGGCGCATCTTCCGAAAGCCCCAATGCCTCCCTAGATGACGCCAGCGGAGAAAAGCCGGGCCAGTAGCATCGAGGAGAATCCCCGATCGCTCGCCGGGCGGCCTGACAGCTCTTTGCGCAGTTGTTGTTTCCTTGGGTGGCGATCATGAGTGCAGACATCACGGCCGGTCCGGCGACCGGCGCGGCTTCCATCGCGTTTCCTCGGTACGAACAGACATTCCCGGCGCTCACCGACCACGAAATCATGCGCATGCGCCGGTTCGGGGAGCTTCGGACCTACAAGGATGGCGAAACCCTGTTCGAGACCGGCAAGGTCGGTCCCGGCATGTTCGTGGTGCTGTCGGGAACGGTCGCGATCACCCAGCGCGACGGCCTCGGCCATGTCACGCCCGTCATCGATCAGGGACCGGGACAATTCCTGGCCGAGATCGGACAACTCTCCGGCCGCGTCGCGCTCGTCGACGGCCATGCCGAGGGCGATGTCGAAACGCTGTTGATCCCGCCGGACCAGTTGCGCGCGCTGCTGGTTGCGGAAGCCGAACTCGGCGAGCGCATCATGCGCGCGCTGATCCTGCGCCGGGTCAGCCTGATCCAGGGCGGCGTGGGCGGGCCGGTGCTGATCGGCTCGCCGTCGCTCGGCGACACGGCGCGGTTGCAGAATTTTCTGGCGCGCAACGGCCAGCCGCACCACGTGCTCGATCCCGCGACCGATAAGGACGCGGCCGATCTCGTCGCGCGCTATTCGGCCTCGCGGGCCGATCTGCCGCTGGTGGTGTGCCCTGACGGTAGCGTGCTGCGCAACCCGTCGGAGACGTCGCTGGCTTTGGCGGTTGGCATGATCACCAACCATGCGCATGAGAGGCTCTACGATGTGGCGGTGGTCGGCGGCGGTCCCGCTGGTCTCGCCACAGCGGTCTATGCCGCCTCGGAAGGGTTGTCGGTGGCGGTATTCGATGCGCGGGCGTTCGGCGGCCAGGCCGGCGCCAGCGCGCGCATCGAAAACTATCTGGGCTTTCCTACCGGCATCTCGGGGCAGGCGCTCGCGGGCCGTGCCTACAACCAGGCGCAGAAGTTCGGCGCCGAAATGCTGATTCCGGTTTCGGTGAGGTCGCTGGATTGCTCGCAGCGCGACGGCGTGTTCGCGCTGGCCACCGAATGCGGGCAGTCGCTGCGCGCCAAGTCCATCGTGGTGGCGAGCGGGGCGCGTTACCGGCGGCCGGAGATCGAAAATCTCGACGCGTTCGAAGGCCGCGGCGTCTGGTACTGGGCCTCGCCGATCGAGGCCAAGCTGTGCGTCGGCCAGGATGTCGTGCTGGTCGGCGGCGGCAATTCCGCAGGCCAGGCCGCGGTGTTTCTGTCCGGCCATGCGCGCAAGGTCTACATGATCATCCGCGGCGGAGGGCTCGGCGCCAGCATGTCGCGCTATCTGATCGAACGGATCGAGGCGGCACCCAACATCGAACTGGTCTTCAACGCCGAGGTGATTGCGGTCGAGGGCGGCGGGGATGGATCGCTCGAACGCGTGCGCTGGAGGAGCCGGCTGGCGCCCGAACAGCACGGTTTTGACGTCCGTAACCTTTTTCTGTTCGTCGGCGCCGACCCGGCGACCCATTGGCTGGACGGCTGCGGCGTCACGCTCGACCGCGCGGGCTTTGTGGTGACGGGTGCGCAGTCCGAGCAGAATCAGGGACGTCCGGTGCCGCCCCTGGAAACTTCGGTGCCCGGCGTGTTCGCGGTCGGCGACGTGCGCTCCGGCTCGGTCAAGCGCGTCGGCGGCGCGATCGGGGAGGGCGCGCAGGTGGTGGCCGCGCTGCATGGCTATCTCGCCGATGCCGCGAAGCCGTCGCCATAGCGTCGCCGCTGCTGTCATTTGTGACAGCAGTGCAAATATTTCGTGCATCATACAATTTTCGTTGATGTGTCTGCATCCGCGCACATGCCTGCCTTGCCGCCGCCGCACGCGATGCGTGTGGAAATTCTTCGCGCCACGTCGTAACGTTTAGAAGATTTCCAACGAAGGGGGCGCATCATGATTTTGGGTATGAGTTTGGCGACATTTGTTCTCGTGCATGTCATCATCAGCCTGATTGCCATCGTTGCGGGCCTGGTCGTGATGTTCGGAATGCTCGGTTCGAAACGGATGCCGGGTCTGACCGCGATCTTCCTGTCATTCACGATCCTGACCAGCGCGTCGGGATTTGTGATTCCGCCTCTTTTGTCCGAGAAGCTGTTGCCGTCGCATATTTTCGGCATTCTCTCGCTGGTGCTGCTGGCGATCGCCTGCTTTGCGCTCTACGGCATGAAGCTCGCCGGCGCCTGGCGCTGGATCTACGCGCTGACCGCGCTGGTCTCGCTCTATCTCAACGTGTTCGTGCTGGTGATCCAGTCCTTCCTCAAAGTGCCGGTGCTGCATGCGCTGGCGCCGAGCGTGCCGCCGGCCGAGCCGCCGTTCGCCATCGCGCAAGGTATCGTGCTGATCTTCTTCGTCGTCGTGATCATCGGCGTGCTCAGGCGATACAGGCCGGCGTGAAGCTTTATCGTCGCCAGCGCAAACTATGGGGCGCTCTTGCGCGCCAGAGAATCTCGTTCCACCACATCCAGATTCCGGGTCCAGGCGAAGACGCGTGTCACGGAATGACGACCTGACAAGAGGAGAATTCGTAATGCCCACCATCACCACCAAAGACGGCGTCGAGATCTTCTACAAGGATTGGGGCAAGGGTCAGCCCATCGTGTTCAGCCACGGCTGGCCGCTGTCGGCGGACGACTGGGATGCGCAGATGCTGTTCTTCCTCAACAACGGCTTTCGGGTCATCGCCCACGACCGCCGCGGCCATGGCCGCTCCAGCCAGGTGGCCGACGGCCACGACATGGATCATTACGCCGACGACCTCGCGGCGCTGACGGCGCATCTCGATCTCAAGGACGCCGTTCACGTCGGCCATTCCACCGGCGGCGGTGAGGTGGTGCATTACATCGCCCGCCACGGCGAGAGCCGGGTGGCGAAGGCCGCGATCCTCAGCGCCGTGCCGCCGCTGATGGTGCAGACTCCGGCCAACCCCGGCGGCTTGCCCAAAGACGTGTTTGACGGCTTTCAGGCCCAGCTCGCGGCCGGCCGCTCGCAATTCTATCGCGAAATCGCGGCCGGTCCGTTCTACGGCTACAACCGGCCGGGCGCCAAGCCGTCCGAAGCGGTGATCGAGAACTGGTGGCGCCAGGGCATGATGGGCGGTGCCAAAGCGCATTACGACGGCATCGTCGCCTTCTCGCAGACCGACTTCACCGAGGACCTCAAGAAGATCACCGTGCCCGTATTGGTGATGCACGGCGATGACGATCAGATCGTGCCTTACGAGGACTCCGCGCCGTTGTCGGCGAAGCTTCTGAAGAACGGTACGCTGAAGACCTACAAGGGCTTTCCGCACGGCATGCCGACCACGGAAGCCGCCACCATCAACGCCGATTTGCTCGCGTTCATCCGGTCGTAAGCGTCAGAGCATGAACGTCATTCCGGGGCGCCCCTTAGTTCGATGCTAGCGTATCGCCCCGGAATGACGGCTGCTGGTTAGGCGTCCCCATCAAATCGCCGCAAATATCGCCGCTCCTGCTACGGACACGCGCGCTCATAATGCGTGATGCGTGCATAGCAAGAGGGGATGGCATGGATCGCATTCGTATCGTCGGCGGCAGCAAGCTCAACGGCACCATCGCCATTTCGGGCGCGAAGAATGCCGCGCTGCCGCTGATGATCGCGGCGCTCCTGACCGAGGAAACCCTCATCCTCGACAACGTGCCGCGGCTGGCCGACGTCGCGCAGTTGCAGCGCATCCTCGGCAACCACGGCGTCGACATCATGTCCGCGGGCAAGCGGCCGGGCGACGGCCAGTATCAGGGCCAGACCCTGCATATCTCGGCGGCCAACATCATCGACACCACGGCGCCGTATGAACTCGTATCGAAGATGCGCGCCAGCTTCTGGGTGATCGCGCCGCTGCTGGCGCGCATGCACGAGGCAAAGGTCTCGCTGCCGGGCGGCTGCGCGATCGGCACGCGGCCTGTCGATCTCCTGATCATGGCGCTGGAAAAGCTCGGCGCCGAGCTTGCCATCGACGGCGGCTATGTGGTGGCGAAGGCGCCTGGCGGCCTGCGCGGGGCTGCGATCGATTTCCCCAAGGTGACGGTGAGCGGCACTCATGTCGCGTTGATGGCGGCGACGCTCGCGAAAGGCACGACATCCATCACCAACGCCGCCTGCGAGCCGGAGATAACAGACGTCGCCGATTGCCTGAACAAGATGGGCGCGCGCATCACCGGCGCCGGCACGCCGCGCATCATCATCGAGGGCGTCGAGAAGCTGCACGGCGCACGCCACACCGTGCTGCCCGACCGGATCGAGGCCGGCACCTATGCGATGGCGGTCGCCATGACCGGCGGCGATGTGCAGCTTTCCGGCGCCCGTCCAGAACTCTTGCAGTCGGCGCTCGACGTGCTGGCGCAAGCCGGCGCCGTCATCTCCGTCAACAAAGACGGCATTCGCATCGCCAGAAACGGCGCCCGGATAAAACCGGTGACGGTATCGACCGCGCCGTTCCCGGGCTTTCCGACCGACCTGCAGGCGCAGTTGATGGCGCTGATGGCCTGCGCCGGCGGTTCCTCGCAGATCACCGAGACCATCTTCGAGAACCGCTTCATGCACGTGCAGGAACTGGCGCGGTTTGGCGCGCGTATATCGCTGGACGGCGAGACCGCGACCATCGACGGCACCGCCAAACTGCGCGGCGCGCCGGTCATGGCGACCGATTTGCGGGCTTCGGTTTCGCTGGTCATCGCCGGCCTTGCCGCCGAGGGCGAAACCATGGTCAACCGCGTTTATCATTTGGATCGCGGATTCGAGCGGCTGGAGGAAAAACTTTCGGGCTGCGGTGCGTTGATCCAGCGCATCAGCGATTAGGAGGCTATTGAGGACCTCATGCCGGCGGATCCGCTCAAATTGATTGCGCTCGACGCCGACGATCTCGCCGTCATATCGGCTCATGTGCAGGACGCCCGCGTGCTGGCCTCCGATATCGTCTGGCGGCAGGGCGAAAAGCGGCTGGTGGTCGGCATGAGCCGGCTGGATTGGGAGCAGACGCTGTCGGGCGGAACCGAACCGCGCCGCCTGATCGCCGCGCTGCGTTTCGACCGGGTGCTGGCCTGCAAATCGCGCAACATCGACCTGCAGCGGCGTGAAGCGATGCTGGAACTGGTCGGGATCGAATTCCACCCGGGCGAGGCCCCCGGCGGCAGCGCGCTTCTCCTCTTCAGCCATGGCGAGGCGCTGCGGCTGGACCTCGAGTGCCTGGAATGCGAGCTGACCGACCTCGGCACCAGCGACCTGGCGGTAGCGCCCCTGGGGCCGGAGGGGTAGGGGGTATCCCCGTCCGTCGTCCCCGCGAACCGCGGGGACCCAACTACAAATGCGTGTTGTGGAAGAGGTTTGTCGCCTCAGCGTGCCCAAGCCGGACATTGGTGGTTATGGGTCCCTGCGCCCGTGCGCAATTGCGCACTAGGCAGGGACGACGTGGAGGGTTGACGGCCCTTGACCGCCGCGCCATTGAGCAGGGGCCTTCGATCTCTCCCAGAAAGCCGCCATGCCCGTCCGCCTGGATACCAGCAGCGCCGATTTCGGTTCACGATTCAAGCAATTCCTCGCCGCCAAGCGCGAGGTTTCGGCCGATGTCGAGCGTGCCACCCGCGCAATCGTCGATGACGTGGCCGCGCGCGGCGACGCCGCCCTGATCGAGGCGACCAGGAAATTCGACCGGCTCGAACTCGACCCGGCGGGCCTCCGTGTAACCGCGGCCGAGATCGACGCGGCCGTGGAGGCCTGCGATGCCGCCACCATCGACGCGCTGAAATTCGCCCGCGACCGGA
Source organism: Bradyrhizobium icense (assembly GCF_001693385.1). Classification (NCBI taxonomy): domain Bacteria; kingdom Pseudomonadati; phylum Pseudomonadota; class Alphaproteobacteria; order Hyphomicrobiales; family Nitrobacteraceae; genus Bradyrhizobium; species Bradyrhizobium icense. Next base: position 644,037 of record NZ_CP016428.1, read on the forward strand.
TCGAGACGTTCCACCAGAGGCAGTTGCCGAAGGACGAGCGTTTTACCGATGCGCTCGGCGTCGAGCTCGGCTGGCGCTGGAGCGCGGTCGATGCGGTCGGGCTCTATGTGCCCGGCGGCACGGCGGCCTATCCCTCTTCGGTCCTGATGAACGCGGTGCCGGCCAAGGTCGCGGGCGTGCCGCGGGTCGTCATGGTGGTGCCGTCGCCGGATGGCAAGCTCACCCCGCTGGTGCTGGCGGCCGCCCATCTCGGCGGCGTCTCCGAGATCTATCGCGTCGGCGGCGCGCAGGCGGTGGCGGCGCTGGCCTATGGCACAGCGACGATCGCGCCGGTCGCCAAAATCGTCGGCCCCGGCAATGCCTATGTCGCCGCCGCCAAGCGGCAGGTGTTCGGCAAGGTCGGCATCGACATGATCGCAGGTCCCTCGGAAGTGCTCGTCATCGCCGACGCGACCTCCAATGCCGGCTGGATCGCCGCCGATCTGCTGGCGCAGGCCGAGCATGATGCGAGCGCGCAGTCGATCCTGATCACCGACAGCGCAGACCTGGCCACTGAGGTCGAGCGCGCGGTGGAGTCACAGCTTGCGACGCTGCCCCGCGCCGAGATCGCGCGGGCCTCGTGGAACGATTTCGGCGCCATCATCATGGTGAAAAAGCTCGACGAGGCGGTGGAGCTTGCGAACGCGATCGCCGCCGAACATCTGGAGATCATGACCGCGGATGCGGAAGCGTTGTCGGCAAAGGTCCGCAACGCCGGCGCGATCTTCCTTGGCTCCCATACGCCGGAAGCGATCGGCGACTATGTCGGCGGCTCCAACCACGTGCTGCCGACCGCGCGCTCGGCGCGGTTTTCGTCGGGGCTCGGCGTGCTAGACTTCATGAAGCGCACTTCGATTCTCAAATGCGGGCCGGACCAGTTGCGCGCGCTGGGGCCTGCCGCGATGACCTTGGGCAAGGCCGAGGGTTTGGATGCCCATTCACGCTCCGTCGGATTGCGCCTCAATTTGCCATGAACAAGCCGCCACCAGACGATGACCAGCACAACCGCATCGTCGCGGTGACGCTCGACGAGGAGTCGATCGGCCGCTCCGGTCCCGATATCGAGCACGAGCGGGCGATTGCGATCTACGACCTGATCGAGCAGAACCTGTTCGCGCCGGAAGGGGCCGTGCAGGGGCCGTTCACGCTGCACATCGCGATCACCGGCAACCGGCTGATGTTCGACATCCGCCACGAGGACGGCACGCCCGTGGTGGCGCATCTGCTGTCGCTGACGCCGTTCCGGCGGATCGTGAAGGACTATTTCATGATCTGCGACAGCTACTACCAGGCGATCCGCACCGCGACGCCCGACAAGATCGAGGCGATCGACATGGGCCGCCGCGGCATCCACGACGAAGGCTCGCGCACGCTGCAGGATCGGCTGAAGGGCAAGGTCCGCGTCGATTTCGAGACCGCGCGCCGCCTGTTTACGCTGATCTGCGTGCTGCACTGGAAGGGGCAGGACGCATGACGCCGAAAAGTGCGAAGCGGTTTTCGGACAAGGTCATGCGTAAAAGAGAAAGCATGACGCCGAGCTCCGCGCGCAGCGAAGTCGCGCTCCGGAAGAGAGAAGCCTGACCGCATGGAGGCGCCGCCCCGCGCGCGCAATCCGCAGGCCGTGCTGTTCGCATGCGGGCTGAACAGCGTGCGCTCGCCGATGGCGGCGAGCCTGTTGCAGCAGATGTTTCCGCAAGGGCTCTACGTGAAATCCGCCGGCGTCAAGAAGGGCGAGCTCGATCCGTTCGCGGTCGCCGTGATGGCCGAACTCGGCCAGGATATTTCCAGCCACAAGCCGATCACGTTCGAGGAGCTCGAGGATTGGGAAGGGCTCAATTTCGACCTCATCATCACGCTGTCGCCGGAAGCCCACCACAAGGCGCTGGAGCTGACGCGCACGCATGCCGCCGATGTCGAATACTGGCCGACGCCGGACCCGACCGACGCGGAAGGCAACCGAGAGCAAAAGCTCGCCGCCTACCGCGACGTCTGCGACGGCCTCCTGATGCGCATCCGCCGCCGCTTCGCCAAGGCGGGCGCCGCGAGCGGGTAGACAAAGCCTCGATGTCGTCCCTGCGAAACGCTGGGACCCATACACCGCGGCCCAGCGATTTGAGGAAGTGCCAATCGCTCGCCGTCATTCCCGTGACAACCGCCTGTGGTTATGGGTCCCTGCGTTTCGCAGGGACGACGGAAGAATCAAAGTCCTTACAATCACTTGTTCCCTGGTTGTGGAATGGAGTGCCTTCCGATAGGTTCCGCGCGCGCCTCCATCCGAATCCCAAATCCCCGACATATCCAGCATGCTTGGCCGTCCCAAACTCGTTCTTGCTTCCGGTTCGCCGCGGCGGCTCAGCCTGCTCAACCAGGCCGGCATCGAGCCCGACGCGCTGCGGCCGGCCGATGTCGACGAAACCCCGAAGCGGGGCGAGCTGCCGCGCGCCTGCGCCAACCGCCTGGCGCGGGCCAAGGCCGACGCGGCGCTGAAATCCGTCCACCTCGACGACGAGCTGCGCGGCGCCTTCATCCTCGCCGCCGACACCGTTGTCGCGGTCGGCCGTCGCATTCTGCCCAAGGCCAATCTGGTGGATGAGGCCGCGCAGTGCCTGCGGCTGCTCTCGGGGCGCAATCACCGCGTCTACACCGCGATCTGCCTGGTGACGCCGAAGGAGGCGTTCCGCCAGCGCCTGATCGAGACCCGCGTCCGCTTCAAGCGCCTCAGCGAGGACGACATCCAGGCCTATATCGGCTCCGGCGAATGGCGCGGCAAAGCCGGCGGCTACGCCGTGCAGGGCATCGCCGGCTCCTTCGTGGTCAAGATGGTCGGCTCCTACAGCAACGTCGTCGGCCTGCCGCTCTACGAATCGGTCACGCTATTGGGCGGGGAGGGCTTCCCGATCCGATTCGGCTGGCTCAATGCCAGTTGAGCCGCCCAAGGACGGCGGGAAGGATGCCGGCGGGACCAAGCCGCCGCAAAAACCCTGCCCGGTCTGCGGCAAGCCGGCCGACCCGGCCACGCTTCCCTTCTGTTCCAAACGCTGCCGCGACGTCGATCTGAACCGCTGGCTCTCCGGCCGCTACGTCATCCCCGGCCGCCCCACCGACCCCGAAGACGCCGAATAGTCAAGTTTTGCCAATTAGTTGGGGACGAGTCCGGCGGCGGGCCGAGCCCAGCGAAGCCAACGGCGAAGCTGGGTGGACACAGCCGCCCGACCTCTCTATAAACCGCCCGCTCGGTGCGGCCTTTGGGCCTTCGAGTATGCCCAGGTAGCTCAGTTGGTAGAGCATGCGACTGAAAATCGCAGTGTCGGTGGTTCGATCCCGCCCCTGGGCACCATCAGGCCATTCCACGGTGCAACATTGTTCGCCATGGTGACCTAAAAATCCAGCAATCGCAGCCGTTTAACCCACCATGGTGCATCGCTGTCACCTGTGACAGCCCACAAAATTCTGGGTAGGATGCTGGGTAGCAACTCTTCGACGCCGAGGAGCCTACCCATGCTTACGCAAGTTGCGGTCCAGGCGGCAAAACCGAAGGACAAGCCCTACAAGCTTTCGGACGGAAATGGTCTTCACCTCTTGATCGAAACGAGCGGAAGCAAATTGTGGCGCTTCCGCTATCAGTTCGATCGAAAGGAAAAGATGCTCTCGCTTGGGTCATACCCAGACATCAGCATCGCGCAGGCTCGGACAAAGCGCGACGAAGCGCGGGCCGTGCTTGCGACCGGCGTGGACCCTGCCCGGAAACGCGAGCAGGACAAGGTTACTGCCTCAATCGCGGCGGCAAACACCTTCGGGGTTGTCGCGGCCGAGTACATCGCCCGCCTCGGAACCGAGGGCGCATCCGAATCAACGATCTCAAAAAACAAATGGCTACTGCAAGACCTTGCTGCTTCGCTGACAAGGCGACCGATCGCTGAGGTAACGTCAGCGGAGATATTGTTGCTCTTGCAGCGGATCGAGCAAAGCGGACGCCGAGACACTGCACATCGCCTACGGGGCACCCTTGGTAGTGTTTTCCGTTACGCCGTCCGAACGCTCCGGGCGCCGCTCGACCCCACGACCGCGCTTAAAGGCGCTCTCCTGAAGGTTGAGGTAACGCATCGCCCCGCGATCACTGATGAGCGCCAGCTTGGCGCACTCATGCTCTCAATCGACGAGTACGACGGATGGCCGACGCTCCGAGCCGCGCTTCTCTTCCTCGCACTCACCATGGTCAGGCCGGGCGAAGTGCGTCAAATGTGCAAATCAGAAATCATCTTTCCAAAGGCGCTATGGAGAATACCGGCCGAACGCATGAAAATGCGCAAGCCATTCGACGTACCACTCTCGCGTCAAGCGCTGGCTGTTATTCGGGAAATGTGGGACCTGACGCCGGGAAATGGCCTCTTGTTTCCATCCATTCGATCAAGCGTGAAACCGCTTTCCGAAAACGCAATGAACTCCGCCTTGCGTCGAATGGGCTACGACAAAGAAGAAGTCACAGCCCACGGCTTTCGGACCTCCGCCTCCACAATACTCAACGAGCGACGGGTTGCTGATCCTGATGTTATAGAAGTGGCACTCGCACACCAGGATGAGGATGACGTGCGACGCGCCTATAATCGCGCTCAGTACCTCGATGAGCGAACCATACTCATGCAGCAATGGGCCGATCTGCTCGACCGCTTCAGAGATGCTGCCCGATGCCGAGCCGCATGACAGACCTCTTGCGAACGGTATTTCCTTAGATCAAGTCCAAAAATTTCTATTCCCACTCAAAAACTTCTGTCCCCGGTATGCTAGATGAAGTGTCGCGCCGGAAAGGAGGCGCGTCACATGAGAGCCGTCATCAACTTCAAAGGAATCAAGGAACTTGGAATACCGTATAGTCGCACTCAGATTTGGCGCATGATGAAGAGCGGGAGATTTCCCCGCTGCTTCAAATTAGATGAATACAGAAACAGTCCACCTGTGTGGTGGCGAGATGAAATCATTGAGTGGCTTGAGAACAGAGCCAAACGCGCTTCGATCAAAAGCGCTGCTTAATAGGAATGCGCTACGTCTCAGACAGGTGTTTGGTTTGCGGCAGTCCCGACAAAACTAATACCACCTGCGCAATTTCTGATTTTTGGTTCTGCTCCTCAGAGCATTATTCGCAAGCAGTCGAAACTTACGTACCTAAAGAATATAAGAAAGGTACGAGCCAATTTGATGATCCTCGGATACGAGAACTTTGGGATGAAGCCGGACAAAACGCCGACGACAATTATGAAGAATACATTCGGTTGTACAACCTCGATTGGACACTTGAACAATATGTCTATCACTGCCTAGACCATACCCCATACAATCAGCTCGTCACCCAGCGGAAAAACTCACGAGATGCAGCATGGGAAGCCGCTCGCCAAAAACTCACATCGCGCCTTGAATCTGAGGCTCGTGTCCAAAGGGACGAAAAGAGAGAAAAGGAGCGCATGGTTCGCGAAAAAGAGGAGGAGAAGGAACGTATAGTGCGGGAGAAAGAGGAGGACCGCCAGCGCAAGCTTCAGCAAGAGGAAGATGAAAGAGAAGCCGAGGAAGAGCGGTGGCGGCCGAAGCCATTTGAGTTATGAGTATTGATTTAGACACACGCTGCAGCGGTCAGTGGGTTGTTGCCCAACAGGGGTCCGGTAAAACGAACCTGCTGACCCATATGGTCGGCCAGGACCTCCAACGAGATTGCTCGGTCGTTATCCTGGATTCAAAAGGTGAATTGACCGGCGCTATCCGCAATCTCGCACTCGGTGATCGCCTCATTGTTGTTGATCCAGCAGAGCCCGTAGCAATCAACCCCTTCGATGTTCCGAAAGGCGATCATGTCATTTCCCAGCTCGCGTACATGCTCAGTGGATTACTGGAAACCAACATCACTCCAAAGCAACGGGTTTTCTTTGAAACACTCGCCGGTGCAATCCTCGAATTTCCCAACCCAAGCCTAAACTTGCTATGGGAGATCGTCAGCAAAGGCCCACGTCCGTATCTGAGTGTCATCGAAAAGCTTCCTGACGACGTGTCCAGTTTCTTTCTACACGAATGGGATAATTACAGGGACACTGCTTCGGAGCTTCAATGGAGACTTCGGGGAATTATCAAAAAGCCACTCATCGGCGCAATGCTTAGCGCTCCAAAGACGCGTTTCCACATCGGAAAGGAAATGGATGCTGGCAAGGTCATCGTTATAGATAACTCGCAGGCCAAGTGCGGGGCTGAAGGGTGCGGGTTTCTCGGCAGGCTCTTCGTCGCTCAGATATGGGCTGCTGGGACGGCCCGAGCCCTTATTCCAGAACACAGGAAAAAGCCGACCTTCGTCTACATCGACGAAGCCCACTTGGTTATTAAGAAGGATCAAAAAATCGGTATCCCTCCGCCAAAGGCCGTCTTGTTTGAGGGACGCGAGGGCTGCAGGTCCTAGGGGTAATCCTAGGAGAAGCGCTATGACGATTTCGCGGGCAGAGGTTATCACATCGGTCGAGCGGCGGCGCCGGTGGTCGCAGGATGAGAAGGAACGGCTTGTTGGAGCATCGCTCGAGCCCGGAGCCAGTGTTTCCGAGGTGGCTCGCATGGCCGGCCTTCATGTGAGCCAGCTGTTCAGGTGGCGCAAAGAGCTTTGCAAGCATGGTGAAGCGAGTACAGCGCCGTTCGTGCCGGTCGAGATTGGGCCGTCTGCGCCGCCGCGGGAGGTGGCCGAAGTGCCATTGACGACGACGGCGGCGCGTCGACGGAAGAGCCAGGGCATCATCGAGATTGATCTTGGTAGCGGGCACCGCATCCGGGTCGATGGCGACGTTGATGGCGACGCGCTACGTCGCGTTCTCGATGCTTTGGTACGCCGATGATCCCGGTTCCGACGGGCGCGCGAGTGTGGCTGGCGACAGGCTACACGGACATGCGCCGAGGCTTTCCGTCGTTGGCACTCCAGGTGCAGGAGGTGCTGCGCAAGGACCCGCTCAGCGGTCATCTGTTCGTGTTCCGCGGTCGCCGAAGCGATCTTGTGAAGGTGATCTGGCACGATGGCCAGGGGGCATGCCTGTTCACCAAAAGACTCGAGAGAGGAAGGTTCATCTGGCCATCGGTTGCGGGCGAAGCAGTGACGATCTCACCGGCGCAGATGAGCTATCTGTTGTCCGGAATCGATTGGCGCAACCCTCAAGAAGCGCTGCGACCAACGCGGGTCGGATAGCCGTTTTACTGTTTGAATCTGCAACGTGATCTGATTCAATGGCTTCATGATATCGAAGCCGGACGACCTTCCATCGGACCTCGTGAGTGCCCTGGCTGCGCTGCAGGCCGAGCGTGAGGCGCGGCTGCAAGCCGAGGCGGTAGCTGCCAGTGCGCGGGCGGAGCTGTCGGCCAACGAGGCGCTGATCGCGCACCTCGAGCTGCGGATCGAGAAGCTCAAGCGCGAACTGTACGGGCAGCGCTCCGAGCGCACGGCGCGGCTGATCGAGCAATTGGAATTGGAGCTCGAAGAACTCGTCACCACGGCGAGCGAGGATGAGCTTGCCGCACGTACCGCCGCGGCGAAAACCCAGGCGGTGCGCGCCTTCACACGCAAGCGGCCGGTGCGCAAGCCGTGGCCGGACGACATCGAACGCGAGCGCGTCGTCATCGAGGCCCCGACGAGCTGTGCATGCTGCGGCGGATCGCGCCTGGCGAAGCTGGGCGAGGATGTGACCGAGACGCTGGAGGAGATCCCGCGCCGGTTCAAGCTGATCGAGACGGTGCGGGAAAAGTTCACCTGCCGCGATTGCGAGAAGATCAGCCAGCCGCCGGCACCGTTCCATGCCACGCCGCGCGGCTTCATCGGTCCGCAATTGCTGGCGACGATCCTGTTCGACAAGTTCGGCATGCATATCCCGCTCAACCGCCAGAGCGTGCGCTTTAAGGCTGAGATGATCGATTTGCCGCTATCGACGCTGGCCGACCAGGTCGGCCACGGGACCTTCGCCGTCATGCCGCTGTTCCAACTGATCGAGCGGCATGTGCTGTCGGCCGAGCGCCTTCATGGCGACGACACCACCATCCGCATCCTGGCCAAGGGCAAGTGCACGACCGGGCGAATCTGGACCTATGTGCGGGATGACCGGCCCTACGGTGGGCCTGCGCCGGCGGCGGCGGTCTATTACGCCTCGAGCGACCGACGAGGTGAGCATCCGCAGAAGCATCTGGCCGCCTTCACCGGCATCCTGCAAGCCGACTGCTACAATGGCTTCGAGCCGCTGTTCGACCCGCAGAAGAAGGTGTTGCCGATCACGCCGGCATTCTGCTTCGCCCATGCGCGGCGGGGCTTCTTCGAGCTGGCCGATATCGAGAAAACCGCCCGGGACGGACAGAAAGGCAAACCGGTCTCCCCGATCGCGCTGGAGGCGGTCAGGCGTCTGGACGCCCTGTTCGAGATCGAGCGCGCCATCAATGGCCGCAGTGCCGACGAGCGGCGTGCCGTGCGCCAGGAGAGAAGCAAGCCGCTGCTCGACGACATGCACGCCTGGCTGCTCCGCGAGCGAGAAACCCTATCGCGCTCCTCCGAGGTCCTGAAGCCTATGAATTACATGCTCAGGCGCTGGGACGACTTCGCCCGCTTCCTCGACGATGGCAGGATCTGCCTCAGCAACAACGCCGCCGAAAGAGCGTTGCGCGGCATCGCCTTGGGAAGGCGCAACTGGACCTTCGCCGGCAGTCTGCGTGGCGCTGACCGCGCCGCCATCATGCTGACGATGATCACGACCTGTCGCCTGAACGACGTCGATCCCAAAGCCTGGCTCGCCGACATCCTCGCCCGTATCGCCGATCTTCCCGCATCGCGTCTGCACGAGCTGCTGCCCTGGGAATGGAAGCTCCTGCGCCAAGCCGACAACCCCACCGATCAGCAAGCCGCCTGACCTTCACGCATCGCCATCATAGAACTCGCCGTGCCCGCGCGCATGCGTCAATCAGGCGGTCTTCTTCGTATGCGTACAAAAATCGCGGCCATCATCGACGAGCTGCGCAGTCAAAAGATCGGCCTCGTTCTCGCTCACCAAAAACTCCGAGGGCAGATAGAAGACACCAACGTCATTAGCTCGCTTGAGAACTGTGCGATTAAAATGGTCAACGTAGGAATGGGAGAGGTGGATTACTTCAGCAAGCTTCTCGACATTCCGGTGGATCGGATGAAAAACCTACCACGAGGGCACTTCGCCACCGACATTCGGTGGGAAGGCACCTCTATAATGTCAGTACCCAAAGCAAAGCTTCCATTTCGGATGATGACTGCCGATGAGGAGCGTGCTCTGCAGTTACGAATGAAGAAACTTTACGGAGTTGAAACGCGGAAAGCCGATCAGAAGGAGGAGGTGCCATCCCCGCGCTTGCTCCCCGATAAGACGGACAAAGCTCCCGAAGAGGGTTTACGCCGCGTTTCTCTTTATACGCTTCCTGTAAACACTGATCGGCCCGTTATCTCACAGCCTGAAGAACCCGAAACCGACCCGAGTAAGCCCAGCAAGTGGAAGCGATAAATTTTTTTTTCAACGCCGCCGCTGCTCCACCGTGCCACATAGCGTCACATAGCTGCTCTAGCTCCGTTATAGCTGCCGCCTAGCATTGTCGCTAGGTGCCTCTAGCTATCGCGGATGAACTCTCGATGGACCAATCATCCAATTAAACGTGACGGCCAGGTCGTATCCATACGGCCGCATGTCGCTGGCGATCTCGAAATCCTCAAGTGTCTAGGACGCTATCCCGTTCTCACGCCCCAGGACATCTCTGCGCTCACCCAGCGCTCATATGGCGCGGTAATCGCCCGCACTAATCTCCTCAAGCGCAAACCTAACGAACTGATCCAGGTCCATCGGTCGCAGCTTGAGCGCCCGCGCATGTATCAGTGTTCTCCGCAAGCGCTTCACCTCACAAATAGAGGCATAGCCAAACTAAAAGAGATCGGCTTCGAGATTGCCCGCCGCGAGCCGTCGATCCACTTTCTTCACCAATTGACCGAAAGCCAGACTGCTGCCTCATTTGAGATTGGCGCGCGCGAGCGACTGATCCCCTTCAGTGAGATCGTGAACAGCCCGAGCGCTCCCAAGACCTTTTCGGAGAGCGAGGATCACTCTATCCCGGTAGCGTTCTCTTACAAGGGCAAGGATTACAACTTCAAACTCTCGCCCGATGGGCGGCCGTTCGGCGTTGCGTATCCAGATGACACCTATCGATTCTGTGTCTTTGAAACGGACTGTGCTTCAGAACCACTGGTATCGAGCAATCGGGACCGCCAAGCCATTGAAACGAAGCTGGCAGCTTACCTGGCAGTTCTGGAGAACAGGCTATATGAGGCGCACCTTGGTCTGCCGAACCTGACCATTTTATTCACATCAACGACCAAGACGCGCGTCGAGAACATGATCGCGCTCTTGGCATCGATGTCCACGCGTTACCTCAATTCCTTCGCGTTTCAAACCTTTCCAACAATCGTAGGCGACGCCCCGCAGCCTACTGATCGCGGCTGGGCCATCACCAAGCCGTGGCTTCAAAGCGGTGGCAAAACCTTGCACCTAGGAGAAGTGAATGGAAAGGCTTGAGCAGCTAAGGCAACTCCTCAAACAGAAGGAGGATGTCGACCGGCAATTGGCGGCCATCCGGCAGCAGATCAGAGAGGAAAGCGGCCTGCTTAAGAAGCCTCGCAAATCGAGGAAACCCGGCAATGGCTGAATACTGGTGTTCAAACTGCAAACAATCATCGGTCCACTACACATTCTTCTTCACTCCAAAATGCGAGAACTGCGCAGAGGAACTAGAGGAAGAACGATCCCCCGAACCGTATATCGTCGATTTCAAAGAGATCGACATTGGTCCAGTCGAGGGCGAGTGCGATGAGGAAGACAACCATGAGGAGGGGCAAAGTGAGGACGCTGAAGGAGAAGGAGGAGAGGAATGAACAACCTGAGCCGGGAGCGATCCCGGCTCTACTTTTTGCAGCGGACATTTCGCGCCCTGAAAGTCTCCACGACGCTAGACGAGAAGAGCAAAGGACGCAGGAAAACTCCGGCTCTTGCTTTTTGCCCTGCCGGAGTGAGGAGCATTGAGGAAGTCCGCGGGAAGTCGAGGTTTTCAACATCGTCAGCGCCGCGCTTGACAAGAGGATTTATACACACCACTCGCACAATAAGGTCTCTTGGACCTGCTACCATAAGGCTCATGCTGCAGAACACGGACGACCGAAATCGAACCAGCTGGCGACGCATCTTGGCACTCTGTTGGATAATCCTTTCGATTCCGTCTGTATTGATCAGTATTCTTGGCGTCGGCATGATCCAATCATTTTCAATCGATACGATCATCTTTTTGGCTCTTCCTCTATTCTTCGTAATTGGAGCGGTAGCCGGACTTAAGAGGCCGTTCTCGTCCTGGCTCGTACTGCTGCCTGTTCTCGGCGTGCTCCTCCTGCCTTTGTTTTCGCATTTTTGAAAGCAATTGAGTTGGGACTTATTTCTGCTTAGATGCCAAAGATAGAGCCCCCCGAGTTACTATCAAAGTGCAAGCGTTCCACACCATACAATATGGCGAAAGGATCATCGCTTCCGCGAAGATAAAGAGCAGTCTCCTCGCCGTTAACTATCCAGCTCCAGGCTCCTTGTGACCCAGACGAGTCAAGCGCATGGGTGCCCGAGCGCCCACGTAAGTGAAGCGTGTCAGTACCTAGGCCCCCATCAATTATGAAAGCTTCAGCACCAGTGCCAGTGTGGCCGATGCTTGCGAATTGGAAATTGTCATCGCCCGGCCCCGCGAAGACAAATTGATCGGTCCGAACAAGTCGTACAAAGTCGTTGGACTCTGTGCCCGGAGCAACCTGAAAATCTGTTATCTGATCGCTCCCAAAATCGCCGGTTTGGATCGCGTTTCCTTCGGGCGTGCCGCCAAAGACATCGCTATCGACTGCACGGTGCACCAAGTCGATCGTATGATCCACATAGCGCGACATCGAGTGGGCAGAAAGATCCGTCCGTGGAGAATGAGTGAAGATGTCGTTTGGAGAATGAACGAAAATATCAGTGCCGCTTCGCGGACCGATGAAGCCGTGGCCGTCGTTCTCATTTGCAAAGGGATCGCCAATATCCACGAAATTGACCTGTCGCGCGTCAGTTGGCTGAGAGAGATTGGAACCAATACTGCCCCACGTATAGCCCCTCAGCATATCCGTGGTTATGCCCGCCATGGGAAAACCCAGTGCGATTTGCACCATCGATCCCCCAAGACTATGTCCGCTGAACAGTATTTGCTCTATCCCATTCTCGTTCGCGTAGTCGGCAATGGCCGATAAAAGGGGATTGAAGGAGCCAAAGTAGGCATCTTCCGCGTGCCCAATGTCGTGCAGGAGATCTGCAACAGTGTCAGTACCCCTAAAAGCAATAACGAGCGTGCTCGTTCCGTTTATATTTCCCGAGAGAACCAAGGCACTTGCGTCCCCTGCGAGCAACGACAGCCCGAGAAGCGATGCGGTGTAAACACCGTCGTTCAGCGAATACTCGGCAGTGTTCGTAAGATCCAGTTCTTCAGCTGTAAGACCATGCCAATTTCGATCTTCAAAATGCGCCGCGCTCGGATCATAAACATCAAGCGCCAGTTGTGCCATCTCAGCGACGAGATTCTCAGCCGTCAGGTTTACAACCGGCAGCTGGTTCTCAATGACAGCGAACACCTGCGCCTTGACGGCAGCGCCATTCGTATCCCCCGTGGCGCCGCCGAGGCCGTGGCTGAAATCCATCCATGTCACCACGAAGCCGCCGTTCGACAGGGTCGTGATCTGCGGACCTCCCTGATCATTGGCCGTCGCCGTGTTGACCAGGATCTCAGTCCCGAGCGGGTTGCCGTCAGCCGTGAATACCTGCGCTCTGATGGCCGCGCCGCTGGCATCGCCTGTGGCACCGCCCAGGCCCGTAAAATCCTCCCAGGTCACCACGAAGCCGCCGTTCGAGAGACTCGTGATCCGCTGATGGATCTGATCGGGCGAGATCGCCGTGTTGACCAGGATCTCGCTGCCGACGGGGGCCCCGGTGGCCGTGAACACCTGCACCTTGACGGCAGTGCTGCTCGGATTGCCCGTGGAGCCGCCGACCCACGTCACCACGAAGCCGCCGTTCGACAGGCTCGTGACCACATTAGAGGAGCTTCCAGTCGCTACCAGGATCTCACTCCCTATCGGGGTGCCGTCAGCCGTGAACACCTGCGCTTTGCCGGCAACGCCGCTCGCATCCCCCGTGTCTGTCCACGTCACCACGAAGCCGCCGCTCGACAGACTCGTGATCTCCGAATCGGACTGAAGACCGGCCGTGGCCGTGTTAACCAGGATCTCGCTGCCGACGGGGCCCCCGGTGGCCGTGAACACCTGCGCCTTGACCGCAGTTTCGCTCCCATCGAAGCCGCCCCAGGTCACCACGAAGCCGCCGTTCGACAACGGCGTGATCCGCGGTTGGTCCTGGTGACCTAACGTCTCACTGTTCACCAGGATTTCAGTGCCGAGCGGGTTGCCGTCGGCCGTGAATATCTGCGCCTTGATGGCACCACCACTCGCATCGCCTGTGGCACCGCCCTGGCCCATGCTAAAATCCCCCCACGTCACCACGAAGCCGCCGTTCGACAGACTCGTGATCTGCTGATGGTTCTGTTCGTGGAGGGTGGCCGTGTTGACCAGTATCTCGCTGCCGACGGGGACCCCAGTGGCCGTGAACACCTGCGCCTTGACGGCTATGCTGCTCGTATCACCCGTGGCGCCGCCGATGCCCTGACTAAAGTCCTCCCACGTCACCACGAAGCCGCCGTTCGAGAGCGCCGTGATGCGCGGATTTTGCTGATCGTTCACCGTCGCACTGTTCACTAGGATTTCAGTGCCGAGCGGGCTACCGTCAGCCGCGAACACCTGCGCCTTGATGGCACCACCGCTTGCATCACCTGTGGCACCGCCCACGCCCCAGCTGAAATCCATCCATGTCACCACGAAGCCGCCGTTCGACAGGGTCGTGATCTGCGGACCTCCCTGATCATTGGCCGTCGCCGTGTTGACCAGGATCTCAGTGCCGACGAATTGGATCGACATGACAATCTCCTATGAGCCCAAAGTCTGGATAAGGAGGACACGTGAACATACGGGGTCGTCCAGTATGCGGCCGACTACTATCCCGTGGGACCATTCTGAATCACTTGAAGATCAGTGACGTTGCTAATAATGATTGGAGTCGTGGTCATACGTTCGCCCTAACGTGATGTGTCGTGCCCCGGGCTCCTTGCCAAGGTTCATACATCGAGGTGTGCTCGCTTCTTCGGCTTGGCCGCTCTCAAATCAATCGCAACGCGCAACGACAATCATTGTGACGCGTACGATCTCACCGCCCTTAGGAGCAGCTAGGCTAACGAATATCCAACTTTGAATTTGAGCCGCCGAGCTCGCGCCTAAAGGCGCCGTCTCTGCGGTGCCTGCCGATGGCATCGACGCTGCCAGTTGTAGAAGCGGCGAGTTCGGTATGTCGCCGCTTTGTGAGCAGCTGTCAGGCGCCCAACTGGCACCCTGTCCCATTCTGACGTTCTTTCCTTCCCGGATGCAAGAAAGAGCGCCATCCGTAATTCTACGGGCGAGCGTCGATTGACCGAAAGAACATCCAGGCTAAAGCAGCTGCATCAAAAATGCCCATGCGCGCATCCTCGCTCATCCAGGGCTTCCGCGCAGGCGGCAGGTAAAGGCTCAAAGCCGGAATGTGCTTTGCAATCGTTTCGGCGATGGCGTGTTTGGTCATGGTGTGAACTCCTCGAAGCACTCAATGATCTGTGCACGCGAATAGGTGCGGACGAGCATGCCACGCTGACTAGCGAGCTCAGCTGCGTCACGGTTAAGCTCTCGGATGCGAGTTGCGCGATGAGTGCCGGTCGCCGACATGTCTTGGAGAACCAGCACGTCAGGCGTGTGCAACGCCAAAAGCGATTCAATGCGATCCAAGCAACGAGCATTTTTGTCTGCACCGCGCGCATCGTAAACTCCCCAATCGACCGGAGAGAGCCAGCTCTCAAAGAGCACGAATGCGAAACCGCGCGATTGGAAATGAATAGCGAAGACGCGGTCGCGCCGTTTTCGGTAGATCATGAGCGATTCGTGTGCTTCCTTTGTTCTGCGCGCGCAATTGCGGCCTCGAACAGTTCGATTTTCTTCCTGGTCTTCCTCGATGGATCGCCTTGTATCTTTTCGTACATCTCCCAGAGGCGCGTCATCACATCGGCCTCAATGCTGGCCGAAATATCAGGGAACAGCTCCGCTGCGGGAGCGCCAAATAAAACGAAGCAGGCGATCACCAACCTGAGTGTCGGTGGACGTTGCTTTTGTTCGATCCGTGAGACGACTTCGGCACGCTTCCATCCGAGCAGGTGCGCGAGCTCCCCTTGTGAGAGACCCCACCGCAGGCGGTATGAACGTAAATAGTTTAAGGGTTTTCTTGTCTTCATGGTCTGTGTTTGCCAACCGCCAAATGTTGGAAAACACGCGCCATGATGCGCGAGGTGCGTCGAGGTCGGGAGGGGTGGAGATTTGCCAAATTGGCAAAGAGGTGGATTGCCCCAGACCAGCCAGCCGCGGGAGCGTGCGAAGCTGTGCCGGGCTCAAAGATGGGGATGAGGGGACGTGGGGAGGTCCCCCCTCGGGTCAGGGCTGCCTGCAGTAAGAGGTAGTGGTTTGCTTGTGATGTGTATGGGTGTGGGCAAGGGCTGTTCGGCGACAGTCCCCACATCCCCACGTCCCCATTATACCTCCGGCGGCGCGCTCGCTATTGCGTTCACTCCGTAGCGTGTGCACAGCAGCTCGATCTTCGATCGATCGCCGATGGGTACGACATACACCCCATGGCTCTTATATGTTCTAACATTGAGGCGCTTTCGCAAAATGCTGCCAATCCAGCGGTTGGTGATGGGCCTTTCATACTCGAAGCCGTATCGTTCGATAAATATCGCCACGATGTCGGACACCGGAACGACTGGCCTGTCTGCACCAGTGATGAGTTCAGCGAGGATCTCCAGCACCTGGGCCTCCACCAGCAAGCCCCGGTCAGCAACCAGACTGAGCTGTGCCTCCAGCGCCATGGATCGTAACTCGGTGCGTAGATGTTGATCGGAAACGACGCTGAGGAGCGGTAACAAGATCTGGTTGAGCCTCGGTTCGAGCTGTGGATCGACCAGGGTTTCATCGAGCTTCACTTCCATCCTTCGGTGAAATCGATACAGCAGTAGCTTATTGCGAAGCTCGCGGGCTTCGTCTTTGAATCTTTCCGGGAGATTTATGGGGATGTCGGGGCGCAGCTGTCGTGAGCCCATCTCTTCGGTTATGAACCGGCTTTCCAACCCTTTATCGTCGTAGCTGCCGCGTGTAGCTACTATCTTGGGGCCAAATACGTGAAAGGCCTGCGGATTGAACTCGCGCTGGTTATTCATCAGTGTGCGTAGCACTGGTAGGCCTCGGACGTTGCCGTTGTTCAAAATTTTCACAATTTCGGCTTTCTCGTCGCTGAAGCGGAAATCTGCTTCATCGAAGACAAGCGTGCCACCAAAGGCGTTCAGTGTGTGGAAGATCGGTGATACCGTTGAAGCTCCACTCGCGAAAAAGCCCCTGTAGCAGAGCGAGCCGATTGTCAGAAGCGCGCGGGTCTTGCCGCTTCCATAATCGCCCCGCAAGCGCAGATACGGCAATTCATTGAAGGCATCATAGAGCCACGTCAGTAGGACATAGTACGTGGCCACTTTCTCGAACGATGGAGTGAAGTCGACGTAGCGGTGAATGAACTGCTGAATATCAGCGACGAGTTTTTCCTCGCTTCCATAAATTGATGGTTCGGATGGAAGCATTACAACTTCATTCTTGATGAGGTTGTTATTTGGAGAGAATGGCACGAGTCGCGCATCGGAGCCGAGGTCGATGCCATCCTGCAGCGTCCAGCGTCCAGCGCTATAAATCGCGAAGACAGTTCGCCGATCCTTAGGACGAAATGCCATCTCCACAATCGTGCCGTCTTCAAGGACTGCGGATGCGGTTGGTATAATCTGCCTCTTTTTCTGCTCGGTGTCGGTTTCCACGAGACAAATCTATCTGGCCTCAGGACATTCTGCAGAAGGGCGATAGCGCCTATACCGGCATGCACCCGCCAGAGCCGCAAGCAGCGCGATGGCCGGAGCATAGCCGAAGTGCTAAAAGGACAGTCGCTAAAGCACGCAGGAGAACCAATCATGGGATCGATCACGGCGATTGCCAACGCTTTCTTTGCCGCTTGCGAGACTGGAAAGGGCTGGGAAGGCTGTAAGACTTACTGTGCTCCAAATGCCACTTTTGCCGCTCAGGCCGAACCGCTTGCCGATATCAAGGCTCTCTCGGAATACGCGGATTGGATGAAGGGGCTAATGACTATTATGCCGGACGGCCGCTACGAGGTGAAATCCTTCGCCACCGATACTGAACGAAACAATGTCGCGGCCTATGCTGTTTTTTCGGGTACTCATACTGGTCCCGGCGGTCCGTGTGAGCCGACCGGTAAGAAGACGACTTCGGACTACGTCTACGTGATGCAATTCACTGGCGACAAGATCAGTCACATGACCAAGATATGGAATTCTGGTGTGGCACTAAAGCAGCTGGGATGGATTTGAGCGGCAACGAGCGTTCCTGTGGCCGCTTGCTGCGAGTATCAGTAGTAGATTACTTAGCGCCTCGGCCCAATTGCGACGCCGGGCCGATCACAGTTGATCCGACGGCCCAGACGCGAGGACTCGGGCGGTTGATGCAAGCTGTGCTCGACCGGCGCAGTTCACGGCAAATTTTACGCCACAGGAGGGCGACGGTGCCGAGGACGATCACTTTCATGCTCTCTGGGCTCGTTGCTGCGTTGGCGGCGTCGGATGCGGGAGCCGAATGGTACGGACCGGATTACCGGCAATGCGCGGAGATGCCGACCGCTCAGCTTGTCGCCTGCGTAAAAAAGCGTGCCGGCCACTGGGATCGGGAGCTGAACCGGGGTCTATCAGCAACTGATGGCTGGCCTGGCCCCGCAGCAGCGGGAACGTCTTCGGGCCGCCCAGCGGCTGTGGATTCAGTATCGCGATGCGAACTGCGGATTCTCCGCTGCAGGCGAAGGCTCCATCGCGGGCGTCGAGGCCGCCGAATGCCTCAGGGTCATGACGCAGCTCCGCTATAACGAGCTGGACAGTACGGCGAATCCGGAAAAGCCGCGGAACTGAGAGGGCGTGCTTTGCGCGCGAGAAGTGCCCTGCCGCATCGTTGCTTGTGCCCGCGGGTGCGGCCAAGGTGGACAATGACTGCAGCCTCGCCGGTATTCTGAACCGGCGGCAAGGAGGCACGCCTCCCGACTATTTCCCTTTGCGCAATGAAGACGGGCCGCTGCTGATGGCCGGCCGCACGTGCTGATCCTCAGCGGAAGCGATGCAGCATCTAAGTCCCCAACCCGCGCACCACAATTTATGGTCGGCAATCGTGTTTCAGGTGACCTCCCGGGCAGGAGCCACTTCTGAAGGCTAGACCTCACCACGTTACCTCCAGCACGAGCACCAGGAACGGTGACGTGCTCAGCAAAGCTGCTGTATCATTGTGTCGTGCAGCTGCTGACGCGCACCTGGAGAGGGAGTGCCGCGCGATGCCACGACTGCGCTGTGTGGTGCTGCTGACGCTATTCTGGCTTCTGGGTGCAGCATCGACCGCTGCCGCGCAGAACACGCGCGTTGATGCGCCGAAGACCCGCGCTGACTTCGAGAAACTTGTGCTCGAACGGGCGCATCCGGATAGCCTCGCCACCGACTTCGCCGGCGCTTTCGGTAACATCTACCAGTATCTGGTACCGGCTCGGTTCCTCGACGGCCGCCTCTACGAGCAGGCCCTGCAGCAAATGGCTGTGACCGACGGCCTTGGTTGCGGCCCACCAATGGCGCCGCGGGCGCGGCTGGCCTGCATGGCCAATCACGCCGCTACAGCCCTGACGTCGTTGACGCTCTTTTCCGAAGCTATACTGCTTCGCACGGACGCCGTGAACTTCGCCGAGGGTATGGCTGATGCCGACCCGGCGCCGTTGACCGATTCCCTTCTTGCGCTCGCGGGCGACGAATGGACTCACGGCTCGATGATGAAGGCGGAGGCCGTTGTGCGCCGGGCTTCTGCGCTGATGGCTGGCCGGCCAGATGCTGTGACGGCCAGACAGCGCATGCTGCTGGCTGTGCTCCAAGCGCAGCTTGCCGACGCCCGTCTCGATGACGGCGCGGCCGTCGCAGCCCTGTCCGAGGCCGTGAATGCACAACTGGCCAAGGGGACACATCGGGAACCTGCCGATGGTTACCTGTCCGATCTAGTCATGCAGCACCTGCGCGGGCGTTTCTGTCCGAAGTGCGGTCATCCCGTCGCTGAACCCGTACAGCGCTGGCTGACGGCGATGCTTCAAGCAGATCTTGGCTCCGATTTCCGTGCCTACGACGAGAAAACGCCCGATCGCATGGGGCTGCTGCTCAAGATGCTCATTGCGCCGCAAGGCACCGTTCCGACTGCCACACTGCAGAGTTACGCGCGGCGGTATCTGGCCGCACAGCCACCAAGACAAGTTACCGGCATTCGCAAGTTCTTACCGCCGGGTACCGGCGACGTCGCGACCGCCCAGATGCTGACGCTATCCTATTTTCTCGAAGGAGGATCGCCGATCGTTACCGATCAGCCGCGGCTCAGGATCCTGCGCGAAGCGGTGCCGCGGCGGCAGGCGATCTTGATGAAAGAGTTTCTCGAGTACGTCGTAGGCGATCATTTCTCGCAATTTGGTGCCGACATCCTCGTCCCCGCCGCATTAGAGGAGGCATCCTGGCACTATGAGCGAGCCGGCCTTCGCAACGCGGCGCGCCTGACGCTGGAATTCCTGATGGATTGGCAGCGCAAGCGCGACATGTCGGGCACGGGCGAGCAGACCCTCGTCAAGGAAACCACGATCCGGCAGGCACGCGTGTTCGTACTGGCGCTGGCCCGTCTCGCTGCGTTGCAGCTTGCCGCGGGCGATCGCGCGGCTGCGACGAAGAGCCTCGGTGATGCCAGCGCCATCGCACAGGCAAAGCTTCGCGCGGAATGGCGACACGGGGGCGAGCGCACCATACTGACGATGCGCGATCTATCAGAAGCGCTGCGGCTGATCGCGCAGACGCGTCATGAGCTGCTGGCGCCCACGCGGTTTGCAGAGAACCCTCCTGGCGCGGATGCGCTGTTCCGCGCGATGCAGGCGGCGATCACGGGCGAGACCGGACTGACCCTCGAAGTTGCGCGACAGCGGCGCATCCTGAGCACGCCGCGACTTGCCGAGCTACGCCGTGAACACCTGCATGCCACGGCAGAAGCCGCGCGCATCGCCGAGATTGAGCAAAGATATGAGCCATTCAACTATGAAGGGGCCATGACACGCGCACGGCGCGAAGCCGAAACCCGCCGCGACGAGCTTGCGGCCGAACTGGACAGGCTGGCGGCGCCGCAACCGGCGGCCGGGGACATCGAGCCCGTGACGCTTGAGGAGGCGAAGGCTAGCCTCAGGTCTGGGGAGGCGCTCGTCCTGCTGCGCGTCGGCAGCCACAGTCTCGATGGCTTCCTGCTCGATCACGACGGCAGCACGTCGATCTGGCGCACATCCATTCACAAGGACGAGCTGGAAGCTCTGGTCAAATCACTTCGGGCGGGCGTCGATATGGCAACGTCCAGGGTGCCGGAGTTCAAAGTTGAGGAAGCGGCGCGACTTCACGATGTGATCTTCGGTTCTGCCAAAGTGCGTCTATCGAACTATCGCAAGCTCATCGTGCTTGGGGACGGTTCGTTGCAGTCGCTGCCTTATGGGATCCTGCTCACACGCAAGCCTGCTCAGGCTCCGAAAACGGCCGACGGGTTCCGTGCGGCCGCGCTACCCTGGCTGGTCCGCACCCACGCGATCGCCCTTGTGCCGTCGGTGCGCAGTCTCGTCGCGCAGCGCTCCAGCGCAGCTGTAAGTACCGCGCCGCGGCCGTTCCTTGGCGTCGGCAATCCGCAACTGGCTTCGAGCGGCGCCGGTCAGCGCAGCATCGATGTGACCTCCGTATTCGGGAGCGCCGGGAGCGGTCTTGCTGATGTGGGGGTGCTGCGCACGTTGGCGAGCCTGCCGGAGACCGAGGACGAGTTGCGGCAGATCGCCGATGTCCTGCGGGCCGGGCCGGAAGACATTGTTGTCGGCGCCAAAGCAAATGAGGCGGCCCTGAAAGCGATGCCGCTGGAGCAATACCGCACGATCGCGTTCGCAACCCACGGCGCGCTTGCCGGCGAATTGGCAGGCACGAGCGAGCCCGGTCTGGTGCTCACGCCACCTATCCAGGCGACGGTTGAAGATGACGGCTACCTGAGCCTTTCAGAAATTCTCGGCCTCAGGCTCGACGCCGATCTCGTGATCCTTTCGGCCTGCAACACCGGCACCTCCGACGGCAGACCGCGTGCGGAGAGCCTCTCAGGGCTGGCACGCGGCTTCTTCAACGCAGGCGCCCGCAGCCTGCTCGTGACGCACTGGACGATTCCGTCGGAGTCGGCGGTCAAGACGACGACCGGCCTCGTGGCAGCGCGGGGGCGGGATCAAGCGATGGATTGGGCCGATGCGCTTCGTGAGGCAACGCTCGCCATCATCGACAAGGAAGGGCCGGCAGAGTGGGCGCATCCCACCTTCTGGGGCGGCTATGTGGCGATCGGCGTGCTGCCGACGCAATGACCGCCTCACGTCCCTACCGAAACGCACCTCCGTTCCACCGCATCGCGCGCGGTGATCCGCCGTGCCCACGCCAGCGAACGGTCGGGATTCGGCCGGCGTCGACCGTAACCATCATGCCGAGCAGATCGCCTACTGCGAGCTTAAGGAGCGGGCCCTCGCGCACATAGATCATCACCGAGCAGACCTGCATTCCGCACGCGCTGCTCCGCCCGCCGCCTGTGCACGTTATTCCCTCATGGCTGATGATCAGATCGGCTTTTCCGTCGCCGGTCAGGTCCCGTTCGATCACCGCCGCCGGATCGATCCTGCCGCCTCTCCTCTCGCACGCATCGCTAATCTGCTCCCTGATGAGATAGTCCGCCGCCTTGGAACGGGCGGCGGGCTGGGACGCGCCGGCCTCGGTGCCGTCTCCTTGCCTTAAGTCGACGAACCGCAAGCCGGCAGCGGAGATGAGGAGCCTGAACGTCGCCTTGGCTGTCGGGCAGCAACGCGGCTCACCCGGACCGAGCACGGTGCCCGTATAGCTGATGGCGCCGCTCTCGAATCGCACATCGCGCGGTTCGGTCCCGATAGTTTCGGTCTGTCCGAACGGTGCGAAAGCGCCTTCGGGTCCGGCCTTAAGCACGATGGCAATCTGATACACGGCATTGCCGCCGACCGCCGACTCATGGGTCACGAAAGCGACCGCGTAATCTGCCGGATCGTCTGGCATTTTTCCGTAGAAGAGTGTCGCTCCGCCGACGAAGTCGGTTAGGGGACATGTCTTCGCACCCTTGCCAGACATGTCGCAGTCGATGCGGCTGGTCTCGATGTACCGCTCGACCGCGGGCGCTGCCGGCCCCTTGATATTTGACTTGTAATTCTGCGCGGCAGCGCTCGCCGCGTTACCGCCAACGGTTTTCGATTGCGGCGCCAGAGGAGCAGTCTCTCCCTTTCCGTCGATCGACACCCGTCGGGGCTCGCGCGTTGGCATATAGATTGCGAGGCAATCCTCGTTTTCATTTGTCAGAACCCAAGGATGGGTGAGATAGGTCTGCTGATGGTAACTTTGATGCGGCCGCACTGCCGCATAGAAGTGCCGTCTGCCCTCGTAGTTGATCCAGTAAATTCTTAAAGTGATCGGCATCAAGTTCGTGAAAGTAATGGACGTGGAAACCGCTCCCTCGGTGGACCGCAGTCCGGTTTCTTCCGGGCAATGAGCACCTGCGGCGAGAGCGAGGCTTGGGCAGACTGCTAGTATCAAAGTAAACATCAACCGCGTGCGGTTCATGGCTTGCTCCGAAGTTGACGCAGTCGCATGTGTTCGCCTTAAAACAAGCGGCCGATACAGCGGTCTGGTCTGCTTCACCAGCAGGTTATGGCACGCAAGCTTACAACGGATCTGTACGCACTAAAAGCTCCAGCCGACATGCGCTTGGGCTCGATGTGGTTGGCGACGCGGCCCATTACCGGCGTCGGGCCAAACACAGTTGATCCGACGTCACAGAACATCGAGCAGAGCTCGATGCCAATTGAGCGAAGTGTTTCCACTTTGCCGGATTGGATTGTATCCGCACCAATTAGCTTCTTAGACCAAGAGCATACGCTGCAGACGGCCAAGGCCCGAAATCTCGCCCTACCTGGCAAATTATCGCGTCTGGAATCGAGAGGTGCGAAGGCCTTATCATACAAGCCCATGGTCACAATCAACGTCAATTGGGAGTACTTTCTTGCCGTGATCGGCACACTGGTCGTGCTCGCTTACTACGCCAATGGGCGGTTTACCAAGCTGGAGACATCCGTCGAGTGGATGAAAAGCGCGATTGAGAGCCTCACTCAGCACAACGAAGCCGCCGCTATACGCACACACCAGGTCCATCAGCGTACGCTTCGAGACTAAACGAATGCGCGCGCACGCTCTCGCCATCCCGCTACGCCGCACGGCGATAATGGGAAGATCGGCGAAGGAAAGCGAGGCCGTCGATTTTCTGCATGCTCGACTTCACCCGCGGATAGGTTGCCTCAATAGTTCGGAAAAGAGGTAAACCGGGGAGCCCGACATCCTGTTTGTTGCCATATGGACCCATAACGGGAACAGCAACGACCGGTTCGCTAGGCAATATGCGGCTCAACAGCGCCCCAAATCCATCTCGTGCTTCGTAAGCTGTAACTTGGCGGTTTACGAATTGCAGTTCGGAAAAGATCATTGTCGCTATTTCCCGCCTCTCATTGTCGAGTGCATGTCGGAAGTACATCCCGGCATTCTTCACCAACTCCGAGAAGGTAAGGATGCATTTCAACATTTCCGGAACGCTTTCTGCGTAAATCGCAATTTCTGCACTTATCCCAGCCAGCTTCGCCTCCAATCGATCCTTCTCAGTTTCGATGGCGTTGGCATTCATCGCACCGGTCCGCAGCAGTGTAATTTTGTTTTGGGCAATATAGTCAAGGTCCGCAATGACGGAGCGCTGCTTGCCTTGGAGATCGCTGAGTGTCCGGTTCCTTTCGTCGGAAAGTTTTTTCAACTCCGTCTTTGAGCCGCTCTCGATTTCCGCGAGCTCCTGATCAGAGAGATATATTTTGTCCATGATTATTTGTATCGCGGCCGAAATTTCAGGTTCGCTCAGGTTTGGGTCGCGATTGGCACATCCTTCTTTACAGCGGCTTCTATAGTAGATGATGCCCTTTTGAATATATGGCGAATACAGCCGCCCGCATCCGCACCGCACAAGTCCTCTATACGTATAGAATGGTTCGTGCACATAATGCACGGACACACGCTTCTTCCTTAGCATCGCCTGCACTTGGTGGAACGTTGCCGTGTCGATGAGGGCTTGATGGGCGGCACTGTCGACATAGGCATCACCAACCTTCACCTTCCCGATGTAAAAGGGATTCGGAAGCATATACTCAATTGTCTTATGGTCGACGGGACGAGCAATCTTCGGTAGCGATCCAATATCGATGTTGTCTGCTATCTCCGCACCAGTTCGTTTTCGGCGAGTCGGCTTTTTTCTAAGACCCTGCTCTTGCGCCCACTTCGCGAGCTGGCGAATGCTCCAATCGCCTGTAGCATACAGCTCAAAAATTCTTCTCACGGTCGGAGCGCGCTCGGGATCAATCGGCTTACTATCCGACCCTCTATCCAAATAGCCGATAGGGGCAGCGTACATGCAGCGCCGCTCGGCGCGCAACTTTCTCTGCGCGTTCCGAACCTTCTCGCTTATACTCCGAGAGAAGTGTGTCGCAAACACACCATCGATATCTCTGTGCAATTCGCCGGAGCTTGTGCTGTCGTAGGTTGCCTCGGCAAAGCGGATGTCAGAGCCAATGCGCGTCAGCTTCTTAAGTATCAGATCGTCGTGCGGATTTCGGCTGGCTCTGTCCCAACATAGGAATATGACACCCTTCACCTTTCCGGCCTTTAGAACTTCGGCCAGCTTCAAGAATTTCGGGCGTAGCACCCGATATTGAACGGAGCCGTCGGGGAGAATGTCGAACTCGTTGTCCTCCTTAAATCCGGAATGGCTCTCATCGATTACCCCGCCACTGCAAAATCCAGGAATGGTGAGGTCCTTTGCAACCGGTAGATTCTGCCGCTCGGCGAATTCAAGGTTCCGCTGCCGTTGATACACGAGCGAGTTGCGCTGGTTCTCCGCATCGTCAGTGCTCTTGCGGTTATAGATGAGGTAAAGGTGTTTGAAGGTATCATTGATCTCCATAGGCAGTTGGATCAATTCTAGCATGTGTCGGAGCTTCGGCGTGCCCATCGTCGATGACGTAGCCTTCCGCAAGCAAGCGCGCGTGCACCCGCCGAAAGAGCTCAAGCAGCGCAACAAGTCTCTCGGTTTCGCTGCCAGATAGACAACGCCTAGATGAATCAGTCATGCCACAAGCTATCGCGAGCAGCGGATGTAAGGCAGAGGTGATACTTGGCCGTTATGGCAATAGGGCCGTAATTCGCCGCGCGGGGCATTTGTCGTAGGCCCAAACGCATGCTACGCAACGCAAGCCTGCGGTCTAAGTAGCGCATTCAATGCGTCGCCGACTCCAAGGTTGCTTGGGCCGTCCAAACTAAATTCGGCTTTGATATGCGGCGCGCATCAACTCCAAAAGCAAGCCTCGATTTTTTAATAGATCATCGGCAACGACGGACAATCGGTAGGATTTGTACGTCTCGTCATAGTCGAGCACCTCAATTCCCGACTGCTCTATCTTTGCATCTACTTCTTCAGTACGCGGCAGTCGAATTTCGACCCTGATGACTCTCTTCTTTGGCCTGAAAATCACAAAATTGAAGGGTTGGCCTGCTTTCGACAGCCCAATGTAGAACTTGTTGTATTTCAATTCGATCGACGGATCGATTTCTTGAACGATCGCCAACAACTGGTCAGCAAGTTGCACCGTCGCCTTTGTCCCCTGCTTTTCCCAATAAGCTCTATCGGTCGGAGTCGCTTCCGCATCCTCGTCCTCGTCCACAAAGCCTCTGGACATCTCGTCCATCACTTTCGTGAAGACCAGGGTCGTGTGCTCACCAACCTTTAGCGCCTGCATCTGCAGCGCGATCAGCGGAATGACCCCGTTGAAGAGCGACACAACATTTAAGAACCGGCTGGTAATATCCTCCGCAACGAGCACCGCGCAGTGCTCATACTGAGGGTAGCGCTTTCGCTCTATGTCCCAATACTCAATAGAACGGACGATGTGTGCTTCGTCCGTCGAACCCAGTTGGACTTCGACCTCATAACGGCGCTTCGTCTCTGGGTGCTGAAGAAGTAAATCCAGCCTACCGGCTCGGGGCTGTATCCGTTCCTTGTCGCGCAATACGAGAGCCCCCAGCCCGAGAATTTTTGGGTCGGACGCGATCAGGCCCTGCACCCACCTTTCGTTAAGCTCGGGATGGAGTTTGAGAGAAACGCGCTCAGCTTTCATAAAGCTCATATCGTTGCGCCCCACGGCAAATCAGCCCGCTATGTGAGCGTCCGGTGGTTAAACAAGGCTGAACGAAGGCCAGGGTAAGACGTATCGTCTCCCTTTTGCCTAACGAGAAGAAAATCCCGGTTCGATTCGTGCTGTTTGCCGTAAGCGGCAGCAAGGACGTTTGCCGTTTTTCCGCATGCATAAGCCCGATTGAGGATATCCTCAGGGGCTCGTCATCGCGAACCACTAGTTTTACCTGATGTGCAATTCCCGTTATGGAAGTCCTTTCCTGGCACGAAGCCGTGCCTGCCTTTTCAACCGCCAAGGCGCGATCCATGAGTCGCGAACTTGCACCGGTTCGTCCAGTAACCCAGAGAGGAGTGTCGGGAGCTCCTGTTACCGAGCCACATCGGCGTATAGGTATCTCTGAAAACCGATGAACGTATCCCGGATCTTTGGTATGCCGCCAAGTTCGCGAGCGGCGTCACTAACAGCCCGGTACTTCAACTCAAGAAGCGGCGTCAGCTTGGATTGATCCAATTCTCCTACACCCTCCTTTATGTACTCGGCTAAGACGAAATCAAGGAACTCACGCAGCTTATGATCGCCATACTGTGCAAAGATAGTGCCTTTTCGAGTCTGCACGCGCTCCTCACGAGTGATCGGAGCAAGCGCGAACGCTATGTAGGCGAGTACGTCATATAGGTCGCTCTTCTCGGCGTCGATTAAGCGTCGAATCTCCGCAAGCTGCGCGTCTCCGAAGCCCTTCTCTGCTAACCCATCTAGCAGTGCTTTCCTCGTGCCAGGCTCGCTCCAGAGGGCTCTCAACTCATCCTCGTTTTTGAAGAGCGCGGGAAGCTCACCGAATAGACGCTCGATAAATTGCGCCGCAGACATGGGTTTGCCGTCAGCGCTCCAGAAACTGGTAGCCATCATGTGCTGGATCGTGCGTTCCTTGCCGTCAGCGAGTTTGATCTTCAGCTTCTGCTGACGGTTCGGCTCCTCGTCGCCGCCATCGTCGTCACGTGGCGCGGGCTCTTCTTCATCGCCTCTCGGTGGACGCGGTCGGGTTTCCTGCGGTTCTACCGGTTCTCCATCCCACTCCGGATCGTTGAAATGCTGGTAAGCCTTCACGAAGTCGTAAATCGTGAAATAGTCCTTCCCTTCATACAGACGCGTCCCGCGGCCGATGATCTGCTTGAACTCGATCATCGAATTGACTGGTCGCATCAGAACGATATTGCGTATGTTGCGGGCATCGACGCCGGTTGAAAGCTTTTGAGACGTCGTCAGAATGGTCGGGATCGTCTTGTCGTTGTCTTGGAAATCCCGTAGGTGCTGATCGCCAAGCGCCCCATCTTCGGCAGTGACCCGCACGCAATAATTCGGGTCCTTGCTCTTCTTCATCTGGTTGATGAGATCACGCACCATCAGGGCATGCGCCTGTGTCGCGCAAAAGACGAGCGTCTTTTGACTTTGATCAATCTGATCCAGGAATAGCTTCACGCGATACTTTTCGCGCTCGGGTATGACGATCACTTTGTTGAAGTCGCTCTCAACATACCGCTTGCCCAGGACCACCTCACCCTCGACGATTGCATCGTCCGGGGTGTATGTATAGTCGTCCATCGTTGTGGCGATCTGCTTGACTTTAAACGGGGTCAAGAATCCGTCATTGATCCCTTCACGCAGCGAATAGGTATAGATCGGTTCTCCGAAGTACTTGTACGTATCGGCATTCGCTTTGCGCTTAGGCGTCGCGGTCAGCCCGAGCTGCACAGCAGGCTTGAAATACGTAAGAATTTCTCTCCACGTGCTTTCGTCGTTCGCACCGCCACGATGGCACTCATCGATGATGATGAAGTCGAAGAAGTCCGGCGGATAGTCGCCAAAGTTAGGGGCCGGATTCCCATCAGAATCCGTGCCTGACATGAACGTTTGAAAAATCGTGAAGAAAACACTGCCGTTCTTTGGAACTCGCCCGTGCTTCCGAATAATCTCCGGATCGATACGGACTAGCGCCTTGTCTTCGAACGCAGCGAACGAGTTGAAATCGTTGAAGGCCTGATTGGCCAGCCCATTTCGATCAGCCAGGAACAGAATACGCGGGCGCCGTGTCGGTTCGCCCGTTAGATTCCAACGGGCTTCAAACAATTTCCACGCGATCTGGAATGCAATCGACGTCTTCCCCGTCCCGGTAGCCAGCGTCAAGAGCATCCGCTGCGATCCGGTGGCGATTCGCTCCAAGACCCGCTCTACAGCGATTTGCTGGTAATACCGGATTTCCCAGCTTCCGCCCTTGTCCGGGTACGGCACCCCGGCGAACCGGTCTCGCCAACCGTTTTGCTGCTCGTACGTCCGATTCCACAGCTCATCCGGACTTGGGAACGCAGGCACCTCGCCTTCGCCTCCCTCCCGCATATCAATTGCATAGATAGCCTTGCCGTTTGACGAGTACGCAAACCGGATCGACAGCTTGCCTGCATAATCCTTTGCTTGGCCGACTCCCTCGGTCAACTCCTCGTCCCACGCCTTTGCTTCTACGACGGCGAGCCTATGACTGCGGTACTCCAAGACATAATCGGCCTTCAGCGCCTTGCCACGCTTGCCATGCCCCTCTATTCGGCCCGGCGTGATGAAGAACTCTCGCCGGATGCGGCTTCCTGCAATCACGCCCCAACCCGCAGTCTTCAACGCTGGATCAATATGTTCAGCTCTAGTTTCGGCTTCGTTCATAAGATTGTTCTACAGGTTTCCAGCGAACGCTTGGTGCAGCAATGACTTCTTCAGCGCCTCCAGAGCGGCCAGCTTTTGCTCGTAAATGTCTTCGAGATGTTGGGTCTCTTCGCTGAGTGCGTCCAATTTCGCAACGATTAGCTTCTGCTCACTCACTGAAGGGAATGGAAATCGCTCGTGCTCAAACGTACCCATATTGATGTTGGCCTGGGCACTTCCCTTCCCCAAGGCCTGGAGACGCGCTTTGAATGCCTGCAAAACGTATTCCACATAACCGACTTCCGCCTCTCTCGGATTTGGTACGACACCGATTACACTGTCAGGGAAACACGCATCGAAACTGAGTATCGCTGTCTCAGCGATGTTAGCAGCAATCGTTATGCAAATTGTTCCCTTTGGCCATAGCTTGCTTTGCGCAAGGCCAGCCTCGCTGTAGGTTTGGGTATACTCGGTGATGTAATGTTCGGCATTTCGAATATCGCCGGTTTGAATAAATGGGTATTTGCCGCCATAAAGATGTGGTGCATTTCGCGGGCGGTGCTTTGATTTACCGCGGCCGAAGGTTGTCGCGACCTCCTCCAACGTCTTCTCTTTCCATCCGTCGCCACGCTGAGTGAAAATGGATTGAAGCTGGCTATTGAAGATAGCCCGGGCATTTTGAAGGTTCTTCTCAGCGTTAGCTGCGGCAGTAGCAAGCCCTGCAAATGCCTCATCTAGTGAGCCGATTATCCGCTTCTGCTCATCCAGCGGCGGCATGACGAGTTCGAAGTTCGCAAGGGTCGAACCGGACACATTCGGAAACGTTGCGCCTGTACCCTTGCCATGAATTTCGTCTCGCCTCGAACTGACGAAGTAGTTCACCCACGGCTGATATTCGTGCGCCCGGATCGCGGCAACACCTCGCCCGACGCAAGCATCAAATCCCGCAATGTTCATTCTCCCCGTGGTCGATCCCCGAACACACAAGATCAGGTCGCCCTTCTTACAAAGCTTCGTTGGTTGCGTGGTGAACTTCGACCGAATCGTCTCACCGAAAGATTCATCGCTGAACTCGACCGGACCATTTATAAGCGGCACTCCTGCCCCTGTTGTGTTGTAACTATCACCATCGGGGCTCTGACCCATGATGATCTCACAGACGTCCCCAAGGCGTTTAATTGGCCATCCTTTCGTCATAGCAGCGCCTTGACGCTCTCAAGCACCTCCGCGCTCTCGGCGTCCAGCGCGGCGATTTCTTCCAGTATTTCCGTCGGGCTCCGGTGCGTCATTTCCTCGCCGCCATTCGGGTTCTTCACTGAGAGATCAAAGGTAGTCTGGTCAATTATCCTAGCGTCGACGCTCCAGCTCTTGGGTGAGTCGGTAAAGGCTGTTTGCAGCTCAACAAATTCGGCGAGATCCGCGTCGTTGAGCGGGTTGGTCTTTCCGAGATTTCGGCCGGGGTCGAGCCGGTAAAACCAGACCTTGCGGGTGGGCGCGCCTTTCTCAAAGAAGAGCACCACAGTCTTCACGCCAGCGCCCTGGAACGTGCCGCCGGGGCAGTCGAGCACGGTGTGCAGGTTGCAGCTTTCCAGAAGGAGCTTGCGCAGGCTGACGGAGGCGTTGTCGGTATTGCTGAGGAAGGTGTTCTTGATAACGATGCCGCCCCGTCCCCCGGCTTTTAACATCTTGATGAAGTGCTGGAGAAAGAGGAACGCGGTTTCACCGGTACGGATAGGAAAGTTCTGCTGGACTTCCTTGCGCTCTTTCCCGCCGAACGGGGGATTGGCTAGGACGACGTCGTAACGATCTTTATCTTGAACGTCGGCAAGGTTTTCCGAAAGCGTATTCGTGTGAATGATATTCGGTGCCTCGATCCCGTGCAGGATCATGTTCATGATGGCGATAACGTAGGCGAGCGACTTCTTTTCTTTGCCGTAAAAGGTTTTCGTTTGCAGGGTGTTCAGTTGGCTGGTGCTCAGCTTCCCCTTAATCAGATAGTCGTGTGCTTCACACAAAAAGCCTGCCGAACCAACCGCACCGTCATAGATACGCTCTCCGATCCTTGGCTTTACGACTTGGATAATGGCGCGAATGAGGGGCCGGGGAGTGTAATACTCGCCGCCGTTGCGGCCAGCATTCCCCATCCTTTTGATCTTCTCTTCGTAAAGATGGGATAGCTCGTGTTTTTCTTGCTGTGATTGAAAGTGAAGTTCATCAACCAGTTCGAGCGCGTCTCGTAAGCTGTAACCGCTCTGGAACTTATTTTTTATCTCTCCAAAGATTTCCCCGATCTTATATTCGATCGTATCCGGGCCTTCAGCGCGCTGTTTGAAGCCGTGGAGGTACGGGAAAAGCTTGCCGTTGACGTATTCTATTAGATCGTCGCCCGTTAGCGCCTTGTCATGATCAAGAGATGCATCAGCCTTCTTGGGCGCAGCCCAAACGGACCACTGATGCTCCTTATCAATGATGAACTTGTACGGCTTTCCTTCAAGCTCGGCCTTGAGCGCACGTTCCTGCTCAAGATCATCGAGATACTTGAGAAACAGCATCCATGAGGACTGTTCTGTGTAGTCCAGCTCGGTTGTGCAACCCGCCTCCTTCCAGAGCACATCATCGAGATTCTTGAATGTCTGCTCGAAGCGAGAACCGCCCCACGAGCGCGTGATTTCCAGCATCCGCTTCTCCCCCCGACCAACCTGAGTCATAATGATTCAGATTAGCATACGATAGTTATTTGTTCGTCCAGTGTGCAACTTTTGCCGGACTCCGTTACCATCCCAGCTTCTGCGATACCTTTGCCTTCTTGCGCGTCGCTCGCGCGTCCGTAGCCGTCCTGCGCGCTATCCTTAGGGCCGCTTCGAGTACGTCGAACTCCTTTCGAAGAGCCTTAAGATCGTCGAGATCTGGCGGGTCCTCTCGCCTTTGATCGCTGCGATTGTGAGCGAGGATAACCTCAGACAGTCGGCCATGTAGTTCAACAATTTGCAACGCAAGTGACTGATCAAAAATCACCTCCTCAAGGTTCATGACCTTGATGTGGTCGTCATACCTTTGAATCGTTCCCGCGAAAAGAATTTCCTCAATCATGGCTTCAGTCGCACTCCGCAGATAGTCGAAGGCTGCTCCGAGCGCCCGTTCTTGCTCCTTAGCGCCGAGTGAGGAGAAATCTCTCACGGCTTCCTGAGCGTCGTTCTTTAGTTTCGTTAATGAGGCGAGGCGCGGGCTCGTATCGTCTTCGACTTTCCCAGGGACGCCATCGATCTTGCGCATCCAGTGTGCGATAGCCGGAATGGAATTGCGCTCCGCGTGCTTCACGAGCTGGCTCATAAAAACGATGTCGTGCGTGAACACAACGACTTGACGTTCACCTGCTTCTACAGCTAACCGCCTTGCTATTTTATCCTTCCGTTCATGGTCGAGCGAAGTGACGGGATCGTCGAAGATGATTCCGCAGTTGTTCTTATCGAGTTGGATCTCGGTCAGAAAGTCAGCCAACGAGCAGGCATTCTGCTCACCCTCGCTGAGGATTTCACTGGGGTTGTATTCTTCCGCAAAATCGAGCCGAAATTCCTTTACGGTGTTGCCTTGCTCTCCGCTTGTGCGCATGACGAGATTGAAGTTGCAATCTAGCCGACCAAGCTCTTGATTGAAAATGCCCTTATAGTTCCGAGCCACTCCAACCAAGAAGGACTCGGTGCGCTTCTTGGTAGTGGCCATCTTGATTCCTGCGAAACCAGCCTTGTTTGCTTTGGCCGACCACTGCAAGTAGGATAGGTATTCAAGAGCAGCCCCTTTTACCGACGCCACCTTCTTCTTGTCTTTAAGCCCATTAAGTTGGGCCGTCAGCCGTTCAATCTCTGCCGTAGGATCGACTAAGTGTTCTCCTTCGGCCGCCTTGCACTCAATGCGAAGCTCGATCTTCGACAAGTCGACCTTGGGAACGCCCTTCATGTCGACCTTCCGTAGTGTGTCGATCTTTGCTTCCCAATCGATGGTAACGGCTGCAAGCGCTTGGAACTGAACCTTCAGCCGCGCAAGGTAGGCCGCATCCTCTTCGATGAGGACCTTTACGCCCGCGTCCGTATCAAGGAACTTTGGATGCAGCGCCTTCGATGATCGAAGATCCTGCAGTAGGACCGTTTGGCGACGCTCCAGAAGGGCTAGTTCACTCTCTGCTTTGCTCTCCAGGAACTGCCAGTACTTCACAAAAAGGGCTTGCGCTTCAAGCGTCAGTTTCTGATGGCACAAAGGACAATGTGCGAGGTCCTTGCCATTGTCGGCCGCTACTTCAGCGGCACGAAGCTCCTTTGCAGCGACGATCAGAGCCCTCCATTCCGGGCTGCCAATTGTCTGGAGGAGCCCGTCGTCGAAACTGCTTACACTTAGGCTTTCTACAAGTCTTCTCTTCTCAGTGATATCAGTTAGGAGCTGATTGACTTCTCGCTCCTTGGCGATGGTGAAACGGTCGACCACAGCCTGCAGTGTCGCCTTGAGCGCTGAAAGATTCTGGCGGTCGTTCAAAAGTTGTTTCTTCTTTTTGGGGACGTCGAGTTTTCGCTTTTCGTCAATTTGCTTCTGCAAATCTGCCATCGTGCGCACGTCGAGCTCGGGATCGAAGCTCGCATGCGCAAGTAAATCGGCTTCGTTTGTCGCGGCCGACATACCTTTGCAAAAGATCGCCGTCGTTGACGTGTCGTTGTCGAAGAACGTCCAACTGAAAGGATTGTCCTTCCTTTTCTCATGACGCTCGTTCGTAAGCCGCTCCTCCAGCTTCGCAATGGTATCCGCGACCTTGTCAAAGATTTTTATTTGCGCCGGAGTAAAGTTGACATGATTAGATTGATCTAAGTGGATAAGCACGCTCTCGGCATCGAAAACGGCGAAGCGCTTGAGTTCGTCAATATCGTCGCCGAGCGAGTACTTGATTTCCGCCGGTGACGCGTCTTCGGCCTGAATTACAAAAGTCGCCCCAGCTTGCCCGGCCTCATCCAGGCGCACGTTCGGGAGAACGTCGCGCTCACCGCGAGAGAAGCATGCGTTGCAGAGCAGGCGGCCAATGCCGCTCTTTCCGCTTCCATTAGCGCCGTAGATTAGGGTGAGGTTTGGGCCGACCTTGATGGAGCATTCTTGCGAAATTGCGTTTACATCCACGAAATCTCTTATCTCGATCAACTTGATTTTATCGGCACCAATAGAGGGCTCACCGATTGAGCCGATTTCATTCTTGAAAGAAATCGATGGCCGTTGGTCAGAATCCGAAAGGGGGGCAATAATCCCGAGATGTTCTGAAAGGTAGGCGTAGCACTGGTCAACATCTTCCTTGCTCAAAACCTCCTTCTCGAGATTGAGCTTCCAAACGTACTGTTCCCAAAAGGGCTTTGCGTTCAGCCATGCTTCCAAACTCTCAATAGATGCGTTGCTCTCAATCATTAAACTTTCGCCCCGAATCCCCATACAACCGAAAGTATAGACGTTTCGACACGGTGCCGCTACTCAAGGTTTTCGCGGGGGAGCGTCAAGGGTAGCCCCGCAAAGAAGGTGTGCACGTCTGATTCCCTTTTCTTTGGTCGGCCAAATGAATTTCCAGAGTGCTCCTCTCAAGAAAAACCCTCGCTTTGAAGCGAGGGTGTGGACAAAAAGAACGTCCGAGGTACATCCGCTCTGTTCGGGCGCATGACAGCGTCACGCTGTCCGTCAGGCCTTCCGAAGCTCCCCACAACAGTGCTTCTCCTGCTGAAGCATCGATCTGTCGCGCCTAGGCGGGAGGCGGTCTCTTCTTAGTATTCTTCGGCAAGCATGATCGTGAGGACACGCGTAGTCTTTTCGGGATCGGCTGGGTCTTCAGACCCGAACTCACAGAGCACGTCGTAGTAGTCGATCTTCCAAAAGAACTTCGCACCCGCGACTTCAAAGCTACCAAAGTCGTGCTCATCATGCGGATCATTGTCCGCATTGAAATCCGCAAAGCTCTGAACCTGGATCATCGCGCGAGCTTTCACGTCTAATGGCAGACTTGCCACGCCTGAGGTTATGACAACTTTGCCGCCCAGAAAGGTCGCGCGAAAGAAGTCGTTGAGTACTCGAATGCGACGCAACGTGACGGCGGTGGCGATATTATTCATCGTCGCCCTCCGAGGCATCCTCGCTCTTGTATGGCGACATGTGACGCGCACCGCAGTGCGGACAATCGTCGTCGCACTGTGCGGACCAAACGTCCGTCCACTCGCGACCGCATTCTGCGCAATGGTAGAAGTTTCGGACTTGCATGGCCGGTCTCTTAGATCAGACCGGCCAGCACAAATACGGATACAACGGTGTTGCCCCCACACGCCTCGCAGACCCCCTGGTCTTGGTCTGGCTCTACCTTGGCGGTGTGGTTACATCCCTCAGTCACGCAGATGGCGGGACACACAGTGTCCGCGATCGCTATCAGCAGCAGATCGTCAAGACTCTCGACGCCCTGAAGGTCGCAAAGCTTCATTAGCTTTGCCGCCTTGTGGGAAAGAGCAATGGTGGACATGTTCTTCTCCTTATCACCGTCAGCCCGAACCATTCGGGTGCCGGATAGCAAGGCGGAGCTGCTTGCGGACTTACCAGCGCAGCTGCTCCGCCTCGCTACCGACCCCGAACGGGAGCCGCCGAAAGAACATGTCCGAGCGGAATACTGCCTGTAAGCGGTCAGTGAGGGCAGACGTGAGGTTAAGCCAAGTTGGCAAATACTATTGGGTGCGCGGAGGCAAGCTAGCAGGGTCAAGTATGACGGCGCTGAATGGCTTTGACGGCGTCCCGTCAATCATAAGCTTGAGATAGATGCGATAATTCGGCAGCTGCAAAAGATCAATCTCCTCGAACCTCTCGTGGAATTCGCGGACAAGATATGGGGCATCTTCGACGCCGACTTGAAATGAGAAGATCGAACCGGCATTGCCCAGGACCGCATGGCGATGATTGGCGCTCTTGAAATAACGCGCGTGCTGGGCGGCTTGGATGTGGCCGCTTAGGCGGCCAAACCGAGTGTTTCATCGAATCGCGCAAAAGTCCTTTCCGCCAAGCGTTTCGAGGTATCCTGCCCACGCATTCTGTGGAAGTCCCATCTGACACGTTAAAAGCAAGTCGGATCGTGATTTATAATTGCTAGTGCTCTGGCCTTCGGGTGCCACGCTTCCCCCTTGTCTTGAGGTCCAATGACGAACGCAGCATTGCAGGTTTTGCTCAAAGGTGACCCGCGTTTCAGGACGGCGAGGTGAGGAAGGTCGTGGAACCGGTAGAGTAAGTGTCGATGTTGCTTTGTTCTTATCGGCCTCGACGTTCTCGTCCGTCGTATTACACGTGGCCCAGTACACGCGTTCGCCTAGCCGATCGCCCCACTTCATTTCGCAGCCATCACCAAGCGCGACACTCGATACAGCAGGGATACGGTCGGCTGTCGCTGCGCAGTACTTCAGTACAAGATACTCAGCATTTCGCTTCAGAAGCTCTTCAGAGATAAGGCCAGATTTCTGTTTCTCGACGAGTTCTTTGATTGTGAGAGGAATGGGATGAATGCAGATGAGATCGGCCTTGCTGGCGCCAGAGCACAATGCGCCACCAAGATAGATTCCGGCGCTTACTATCATCTGAACACTTCGCATAGCCATTTCTCCGCGAACGGCGTTCGATGAAAGTCAGCCTGTGGTCGGAATGCCAATCATTCATTTGCATTCAACGGAAATAATACTCTAGCATGAGATTGATCACGACGGCCTTCGAAATACTCTATGGCTCTCACCTCTTTGCCTCGTCCGCTGTCAAAAACGCCGATTTCGACAGCGTCCTTCATCCACGAACAAAGGATGGCTGACGATTCGCCTGGCAGGAGATCGTTTGACGTTTCGCCTATCGTTCGACATGTGCCGACAAACTCACCGACGTAATAACCTGTCGTCGGGGTTTGGAGAGCGACGGACGTGAGAGGCGCCTGGTCGGCTGCTCTAGCGCCTACGGACTGGATGTCCCACTGAATTGTTGACAACATTGTGGGCTGTCCCCGATGCGCTACCAACAAAACGATAGCAATAATTCCCACAGCAAGTACAAGTAGCCAACGCAACAGCATTAGCTACATTATATCACGTCTCATTTGGCAACCGGCGCGATCCAAAGATTAGGCCGCTATTGCGGTTTTGGTGTCCAGATCTCACAATACTCAAAATCACCCCTTCTCAGCGTGCGATGCCCAGCGCCACACGGGTTCGTGGGAACTACGGTTGGCTGCTCATTCTGCTTGGCGGAAGACGCAGGCTGCGTTGTTGGTTGTTGCGCCCCGGTCTGCACGGCGGGCGGCGCAGGCTTAGCCGTTGGCTGTTGCTGCCCACTCTGCTCGGCGGGTGCCGCAGGCTTAACTGTTGACTGCCACGGAGATTGTTTAGCCATAGGATGGGTGCCGAACACGTCAACCGAAGGCTTCGGTAGCTCTGACGCTGGCACCGGTTTGCCAACATAAGGATCGTTGAATAATTTCTCTATGCCATATGATGTTGGCAGCGTTTGAACGTTTCGTTGCTGAACCGCTGAACTTAGGGATTGATCGCCAGTTATTTTTGGAGCGTACGAGGAAAGATAGCCTCCCCCTCCAACAAAAAACTTCATAAGCAAGCTGCTGTTCGACGACGGTTGTTCTGGGACGCATTGATTTTTGACGCAGCTCAAGCCTGCAGTGCAGTAACCTGATCCGCAGGGAGCTGCCCCTATGGGTAGGCAACCATTTCGGGTGCACTTATTTCCAGAAGGGCAAGCGAATCTTCCGCAGTCGACGGCATCACTCATTATGCACGTGCCGTTTCGGGCGCACTTTGTCCCCGCCTGACAATATCCAGCACCACATCGTGTGCTACCAGGTGGAATTTGTGTTTGTTGTCGGTTTTGTTGCTGGCACCCAGAATTTAGGCCAGCAAATGAGCCATCCGGGCACTGGCACATCGTACCCCCGCCGCCGGCCACCGGGGTGCTGCCAGCAGGACACTGAAACTGAGCCAAGCTCCAATCTATCCCTGCAAATACAAGGAGAGCAGCGATCGGCAAGACACGCAGAAAGAAACGACGCGTCAGTCGCATCACTAGCCTCGTACCCTTGGCCGCGACGGTAGCATTTGTAGCACGTGATAAGCTAACCCGAAAGGGTCAGCGCGCTCCTTGATACTGTGTCCATGGGCTTGACCTAAGGGTGCCGAACGGATTCCTCAACCATGAGCGCAGACGTGAGGTTACGCCAAATTGGCAAATACTATTGGGTGCGCGGAGGCGAGCTAGCAGGGTCAAGTGTGACGGCGCTGAATGGCTTTGACGGCGTTCCATCGATCATAAGCTTCAGGTAGACGCGGTAATTCGGCAGCTGCAGAAGATCCACCTCCTCGAACTTCCCGTGAAATTCACGAGCGAGGTACGGAGCGTCCTCGACGCCAAGTCGGAATGAGATGATGGACCCCGCGTTGCCCAAAACTGCATGGCGCACGTCAGGTTCAAGCTGGTTTAGATATTGGTGGGCTACCGTGAAGCCAACGCGGTACTTGCGGAGCTCTGAGAGCATGTTCGCCAAAGCCAGAGTGGTAAAGCTCTGGAACTCGTCGATGTAGACGAAGAAGTCCCGACGCTCAGCTGCGGGGCTGTCTGCTCGACTGAACGCGGCAAGCCCGATTGTCGTGACGAGCAGTCCACCGAGCAAAGAGGAGCTATCTTCGCCGATGTGTCCCTTGGCCAGGTTCACGAGGAGAACTTGGCCTTGGTCCATGATCCGGCGGATGTGCAAGTCTCTTGCTGGTGCCGTTAGTATCCGGTCGAGCAGTGGGTCCGCCAGAAAGGCTCCGACCTTGTTTTGGATCGGTGCGGTGCCGTCGGCACGATAGCCGAACGAGAACCGCTCAAATTCCTTGAGTAGGAACGTCCGGACAGTCTCGTTGCGGAGCGAATGCGCTATTCTCTTGCGATACCCGTTGTCGGAGAAGACACGCAATACGTCGTGGAGCGTCGCGTCGGGCTGCTCCAAGAGGGCCATAAGGACGTTGCGCAGAATATGCTCCATGCGCACGCCCCATGCGTCCGGCCACATTTTCTTAAATACATCCATCATGCCGGAAGCGGCGAGGGCGATCCGATCTTCGCTGACGTGACGCAGAGGGTTGTACCCATACGGCTGGGTTGGGTCAGTCGCGTCCAGATAGATCAACCTATCCCTATGCGACGCCGGGACGTGTGCAGCAACCCGACTGACAAGATCTCCGTGCGGATCAATAAGCGCAAAGCCATTCCCGCGTTCCAAATCCTGAAGCGCCATAGTTTCAATCAGGGTGGATTTGCCAGTGCCGGTCTTCCCAATGACGTAGATATGCAAAAAGCGATCTTCGTCCTTGATGCCAAAGACGCGATCATCGCTGCGGAAGTCGACACTGGCAAAACGTAAGACGTGACCTGAGTCCATATCAGGTGAGCACTATCTCTTTGATCGGTCACACACACGAGGATTGGAGTTTTGCCGTAAGGACGGCATCCGCACCCGATTATGCCGGATGGCCCCCGCTTCTATTGTGTGTTGGATGAAGTCGTCGCTGTGCCTGTAGAAGTAGTTGTCGGCGAATTGGTCTCGGCGGGATCGGACGTTGTTGTGATTGTCGAAGAGTTGTCGGGCGGAGTGCCTGACGCAGAAGTGGACTCGCCGGACACTGCAGGCGTTGAGGTCGAACTGACGAATGGAGGTCGTTTCTCAATATACGAACCATTCGGTTGCATCGCATATTGGCCTTCTTCAAGATCGCCGCTGGAAGTATCATACAAATAACTGCCGGTCGAATGCACCCACGTGAGACCCTCATGCGTCGGAATTGGCGCATTCGGTTCGGCTATATGAGCGTGGATCTCGGGATCTCCGGGATACGATGTAACGGTCGCACCGTCCGTAAAGTAATCTGTGTACTTCGTGCCGATGATGTGGACTTCCGTCAGGCCTTCAGGCGGAGGCTCCACGAGCGTTTCCGAAGCCGCCTCTGGAGATGATGCTGGCGTTGCAATTATGTCTGCATCGTCAGACGGAAGTTCTTCGGTGGCATCGGGCGCGGTGCCAGCGACCGTTTCTGCAGGAGCTTCCTCCGCAGTTGCTGGCTCAGAGGTGATCGCGACAGTTTCAGTGGATGTTGCGTCAACCTGCGCCAAGGCAGGTTTGACGACTATAAGTCCGACTGTAAGCACGCTGACAATGAGAATGCTGAATCCTGCAAATGCGATTACGCTCAGTTTCATGCATTCAGTGTACTACCCAATTTCCAATTCGTTGATGGACATGGGGATAGCGTGAGCGTTCGCCCACCGACGTGCGTCCCTCCTTTTGGTTCAGCGGTATAGAATCATCAACTGCACCGGATCCAAGACCGCCCGGTGCCGTCGCCATTGCGACATATCACTCGCGGATTAGGGCAGCGCATCTGTCTTGAAATGTGCAACCATCGGGCTAGGCTCGAAACGTTGCCGGAAAATTGGTCACAACCCATCATTATTTAGCGCCCTATCAGCATAGGGGAAAATTGCCATGCGCAAGCCATTGCTTCTCTCTATCGCGGCGTTTGCCTGGGCCAGCCACTCGATCGCCCAAGAGAACTGTGTCGAACTGGCCAAGACCATAGGCATCAATTACTCCAAATCTCTCGACGTCGATCAACAGCGAACGGTCGCGAAGGCTGATCTTTGCTCTGAGAGCTATTCCAAAGCTTCAAGCTCCAAACAGGCACAGCTTCAGGCGTCTTACAAATTATTTTCTGGAAGCGGTTCAGCGGCAGCCGCTGAAGTCCAGGAAGCACAAAGTAGACACTGCGAGAATCGTTATGGTGAATATTGGCGGAACCAAATAAGCAGCGGCGAGGCACGCACCGTCTCCAACGAAGGAGCCGCGGTCATAAGTACCTGCCTGTCAATGGCGGCAGATTCGCTCCATCCCACGCTCGACATTGCTAACGAGGGGCGCGAAGTCACGATGGCGATACAGTACAAGCCAACGATACAATCGGAGATCCAAATAACGTTGTTCGGACCCATGGACCTGGAAGAGAATAAGTGCTCCGTCACAAAGCAGAAGGGCGTAATCAAGCTATCTCAACCGGCCGATGTTTCTCAGGTGCTCAAACCAACAGAAAGTATCACTATTTCATGCACTAGACCGTCTCACCCCTCCCAACAAAATGGTGTGTCTTACAATTGCACAAAAGAGACGATCTTTAACATCGCAACGTCTGGGCCGGTTAAAGCCATCAAAGTCCCGCGTGTATGTTCAGAAACAATACAAGAAAGCCGAGCCGACAAAATCGAGAATAGAGTACAGGTGTTGGGCGCTCAGATGGCAACGTTGCAGGCGAGCCTGAAGGCACTTGCAGGAGTGACGGCGATCCAAAATGAGTGCGGTCGAAACGCTGACAATCAAATAAATTGCAATGCCAAATGCTCGGACAACGAGAGAGTGGTATCTGGCATGTGCACCGTCTTGCAGGGCGGCGGGAACATTCAGAATTTTGGTCTGAGTCCGTCAACCAACGAATGGCACTGTTTGTGGAGCGGTAATACTACTCGCGGGCGGACAGTCGCATTTTGTGCCCCGCGATGAATTTGTTGTGTCTCCGCAGAAATGACGCCGGTTGCTGCAGAAGCTCGTCGCGCCCTCTGACGTACGCAGCGAACGCCGATGCACAGTGACGCGCGAAATGTTTTTGAGAAATTGTTGCCGTTGGCCTCGATCCAAAAGTTGCGAAAGATGAAGGCTCGAAGCGGACATCCAAGCCGAGAGTTCTTGCTCAGATAGCGCGAATGAGTTCGGTACGCTGCTCGCGCGTCACGGCTTGCCCCTGACACGCTCAAGCATGCCGCCGTGCTCGCGGCCGTCAAGGACGCTGCGCGCCGCTCTCGCGGTGGCTGCCACAGGCGGCTCATCCTTGACGGCCGCTGTGCGCGACAGCAAGCACCGCGTGCAGGTCGGGACGGAAGGATGGTTCCAGTCGAACAAAAGGATATCACACGAAAGGAAACAGGTGCTCGACAGCAAGAGGTGGGCTGATTTTTTGCCCGCTGGGGAGCGTTCAATGCGCGCCTCGATGCTTTTTGTGCCGTTCGTACAGCGCTCGTCCGATAACTTTGTTCACTGGTTTCGGTCTATCCACGTCAGGAACGTAACCGATGCAGCGGCAGACTTGATGTAAGCTGCGCCCGCGCAATCGCGTTATCTTCCACTCATGATGTGAGCCGGAGTGCGCGCAGTTTTTGCACAGGGGCATATTCATGCGCTAAACGTTTTACGCTTCTAATTCTTCCGCTGAAACTTCGTCTTGCGGCTCGTCATCAATCTCATGCTCGTTGCCGCAACCTGCGCAAATGCATTTTTCCATGATTGAGTTGATTAGTTGATAATTCGTGATGAGTACGGGAGAGGCGGCGGTGCGGAATCCGCAACTGGCGACGCGTCTTCGACCATGCTTTCCAAAATTAAGCTACGCCTCTCACGTGCTTACCACGTTCCATCTGTA
The DNA here is from genome assembly GCF_001693385.1 of Bradyrhizobium icense. NCBI lineage: Bacteria > Pseudomonadati > Pseudomonadota > Alphaproteobacteria > Hyphomicrobiales > Nitrobacteraceae > Bradyrhizobium > Bradyrhizobium icense. Next base: position 686,998 of record NZ_CP016428.1, read on the forward strand.
TTCATTGTCTCACAAACATGCTTGCTTGCAAGTAAGCTATTAGGCGCGACGATATTCAGCGTGTTCCGTCAAGTCTACGCCTTCCGAGTTCGGCTTCTGCCGCCCTTTCGTCCTGCGAGCGATGCAATTTGTTTGCGGCGTTCGGGAGACAGTTTGGCAGCACGCGCTTTTCCTGCTGCCGATGCGATCTGCTTGCGGCGTTCTGCGGACAGGCTGAGAGAGCGCGTATTTCCGCCCATTCTTGCAAATTCTGTAATCGTAAGTCGCTTCTTCACGCCGCAATCATATCATGACCGGCGTTTTCCCCTTTCTTCTTATAGGAATAGCCGTAGGAAACACGCACCAAGGAACACAATGAGCTAGCTCGCTAGTAACGCGGTGCGTCCCTTACACTGGAGACAGCGAATAAGCGTAAGTAACAACGGAAGCTGAGGTAAGAAGTAACGAGTGTGTGGAACAACCGGGAACGCGGAAGGCCGTTTTTCGCGCGATCGACTCGCAGCAAGTCCAAGGTGGCCGAAACAGTACGTAAATGAGCCACCTTTCATAGCGGGCCGCGTCAGCGCGAGAAGGTTTGAGTGTTGTCCCGTATACTCGGCCAGGCGCTCTGAGATTCGCGTACGGCAGAACTCGGAAGGCGGAACGCATAACGCGACGCCCGAGAGTGGGCTATCGGACGCGAGCGAAGCGAGTGTACGACTAGCACACCTCAGGGTGTTCGTTATGCGGGTGGACAGACGCACGTGGGACTATCGGACAGCTGTGCTGTACGATAGGACCGCGGGCGACCGCTGAATGGCAGAACATGATCAACGAACTCGGCACCGCGCGTCAGCGTACGGCAGAAGAAACAAGCAAACTACGGAACACGAATCCAACTACCAAGAACAACCCGTTCCTCGGGTCCGCCACCTCGGGGGTCCGACGATCGCAGATTGAAGACAAAAAGAAAAACAAACAACAAACCACAACGTCGTGCTGGAAATGGTGGTGAGAGCGGAGCGGGCAAGTCGCTGATGCGTGTGGCTATTCCGCTTCTCCACCCCTAGAGTGTCGGCCTAGACACAGTATGAAGGGGTGTGCCTAGGGATGTCTCTAGGGGGAGCTGCGGCGTTACAGATGCCGCCTAATCATTGGCACCAGGATCATTCCACTCCGGTACTCGTCGCGCCGTGCCGGGTTGGATCAGCGCTTAGGAATTTGGCCGCGCTTGCAAGCGTCATTCAAATAGTCGGGCTTCTTGGCAAATGATGACTCCTGTTGTCCCAACGGCACTTTCGCGATTACAGCCACAGTTAAGTAACCACATACGTGTATGCTTGCCTCTTGTGCTCCTAGACTTTGTTGGCCATTCAGGCATGCCTTCTGCGGAGTATACATGCCTGGAGAGAAGACTTGCTTGCCGCCCCAGACATTGTGCTGGATGTCCTCCCAAATCATCGATCCAGGGACAATCACCGCATCATCCCTATTATCCAATTCAACGCACACCGGCTTCGGATCGTAACAGTTCAGGCAGTTGCCTGATTTGGAGTACGTGACCTCTCTGGAGAATCGCAGCTCTTGTCTAAATTTCACTGGCGACCTTGCTGGTATATTGATCTCTGCAGCGCCTTTCGCGCCGACATGTGCGATGAAGGTGAAAGGATCATCTAAGCTTCGCTTTATCGGAAAGATCTTTGCTCCTCCAGGCTCCATGTCAAACTTTGAAGGCGGTGATGCGAATGTGGCACCCTGAATCTCGACCGATGCTGGTATTTTCTCTGAGGTAACAAACGACCTTAGCTCCAAACGCATTGTCACGTTTTCCGAAGTCATAATGTTATCGGATGGAATCAAGAAAACGTGCTGGTCCGAACTCCGTAAGCAATCGGAATAGGCTTGAACGGCATTCTTAGAGAGAACTCCGGAAGCGAACCATCTCTTATCGCTTGCTTTCAGATCAAGATTGAATTTCTCGATAAGAGCGCTGTTGAAGGCCGCCTTTTGCGTTTCGGACACATTAAATACATCTGGCACGATAAAGCTGCCGGACGAACTTCGAGACGAAGCCGCTCGACTCTCTTTCGATTGAGATTGCTGAACTGCGAGCGATTGGTTCACGGCTGCTAATGCAGTGTCTTGAACTAGGATCTTGGCCGGGTCGCATTCGACCGCGGCGGCGGATGTAACTGAGAAGAGTGTCGCGCAGACAATTGATGCATGCGGAAGAAATAGCTGCCCCATTTCGAATCTGCCTTTTGAGTACTGAATAATGCCAGCAGGATGCATTCTAGTTCCTGCTTATGCAAGCGGTTCGTCACCTGCTGCTCAACAGAGTGCGTGGTCAACACTTTCGTCTCCCTCCGGTGACGGCCGCCTTGTCGAGTTAAGTCGAGTGCTGTGTAACAGTCCTTATGGACAGCAATAAGTGCAGTGCTCAGATTGAACGGTTCGAGATTGTTGAGACTGGTCGGCGTCGTCGCTGGACCGATGATGAGAAGCTCAAGATCGTTTTGGAGAGTTTGCAGACACCGCGCGCCGTCTCATCGACAGCTCGGCGATATGGAATCTCGCGCTCGCTGCTGTTGACTTGGCGGCGATCGTTTGGGACCCGGGCGAGCGGTAATGAACAGCCTCAGCCCGGCTTTGTGCCGGCGATGGTGATGCCGGACCCACCTCCAGCGCGGTCGACCGTTTTGGCGACGCCGGCGAGCGGACGCATGGAGATTGTCGTCGGCAAGGCTTGTCGAGTGATCGTGGACGCGGCGTTGATATGACCGCGTTGTCTCGAGTGTTGGACCTTCTGGAGCAGCGATGATCCCGATCGCAGCAGGCGCGAGAATCTGGATCGCGACTGGTCACACTGACATGCGCAAAGGCATGCAGGGCCTGGCGTTGCTGGTGCAGGAGGGCCTTGGGCGAGATCCTTTTGCCGGCGACATCTTTGTGTTCCGTGGTCGCGCCGGCACGCTGATCAAGGCGCTTTGGCACGACGGGGTTGGACTGTCGCTCTACGCCAAGCGGCTGGACCGTGGCCGCTTCATCTGGCCGGCGACGGTGGACGGCGTGGTGTCGCTGACCGCAGCTCAGATGGGCTATTTGCTGGAGGCGATCGACTGGCGCAACCCTCAACACAGCTGGCGGCCGCAGAGCGCGGGATAGGTTGCGCAAAAATCCCGTGAGATTGCAAAAAACCCGCGCCAAATCGCAGCTTTTGTGATTCCATCAGGGCATGGGTGACAGTCCCGAGAAGCTGCCGGAAGATATTGAGGCGCTGCATGCGGCGCTGCTTGCGACGCGCGCCGAACTCGCCAGCGTTCGCGCCCAACAATCCGACGACCAGGCGCTGATCGCTCACCTGAAGCTGCAGATCGAAAAGCTGAACCGTGATCGTTATGGCCCGCGCTCGGAGCGTACCGCAAGGCTGCTGGACCAACTTGAACTGACGCTGGAGGAGCTCGAGGCCTCAGCGACCGAAGATGAACTGGCCGCCGAAATGGCCGCGGCCAGGATCACGAACACCACCACCGTAGCGTCGTTCACCCGCCAGCGGCCATCTCGCAAACCATTCCCGGATCATCTGCCCCGCGAGCGCGTGATCGTATCAGGGCCGACGTCGTGCGCCTGCTGCGGTGGCTTGCGGTTGTCCAAGCTCGGCGAGGACATCACCGAGACGTTGGAGGTGATCCCGAAATCCTGGAAGGTGATCCAGCACGTCCGGGAGAAGTTCAGCTGCCGGGACTGCGAGAAGATCAGCCAGGCGCCGGCGCCGTTCCACGTCATCGCTCGCGGTTGGGCCGGTCCCAGCCTTTTGGCGATGGTGCTGTTCGAGAAGTTCGGCCAGCATCAGCCCCTGAACCGGCAGGCCGAACGCTATGCCAAGGAAGGCGTGCCGATCAGCCTGTCGACCCTGGCCGACCAGGTCGGCAGCTGTACGGTCGCGCTGACGCCGTTGTTCCAGCGCCTCGAGGCCCATGTGCTGAGCGCCGAGCGGCTGCACGGCGACGACACCACGGTGCCGGTTCTGGCCAAGGGCAAGACCAGCACCGGCCGGATCTGGGTCTATGTCCGCGACGACAAGCCGTTCGGCGGGCCAGAACCGCCGGGGGCGGTGTTTTACTACTCACGCGATCGTGCCGGCGAACATCCTCAGACGCATCTGGCCAGCTACAGCGGAATCTTCCAGGCCGATGCCTATGGCGGCTATGGCAGGCTTTACGAACCGGGCCGCAACGCAGGTCCGATCCTGGAAGCCGCGTGCTGGGTCCACGCCCGACGGCCGTTCTTCGTGATGGCTGATCTGGCGGAGAATGCGCGCCGCAAGGTGCAGGGCAAAAAGCCCGCGGTGATCTCGCCCCTGGCGCTGGAAGCAGTCCGCCGGATCGACGCCTTGTTCGAGATTGAGCGAGGCATCAACGGCCAGAGTGCCGAACGGCGCCGGGCCGTCCGCCAGGAGCTGAGCGCGCCGCTGGTCGCCGATTTGGAAACCTGGATGCGTGAGCAACGCGCCAAGCTCTCACGTCGCAACGACGTCGCCAAGGCGATGGACTATATGCTCAAGCGCTGGAGCGCGTTCACCCGCTTCCTCGACGACGGCCGCATCTGCCTGTCGAACAACGCCGCCGAACGCGCCGTGCGCGGCATCGCTCTGGGCCGGAAGTCGTGGCTGTTCTGTGGCTCCGATCGCGGCGGCGACCGTGCCGCGGTGATGTACAGCCTTATCGTCACCGCCAAAATGAATGACGTGGATCCGCAAGCCTGGCTCGCCGACGTCCTGGCGCGCATCGCTGCGCATCCAGTCCAAAGGCTCGACGAACTGCTTCCGTGGAATTGGCGCGACCAAAACAAGCGAGTCGAAAAGGCAGCCTGAGTGGACCGCTACGCGGTCTTCACCGGATGCTTACACACTTTCTCAATCGGGCACGTAAAGTGATGATGCGGCAGAGCTGAAAGTCGGCCCAACAAAGGCTGTGAATGCAAATACGAGGAGGACAATCCCGAGAGTGATCACAAATCCCGTGTATAAGAATTTGTAGAAAGGTGTGCTTGGATTACCCCACCCCAGAACGTGAATCGATGTTGTGCTGATCCCCGTTCGCTATCTGCGTCACTGCGTGCGGGTTAGAAGTGTTGATCCCTGCATATGGGTACCGCCTCATCTCTGCATACATGGACGACCACATTAAGGGAATTGTACCCGAGCGAGATCGTACTTCACGCTGAACTGTGGGGATTTGAACAAACTGAACAAACGGTAGCGAGGCTCCCCGTACCACACTAATGGTTACACACTCACGCCCTGGTATAAAAATGGAAAAGTCGATTCTGGATTGCCCCATCTAACATTCTTCGAACATTGAATTCCTTTACTTCGTTGTCAAAGCTGTCCGTGTATAGAAGTTTTTGTGGCACGGCGAGGGTGCCCTCAAACTGGAATGGGATTTGATCGTTAACGAAAACGGCTTTTGCAATCGGAATACGAAATCCCTCGTCTAGTTTTGGTGCGCCAACTTCGACGACTACGACTTTATACTTTCTATCCTCTTCATTCGCGTCGTTTGGACGAGCGGCTCGCTTTTCCCAATCATCGAAATAAGGACCTGCGCTGTTTTCGAAAACATGAAACACCACCTTCACGTTCCGAACATCGCGCCCACGTGTTCTGGAGAAGTACAAAAACCAGGCCGCAGCGGCTTTGTCGCTTGCTTGCAGCTGCGCCACATCCACGAAATGGAACTTACCATCCTTATTAAGGACTGTTTGCGCGGTCAAAAGCGGATTGTTTGTATTGGGCGCTTCAAAGAAAGGATTTGACGTACTTATTAAGTAATACTGCACAAAGAAGGTTGGCTCTGTCTTTTGTATTTCCAGCCTGAGCGCCGTCACGTCTAAGCTGCTCTTTTGAAAACCAAAATACAAGAGCGCCAGGTTTGCAAAAGAGAGCAGAATTCCTAACCCGAGAGAGATTAAGCCAAGTCTGGCGGAAACTCGTGAGACATTCATGGCAATGGCTCCGATGATCGTCGCGTTCGGGCAATCTGGCGAATGTCAATCTCGTTGCAGCACTTTCCGATGCTAAAAGGAGAATATACAACCACAAAGGGGCGGGGCGCAACGTCACGGAGTGCCGCCATGCCGCAGCTGGCGATTGCTGTGGCTAGGCCTCCGCCTCCCTCAGGTGCCATGCGGATGTGGATTTACATTCGGCGTGCGTTGCGCACTGCGCGTCCCTCAAACATCGGTGCGCATCGATCAGGCTCGATGCGCGCCTATCTCCTGCCTGCCGCCGATCGCGAGCCATCACTTCACGGAAGTCGCCGCCCGTTGCAAATTGCTGTGGGCATGCCTCTTCCGCAATACATCCTAGAGCGGTCGGCGAACTCGACACCGTCACCGCCAGCGTTCCGCAACTTCACTCGCCGCTGATCTTGTCGAAGCCCCACCGTTCGTCGTATCGGTCGATCTCTGGCAGCTGAGCACTCAATTGGTAATGAAATTGGGGGATCAACCAGCGACAGATGTCCTCCTTGTCGGCCCTTTGAGGGCGGGAACCCATTGCAAGCGATTTCGGAACATTAAAGTAGTGCCCCACGTTTGGGATATACTTCCCACCTACTACCCGCAGCCTCGCATTCACGATCTCTTTGGAGGATGAGCCGTTGAGAAGACGCTTCAGGTGCGCTTCACGGTCAGGGCATTGATAAGGTTTCCAGGCATCAGGAACTTCAATCGAAGCCTCGCGAAGGCCAAGCCAACTGGATAAACGAGCTAACTCAAAGTGAACTTCGAAATTGGCGAGGATAAGATAGTTTCTAATGGCCAATCTGCGGTAATGATCTTCAAAATGGACAACTCGTGCAACGAGACTTGGGAGAAGCGTCTCCGCCCACTCTCTTCGCTTTGGTAATCTCTCTAGAGCCATTCCGGCATTAGTCTTGAAATGGTCGGCACCGAGCACCGAAACGTCAGCATGGTCGAATAGCATTTGGCCCTTCTTGATGGCTGCTTGCAACTCCGAGCAAGACGGAGGCCACTCGATAACTGTCTTAGGCCACTTGTACCCGTAGCGCTCGACCATCGCGGAGACACTCTCCTCTTCGACAATCTCAGGACTGATCAGACGAACGACCGGTGGTGTGAGTGGAGGTTTCGGCGGGCGCTCGCCGTCAGTTGGATTGGAGAACATGGGGACCATCAGCAACGCTGCAATCACTGAAACGGCCGCGCCACCGACAACCACAAACCAATTAGTGGGACGCAATTGAGCGCTAGCATCGATGATGATCCACGGGAAATCCTGTTGCAACGAGACCGGTGCACCGAAACCTGAAGCCATAAGCACGAGCCCACTGCCAAGCATGGCCAGAGCGCCCCACTTTGGAATTTCAAAGTGTGCCTTAAGCCATTCGGCGGCCGAAACACGCACCGGGGTTCGATGCTGGGTCATTCTGCGGTCATTCAGCCATAACCATCCTGAACCATTGTCCGAGGAGGAAGCAGCGAGCGACGGCGTGAGCCTATCAAGGAGGCTGGTACGGTGGTCCTATCCTATGATGTGAGAACCACCACCGTCTTCCCTCCACACCTCGCTCGGGTCTATTTTTCCCAAGGTAGGTCTGATATTCTACGCCTTTGTGAGATCAAAAAACACTGGCGCGGCACAGTTGGCGCGCCTGCGTGACTGCGCGCACGGCCGAGCGGGCCGATTTGTGGCCCCCAGCCGTCCTAAAGCGCGGTAATGGCGTCCCCGGTGGCATGGCATCGGCTGGCGGGGGGCCTGTTGCAACACCACTCGCCAATTGCTGATCGACAGTTGCGACCAGGCTGTCACCATTCCAGACATATTCCGTGGTCGTTGAATATTGCGCATTTGCGCCGGTGGCCTACCGGCTCAAGGTGAGCAACGCCGCCCATCTATTTCAACATCGATCGGGACATTTCCGGCGCGGCTTCCTCTCCAGGCGAACACTATCCTCAGTAATCTCAACGCCGCCGTTGACCCCCAGGGCCTGAATGACCTTGTCCACCGTCTCGCCTGCGGCGCCCACGGGATGACTGCCCCGGGCTATCATCTCTTTGATGATCGACGGGTCGACCTGTGAAAAGCTCGCAAGTTGCTCGACTGTTATTCCTGCGATCGTCAGTCCGCCGAGCAATTCGTTTCCCGTCATCGTCGCGGACGCTTTGCAGTAATCATGGGGTTCCGATCCCTTCGAATACACTGTCTTATCTTTGCACACGCTAGCGCAATCCCCGGTGAGGTCTCCCCCACCACTCGCACATCCCTTGCAAGTACAAGTCACGCCCGGAAAGCTCTGCCCCTGGGCCGCCAGAGCAGCGGGCGCGAAAAACCCTGCGAGGCCGGCGGTTAATGCGGCGCGGGCGAAAAAGCTGGCGAAGGCTTTCATGTCGCTCCTCCTCCTTGACCAACATCCCCGATGAAACGGCGCGAGAATGCCGTACTTTTTAGCGGCCATAGGTGAGCTAATTCACACTCCGCAAAACAAAGCCACGAATTGCAAATCCAACAAGTGCGGCGATCACATCAGTTGCGTTCATCGCTTTCAGCTTCGTCCCGATGCAAGATGACGGCCGAGACATTCCTTCCTTCCCATCGGTGATGGAAACGATGGGCAACCCAATATCCTTCTTGACCTCGTGAATGACATCTCGCGGTAGTCCTACGCTGTCGATTGGTAAGGAGTAGTCCCACGGCGTCGATGATCAGGGCTTTCATGTCCCCTTCGCCTATTTTGCCCGCCGCGTGCACGTCTTCCAACTTCTTGGTACTGCGAAAGCAATCGTGCGCCATCCTCTTGGCTAGTCGCTTTCGGAGGATCGCATCGGTCTTGAGTTCAGCGAGTTGTTCGGGGTCATACAAAGCGGCGAGACATTACGACAGCACGCGTCTTGCGTGGGTAATTGCCTCCTTGCCGTACATGGCTTCACCAATGCTATAGGCTTTGCTGCGTCCTCTGATCAAAGCGCGGAAGCTGATACCCTTTCCAGCACCAAGCCCACCGTGGAAGAGATTTCTATAAACAATCACCTGAATATCCGACCGGTAGATCTTCGGCATGGTACTGAAACCAAAAAGGTAGGTGGCGACATGATTGTCGCCGACCTCCAGGCGCGCACCGAATGGCACCACTACTATCGCAACCGTGATGACCAGGAATATCCCGAGCCCTATTAACCGATTTTCCAGAGGAACTTCCGCGTTCAGAACGGGAATTACCAAGAGTGCGGGAATAAGCAGAGCCGGCAGCCCGACAAGTTTATTTGCCTTGTAGATCGTAACGCCGTTCCGCTTTCGGAGGGTCGCATTGTCCTTGAGTTCGGCCAGTTGGTCGGGGGTCATAACTCGGAGCCAGTTTCTTAGGATGTACCGGCGGTAGCCGAGGACTAGCCACGCCAAAAAAGCGACCGTAATCAGAACTCGCCGCGACCAAATTAGGAAGGTCACGTTTTCCGGCGTTATGGTGATGACATGCTTCGTTACAAAGAAATATATGACGGTCAGTATTGTTAGGACGCCTGCATAAATCCAATATCTGTCCTCAGGATCGTGGTACTTCTTCCACCGTGGGTAATGTTGGACTATCACACCAATGGCCCCGAGGAGCATCAGCGCGCTAGTGATGAATTCGATCATAACGATGTCTGATTACTAATAATGCTCATAACTTGAGTTATTACATGCACAGCTTGCCGCATGCGGTGTGAGTGCTACCCCAACCTCCGTTATTAGAGGAGGTCTGAGTAGGCGATCCACCGCCGCCGCCGGATGAACTGTTCTTTGTACCTCCCTGAGGCTGAATAGGCTGCGGCGTAGTGCTGAGTAGTCCGCTCGAATTTCTGTAATATGTTGTTCCGCTTTGGATAACCATTGGAGGTAGCGAGACAACGGGGCCCGCCCCTGTAAAGAATGGTGGATTGCTGCCGTTAGGCCAGTGCAGTGGCTGGAGCCCGTTGTTTGGTTGGAGGAGGGGTCCGACATACTCATTGAACGCTCCTATCCCGGTTGCTGTGATCGCACTTGTCCACGCAAGGAAGCCCCACGGCCCTCCTGGAGGTTTTGGGGGGAGTTTCGGATCAGTGTTGTAACCTTGACCGTTCACTAACTGCATAGTTTGCCAGTTTGGTTCGCCGAGACTGTGAAGCAGATAAGCGGCATAAAGTGCCGTCGTAAGTCCGAGCGCTGCCCATCCTACTGGCCCAGACAGCAACTCAATTCCCACCATGGGGGCGAGCGCTGGGGCGAATTGCAGTCCTTTGGGGTCTTTGTTTGTGATCGGATTATTTCTCGCGTAGCTGTACGAGTGCGCTGCCTGCGGATCGGCAAGGAACGTTTGTTGGTCGAGACCAGTCAGTTCGTTAAGTTTTTTCGCGTCACCGATGGCGAGAAAGACCGGATCCTGCGAAATGAACTGCGCTACATTAGCGTTGTAGTAGCGGGCATTTGCATAAATTAGGTCAGAGCTGTCTTTGAAAAGGCCAATATATTTTCTCGCACTCGCATCAATGCCGGTGCTTACTCGTGTCAAACCGTAAGGGAAATAGTCCAACGTTTCGATCACGGCTCCGCCTTCATCTGTAACGATATTCGTAGAACCGAGGTGGTCAGGGTGGATGTAGCGAGTAGCGGGGCTGGTGGTTGCTACACCGCTGCCAGCTGCGACCTCTCCGCTATCACCCACTTGCGTGGACGTGCCATAGTTGAGCACCAGGAGGCCACATTCGGGGTCAGGTGGGGATTCTGCCGGATTTTCAGCGTCGGTAGAGGTTGCGATCTGCGTCGTGCAGATAGCGGCAACATTTAGATAAATCGGCAGCACGCCCCAAATCTGGCCGCCTTCGGAGACAAAAAAGTATATCAACGCCGTCGGGGTGGTTTCAGGTGAGCTGCTCGCCACTTCGGCGCTAGTCGTGCCCTCACTTGCTTCTTGCGCGAAAGCCAACGGAGAAAAACACAATACTGAAATGAGGCCGCTAGAAAGTATGATCGTCGCCGCTGTTAAGGTCGTGCCTGTTTGGCGTCTCACTAGCCAAGTATACGATTCCACGACTCGCCAATGTCTGGCGTTTCTTCGCGCTGGGGATAGCCAGATCAAGCCTCTGTCGAGCCACCCATCTTTGCGTTTTTGAGACGTTTCTTTTTACGCGGCGGGCTCGTCCGAGGGCTCCTCGGCGTGGGTGCCCGGCACCCATGAAGTTGACCGTTCGTCCCTCCAAAGCCTTCGCAACGACTTTGATCGGATTGTAGCTCTGTCGATCTCCCCCTCGATCCGAAAATGAAGTTCCGTCTCCTTCGTCGCCACGCTCCCTAGTGGCACAGACCCGACAAGCGCGATCTTGCCGTGATTGAACATTATCCTGTCGATGTGATCGCGTAGGAACCGTCTTTTCGCGTCGAAGTCAGCGCACTCCTCGAACCGCACCCGCGCCGTTGCGCAGAAATGGCGAATACTTGCGCCCAGAACGTCTCGCGCAGCCGCTTCGCGTAAAGTGCTGGCAGCGTCGGCCTTCTCGCGTTTGAGGCGATCCAGTACTTCATCAAGCGCGATATTGACGTTGAGATACTCTGTCGCCGTCCTCTGTTCCGTCGCATACAACTCGATGTTCTGACGGCGCTCCTCGTCCAAGCGCTTCGTCTCTCCGGCGATCCGCGCAAGCTCCCGTGCGGCGCTCCCATCATCAGCGCGGTCGGTGCCCTCGATGCAGCACCCGAGCTTCCCCGCGTCGAACATCACGTCTCGGATTATGTCCACAACCGTGTTTTCCAGGATGTGGGTTGCGATCACTGAATTGCGACAGGGCTTAACCCGCGCCGGATCATGTGTATTGTCGTTTAAGTGCCGATTACAGCGGTACACAGCTCGATGATAAACCGAGACCTTTCCTGAGGGGTGCTCTCGCGGTACGTAAAAGCGGCTCGATGAATACATTCGCCCGCACTCGACGCATCGAACAAGGCCGCCCAAAAGATGCGGCACGGCGGGCTGGCGGTAACGCTCGCGGACAATCCGCAGCCGCTCTTGCACTTTGTCAAAAAGCTCTTGCGAGACTATGGCCGGAACTTTGACCGCAATCCAATCTTCGCGATCTCGCAAAACGCGCTTGTTACCCTTTGGTCGCTTGCCGTCTCCCGATACGTCGTTCACGCTGGCTAATCTGTTGAAGTACCGCGTGCCGACGTACGTTGGATTTTGCAGCATGAACCTGACGTTCTGTGCGTACCACAGCCCTTTCCCTTTGTAGGTCGGAGCGCCGCTCTTTTCCAGAAAGCGCGTGATGGCGTTGAGCCCGTATCGACCACTTGCGAACATCTCGAAAATAGATCGGACGACCGCCGCTTGATCTTCATTGATGACGAGCGCGCACGGCTGGGTCGGCGTTTTTCTCACGTACGTGTATCCATAGGTTTTTTGGCCGTGGCTGGTTAGCTGCCCTGACCGCAGTCGGTGCAACGCGCCGCGTCGCGTGCGTTCAAGTATCTTCGCCCTCTCGAATTTTGCGACAGCCCCGAGCACATCCAGCGTAAACCTATTCTCGGGATTTTCTTCGTAATCTTTCCCACTGATGATTATCCGCTTCTTGTGCTTCAGCAGTTCGCCGACAATTATGTTCTGATGGATCGGTTCACGTGCGATGCGATCCACCGCGTGGAAATAGACGACATCGAAGGTGTCCGCTTTGAGGGCGGTGCGGAGTTCGTCTAGCGCGGGTCGGTCGAGATATTTGCCGCTGTACCCATCGTCGGTGTACTCCTTGACGAGCATGTGACCGGCCGCGACGATCTGCTTCTTGAGTTCAAACAGTTGGCTCTCGATCGTTCTCTCTTTTTGTTGCGTCTCCGTACTCACGCGCGCATAGAGCGCGGCTCTTTTCATACTCTTCGACGTTACAATTGACTCGCGGTTCGCTGCAAGAACTCGGGAATGATCCGCGTTGGACTCGCTACCAGTGTCAAGCGCCATATATCTTGAATCGATTCCAGAAAGTGCCCCGACTGTCGAATCGGAAGTGGGGACAACTAAACTTGGTTCAGTGTCGTCGGGCAATTTCAATTGCGTCCTCCGGTTTTGGGGACACACCACCTAGACCACAACCTCTGCGTTGAATACGGTCACCATGTGCAGGCTAGGAGAGACAGTGAGCGGGGCGGAGCACAGCGCGCACCTAAAGATATTTTCGTGATTGTGGACGGACAGATGCCGGAACTCGAAAACAAAAAATGGCCGCGCGAAGTCCAAAAACAAGAATTGCTAAAATTCTGCGCCGGTCTCAACTCGTCTGCGGTGCGACAAGTAGAGCGATGTGCAGCGCGCTCGTTGCGTCACTGTTTTCGGGAGCAGCAACGTTTCGCTCCGTTTGCCCAAGCCAGTAACGATCAACTCTCGCATCGTTGCCGTCCTTCCCCCTCCCACAGCTCGGGGAAACCTATTAGCGGCCAAAGCGTCGTTACATATTAGTGAAAAACGCGGGGGAAGGGTGTAGGGCCTTCCAGTGTGGGGATTTGCACCCACCCCTGCCTGGCGGCCGGCTCTGCCGGACGACGGGCAGGGGGTTCCCTGGGTTCGCCAGAACCAATCCAACTACTAAGAACAACCCGTTCATCGGGTCCGGCCCACTGGGTCACCGATCGTAGATCGAAGAAAAAAGAAACAACAAGCAAAACCAAACAACGTCGTGGTGGAAATGATGTTGAGCGCGAAGCAGTCAATCGCTTGAGATGGTTGGCTATTCCGTTCGCCATCCCCTACAGCATTGATATGGACACGGTGTGAAGGGGTGTCTCTAGGGATTGTCTAGGGGTGTATACAGGGGTAAGCCGCGGCGCGCGGTGGCTAAATGCGCAGCCGAGGCGTCAACAGGACGAGGAGCCGCCAGTCGTTCCTGAGGCTGCCTGACGAAGCGAGGGCAACTCTCTGAGGATCACTGGCTCGGGCTCGTTCCATGCGGGCAGCTCGTCGCAGTGCTTGATTTTTTCAATGATCTCTCGTCCGTCCGGACTGCACAGTTCCATGAGGAAGTCGTAACAGTGATCTACGACATCCATCATTAGGGCCTTCATCTCTGCGTCGCTGAGCCGGGAAAGCCTGTTCCACTGGATTTCTCCGTACGGCGTGACCACCTTCACGTCAGAATAATCGCCTGTTTGCGAACTGGGCACTTTCCCAGCGTGAAAATCTTCCAACATCGTGTTGCGAAAGCAGTCCCGCGCCATCAGTTTGGCCAGTCTCGCTCGGAGGATCGCATCGGTCTTGAGTTCAGCTAGTTGTTCGGGGGTCATACGTGCTTCGATGGCTTACTCGATTAGCTGTGCCTTCAACACAAAGTCGCTATTTGGCAGTAGCGTAAAGGAGTACGTGCCGCCCGTTTGCAGAATTTGATCCGGGTACCAGTAGGACAAATCTTGGTTGTCGTCGGTGTGTATCCCCATTCGAATGTAGAACGCACCTGGCATTGCAGCTGAATTGACATGGGCTATCTTGTGAATTTCGACCTTTGCAGATGAAGGATCAAATGCGTATGAAATTACTGATGGTATTATCTCGACCAGAACGACAAAAACGACAATCGCAATAATGAACGGAACTCCTCTGAAGATTGCTTCAGCGATTTTTCTACTCTGATCCGTCTTGAGAGTTTTTGCGATTGGCAAGTTGGCGACAATTGGGCCCCTCCTCAATCCCAAATACAAGCAGAGGACAAACACTGCTGCTATAAGAACAAGATACGCAACAACTCGAATGGCTCCTCCCGGTTGTGTGCGAACTAGAATTGGCGGGACGATCAATAGACCGATTGCCGCGACCCACCAAAGATAATTTCTAACTGTTTCATTCATACCTACTTTTTATTCGACGAGGCTGATAAAGACCGCGCAAACGACTGCAAAGCAGAGACAAGATTTGAAAGACCCGTGATTAGCGATTGTGTATTAGCAGGAACAGACATGTATGCCTGAGCGGCATTCTGCGGAGCATTTTGGACTTGATTGCCAACAAAGACTTTCCCTGCGGTAGACATACTTATGGAATTGATAGACCCATTGTCGTATCGCGTGAAAACATTCTTTCCAATTGCTTCAAAGTTATTCCGACCCGCAGTAATTCCAGGAACCCTGAGACCAGGTATTAGACCGAACGGCGCTTGAGATAGTCCGGAACCAACAACCTCACCGAACGAAAAGTTATTTCTTGACCCGTTTGTAATACTTCCAGTCTGCGATACCGCCGACTGAACACCACCGCCTACTAATCCGCCCACTGGTCCATACCAGTAACCGCCAGACGCTATTACAGCGCCATTCGCAGCGCCGCCTAACCCGGCAGCAATATATTCAGTAACGCTGCTTGAGCGTCCCGTCGATACGTCGTTATAAAGTTGCGATGCTACGCCGACGAAATCACCGATAATTGCGCCAGCAACAATGTTGATGAACTTGCCTTCAGGATCTTTATTCCTGATCGGATTGCCTCTCGCATAGCTCGTTGAGTTCGCGAGCTGCGGATCGGAAAGGAATGTTTGTTGGTCTAGGCCAGTCAGCTGCTTCAGCTTGTTCGCGTCACCGATGGCCAGAAAGACGGGGTCGTGTGAAATGAATTGCCCTATGTTCGCGTCATAGTAGCGAGCATTGAAATAATTCAAATTTGTGTTCTGATCATAAAATTGACCGATGTATTTGCGGGCGCTCGCACCGATCCCTGTGCTTACTCGCGTCGAACCGTAAGGGAAATAATCCAACGTTTCGATCACGGCTCCGTCTTCGTCTGTCACCACATTCGTGGAACCGAGGTGGTCAGGGTGGATGTAGCGGGTAGCGGGGGTTCCGGTCGCTACGCCGCCCGCAAGTTGCTGATCGGTTGTCGAGACAAGTGTATCGCCAGAGAACACGTACTCGGTCGTCGTGGCGTATGCTGCGCCGCTGCCAGTAGATGAAGCGACCGAATAAAACTTGCTCGGATAAATCCAAACTGTCGAGGTGCCTGTCTGGAGAACACGTTCACCGAAGGCCGAATACGCGTACGTTGTGGTTCCTTGGCCGGCCACACCGAGAGCCGTCAGCCGATTTGCGTAATCGTAAATATATGATGTGGTTATTCCGTCGCTCGTTTTCTGCGTCAAATTGCCGTTATTGTCGTATGCGAAAGTTGAACTGCTGACCCCGTTTGCTATCTGCGTCACAGCGTGTGGGTTGGAATCGCCAGCATAGGTGAACACATTGCTGGTCGTCGTCCCGGTGCCCGCAGCTGCCGGCGTCACGGCAACGAGTTGCATATCCAGATTCTGATTCAAAGAGCCGGTGTAGCTCTCCGTCATTCCCTGGAGCGTGTTGGTCGTGGACGAGCCGACGACATAGCTTCCATAGACTATGTACGAAGGTCCGGAGGAGTTGTTGATAAATTCCGTCTGCCCCGCTCCATGCGACGATGGCCCGCCGCCGCCAGTGCTCATGTTGGACCAGCTGAGAAGGAGGGTGTTGGAGCTTGTCGCGGTGACTGATGCGGAAATCGTGTGATTGGTGGAGAGTATACCCCGACAGGTAGCTGCGTCGATGATGGGATATGCCTGAGCTGCTGAATCTACGGTAAATACTGCGTATGCAGCAGAGCCAGCTACACTCCAGTTGATGGAGAATGTCCCCGACGTAGGAGCTGCGAGCCAGGCGAAGTACTCTCCTGCCGAGTGTGTGCCGTCGCAATTCGAACCGTTGAAATTACTTGCAATCTGGTTTGCGGGTATGGACACGCCGTTTTGTGACATCGAAGGTTTGTCTCCGCCTTTGGAGACGAAGACGAGTAGGACTTTATTGGAACCGGAGGGGACGGTGTATGAGAAGGAATCGGATGTCGCGCCCGTCACTTGATGAAGCGTGATCGGGAGGGTGTCGAGAATAGAGGGAGCACTGCCAGGAGCGGAAGACAATGCCGTACTGAGAGAGAGCATGTTGCCAAGCGCATCGTATGAGTAATATTGCGAATACGGAGACGAGGTCGCAGAGAGCATGACTGCGGAAACAAGACGATTCAGGGCGTCATATGAATAGGTGCTCGTCGCGGCAGCTATCGAACTTGTCGCTGTGTTGGCGATTTGAGTAATGTTGCCGGCGGCATCGTATATGTATGCAAACTGTTGGAGATCTGTGCCGTTACTCTTCGTTTGCAGACCAGTGAGGCGATAGATCGCGCTCGGGTCATAGGAATATGTCGTCGACGCATTATTGCCGAAGAATACATTCTGGACTTGCCCATGCGGAGCGTAGTCGTAATTACTGATGATGTCGCTAAATGATCCACCTGATGGCTTGCGTTCAATGCGATTCGTGAGACCGGCCGTGTTGTACGCGTATTGAGTCCGGCTACCATTGGGATATGTCGCCGTCGTCATATTTCCCTGCCGATCGTAGGCATATGACATCGCATAGCTGACATTCTGGATCGTCGTCGTAGCGACAGAGATGCGGCCAAGAATGTCGTATGAATTTGTCGTGCGGGCAGAGGTCGAAGAAGCGACGCACAGATAGCCGATTCCGTTGGTACAGCTATCGTATGTGAGCGTGACTTCGGTACCGGTGCCGCCAGTGTAGTCTTCCGTGAGCATGCGATTGAGTGCATCGTACGTACGGTTGACCACCTGACTCTTCGGGTCGATCTGCGATATAAGATTTCCTTGATGATCGTATGAGTACGACCAGATACCAAAAGTGCTGTCGCTCGTTGCGTGCAAATCCTGCGCGCTTACGCGCCTGCCGAGACCGTCGTAGACGAAACCACGCACGTTACCCGAAGCGTCGGTAGTCGTCGCGAGATTGTTGAGCGAGTCATACGCATACGTTGTTGAAGCGGCGCTTGAGTTGTACTCGACGACGGTTACGAGATTACCGAAGGCGTCGACGATCAGGTCTTTGAGATGACTATTGGGATCGACAGTTGATGTCTTCCACTGGTAGTACGTATTCGTCGTGTCGCCGACCGCATTTGATATTCGCGTGACACGCTGAAGCGGATCATACGTATAGTTCGTATAAAGAGCAGAGTTTGTCGACGGGCTCGTCGAGGCGCTTCCTGAGGAGAAATATGGAAGCGATGTGGATGCCAATCGTCCCATCACGTCGTACACGCGGTCAGTGACCGAATAGATGCCAGCAGTCGGGGAAGATTTACGAGTCTGGATGAGACGGCCGAGACCGTCGTAATATTCATGAGCCTCCGTGGTCGTAGCAGAATTCAAATAGTCAGTGCGATGTACCGCGAGGCCATTCGTGTAGGTAAATGCGCTGGTTGTCGCATACGAAGTCGGGCTCGACGTATCGGATTGTGCGACTTCCGTGACACGGCCAAGACCGTCGTAAAGACTCTGTGAAAGGCGGTTGTTGGGATCGATCGATCGCTTCACTTTTCCGTTGGAATAATTGAAATACGCGTGCGTTTTCTGCAGCAACGCATTGGTCGTCGTTGCGGTGAAAAGATTGTACGCGTCGTACACGTACGAAGTGGCATTGCCATTGCGGTCGGTCGAAGTGGCAACAAGGCCGTACGAATTGTACGTCTTCGTCGAGCTCGCGTACGTGGTACCACTGATCCAATCTTCTTGTTTCGTCAGATTGCCGAGACTTACCTCTCCGAACGCAAGCGAGTCGTAATAGAACCTCTGATCGGAACTCGTGGCCGAATTGTTGTTAAGGACTGTCTTCTGTATCGGCAAACTCATATTGACCGAACTGCTCGCGACGTATGAGATATTGGTCGTTCGCGTATCGCCTGTGATATCGGTAAATGCCGTATCAGTGCCGCTCGTTACCTCGCCATACTCAATCGTTTTAAGCAGATCGTTGGTGGTCGAGGAGTACTGATAGTCGGTCGCTTTATCTCTGTGAGACCCGTCACTCCCGAAATCCTGTACCACTTGCCGCCCAAGACCTACGAATGTGCTGTCCCCGTGCGCTACCGTGTCCCAGCGATACAACGTGCGCTGCTTGAGATTGCCTGAGAGATCGGATACCTCTTTGCGAAATGGGCGCCCCATTTTCGCTATAGCATCCTGTACAAAATGCGTTGTGGTGATTGAGTCAGGATTTGTAACTGTCACCGGTGAAAAACCGGCGAACCGTCGATCGCGAGTGCTTGTCGAATACCATACGCCGCCTGTATACGCGTACGAGGTCGTGGCGTAGTTGCCCCTGCCGTCATCGGTACCGATCTTGCTTGCCACGAGCACGCTTACCGCCGCGCCCGGATTGTCGGTAACTGATGCGGATGGTTTATACACCACCGATGTCACGCCGCCCCTAGGATTTCTTACCGTCGATAGTATATCCTGCTGCAACTGTCCGTTGCCGTTGAAATTCGCGTATTCATTGAACACCATTGCGCCCGCACTGCAGCTCGCAATGTATGCAGGCAGCGTATACGCGGTGCTCGTCGCCCACCCGCTTCCCGTATTGAGATAGACGGCTTTTACGTCGGCGGCTTCGCCCGAGCAGCCCGTCGTGTTTTTGTACGCGCGCACCAGATCCGGCAATCCATCGCCATTCAAATCCATGAAGCGGATACCGCGATCGTAGTAGGTCGTGGGAGACGTAGTGCCGAGATACAAAGTCGACGTTGCGAAGGTCCAGCGGGGATCAGGAGTTGTTGTCCAACCGGTTCCGTTATTGAGAAGCACGTACATGTTGGTGCTGCTCGAGTAGACCCAGTCGTCGAGCCCGTCGCCGTTGATGTCGACGAGCTGCGATGCCGTCTCGGTAGGTACTGTCGTCGGGAAACTTTTTGCCGCAGCAAATACGGTCGTCGTGGCGTCAAACGCGCTTCCATTGCCGAGGTAAGTCGTGGTCGCAAACGTACCGGGGAGAGAGGTTACGTAATCCGGCAGTCCGTCGCCGTTGACATCACCGAAGAGACCGCCCGTGAGAATGAGTCCTGCGCTCGTCCGTTTTGCGAACGTAGGAATTGAGCCGGTGTAATTCGTTGATGTGGCTGTCCAGCTATAGGAATTGGTCGACGTCGCGTACTGGTTGGTATAGATTGCGAAATCAGAATTGCCAGCCTGGTCGTCGACCCACCCGCGAATCGCGTCCGCTTTTCCGTCGCCATTGATATCGATATAGCGGACGCCGCGCTCAAGAGGAGAGTATACGGTTACTATGTCTGCCCAATATTCAGGAGGAGGTAGGCTCGCGCTCGGAACGCTTATGGCATTGATACCGCCGCCAAGAAAGAGGTTGCCGTTACCTGCTCCTCCCGAAAAGACATTTATGTCATTGATTGCATCGCCGTTCGTGTCGGCAACCGCATACGCAGAGCTTTCGATCGTTCTAACGCCCGGTGCGTAGTATTGCGTCGTCGAACTCACGTAGCCGAACGTCGTTGCCGGTAATGTCGTGAGATTATTATTTTCATCGTAGCCTTTTTGCTGAACCGCGCTCAGAAGCGAGCGATATCCGTTGTGTCCGGTGCTGTACGTCAGATCGTACTGACGGACCGTCGCACCGTTCACGGCTGCAGTAATCTGAGAAATGACTTTTGTCGTGGTCGCTGCAAATCCGGAAGCATAGCTGACGCGCATGTCCGCGCGCGTACTTGTCGCGAACGTGACTGTAGATGTACCGTCGGTCGAACCGTTGCCGGTATACGTAATTTTGAACGGATAGAGGACGTTGTTGTCTCTGTTGTATGTGTACGTAATGTAATTGCCGTTGGTGTCGCGGACTTCCTGAAGCATCCAGCGGTACGTCGGCGTGGATGTGCCGGTGCTCGTGTCGTACATGCGGCCAGAATCGCTGGAGCCGTACGTATATTTTGTTCCCTTCTTGTCGTACACCGTCCATGTATTCGTTGTGGAAGCAAACGAATAGGAATTGAAGGACCCATCATCGACCTTCGCAAGATATTGCGACGTATGTGACGTAGCTTGTGCAGATTTGACCGCGAGTAAGGCCCAATCAAACCAGCCGCTTCCACTCGCGTTACCTGTCGTCGATTCCGACCCTGACGAAGAAGCGGCCGTTTTCCATGAGCCGCCAATATAGTCGCCGAAATTCGTGACGCCATAATTGGTAATCTGTGTCTCGTTCGTCCCATACGATGTGAACGCACCACCTACGTGCGCTCCCATTGATATAAGGAGATCATTCCCCTGCGTAGTCGTTGTCGATGTGGTTTTGGTGGACACTCCGGAGGTCGTCGTGACAGCAGACGTATCGATCGGCGATGTCTGTGCCGCATCTTGTAGTGTCATAACGACAAGATCGTATACGCGCGTACCCGTGAAGGTGATCTGGAACGTGCCTGATGTTGGCGTCGCAAGATAGGAGTAAAACCATCCACCCTGGCCCGACGTGCCATTAAATTGCGTGAATGTAGCGAGACTCACGCCATTTTGCGTAGCAGTCGGGAGGTCGTAGTCGTTCTGTCGCACGATAACGAGGAGAAGCTTATTGGAGCCACCGGAAGGCACTGTGTATGTGAACGAATCGGACGATGCCGTGCCTGAATGCTGCGTGAGATTCAAGGAATCCATGACGGTTGGCGAAATAACGGGCGATGTTGTCGCAGACGCAAGCTCCCCGTCAGTTGATGACATAAAATAAGGGCTATTGCCGTAGAGATTCTGACTACCAGTTTTATTCAAACGCTGAATGTAAGGTACTGAAAGTGACCAGCCGTAGCCTACAATCCCATCCTCAGTGCGTTGACTGCTGTAATCGAGCGATACATCGGGCTGCAGACCATTGCGACCCGGTGGAATGTCGAGCGATATTCGTTGCGTAAACGCACCTGTCGATCCGTCGATTTTCGGGATCTCGGTCTGATCGGAATACACATTGGAATTCGGGACTGTTGGCGAACCACTGCCAAACGCAGCGAACGCTTGATGCGTCGGCGCGAGAAGCAGCGACGCAAAAACAAAAAGCGAAATTGCTTTCGATTGAACTGACCCGATGTTCCAGCGAAAATTCTTCACAAAGAGAGAGTTATTCAACAACTCCTGCACAATAGCATGTGTGCAACTTGCCTGGTTGCTTGCTCGGGAGCTTACTGTGGATAGTCAGCGACCGTGGCGTGGCAACCTAGACCAGATGATCTAGTTCCAACTCGGAGCCTCACCAGGCAACCACGTAATGTATGACTGCCAATCATCGGGCAAAGATCCGGCAAAGCTGCTTTGCTTTGGATATGGTCCATACACAGCCTGCAGTTCGTTACAGCTGCAGAATTTATCGACTATCGCCTCCTTCTCGTCGTGCGGCGTCTTTCTCTCGCCAACCTTATCGTGAATGAGAAGCTCAATCGTCTCGTGCACAATCGTCTGATTGAAGGTCCAGTGTGACCTGGCGATCTTCGGGTCTTTAATTGATATGAACCGTCCCGGATGTCCGGGAAGGCCGGTGGGATGATACGAGCCGCCCGGACCATACTTTGTGACGTGTACTTTGAGAAAGTACGTGGGATGGCGTTTCATGCGAGCGAAGAAAGCCTCGAACAGCTCTTGCGCCTGCGAAGCCCACTCGCTGCGTAGTTCGTCCATCGAGCTGCCCGGCTCGGCGTCGCTTACAACTGCATTTCTTAGTTCATCCTCAGTGAAGAACCTCCCTGTCTCCACCTGGTCCACCAACGAAGGCGGGATGCGACAATTGTAGATCCCGCGCAACTCGCTAAATCGACGTATCTGATAACGCAAATACGCGATCTCATCCTCGACAGTCCGGTCGATTCTGTAAGAAGTCGGCCTGGTATGCACTACTCTCTCCAATCGGTCCGCCATTGCTCGTTGCGTGGGCAGCCATGAGGCGTCGTCACACAATCTGCACAGGCTCTGCTACTTCCGCACCTTTATTCCGGACATTCCCAACCTTCTATCAACTGGCCACACTCTTCGGTGCTGGCCAGAAAGCCGAGCTTCTCAAAACATCCCGGTGGCTTATTTTGCTTTAGTCGAAAGATTCCGAGTCCTTTATGTTGGCTCGTCCTCATCTTCTGTCTTTCTGCGGCGCCGCCTGCGTTCGACCGGAATCCCCTCCCGCGTTCTTTGTGTCGCCGTCTCCGGACCCTGAATGGAGATGGGTGCATCCGATTGTGGTAATACGAGCAACCCGGTCTTTTGTAAGTCCGCAAGTTTTCGCGCTTCGTTGGCTGCCGCGACCAGAAATTTTAAGGCCGAGATCGGGTTGCCTACGACGTTTATGAGCTTCACACACGAAGCGTTATCGAAGCCAAGCATCTTGCCGACCTCAAACACGAGTTCCCTGGCGTCGTCGGAGTGATCGGCAAGCTCGTCACTCATCTCAAACTTTTTCTTAGGCCTTTGAAGCTGCTTACGCTTCTTGAAGAAGTCATCGACCTTCTTCCAAAGGTCGATTCCGGCACTCCCCGTGGCGATCCAAGATCGAGCTACGCGCGACAACAGCAGCAGGAGCATGAGCACGCCGCTTAGTTCCATCAACCCGGGGGAGGCATAGCGGAAGGATTTGAGTTTCAAGGAATCTTCTTCTGGTATGGCCTTGTAGAGACGCCGTCCGAAGTGACGGCTTTCGATGTCGCCTGACCAAAAGTGTTTACGGACGAGATCCTGCAGACGTTCGCGGGTATCCTCGTCGGCTGCCACGAGTGGGTAAAAAAGCCCGTAGGTTTCGGAGAGACTCTCGGACAGGTCGCGCAGGTCCTCAATATCCCATGCTCCGTCCACAGGGATTTTGATTACGCCAAGTGGTGAGTTCGCCATGATTCCCCTCTGCGAGCCTAGCGGCAGAGAAACTCGCACGCCACAATTGACTCCTGAATAGCATGTTCGCTATTTGTTCTCATGGCCCGTCGCTTCCCGCCGCCTTGGACCGTGGACCGGCCTCACCCCGATTGCTTCGTGGTGAAGGACGCCAATGGACTTGTGGTGGCGACCGTCCATTGCCGGGACGACCTCCAGAAATGGACGTTTGGGCACGGCAAGCTGACCTCCGACGAGGCAAGAAGGATAGCCAAAGCCATCTCGCGTATTCCCGAGTTCATGATGCAGCGGCGCGGCTTCTACGCGCGAGGACCGGGCAACTATCGTTGGAGTATGGCACGGCCGTTTCACGTCGCTTTCGAGGACAGCTACGTCCGATCCAACTGGGACGAGATCAACGCGCTCTGCCGGTTCAACGGCATCCCTTTCGACGCAACCGGCGAGAAAATCCGCAGGGATGGCCTGTGGTGCGTCTACCAGTTCGGGCAGCAGCTTGATGCCATGATGGCGTGGGATCGATTCCAAGGGCGCTGGTTGCTCGGCGAGGAGTTCTCATATCCCGAGCGACCGGCGAACATGCCGACGATGAAAAAGATCAGCCGGCCGCAAGCGTGGAACGAGAAGCCGCCAGATCTCAGACGATAGGAGCCGGGGCCCTGTCCATGGTTCGCCATGGCCAACGTCGATTGGGTAGAAGTCTGGGTAGGCGGTTGTCGACTGATTCGAAAAGGCACGTTATTTCAAGTGGTTACGAAATCTGTTATGGTCCGCCCCTGGGCACCATTACTACTCTCGAAGCGATCAATAAAAGAACCGCTCCTCGACGATCTTGCCGTCCTTGACCGTGTAGAGGCCGATTTCGTCCATCTGCGTGCGCTGGCCGGTCGCCTTCGGCGTCACGTTGATTTTGAAGTGGAGGGCGAAACAATCGCCGTTCAGATAGGGCCCCTCGGCTTCGAAGCTGTGCACGTCATGATTGGCGGTCCACCATTCGCCCTTGCTGTGCACCGCCGTGCGGCCGCGGACCTCGCGCATGGGCCCGTCCTGGGCCTCGTAGCTCACGACGTCGTCCGACCAGTAGCGCTCCGCCTCGTCGAACTTGCCAGCTTTGAGTGCGGCGGTGAACTGCTTGGCGACCTCGGCGGTGCTCATGACAACCCTCCACTCGTGCTCTCGCTACATATCTTGAGATCTTGTCAATGATGTGTACTGCACGACCCTGCGAGGCACCAGCGTGGCCTCGATGAGCCAAGCGACATTTGAGCTGTGGTTGGCGCCGATTCCCGCATATCGCTTCGCTCATGCGGGGTTACTTGCTGAATCACTGGATTAAGTGCACCGTCACCGAGGCGCGTTTTCACTTCTGCTCCTGCGCCTTCATCTCTTCCGCGAACGGCCGCAGGGCTTGGTTCATGTCGTCGAGTCGCTTTTGCCATTCTGCGCCTGGCATGAACGCGAGAACCGGGGCGTCGCCGGGCGAGCTCTTGATGTATTCGGGATCGCGCAGGCCCTCCGCAATGGCGGCTTCGAGCTTTTTGGCGATCTCGTCCGAAACGGCCTTTGGTACGGCGAAGCCGCGTTCCGCGGTCATCGTGATCGGGATGCCTGCTTCCTCTGCCGTCGGAACGTCGGGGAGTGACGGCGAGCGCTGCTTCGACAGAATTGCAATCGCGCGGAGTGGTCCCTTGTTGGTGCCGTGAAGCTCGGGGAGTTCGCTGAGGCTGACCATTCCAACCTGCAAATGGCCGCCCAGAAGATCGGTCCTTTGCGCGGCCGTTCCGCGATAGGAAATCTCGTTGGGCTCGACCTTGGCAGCATTCGCCAGCATGCGGATCGCCAGATGTCCGTTCGTGCCCGCACCATTATGGCCGATTGTTACCGAACCCGGCTTGCTGCGCAGCGCAGCCAGAACCTCCGCAAGGCTTGTAAGCTTACTCTCCGCAGGCACCACGATCACGCTGGGATCGTCGACCACGCGCGCGACCAGCCGGATTTCATCCGTGCTGTACTGGGTCTTTCGCGTCATCGGGATGAAATTATAGCCGGGCACATTGACCACGCCGATCGAGTAAGCATCCGGCGCGCCACGGGCAATCGCGGCAAACGCGATCTCTCCACCGGCGCCAGGCTTGTTCAGCACAACGAATTTGGCCTTTCCGCCCAATCTCTGCTCGACGAACGGCAGGAGCTTGCGCGCCATGACGTCGGTCCCGCCACCGGGAGCAAAACCAATGACCACTTCGATCGGCTTGTCGTCTGGCCATCCCGCCCAAGCTGGTCCGCAAGCCACGATTCCGACTGCTGCTGCAACCAGTGCGACGACCTTACCACGCATGACATTCCACCCTTTTTCTTATTGTTGGGCGGTCGCCCGCCACCTCGGCAGCGCGACCGACGATTTACGCGCATCGCTTGTATCTGTTCGGCTTGGCGAAGAACAGCGAACAGCAAGCATAGCCGCATGAGCCAAACGGAGTGCGCGTTCGCGCGACCCGTTGGCTGATGCGGCTACTTGCTGAGCTCTATCGTCGCCGACGCGGTCTATGTTTCGGAGGGTCTGTTCCGGTAATTGCCCGATACCACGCGGCGTCTGATTGCGCGAGCGCTCTGGCCGCGGCAAGGTTCGATTGCGCACGATAGAACTGACTTAGGCCGAGGTAGCAATCTGTGCGTGCCGGTCCATGAGGTATCGCCGCGCAGTTCACCTGCCCGCTCGCAACGGCAGGAAAGGTCACCAGCAAGACTGCGACGAGGCTTGCGGTCCAAGGTGTCATACCGCCTCCAAGCAAGCGTCGTCCGGACGAGCGAAGCGACGCCCGGCTTTTGGCGTGCCGATCCCGAATATAGTCTTATTCATGCAGGCTACTTGCTGAGCTATCGATTACAAGTTACCCGCGCCTGCGCGATTTGGATCGCACGCTTCGCTTTTGAAAGCGACATTGTGATTGCGGGACAAAGATGCAGGCTTGGAACTGATGGTTCCAAGGATATGCGCGCTTGCGGTGTTGCACCGAATTTTGGAACCAAACACAGCGTCGGCAACCGAACATTGCAATCACAATGTGTCGATCGGAATAAACTATCACAATAGCGCCCGGTCGATGGCCTACAGCGGCGAACCTTAGTTGGCGCGATCCAGCGATCCCTTGTTCTCGGCCGAAATACCGCGAGAAGGACAACGCGCCGATTCCGCGATAGCGGAGCGACGCGGCGCCTAGTCCATGCCGGCGCGAGCCGGGTGTAACATCTGTCACATGTGCAGGCCGGCGTCGCTGGCCGCCGACCTGCTGCGCAATGAGCACAGGAGGCTCTCATGTCCACAGCGTTCCGCGTGGTTCTCGAAGGCACTCAGGAAGTCCCTCCGAACGACTCGACTGCAAGCGGTCTCGGCACTGTCGTCTTTGACAGCACGGAAATTGCCGCGAGCTATACGTTTCGGATCGAAGGCGTCGATTACGGCCCGATTACGGGCGGTTCGGCCCAGACGCCGTCGACCCTGGACGACGTCATCTCCACGCATTTTCACAACCAAGTGCGAGGAATGAACGGGCCCGTTGTCTTCGGGCAGATCAATCCGGCACAGGACGAGGATGATCTCAACATCGCGCTGAATGCGGATGGCTCCTGGATGGTAAGCGGTCGATGGGAGACGACGGACCCCGCCAGCGTTCCAATCACCGACTTCGCCGACGAACTCGGCTCAGCTCCGGTGGGATCGGAGATCCCGATCTATTTCAACGTCCATACAGAGCAATTTCAAGGGGGTGAGATACGGGGTCAGTTGATCGCAATCGCCGATGACAACGACAACGTTGTCGTCGGAACGCCGGGCGACGATTTTCTTCCCGGGCTCGGCGGCAATGACATCATCCGTGGCCTGGCCGGGAACGACAGACTTGAAGGCGGCGACGGCGACGACATTATCGACGGCGGCGAGGGCGACGACGACATCAACACAGGTGCCGGCAATGACCTGGTTTTCGGCGGTCAAGGCAACGATACCGTCGGCGGCATGGCCGGAAGCGATACAGTCTTCGGCGGCGCCGGCGATGACTTCATTGCCTGGAATGATCCTACGGGCGATGTCGTATTTGGGGATGCCGGGAATGACACGCTGCGAGGCGGCGACGTTGCCGCCGACACGATCTTTGGCGGTGAGGGTGACGACCTGATCCGGGCGGTCGCCAACCAGCAGTTGGCGGATCACGCGCCCGACCGGCTGTTCGGAGATGACGGCAATGACACCATCATCGGCGGCAATGCGGATGATACGATCGAAGGCGGCGCCGGCGACGACAACCTCGCCGGATTCGGCGGGGCCGATCAGTTCGTCTTTCGCGAGTCTGAACCGGGCAATGATCTCATCGTCGACTTCGATGTAACGCAGGACGTTGTGGTGTTGGAGGGCTTTGGAGCCGACTTCGATCCGCTGGACAATCTGAGCGCTGCACCTTCGGGCGCCACCCTTGACCTTGGCGAGGGCAGTCAGGTGGTGTTCCTGGGTCTACTTGCGACCGAATTTGGAGCCTCGAATTTCCTCGTGACCGCCTGAGGTCGCTCTGGCGGGCCCGGATCTATGGCCCGCTTCGATACGCCTGTTGGCACCGTCTGTCGTCGCGCTCGATCACCGCGGATGGTCTCTCGCCGCGAGAATGTTGCGCACCCGAATTGGCGGGGACACCGAGAAATCCGCAGAACCCGCATGTCGCGTCGCTCATGCGGGCTGCTGCTCCTTGCTGAAAAGCAAAAGGCCCCCGGTGCGAAACACCGTGGGCCTTCACCTCAATGAGGGATACATCCTCCCTCATCGATACCACTGGGAAGCGCAGCGATGCGCTATGAATTCGTTGCTTCGCGAGCGAGGCGTTCGGCTTTCAGGCGCTCGAAGTTGGCGCGGAAAGCGTCGTCAGCCGCTTTGCGTTCGCGGATCGCCTGCTCGGCATCCAAGCGGCGCTGCTCCGCCTTCGCTGCACGCTCCTCGGCTGAGGTAGGAGGCTTCTCTCGATGTTCGAACGGATACATGCACATCAACGCACCAGGTGAACCGAAGTTCCCTGATGCGCTGCCGCTGATTTGCCTGAAAGCGCAAGCACGGATTGCCGCGAGAACGTGGACGCACACCCTCACGCTGTTTGACAGTTGAATCCGAAACCAAGAGCAGCGGGTCTAAATCTCGAACACGCTGAAGATCGCGCCGAAAATCGCCGCGATGACGGCCAGCACGCCGAAGATAACGGCGGCCACCGCATCGAGCAACATTTCGACCAGATCCGACGCGGAGCTTGCTGCAACGATCACGACGCAGCAACCGGCTCCGATCAGCATCGATGTGACCATGCTGAACACCATGATCCACAGCACGGTAAAGACCAGCCCGCCGAGAATCACCGCGGCAACGATGCGGCGGAAAGGGCTGCCGTTCGATGCAGGCCGTGCGGCTGGCTCTGGCGAATTCATGACCCGACAATCCTCTATGATCCGGATTGTCGTCGCTGGGCCGGAGAAGGTTCAACCGAACCTGAATTTCGCGTGCTCAGCGAAGGCTGTCAGCGGCGTCACATCCACGGACGCTGCTCCTCGCGCCGGCGCGTCGTGCGCCAGCAGCGCCTTGGTCACGCCGCCAGAGCATCCGGGTTGACCTCACCCTTGGCGATGTCGGTAAGCAGCGCATCGATCTCTTTCTCTTCCATCAGGCTCTCGTGCAGCGTCGCCTGGTCGTTGCGCAATTCCAACTGCCCGGCCAGCGCGGCGGCCGAGCCGTAGGCGGCGATTTCATAGTGCTCGAGCTTCTGGGCGGATGCGATCAGGCCGGCATCGCGCAGATCGTCGCCCTCCAGCATGCCGAGCATCTTCCGGGTCTCACGGATGAGCGCCTCCATGGCCTGGTCGACATGCGCTGACGGGTCGGCGCCATGCTGGCGAAGGATGGCCACGAGGCGCTCCTTCTGCGTGACCGTCTCGGCGTGATGGTCCACCAGCGCGTCCTTGAGCGCCGGGTGGGATGCGGCCGCCGCCATACGCAGCAAGGCTTCCGCAAGTTGCTCCTCGACGCTCACCAGTTCCTGCAGTTCGGCAAGGTACATGTCCTTGAAATTCCTGATCTCCATGGCGAAATCCCTCTCTCAGGATGCGTATGAGGCTTCCGGCAGCAGCGCCGCATCGTCGGCGGAAGTAGCCGGCACGGACCAAGCGGCCTGTTTCGCGTTCGAGGCCTGCGATATCGTTCCAACGAGGCCACGACGCATCTGGTTCCGGTCCGAGACCTGATCTCCAAGACCTGATCGAAGACCCAGGGGGTATTGCGATGACGGAATGGTACTTTGTCTGGGTGGAAGGCCTGCGCGGACCTGCACCGCAGAAATGGTCGTCGGATGGGCTTTGGGGGCAGGTCGGCCGTCAGGATGTCATCGTCCGTTTCGCGCTGAGCGACGAAGAAGCGCATCTGCCGCTCGACGAACTGGCAAGGCGGCATCCGATTCCCGACGGGAAATAGCTGATTGTGGCCTCGCCATGTCGCCGATCAGCGGAACAATGCGTTTAAAGATGCCCTTCTGCGGAACATTGCGAATTTAATTTTGTTGCCGGCTTGAAGCGGCGCCAAGAGGCACCACTGTCCCGACTTCAATTCGGCTTGTTTTGCGGAATTGAAGCGAAGCTGCGAGCCGGCGCGCGGCGCTGGTGGGGATGAGCGATCAGGATCCGACACGCTTGACGTCATTTCCTCCGCAGAAGAGCCGCGCGCGGTCAAGGCCGTCACGCGGTGCTCACCAACCAGAAGCCAAGTAAGGAGATCGTGCATGAAATTGAACTCGGCACAGGTGGAACGCGCTCTGACGCAATTCGAAGCCCAGGCGCTTCCCGAAGATCATCCGGTGGTTCCGCAGCTAGCCAGCATGTTTGGGGATCATACGTTCTTCCTCGACAGCGGCGGGCTCAACGTCCTGGAGCCGACAGAGGCTTCCGAGCGGGAAACCACAATCGGCATGATCGTGAACCTTGCTTATTGGAGCGATGAGACGCTGACCAAATTGTCGCCACACGAGCCCGAGCCGACAGGCGTGATCGTCAGTCTCGAATCCAGGCACTGACTCTTCGAGTCCGGGAACTCGGCGTGTGTTTCAGGCGGTTTGTCGTGCGCGGTCGCGTGCCGCGCGCGATGGCGGTTGCGCCGGTCAGGTTTCGAAATGAACCCCGATCCGCGTCCCCTTTCGCCAGACGACGCGGCACGGCACTTGGATGTGGTCGGCTTCGATCACCAGCGTGAAGCGTTCGGGAATGCCGACCGGGGAGATCACCTCGAGCGCGGCGCCGGTTTCGGAAAGATTGCGCACCGTGCAATCGATGGCAGCGCCGCCACCGAACGAAATCTTGCCTGCCTTCAACAGCCGGCGCCGTGGTGCTATTCTGTTCTCGTCCACCACTTGGATCTCCGCATGAACGGGGAGTTTTCGACGATTTGGGTTACTATACTGTTACCGTATACGTCGCCGTTCGTGCAACGCAAGGTAGTGGGCCTCAAGGGCGGTTCCAGCCGCTTATTGGGCAGTGCCGTCCGTCCTCGCCCGCCGCCCCTCGATCGGATAGGCCGGGTCGTTGAACCCCGGCGTCGAGGGATGGCCGCTCGTCACCAGCCGGTCGATCAGCGCCTCGTCCTCTGCCGTGAAGCGATAGTCGAGCGCCTTGATGTAATCGTCCCACTGCTCTTCGGTGCGGGGGCCCGCGATCACCCCGCTTACGAATGACGAATTCAGCACCCAGGAAACCGCGAATTGCCCGGCGGTGATGCCGCGCGCTTCGGCATGCTGCTTGATCTCCTGGGCGAGCTGTAGCGATTCCGGACGCCATTCGGTCTGCATCATGCGCTTGTCGGCGCGCCCCGCACGCGTGTCCTGGTCGGGCGCCGCATCCGGCTTGTACTTGCCGGTCAGCACCCCGCGCGCCAAGGGGCTATAGGGCACGATGCCGAGGCCGTAATAGCCGCACGCCGGGAAGTGCTCGACTTCGGGCATCCGGTTCATGGCGTTGTAATAGGGCTGGCTGACGATCGGGCGGTCGATGCCGTTGTTGTCGCAGATGTTGCAGATCTTGGCGACGCGCCAGGCACGGTAGTTGGAGACGCCGAAATAGCGGATCTTGCCCTGGCGCATCAAATCGCCGATCGCGCGCACCGTCTCCTCCAGCGGCGTCGCATGATCCTCCTTGTGCAGGTAGTAGATGTCGATGAAATCGGTGCCGAGCCGCTGCAGGCTTTCGTCCGCCGCCTGCATCACCCAGCGCCGCGACAGCCCGCCGCGGTTGGGATCGTCGCCGATCTGGTTGGCGAGTTTTGTCGCCAGAATCCAGTTCGCGCGATTGTTCGAAATGGCGCGGCCGACCACCTGCTCGGACTGGCCGCCATTATAGGCATCTGCGGTGTCGATGAAGTTGATGCCCGCCTCGCGCGCTTTCGCAATGATGCGCGACGACGTCGCCTCGTCGGTAGGGCCGCCGAACATCATGGTGCCGAGACAAATCGGTGAAATCTTCAGGCCGCTGCGGCCGAGTTGGCGGTACTGCATGGGGTAGGTCCTTGAGTAGGTCCAGGCAGGATAGCGGTTGTCAACCGTCATTGCGAGCGTCAGCGAAGCAATCCATAGCGCCGCAAGCTAAGGTATGGATTGCTTCGTCGCTTCGCTCCTCGCAATGACGCGGAGAGGGCAGTACCTCAACCCTCGCTCTTCAATATCTTGAACACACCGCTCGCCATCGCGATACAGCGTTTGTCGACCGTCACTTCCGTCGTGATGAAAATGAGACTGCGGGTCGAGCGCACCACGTGCGGCTTTGACACCAGGATCTCTCCGATCTTGCCGGCTTCGACAAAGTGCGTATCGAGCTGCACGGTCGCCAGCGTCGGCTTGCCGGAGACGAAGCGGGCGGTCATGCCGCAGGTACGGTCGGCGAAGGTCATGATCACGCCGCCCTGCACCAGGCCGCGGCGGTTATGGTGCTTGTCTTCGGTGGCAAGCGCGTATTCGTGCACGCCGTCGACGACGCGTTGCCACAGCGGGCCGATCAGGTGCAGGAAGCCGGAGGTTTCGACGATCTTCCAGCCGTCGGATTTGAGCTTGTCCGCGGCCTTGGCCGTCATGTCGTGCTTTCCGCTTCCTGCATACTGTCATGCTGTCATGCTGTCATGCTGTCCGGGTCATTTCATCTGATGCGCCGGTGTTGTAGTCAAGCGGGATGGTCAGGCCATTTGACGATACCACACGGCGGAATATTGCAGAGCTTTGCGGGGCATTCACGCGGGCGCCCTCGGAGGGCATGGGGCCTGAGCTGAAGCGCGCCGCGGTCGCCATCGCGCTGACGGAAGCCGAGGGCGGCGCGGGCACCACATTTCTGTTGACCCGCCGCGCCGCAAGCCTGCGCGCCCACGCCGCGCAATGGGCGCTGCCGGGCGGACGCTGCGATCACGGCGAGACGCCGGCGCAGTCCGCGCTGCGCGAGCTTCACGAAGAACTCGGTGTCGGTCTCGGCGAGGGCGATGTGCTGGGCCTGCTCGACGATTACCCGACGCGCTCAGGCTATCTGATCACGCCGGTCGTGGTCTGGGTCGGCACCAGCGCCAATATCGTACCCAATCCGGCGGAGGTCGCCTCGGTGCATCGCGTCGCGCTCGGCGATATCGAGCGCGAAGACGTCTTCAGCTTCACCACCATTCCCGAAAGCACGCGGCGCGTGATCCGCTTCCGCCATGCCGGCCAGCACATCCACGCACCGACGGCGGCGCTGATCTATCAGTTTGCCGAAGTGCTGGCGGGACGGGACACGCGGGTAGCGGATCTGGAGCAACCGGTGTTCGCCTGGCGGTAAGGGCGGCAACGCGCCGAACTCGCTGGTGGTGCATCCGTCGTTTTCGCCCAGGAGTGTTGCCAGCCACTTGTACCCGATCCGCCGGCTCATCGGTTTGAACCTATGTCGCCGGTTGCTCAGAAAGAGCGCCACTTAATGTCGCTCCCTTTCGGGGCTGACATCGTGGGCGCGCTTGCTACAACGATACGATGCGCCTGCCATTGATTCGCATGGGTTCCGGATTAGCTGCGCTCGCGCTGCTCGCGAGTGCGCCGCCTGCCGTGGCGACGGAGCCGCTCCCTCCCTCGACCGCCGATGCCATGGCGCAAGCCGCCTCGCCGCAGGCGATGGCCGAATACCGTCGCAAGCTGAGAGAATATCAGGAAGCGCGGGCCGCGTTCGAAGAGGAGGCGGGCGCCTATTGGGCCTCGATCTCCGAGAAGCGCAAGGGCCGTAACGCCAAGCGCCGGGAGCGCCAGGCCATCACGCTCAATGACTACATGCTGACGCAGCCGCCGGTCTACACCGGCCCGAAGCGCCCGATCAGCCCGGAGCCGGAAGAAGAAAGGCCGCCGCGCGAGCGGAAGCGGCTGCCGGTGGTCGCCGACTTTCTAAAGGCCGCCGCGGAGCATTTCCAGTTCACGCCACAACGGCCGACAGCCGAGGTAGAGTTCAAGCGCGCCTATGCCCGCTACGCTCTGGCGGCGGGACTGACGCGCGAGCAGACGGTGCGGGTGTACTCGTTCGAGACCGGTGGCAACGGCAATTACGACATGCAGTCGGGGCTGAATCCCTCCAAGCCGGGCTCGCGCGCGATCTCGACCGCGATCGGCTACAATCAGTTGCTCACTACCAACAGTGTCGAGCTGTTGGCCGAACAGGGCCACGAAATCATCAAGGAACTGACGGCGAGGGCCGCGACGCTGTCGGGCGCACCGCGCAAGGCGATGGACCACAAGCTTGCCGTCCTGAAAAGGATGGTGGCGTTTGCGCGCACCGTGCCGGATACCTGGTCCGAGCATGAGAAGCTCGCCAATACCCCGCAGGGCTGGGCCGTGCACGCCATGGTGCTCGATGTCGACGTCGGACCGATGCTGCAGACCCACAAGCTCCTCACCTCGGTGCACTTCGCGCGGGCCAAGGGCTACAATCGCCCGCTGACGGCCGCAGAACTCGAAATGATGAACCTGACCGGCGACGGCACCGGCCTCGACATGGTCACGATGCCGCAGGCGATGCGCGAGCAGGTGCCGACCTCGAATTTCTTCCAGCGCGGCGGCTACGAGCGCAACCCGGTCGCGATCCGCCACAACACGGTGGCGAAACTGTTGGCGGTCACCGACGAGCGGATGGATTTCAACTCTGGCAAGCCCGGCGCGAAGGAGCTGGCGACGGCGTTTTAGGTTAAGCGCGGCTCAATCCGATCCGAACATGAACTTGCCGTCGCCTTCCAGATAGGGGCCTGAACGCATATAGAGCTGCCCGTTCTGGCCGATAAAGAACAATGTGCCCTTCGGCACCTTCTTGGCCCCCTTGAGCAGCAGGCCCGCATTGTTCGTGCCCATCTTGTATGCGAGCGTCTTGCCGTCCCTGCCATAGGCATAGCCCATGTCCTGCCTCAGCTCCCAAGGCGTCGGCGCGGCGCCTTGCGCCAATGCGCACGTCGAAAACCCCACCAGGACCGCCACCGTCAAAACCGTCTTCGTTGAAATGCACGTCATCATCCATCCTCCCCGGCCATTCGGCTTCCTTGTCCCATGCTTGAACAAATCACGAACGGTGTTGCGCCGTCAATTGCCACCTTCGACGCATCACACCGCCCTTGAGACTTTGTGATTTCCCGCGTTCGACTTCGCGACTATGTTCGCGTTTCCGGCTACAGCATGCATTGCGAAAAACGTCATAGGGATGGTCAGGATGAACCACGTCATGAAGATCGGTCTTGGTTTTGCGCTATCGTTCATGACGCCCGCTCAGGCGGCAGAGGCTGACAATTTCAAGCTGTCCAACAACCAGCGGATCGCCTGCAGTCGGGGATTGAGCGCGGGCAAGCTCAACACCTCGACCTGCAAATCCTATACCTACGTGTTCAACACCAAGACGTCAGAGTATTTCCGTTGTCAGGTCTCGATGGCGCTGACGCGGGACAACAAGGAGGTCATCAACGTGCAGGCCGATGGCGGCTGCACCAAGAAGCCCCGCATCTTCGATGCCGATTCAAACTATTCGTTCGACGCCACCGAAACCGAAGGGCCGAATACCAATTCGTTCTTCGGTCCCGGCGGCTATGCGGTGTGGGCCAGCGACAGCAATAATCTGAAGGTGCGCGGCTGCATCATCATCTCGTCCGGTCTCGGCTCCGACATCTCGAAATGCATCGACATGAAGTTCGAGTGAGGCTCGCTCAAAGAGCCTTCTCGGAGCCGGCTGCAAGCTGAGCGCGCGACCGCGCGAATTTGCGCACCGCCACCGGCTTGCCGAACAGATGGCCCTGGACCAGGTCGAACCCCATCTCGTGGGCGGCGAGATAATCGGCGCGGGTTTCGATGCCCTGGGCGACGGCGCGAGCGCCGTTGTCCCGGGCCAGTTCGACGATGCGTCGGCATACCGTCTGCTTCAGCCGGTCGTCCGCGCAACCCTTGACGTATTGCTGGTCGACCTTCAGTTCGATGAACGGGAAGCTCCGAAGCTCGAGGAGCGACGGCCATTCGGCGCCGACATTGTCGATGGCGATCGCGATATTGTGCAGGCGCAGCCGTCTTGCGGCATCCACTGCGACATCCGGATGGTCGACCACATCACTGCTGTTGATTTCAATCAGAAGTCCAGCGAATGCGGGATGGGCGGGCATGGCGCGGCAGAGATCGCGCACCGCCGCCGCGTTGCCGAAGAACGATATCGGCAGGTTGATCGAGAGGTCGACCGGACCCTGGCTCTCCAGCAGATAGCGCCAGTCCTCGATCGCGCGGCCGACGACGAATTCGGAGAGCTTGCGAAAATGCGGGTCCTTCTCATCGGGAATGAAGTAGGCCGGCGGGACCACGCCCCAGGCCGGATGCCGCATCCGAACCAGCGCCTCCGCGCCGCTCGGGACCAGCGTGCGGGTGTCGATCTTCTGCTGATACCATAATTCCAGCCAGCCGGCCTTCAACGCCTCGGCGACGTCGACGGCGGGGCTTGGCGCCGGCTCGGCAGGCAGCAGCGTCGCGAGGCTGGCGCGCAGGCTCGCCGCGCCGAACGGCGTCGGCAGCGAGGGCAGCATGGCAATGCCGTATTCTTCGCCAATTTGCCTGACGGCCTTAACCATGATCGCTTCGGGTTGACCGATCACCAGAACCTTGCCGCCGAAATTTTTCCGGACGATTGCCTCGAGAATTTCGCCGACATTGATCCCGTCGGCGCACACGCTGAGCACGATCAGGTCGGGCTGCTCCGCCTGCAGTACGCCCGCCAGATCGCCGGCCTGACCGCATTCGCAGGTCACGAAACCGAGATCCTCGAGAGCGTCGGAAAGGAATAATCGAAGGTGCCTTTTGCTGTCGACGACGCACGCTCTGGGCGTCAGCTTCCGATGTCCAAAGTGCGCTGCGCGAGAATACTCGCTGAAGTTGATTTGCTCCATGCCGCCCTCCCGACAGATACCCCACTGTCAGTGGTACATCGGCGTTGAGGTCGCAATAATGGAAATTTGCGGAAGGTCACATGATTACTTCAGTAGGGTTAAAGCCGCCGACAAGAATAAAACTTTAGGGAAATTGCCGACCGCAGTGCAGCCAACCGGTGCCAAAGCTGGTCTATCCGCTGATTTCATGGGCTTCAGTGCGCTGATGCCCGGTTTGGGCAAATATCCGATCAGCCTTGCACGTTAACGCCTGTGGTCGCGCGCCGGCGCGGCGATGTTCGTGGCTTGCGAACATCGCCGCGGAGCAGCAATGCCGCGATGCAACGTCTCTTTATCCGGCAAAAAATGACCGCGGCCCTGGCAGACCGCGGTCACTACATCTTTCTTCCAGCTTCCGCTCTGCGGGCGGCGGACATCGAAGCTTAGCCGCCGATGCCTTTCTCCTTGAAGTACTTCAACGCGCCGGGGTGGAACGGGATCGGCGAGCGCTCCTGCACCTGGTTGTCGAGCGTAAAACTCTCGGCTTCCTTGTGCACGGCGACGATGTCGGCCTTCTTCTCCACCAGCGTCTTGACGATGGTGTAGGCGTCCTCGTTGCTCATCTTGTCGCCGGTGACGATCAGATTCCAGACTTCGGCAATGGAGTTGTCCTTGTCGTAGCCAGGATAGGAGCCCGCCTTGATCTTTCCGGGAGAATAGAGCTTGCCGTATTTGGCATTCATCTTCTCCGCCAGATCGCCATGGTCGATCAGCTTCATCTTCAGGCCGGGCGTGGCCGCGAGATCGGTGACCGCAGCGGTCGGAATGCCGCCGACCCAGAAGAAGGCGTCGATCTTGCGGTCCTTGACCGCGTTGACGGATTCGGCAACGCCGAGCCGCTCGCGCTTCATATCCTTGTCCTTGTCGAGGCCGGCCGCCTCGATGACGCGGAATGCCATCACTTCGGTGGCGCTGCCGGGCGATCCCGTCGAAACGCGCTTGCCCTTGAGGTCTGCCATGGTCTGGATGCCGGTGCCTTCTACCGTCACCACATGCATGCGGTTCGGATAGACCACGAGCAGCGCCTGCAGCGGCACCTTGCCGCTCTTGAACTTGTCCTGCCCTTGCAAAGCATCGAGCGCGGCATCGGCCATGGTGAAGGCAAGCTCGCTCTTGCCGGCGCCGATCAGCTTCAGATTGTCGACCGAGCCGCCGGTGACTTCGGCTGTGGCCTGCACGTTGGGCAGGTTCTTCGAGAGCACGTTGGCGACGGCGCCGCCGAGCGGATAGTAGACGCCGCCGGTGCCGCCGGTGCCGATCGACATGGTCTTCTGTTGCGCATGGGCTGCGCCGGCAAAGGCTAGCCCCAAAGCCATCGCCAGTATCGCTGTGGTTTTTCTCATTTTTGTCTCCTCAATCGCTTCTTCTCTATGTTGTGAGCGCGGGTCGCTCTGGCGACCGCGTTCTGGCCTGCCACAGCAATACGCCGAGGCCGATGATCAGGCCGGGCACATAAGTGTAGCTGATATCGCGGCCAGTGATCCATTCGACGATTGCCTCAATCAGGCTTGGGAACACCAGCAGCAACCCGGATAGCAGAAGCAGGCCGCGCTCGACCGCTGTATTTTGTCGCAGCGCCCAGTTCTGGGCAAATGCAGCCAGCGCCAGCAGCCCCAGGCTTGTCTTGATCGTGATTTCGAGAATATCGACCCACGATCCGCCTTTGGGAATGGACATCAGCAGGCCGCCGCCCTGCGGATCGAGCACGAAGACGAACGGCACCAGGAACGCCGGCAGCGTATATTTCCAGGATTGCAGCGTGGTCTTGTAGGGATCGCCGCCGGTGATGGCGGCCGCCGCGAACGGAGAGAGTGCCGTCGGCGGCGAGACCTCCGACAGGACGGCATAGTAGAAGATGAACATGTGCGCGGCGTAATCGGGCACGCCGAGCTTGACCAGCGCGGGCGCCGCGATGACCGCGCAGATGATGTAGGACGCCGTCACCGGCACGGCGAGGCCGATAACCCAGACGATCAGCGCGGTGTAGATCGCGGTCAGCAAGAGACTGCCGCCGGCATAGGCGATGACGATCGACGAGAATTTGAGACCGAGACCGGTCAGCGTCACGATGCCCACCACGATGCCGGCGCAGGCGCAGGTGGTTGCGGCATTGAGCGCGCCGATCGAGCCGTCGGCCAGTGCCTTCACCAGTTTGCTCGGCACCAGCGCGGTCTCCCGGCGCAGGAAGCTCAGCGCAAAGGTAACGACAATGGCGTAGAACACCGATAGCGACGGCGAGTAGCCGATGACCATGAAAAACACGACGGCGAGCAGCGAGATGAAGTGGAAGCCGTACCGCATGGTCATTTGGCCGAGCGACATCTCGGGCGTGAAGGTCACGTTCTTGGCATGGAATTTCTTGGCGTCCAACTCGACCATGAACAAGAGCGACATGTAGTAGAGACAGGTCGGGATGGTCGCCATCCAGATCACGTCGAGGTAGCTGATCTTGAGAAACTCGGCGATCAGGAACGCGGCGGCGCCGAGCACAGGCGGTGACAGGATCGCGCCCAGTCCGCCGGCAGCCAGCAATCCGCCCGCGGCGTTCCTCTCGAAGCCCGCCTTGGCCATCATCGGATAGGCCACGGTGCCGATCATCACGGTCGTGGCGACGCCCGACCCGGAGGGGCCGCCGAGCAGGAACGACGACAGCACCACGGTGCGGCCGGCGCTGTTCGGCTTGCCGCCCATCAAGGCCAGCGAGAAATCGATGAAGAACTTGCCGGCGCCGGAATGCTGCAGGAATGCGCCATAGATCGTGAACAGGATGATCAGCGTCGCCGACACATCGACTGCGACGCCGAAGATGCCTTCCAGCGTAATGAAGAGGTGACCGACCAGGCGGTCCAGGTCGTAGCCGCGATGGGTCCAGGGCGCCGGCAGATACGGACCGAGCATTGCATAGGCAATGAACAGTAGCGACACCACCGGCATGATCGGGCCCGTGGTCCGCCGCGTCGCTTCCAGCAGCATCACGATGAAGACGATGCCCACGATCACGTCCCAGCGGTCGGGCGTGGTAGCGCGATCGGTAAAATCCTCACCGCCCCACAGCGCGTAGACGACGGTTGCCACCGCGACGATCCCGGGAACGATGTCCCACCAGCGCACGCGGTTGCGAAACCGCGTCGCCAGCGGAAACAGCAGGAAACTCAAGATCAAGGTGAAGGCGACGTGGGTGTAGCGAAGCTCCTGGGTCGGAACGATGGCATAGGCCGCATAGAGGTGAAACAGGCTCATGACCACGGCAATCGTGGTCGAAATTCTTCCCGCCCATCCCATCAGCCGGTTGGCTGCGCCTTCCTCCGCCTCGATGTAGGCCTCCGCCTTGTGCAAGGCTTCGTCCGAAACGGCGACGACCTCGTCATTGGGCGGCGTTGTCTTGTCTGCTGCCATGCTTTCCCCGGGACCCGTTAAACTCCAAGACCCGGCTTCGGCGGGCCTTTCGCGGGCGCATTCAGTCCGGTTTGGATGGCGGTGGCAAGTGGCTTTTCGGTTTATGTCGAGGTGATTGCTCCTGCTTTTTGGACAGGTTGACCGACGGTCGCAGTCCGTTCTATTCCCGGCCCTGTATATCTCCTGATGCGCGCATGCATGCGCGCCGCAACAAAACGAGAAACCATCCGGGGAGAAGAAGTCGATGGAACGGCTCAAGGGCAAGGTGGCGATGGTGGTGGGCGCGGGGTCGATCGGTCCCGGCTGGGGTAATGGCAAGGCGACCGCCGTGACGTTTGCGCGCGAGGGCGCGCAGGTGTTCTGCGTCGACCGCAACGCAGCGGCGGCGCAGGAAACCGTCGACATCA
The DNA here is from genome assembly GCF_001693385.1 of Bradyrhizobium icense. Taxonomy (NCBI): domain Bacteria; kingdom Pseudomonadati; phylum Pseudomonadota; class Alphaproteobacteria; order Hyphomicrobiales; family Nitrobacteraceae; genus Bradyrhizobium; species Bradyrhizobium icense. Next base: position 728,008 of record NZ_CP016428.1, read on the forward strand.
TCACGGGCGAGGGCGGCAAGGCTGCAGCTTTCACCGCCGACGTTTCGCGCGAGGCCGAGGTCGAGGCGATGGTGGCGGCCTGCCTGAAGGCCTACGGCCGCATCGACGTGCTCGACAACAATGTCGGCATCGCCGAAATGGGCAGCGTCGTCGAGGTGAACGAAGCGAGTTGGGATCACGTTTTCGCGGTCAATCTCAAGAGCGCCTACTTTGCCATGAAGCACGTCATTCCCGTGATGCAGAAGCAGGGCGGCGGTTCGGTCATCAATATCTCGTCGATCGCATCGATCCGCCATCTCGGCATATCCTACGTCACCTATGGCGCCTCGAAGGCGGCGATGAACCAGATGACGCGCACGACTGCCGTGCAATTCGCGAAAGATCATGTTCGCGTGAACTGCATCTTGCCGGGCCTGATGAAGACGCCGATGGTCGAGCACTCAGCCGGCCTTGCTGCAAGCTATTCGGCCGGCGACATCGAAGCGATGTGGCGGGCGCGCGACGCGCAGGTGCCGATGGGGCACATGGGCGATGCCTGGGACGTTGCCAATGCGGCGCTGTTTCTCGCCTCCGACGAATCCCGCTACGTCACCGGAATCGAACTCGTGGTCGACGGCGGGATAACGGTGAAGTCGAGTTAGTTTCGGGCGCAAACGCGAACTCCGATGTGCATCCGCACATCGGAGAATCTCGATGAGAGAAACCTCTGGATTCCGGGTTCGTGCTTCTCGCGCCCCGGAATGACGACCCGTCCAGCTACTGCGCCATCGCCAGGATGCCGCCTGCGAAGGAATGCCAGAGCGGGGTGACACTGATCGGCCAATTCAGGAGTTTTACCGCGATCAGCGCAATGCCGCCGTAGACATAGACCGGATGCGGCCGGCCGCGCGTGCGCCAGTCGAAAACGACGGCGGCCAGCAGCAGGAGATAGGCGACCAAGGCCGGTGGGATGGTCACGGGGACCGGCGGCGGGCCGAGCGGGCCGGGAGGCGCCAGGAAGGTGAGAAACCAGCGGGCGACCGCGGCGTCCAATAGCGAGATTCCGGCCAGCAGCATCAGGCGCTTGTGCGTTTCCGGGCTGCGGATGGCGGCAATCGCCAGCGCGAATACCACGGCAAAGAACAGGATTCCGCTGAGCGGAACGATCGCGAAGGCGATTCCTTCATCGGTCAATCCCGCCGCAGCGGAGCGCTTCATTGCGTTGACCGCGACGAGGAAGCCGAAGATCGTCATTGCGGTTGCCAGCGAGACGCCGATCATGCCGATGGTACGGTGCCGGGCGACTTTGCCCGACGCGGCGAGCCAGCTCTGGAATGCGAAATAGAGCGACCAGGCGAAGAATAGCAGGCCGTGAAAGTGCACGACCGGCGAGGCCGAGAACGATCGTTTCGCCAGCGGCAGCCAGTAGGTCGGCGCGAAGCCGAGAAAGGCGACGGCCGTGCAGGCCAGCGCCATGTAGAAGTAGAAGTAGCCTGATTGGGATTGCGCGATGGCGCGCGGCGGATGGAAGTCGGTCAATGTGGTCATGCTTGTTGAGTCCGCGAGAACTGCCAAAGGTTCACGGCAGATTTTCTCACGGATCGTATTCTTCCGTGTGTGAAGAGAATTACGTTCCCGCAGGTCACTTTTCGACCAAAGTCTGTTCTCGCGCGAACAGGAAATTTGCGGGCAGCTTGTCGAAAACGCAGGTCGCTTGCTAGGATCGCGGAGCAATCGATAGCGCTTTTCCGGATCAATTGATGCGAGGCAATCCCGATATCCGCAACCTGGTCGCGGCCTCTCTGCTGTGGATGGCGTTTGCGCATGGTGCATCGGCGACCGGGACCGAGCCAGCAAAGGATTTGCGGATCGATCCTGCGTCCTGTCTGGCTGCTGGCCTTGCACATGATCACGACAGGACGGTGCATCTCTGCGGTGCGCTGATCGACAATGCAAAGACCGAAAAGCCCGACCGCATCAAGGCGCTGATCGCGCGCGCCGCCGCCTACGAACGGAAGGACATGATCGATCGCGCCATCGCCGACTATGACGGCGTGTTGCGGCTCGATCCGGCGCACGCCGATGTTCACAACGCGCGCGGCGAACTCTGGCGCAAGAAAGGTGATCTGCCCAAGGCGGTGGCCGATTTTGCCGCGGCGATCAAGCTGAACCCGGACCACGTCGTCGCAAGAGCCAACCACCGGGCGCTGGCGCAGGAGGCGGAGCGGCAGGGCGCGCTGAAGGCGGTCGCCGGAAAGCCGAGCTTCAACTGCGGCACTGCCCGCCGCAAGGTGGAGAAGGCGATCTGCGCCAATCCCGAACTCGCCGATCTCGATCGCGAGGTTCAAGCGTCCTATATCAGGGCGGCCGCTGGGAAGATGACCCCACAGCAGGCGCGCAGGCTGCGGCGAGAGCAGGAGGAATACATCGCCCGCCGCAACGCGGAATACGGCCGGCCTGGCTATGATCTGAAGAAGGAGATGCAGCAGCGGCTGCAGCAGATCAACGGAATCGACGGATACTAGGCCGCCTCCGCCAGGCCATGGAGGACCGGAGAAGCTCAATAGCATCGCCGCCGGTAGAGCTTTAGCCGAACGGCCAAGCCCTTCCGGCTTGATCTGGCGCAACTTCCCGTGACAATGCCCTTGAAAGAATATCGCTCAGCCATCGTGGCCTGGACACGCCCGGGCATGACGACACAGGCGGGCTAGCGGGGAGTGCGCCATGAACATCCAAGACAACAGCCGCTACCACGAGGTCCATGCCCGCTCGCTGGCGGACCCGGAAGCATTTTGGGCCGAGGCGGCGCGCGAGATCGACTGGATCGAGCCGGCCAAAAAGATCTTCGATCCCTCGATGGGCGTCTATGGCCAATGGTTCGCCGGCGCCGCGGTCAATACCTGTTACAACGCGCTCGACCGCCATGTCGCGGGCGGACGCGCCGACCAGGTCGCGCTGATCCACGATTCGCCGCTTACCGATACCATCTCGAAATTCACCTACGCCGAGATGCTGAAGGAGGTGCAGACGCTCGCCGCCGTGATGACCGATTTCGGCGTCGCCAAGGGCGACCGCGTCATCCTCTATATGCCGCTGGTCCCGGAAGCGGTTTTTGCGATGCTGGCCTGTGCGCGCATCGGTGCAGTGCACAGTGTGGTGTTCGGCGGCTTTGCTGCGAAAGAACTTGCGACCCGGATCGAGGACGCCAAGCCCAAGCTGATCTTATCGGCGAGTTGCGGGATCGAGCCTGGCCGCATCGTGCAATACAAGCCGCTGCTCGACGAGGCGATCAAACTCTCCAGTGTCAAGCCGCAGGCTTGCATTATCCTGCAGCGGCCGCAGCATCTTTGCGAACTCACGGCCGGCCGCGATCACGACTGGGCGGCGCTGCGCCGCGCGGCGCTCGACGCCGGCAAGGCCGCACCCTGCACGCCGGTGCTCGCGACCGATCCGCTTTATATTCTCTATACCTCAGGCACCACGGGAATTCCCAAGGGTGTCGTGCGCGACAATGGCGGGCATCTGGTCGCGCTGAAATGGTCGATGTTCAATCTCTACGGCGTCAAGCCCGGCGAAGTCTGGTGGTGCGGCTCCGATATCGGCTGGGTGGTCGGCCACAGCTACATCGTCTACGGCCCGCTGATTCATGGCGCGACCTCGATCATGTATGAGGGCAAGCCGATCGGCACGCCGGACGCCGGCGCGTTCTGGCGCGTCATTTCCGAGCACAAGGCCGTCGCGCTGTTCACTGCGCCGACCGCCTTCCGTGCCATCCGCAAGGAGGATCCGGACGGTGCCTTCATCCGCAAATACGATCTGTCGAAGTTCCGCACACTGTTTTTGGCCGGCGAGCGCGCCGATCCGCCGACGGTGGAATGGGCGGAGGCGCAGTTGAAGGTGCCGGTCATCGATCACTGGTGGCAGACCGAGACCGGCTGGTGCATCGCCGGCAACCCGGTGGGCCTTGGCATGTTGCCGGTCAAGCATGGCTCGCCGACGGTGCCGATGCCGGGCTATCAGGTGGACGTGGTCGACGAGGCCTCCAGGCCGGTGCCGGCGGGCACCATGGGCTCGATCGTGATCAAGCTGCCGATGCCGCCCGGCTGCCTGCCGACACTGTGGCAGCAGGATGAGCGCTTCAAGGAAGCCTACCTCACCGAGTTTCCCGGCTACTACAAGACGTCTGATGCCGGCTACAAAGATGAGGACGGCTATGTCTGGGTGATGGGCCGTACCGACGATATCATCAATGTCGCCGGCCATAGGCTTTCCACCGGCGGCATGGAGGAAATTCTGGCCTCTCACCCCGATGTCGCCGAATGCGCAGTGCTCGGCATCAAGGACGCGATCAAGGGCGAAGTGCCTTGCGGCTTCCTGGTGCTGAAGGCCGGCGTCACACGCAAGCCGGCCGAGATCGAAAAGGAGATCGTGGCGCTGGTGCGCGAAAAACTTGGTCCCGTCGCAGCCTTCAAGCTCGCGATCACGGTCGGCCGTTTGCCGAAGACGCGTTCCGGAAAAATCCTGCGCGGCACCATCAAGAAGATCGCCGACGGCGAAAGCTGGACCATGCCGGCGACGATCGAGGATCCCAAGGTGCTCGACGAAATCGGCGATGCGCTGAAGGGCAGGGTGTGAGCGATCGTCGGCGTTCCGGGGCGATGCAAAGCATCGAACTATGGGGCGCCCTTGCGCCCTGAGAACCTCGAGATTCCGGGTTCGGTCCTACCGACCGCCCCGGAATGACGGTTCCTTGGGCTTGACCCGGACATTCATCATCGTCAAAGCAGGCTGCCATCTTTTCGATGGATTGCAGGGTCATCCCCGATCAAGTCGGGGACAGGCGCCCGGCAATGACGAGATCGGAAGAACGGGAGCCCCGCATGCAGTCCGGAGTCGCAAAGCATTTCGTCGCCCTCCTGCTCATCGCACCACTGCTCGCGGGCTGCCTCGAACGCGGCCAGCCGACCATGGTCGACACCAGCGCCGACGATGACGCGTTCTGTCGCTCCAACAATGTCGCGCCGGGCTCGAACGACTACGTCATCTGCCGCAAGAACCGCGACGTCCAGCGTGCCAATGCCAACGCGCGTACCGACCGCGCGCAGCGCAATCTCGCCGAGCAGATGTTGAACAATCCGACCAGGCCATAACGGGAGGCCACCATGAACGAAGACATCTTCAATACCAGCCTGCGCAAGTTCCTGAAGCAAGTCGGCGTCACCTCGCAGCGCGAAATCGAAAAGGCGGTGCGCGACGCGATCGAGACGGGCAAGCTGAAGGGCCATGAGAAGTTGCCAGCGAAGATGGTTCTGACCATCGGTGGCGTCGCGCTCACGCATGAAGTGAACGACGAGATCGAGCTGGGCTAGCCCAACGACTGTCATCACCCGCGAAAGCGGATGATCCAGTACCCCGGGAAAGCAGTGGTTAGATCGAGAGAGCGCGGCGTACTGGATGCCCCGCTTTCCGCGGGGTCGACGATTGAGTTAGCCGCGCTGTCCGCGGCCAAAAACAAAAACGCGGCAGGTTGCCCCGCCGCGTTCAACGTCAGCCGTAGCCGATAATCCCCTACTCCTCCTCGTCCTGCTTCTTGCCGCCGATATTCTTGAGCTTGGCGAACACGGCATCGACGTTGAGGTCGTCTTCCGTCTTTTCGCTCGGCTCGAATTCCGGCTCCTTCTTCGTGGTCTCGGAGGCCGGGAGCAGGGTGGCGCCGCCGTAGGCCGCGGGCACCGGCTTTTCCTTTGCCGCGCGCTGCACCTCGAAATCGAGCTCGATCTGCGAGCACAGGCCGAGCGTAACCGGGTCCATCGGGGTCAGCGTCGAGGCATTCCAGTGGGTGCGGTCGCGGACGCTTGCGATGGTGGTCTTGGTGGTGCCGACCAGGCGCATGATCTGCGCGTCCTTCAATTCGGGGTGATTGCGGACCAGCCACAGGATCGCGCTCGGCCGCTCGTGGCGGCGCGATACCGGGGTGTAGCGCGGGCCCTTCTTCTTGGCGGCCGGCGGCAGCACCACCTTGCTCTCGCCGAGCTTGAGACGGTAATTCGGGTCCTTTTCGCCCTTTTCGATCTCGTCCCGGGTCAATTGCCCGGTCGAGATCGGGTCCATGCCCTTGATCCCCTGGGCGGCGTCGCCGTCGGCGATGGCGCGGACCTCGAGGGGATGCATCTTGGTGAAATCGGCCACCTGGTCGAAGGTCAGTGCCGTGTTATCGACCAGCCACACGGCCGTCGCCTTGGGCATCAGCGGTGCATTGCTCATGGCAAATCTCCTTTGTGCCTCGCCCACCTCTTTTTGGAGGCGAAGCCTATGGTCATCGGTGATGACGGGAATTAGGGCGCTATATACGCCTTCCAACCCCTTTGGCGCAATGGTCTGCTAAAGTGCCTTGACACAGCCCGAAAGCAGTCCCAAGTCCTTATTCGAATTGGCCGTTCCCTGCCCGCCGGCAAGGGGTGATTCGGTCCCGAGATAGCCCCATGCCAGCCAAACCAGACCTCAGAATCGTGCTTTGTTCCCCCCGTGGCTTCTGCGCCGGGGTTGTGCGGGCTATCGATACCGTGGAGCGCGCGCTCGCCATCTATGGCGCCCCCGTCTATGTCCGGCACGAGATCGTGCACAACCGCTACGTGGTGGACAGCCTGAAGACCAAGGGCGCGATTTTCGTCGAGGAACTGGCTGAAATCCCCGACAATACCAACGCCCCGGTGGTGTTTTCGGCCCACGGGGTTCCCAAATCGGTGCCTGCGGATGCCAGGGCCCGCAATTTCTTCTCGCTCGACGCCACCTGCCCGCTGGTCACCAAGGTGCACCGCGAGGCCGCGATCCATTTCAAGCGCGGCCGTGAAATCCTGCTGATCGGGCATTCGCACCACCCCGAAGTGGTCGGCACGCTCGGCCAATTGCCGACGGGCGCGGTGACGCTGATCGAGACCGCCGACGATGCCAAGACATTTACGCCGAAGGATCCGAACAACCTCGCTTTCGTGACGCAAACGACGCTGTCGATCGACGATACCGCCGAGATCGTAGCTCTGCTCAAGGAGCGCTTCCCGAACATCAACGGCCCGCACAAGGAAGACATCTGCTACGCCACCACCAACCGCCAGCTCGCGGTGAAGAAGGTGGCGCCGGTGGTTGATGCCCTGATCGTGGTCGGCGCGCCGAACTCGTCGAACTCGCAGCGCCTGCGCGAAGTCGCCGAGCGCGAGGGCTGCCCGGTCTCGGTGCTGGCGCAGCGCGCCTCGGATCTCGACTGGTCGCGCTTCGAGGGCATCAAGAGTCTCGGCATCACGGCGGGCGCGTCCGCGCCGGAAGTGATCGTCGAGGAGATCATGGGCGCCTTCGCCGAGCGCTTCGAATTGCATGTGGAGACGGTGTCGGCCGCGGAGGAGAACGAGTTCTTCCCGCTGCCGCGCTCGCTGCGGCCCGAAGCTGCCGCCGAGTAGTCGCGATGGCGGTTTACACCGACGTCGCCGCCGAAGACCTCGCGGAGTTCCTGAAAGGCTACGACATCGGCGAGTTGCTCTCCTACAAGGGCATCGCCGAGGGCGTCGAGAATTCCAACTTCCTGCTGCATACCAGCAACGGCGCCTTCATCCTCACGCTCTACGAAAAGCGCGTGGCGGTGGACGATTTGCCGTACTTCCTGTCGCTGATGGCGCATCTGGCCGAGCGCGGCGTGCGTTGCCCGCAGCCCGCCCGTAACCGCAAGGGCGAGGTCTACAGCGAACTGGCCGGGCGTCCGGCGGCGGTCATCAACTTCCTCGAGGGCATGTGGCCGCGCCGGCCCAACGCCGTGCATTGCACCGGCGTCGGCGAGGCGCTGGCGAAGATGCATCTGGCCGGCCGCGACTTCCCGATGTTCCGCAAGAATCCGTTGTCGGTCGAGGGCTGGCGGCCGTTGTTCGATCTCGCGGCACCGCGCGCCGACAGCGTCGCGCCTGGCTTGCAGGACTTCATCACGCGCGAGCTCGATCACCTCGAGGCGTGCTGGCCGAAAGATCTGCCGCTCGGCGTCATTCACGCCGATCTGTTTCCCGACAACGTCTTCTTCCTCGGCGACAAATTGTCGGGCCTGATCGACTTTCCGTTTTCCTGTAACGACATCCTGGCCTACGACGTCGCGATCTGCCTGAACGCGTGGTGTTTCGAGACCGATCATTCGTTCAACGTCACCAAGGCCCGCGCGCTGCTCAACGCCTACGGCCGCGAGCGGCAACTGTCCGAGGCCGAACAGGAAGCGCTGCCGCTGCTCGCGCGCGGCTCGGCACTGCGTTTCCTGCTGACGCGGCTGGTCGATTTTCTCAACGTGCCGCCGGGCGCGCTGGTGAAGCCGAAAGACCCGCTGGAATATGTCCGCAAGCTGCGCTTCCACCGGAATGTCGCCAGCGTGCGCGATTACGGCCTGACGCAAGCGGGATGCGTCGCTTGAGCGAACTGCCTAACGTAACGGTCTTCACCGACGGCGCCTGTTCGGGCAATCCGGGCCCCGGCGGCTGGGGCGCGATCCTGAGGTTCGGCGACAAAGAGAAAGAACTGAAAGGCGGCGAGCCGCATACCACCAACAACCGCATGGAGCTGATGGCGGCGATCTCGGCGCTGGAAGCACTGAAAAAGCCGTGCGTGGTCGATCTCACTACCGACAGCCAGTATGTCCGCCAGGGCATCAGCGGCTGGATCCACGGCTGGAAGCGCAACGGCTGGCGCACGGCGGACAAGAAGCCCGTCAAGAACGTCGATCTCTGGCAGCGCCTCGACGCTGCGCTGAAGCCGCACCAGGTACGCTGGCACTGGATCAAGGGCCACGCCGGCCACGCCGAAAACGAGCGCGCCGACCAATTGGCCCGCGAGGGCGTGGCGATGGCGAGGCTGCAGCAGAGGGTGGGGAAATAGCGGGGATTCGTAGGATGGGTAGAGCGTACGCTCTACCCATCCTACACGCTGTCGTCACCCGCCAACGGGTCGCGCGAATGCGCGCCCGATGACAGGCTCCGGCGGGTGATCCAGTATTCCAGAGACGTTGAGAAAATTCGGAGAAGCCACAGCGTACTGGATCGCCCGGCCAAGCCGGGCGACGACAGTTCAGTTTGCGGTGAGCACTCCGCTCACAACTGCCCCAGCAGCGTATCGCCGCCGGAAACCTCGACCTTGCCGGGTGCCGGCTCGAGGTTGAGCTTCTTGACGACGCCGTCTTCCACCAGCATCGAGTAGCGCTTGGAACGGATGCCGAGGCCATTGCCGGAGGCATCTAGCTCCATGCCGATCGCCTTGGTGAAGTCGGCATTGCCGTCGGCGAGGAACACGGCTTCGTCGCGCTGGTCCGTGTCGCGCTTCCACGCATTCATCACGAAGGCGTCGTTGACGGAGACGATGGCGATGGTGTTCACGCCCTTGTCCTTGATCGCATAGGCGTTGAGGAAGATGCTCGGCAGGTGCATCTTGTGGCAGGTGCCGGTATAGGCGCCGGGCACCGCGAACAGCGCTACCTTCTTGCCCTTGAAAATGTCGTCGGTGGTTTTGACCTGCGGTCCTTCCGCCGTCATCACGCGAAACTTGGCTTCCGGCAGCTTGTCGCCAACTTGGATCGTCATCGTCAATTCTCCCTCAATGAGCGGTGTGTGTTTATAGCGTTTTCGAGCGAAGTGGGTACCGGTTCGCGTGAAGAAGAAGTGGGTACCGGTTCGCGTGAAGAAAACGCGTCAAAACAAGGATCTGGAGCGGACGCGCCAGACCGGGCGGGTGACCGGCACAATATTCGTCAGGCTCGAAACGGCAACGGTCGAGACCGTTCACGCTTGCGTCATCACGGCGAAAAGCCGCCTTCATCGAGGAATGCTTGCTCCTCGGGCGTGATGGCACGACCTAAAATCCGGTTGCGGTGAGGGAAACGCCCGAAGCGGCGGATGATGTCGGCGTGATGCTCGGCCCATTTCAGGCTTTCGGTATGGCCGGCCGCGCGCGACAGCTCGATACAGCGCAACTGGTCGCCCAGGTGCTCCGAATGCATGAAGGGCAGATAGAGGAATTCACGCAAGGCGGGATCGATCCGCACGTCCACGCCGCGATCGACGGCGCGGTGCGCCACCTCGCGCGCGAGGCGGTCGCTGGCGTAGGTCCTGATGTCGCCGCGGAACATGTTGCGGGGAAACTGGTCGAGCACGATGACGAGCGCCAGCGCGCCGTCATCGCTCGTCTCCCATGACGATAGTTCGCCGGCCGCCGCCTTCTGCCAAAGACCGAGAAAGCGCCGGTGCACCTCCGCATCGAAAGCGTCGTCGCGCATGTACCAGCGATCAGGGCCGGCGTCGCGCCAGAACGCCAGAATGTCGGCCGGCGCGACGGAAGCCTCGGTCATACAAGAACGCCCGGTGCGCCTTACGCCGCGGCCTTCTTCTCGTCGCGCAGTTCGCGGCGCAGGATCTTGCCGACATTGGTCTTCGGCAGATCGGTCCTGAACTCGATCTGCTTGGGGACCTTGTAGGCGGTGAGCTGCGTGGCGCAGTACTTGATGACGTCATCGGCGGTGAGGTTTTGGTCCTTCTTGACGATGAAGGCCTTTACCGCCTCGCCGGATTTGGCGTCGGCGACGCCGATCACCGCGCATTCCAGCACGCCCGGATGGCTGGCGATCACTTCCTCGATCTCGTTCGGATAGACGTTGAAGCCGGAGACCAGGATCATGTCCTTCTTGCGGTCGACGATCTTGGTGTAGCCCCGCTCGTCCATGACGCCGATGTCGCCGGTGCGGAAGAAGCCGTCCGCGGTCATGACGGCCGCAGTCTCTTCCGGCCGGTTCCAGTAGCCGGCCATCACTTGCGGACCCTTGGCGCAGATCTCGCCGGCTTCGCCGAGCGGCACTTCCTTGCCGTCGTCGTCGCGGATCGAGATGTAGGTCGAGGGCACCGGAATGCCGATCGAACCTGAGAACTGGTCGGTGTCCGCGGGATTGCAGGTCAGCGTCGGCGAGGTCTCGGACAAGCCATAGCCTTCGGACAGCGCGCAGCCGGTGACCTTGAGCCACTTCTCGGCGACGGGCTTCTGCGTCGCCATGCCACCGCCGAACGAGGTCTTCAGCTTGGAGAAGTCGAGCTTGTCGAAGCCGGGCGCGTTGAGCAGGGCGTTGTAGAGCGTGTTGACTGCCGGGAAGCTGTTTACCTGGTACTTCTGCAACTCCTTGATGAAGCCCGGTATGTCGCGCGGGTTCGGAATCAACAGGTTGACGCCGCCGGCGCGCATCGCCAGCAGGAAGCACGCCGTCAGCGCGAAGATGTGATAGAGCGGCAGCGCGCAGACGATGAAGAGCTGATCGACATGCGGCGGCTTCTTCAGCGCCGGCTGCAGCCAGGCGTCGTTCTGCAGCACGTTGGCGAGAATGTTGCGGTGGAGCAGGGTGGCGCCCTTGGAAACGCCCGTGGTGCCGCCGGTATATTGCAGGAAGGCGACGTCCTCGCGCGTGAGCTGCGGCTTGTTGAGCTTCATGCTACGGCCGGCGGCGAGCGCCTCGTTGAACGAGACAGAGCCTGGAAGCGACCAGGCCGGCACCATCTTCTTCACCTTGCGCACGACGAGGTTGACGATCACGCCCTTGAAGCCGAGCAGATCGCCCATGCTGCCGACGATCACGTGCTTGACGGACGTCTTCGCGATGACCTGCTGCACGGTGGTGGCAAAATTCTCCAGAACGATGATCGCTTCCGCGCCGGAATCCTTGAGCTGATGCTCGAGCTCGCGCGGGGTGTAGAGCGGATTGACGTTCACCACCGCATAGCCGGCGCGCAGCACGGCGGCGGTCGAGACCGGGTATTGCAGCACGTTCGGCATCATCAGCGCGACGCGGGCGCCCTTTTGCAGGCCCTTGCTCTGCAGGTAAGCGCCGAGTGCGGCCGACATCTCGTCGAGGTCGCGGTAACTGATCGACTTGTCCATGCAGATGAACGCCTTGCGATCGGCGAACTTCTTGAAGCTTTCTTCCAACAGCTCGACCAGCGACGAGTATTGGGTGACGTCGATCTCGGCTGGCACGCCGGCCGGATATTGCTTGAGCCAGATCCGCTCCATGGTATTTCCCCTCTGGTTCCGAGCCCGGCTCCGATTGCATCGGATCCGTGCTCCAAATCTTGTTTTGACGCGTTTTCGTCATGCGAACCGGTATCCACCCCCGGATCAAGTCCGGGCATGCTTCGCTCGAAAACGCTATGGCTCCCTGTTTGTCGGCCGGGCGTGCCTTGTTTTGGGCAGTATTGTGAATGCCGCCGCCGATGGCAAGCGGCTGCGCGCTATCGACGCATTCGTCGACCTAAAATCGCAGCTCGAACCTCAACGAAAACCGGCTATTTGTGCGGCTTCGTGGGCCCGTTAACCAGCCGGCTTGGTTTCGCCCTTGGGTTTAGCAGCCGCCTTGGGTTTGGCAGGCTTCGGCGCGGGCTTGTCACCGGCGGCGACGGGTTTTTCTGCGGGCTTGGCGGCTGGTTTGGCAGCGGCTTCCGGCTTGGCGCCGGCATGCCGCACCGCATCCGGCTTGGCCGCAGGTTTTGCTGCTATCGCGGGCTTGGCTGCGGCCGCAGGCTTTCCTGCAGGTTTGGCGTTGGCCTCCGCCTTTGGCGCTGCTGCGACGTCGGGCTTTTTCGCCGCAATGTGCGGTTTCTTGCCGCGCTTCGCCGGAGTCTGCTTCTCGGCATCGGCCGCGACCGCCGCGATCAGCGCCGGTCCGGTCTTGGTCGGGCCCGTATAGACCGGCACTGGTTCAGAGGGCGCCGCTGCGGCAGCGAGCAATTCCGAAGGTTTTGCCGTCGGCGGCTGCAGCCCGGCCGTGAAGAACGTCACCGCGGTTTCGCCTGTGCTGGCGTTGCCGTTGGAAGCGACGATGTCCGGGTCCTCATCGGTCGCCGGCCGCTTGCGCTTGCCGTTGCACATCTCCTCGCGCAGGTTCGGCGGCGATGCATCGATTGGAACCAGATTGTCGACGGTGCCGAGCGAAGGTTTCAGCCAGCCCAGTCCGTTGCCGAAACCGCGCTCCAGCAATTGCGCCGCGCGAATCGCTCGCTGCTGCCCCGAGGACGAGCCGAGCACGACGGCGATCAGCCGCTTGCCGTTGCGTGTCGCGGACGCAACCAGATTGTAGCCGGAGGCGCAAATGAAGCCGGTCTTGAACCCGTCGGCGCCGGGATAGCGTCCGATCAGCTTGTTGAAATTCTGCGTCACCCTGCGGCCGTAGCGGATCGAGGGGATCTGCATGAAGTATTCGTATTCCGGCAGGTCGCGAATCACGGCGCGTGCCAGGATCGCGAGATCGCGCGCCGAGGTGACCTGTTCATCTGCCGGCAGGCCGTTGGGATTGACGTAGTTCGTCTGCGTCATGCCGAGCCTCGAGGCGGTCTGGTTCATCATCGCCGAGAAACCGTCGACGGAGCCTCCGACGCCCTCGGCGAGCACCACGGCCATATCATTGGCCGACTTCACCATCATCATCTTCAGCGCGTTATCGACAGTGACCTGAATGCCCGGACCAAAACCCATCTTGGATGGCGACTGCGAGGCGGCGACCGGCGATACCGTCAAGAGCGTGTCGAGGGACAGACGTCCTTCTTTCACCGCCTTCAGGGTGACGTAGGCCGTCATGATCTTGGTCACCGAGGCGGGATACCAGGGCATGGTGGCATTGTCGGCCTGCAGCACCTTGCCGGTATCGGCTTCGACGACCAGCAGCGCTTCGGCATGCACGGCGCGCGGCGTCACGATGGCAAGCGCCATCGCCAGGAAAATCAGGTTCGATGAGGAAGCGCGAAGCAACGGGCGAAGAAGATGCACTTTTCCGTTCCGGTCCTTTGAGACCCGCCTTCGAAAAGGAGAGGTCCTGAAATCAATGTTCGGGTTTCAAGCGTGTCCGGCGCCGTCGCATTGCGGCAGGTCGCAAACCTATACCGGCTTGGCGATTCAGAACAGAGGCCCGGCGATTTAATCGTGGACGAAATGGGCGCAATTTCGGCAATAATTGAACCGCAACAGATGCTTGCGGGCCTATTTGACCTTGATGTTGGCCCGCGCATTCTCCTGCACCATGAACTGGGCCTTTGCTAGTTCCGCAAAGCGTCCGCCTTTGGCCACCAGTTCATCGAAAGTTCCGCTTTCGATCACCCGGCCATTGTCGAACATGAGGATGCGGGTGGCATTGCGGATGGTCGAAAGCCGGTGCGCGATCACAAACGTGGTGCGGCCCCTCATCACCTCGTCGAGCGCGGCGTTGACCTTGGCCTCGGTGACGGCGTCGAGTGCGCTGGTTGCTTCGTCGAGGATCAGGATCGGCGGGTCCTTCAATAGCGCGCGGGCGATCGACAGGCGCTGCCGCTCGCCGCCGGATAGCATCCGGCCGCGCTCGCCGGCATGGGTCTCGAATTTCTTCTCGCTGCGCTCGATGAAATCCAGCGCTTGCGCGCGGCCTGCGGCGATCCGCATTTCCTCGTCGGTCGCGTCCGGCTTGCCGACGAGCAGATTGTCGGCGATCGAGCGGTTGAACAGCAAGGCCTCCTGGAACACCACGCCGATGTTTCGCCGCAGTGCCGTCAGCTTCAACGCGCGAATGTCCATGCCGTCGATCTTGATGATGCCGGACTGCGGATCGAAGGCGCGATGCAGGAGCGCGATCGCAGTCGACTTGCCGGCGCCGGTCGGGCCGACCAGGGCGATGGTCTGGCCGGGCAACGCGGTAAACGAAACGTCTTCGACCGCGGGCCGTTTGCCGTCATAGGAAAACGAGACGTCGTGGAATTCGACGAGGCCGGAAAGCCGTCCGGTATCGACCGCTCCGGGCCGGTCGCGCACCGCGGGCACAGCATCCAGCACGTCGAAGAATTCCTGCAGTCTTGGGGCCTCCATGAACACGCTGTTGATGAAGCTCACCACCTGTTCCAGCTTCTGGATCAGCATGGTCGCAAAACTCACGAACATCACGATCTCGCCGACCGTCGTCTGTCCCTGCGCGTGCAGGTAGATGCCGACAGTGAAGATCGCGAGCACGGTGATGGTGGTGGAAGCACGGGTGATGACGGTCACCAGCGCCCACCAGCCTAGCACCGGCATCTGCGCGGCGAGCAGCTTGTCGGCGACGAAACGCAAGCCCTGAACCTCCGCATCGATCCGCACGAAACTCTGCACCAGTGCGACGTTGCCGAGCGCATCAGACGCGCGCGCCGAGAGATCGCTGTACTGCGCCTCGACCTCGCTCTGCATGCCGTAGGTCTTGCGTACCACCATCGTGGTCAGCGCGGTAAACACCACGCACAGCGCGAACAAGAGGATCGCCAGCCGCCAATTGATGTAGAGCGCCAGCGGCAGCAGCACGACCAGCGACAGGATCGCCGCAAAATGCTCGCGAAAGAATGCGAGCCAGAGCCGCCACAGCGCGTCGGTACCGTTCAGCATCACCTTCATCAGCCGGCCGGAATGGGTGCCGGTGTGGAAGGTCAGCGGCAGTTGCATGATGTGCTCGAAATAGTCTGTCAGCACCGCCTGGCGCTGGCGGTGCGCCAGCTTGTCGGCGTGGAGCGCGACGGCGGCGCTGCAGCCGATGGTGAAGAGCCCGAACGCGACCCAGGCTGCCAGCAGCGGCCAGGCCGAGTTCGTGGCCAGCGGCCCGGTCTGCGGCTTGCCGGAGAGCACGTCGACGATCTTGCCGAACAGTACCGGCTCGGCGAATTGCGCGCCGGCCAGGAGGAGATTGGCGACTGCGAGAATCCAGCCCAGCCGCGCCTCCTTGCCAAGCAGTTCGAGGACGCGGATGTAGAGGCGCAGCATGGACATCAGGTGAGGACTCGCAAAGACGATTCAATCGCCCATTGTAAGCAGGGATCGCTTGGGACGACTAGTGAGGCCGGGCGCATTCGTCAGGCGCATGAGCAAGCGGCGCCTCCTTTCCTCACCCTCGCCCTTGCGGGGAGGGCCGGGGAGAGGGGTAAGCCAGAGCACAGCCGATGCCGCCAGCCCGCTCCCTACCTAGCCTTGCCCCGCAAAAGAGGTGGGAATGCAGCGAGTTGCCGCACCCTGTTGGCTCAAGAGGACGACTTCGAGATACGATGCGGTCGCTTCGCTCATGCGGGCCACGGGAGGGCCGCGTGCAGCTACTCCGCGGGCGACTCGCCGCTGCTCGCGTTGGCGCGGCTTGCCAAAAATCCCAGCGCCAGTCCGCCGATTGCGAGAATCGGGATCAGCTTCTTGACGCCGATGGCGCGGATCACCTGGATGCCGGTCGCGACCAGCACCGGATCGGACAGCACCGCCTGCGCGGTGGATCTCGCCTTCGCCGCCTGCTTGGCGCGCGCCTCGATCTGCTTCTTGCGCACCATGTAGCTGCCGGCCGCGATCAGCGCGACCACGAAGAAGATGGCGGCACCGGTGAGACAAGCCTGCACGGGACCGTACCGCTCCAGCACGAACACGAAGGCGGCTGCGCACAGAAAGGCGGCCGTGACCAGCAATGCCATCGCCGCCGCTGCCGCCAGCGAAGTCAGCCGCAACGCGGTGCCGGTCGATTCCTTGAAATCGTCGATCAGTCGCTGAAACATGGCCACGCCTCGATCTGAAAACCGCGTCAACAAAACACGCCGCAGCGCTTCGTCGCCACGGGAATGCAAGAGGCGATGCGAGGCATGGCTGCCCGGCGCACGCGATCCGTCGCCAAACCTACCTACGCCACGCCACACCGATCAGAAAGCCGATCCCCAGCGCCACGGCGACGGTTGCCAGCGGACGCTGCGTGATGGCGTCTTCCAGCGTCTCCTCGATCGAAGATGCGGCGTCCTGGGCGGCGTCCATCATCGCGCTGCCGCGCTCGGACACGTCGTCGACCACTTGTTCCGCATTGGCGCGCGCATGCCGGTAGCCATGTCGCGCCTGCTTGCCGGCGGTGCCGGCAAAACTGCTCAGCGCGTCGGTGATCTGCTCGGTCAGGGCTGCGATATCGTTTTTCACAGCGGTCACATCCCGCTGCAGGCGCTCGTAGGTCGCTTTGTCCGTCAGATTCTTCATTGCGGCGTCAGACATCGAAAGCTCCCGGGTACTGAGTTCATCCGCGGAACAAACGCTCCGCCGAATGGGAAGTTCCTTGCCCTAGTCCTCCGGCAGTTGCGGCGAATCCGGCGGCATCAAGTGCTCCTTCACGATCAGCGCGACGATCAGAAGCGGCGACGACAGGAACGCGCCCATCGGGCCCCACAGCCAGGTCCAGAACGCCACCGCCAGGAATACTGCAAGCGCGTTCAGCGCCAGCCGGCGGCCGACGATCGTCGGCGTCAGGAAATGGCCTTCCAGGAAAGTCATCACGGCAAATATGGCCGGCGCCAGCAGCCCGGCGCTGATGGTCGGGAACGCGACAATGCCGACCACGACCAGCACGGCAAACATCGCCACCGGGCCGATGATCGGAATGAAATTCAGGATCGCCGCCAGTGCGCCGAGACTGGCCGGGTTGGGCATGCCCGTGACCGCGCAGATCAGGCCTGTGGCGATGCCGACGCCGACATTGATCATGGTCACCAGCAACAAATAGTTGCCGAGATGCTCCTCGATCTCGTTGAGGATCCGCAGCGTGCGCAGCCGCCATGCCCGCTCGCCGAAATTCAGGATCAGGGCCCGGCGCAGGTCCCGCCAGCTCGCGATGAACAGGAGCAGCGTTGCGATGAACAGCAGGAATTCGGCAAAGGTCGGCGACAGGAATTCCAGCGTCGGCTGCACCCAGTCGACCTTGGGCAGATGCAGTGTCGTCAGCGTATCGGGCCCGCCGAGCGTGCTCTGCAGCTCCTGCCAGAGCGCGAGCGGCCGGTCAAACACGCGCAGCTTGTCCCTCAAGAGCGCTCCCAGCTCCGGAAGCTTGCTGCTCCATTCGATCGCGGGCGAGGCGATCAGGCCGACCATGAAAGCGGTGGCGGCGCTCGCGGCAGCCACGATCAGCACCGCGGCGACCGCGCGCGGAATGCGGTAGCGCTCCAGGAGGTTGGCGGCCGGGGAAAGCATAGTTCCGACGATAAAGGCCATAGTGATCGGCAGAAGGAATGCCTTGGCAAGATAGAGGCCGGCAATGATGCAGATGACCAACAGGCCGATGAGCGAGATCGCCACCACTTCAGTGCGGCGGATGAGCGGCGGCAAATCGAGCTTGCTTTCGGGGACCGGCGTGCCTTCCTGCTCGTTGGGAAGCTGGCGTTCACCGGGCAACGGCTTTGTCGGCGGGGATTTGGCGGCCAAAGGCTTGGCAGGCGAAGGCTTGGTGGGCGAAGGCTTGGTGGGAATGACGCTCACAATGGCTTTCCCTCGCCCGAAGCGGCGGTGACACGGCAAAAGCGACGTCGCAAACCGGACTGCGATCATAACGTGACGCTAAGGTGCGAGTTCCAATCGCGCTGGCGTGAGCGGTGTCGCACTTGACGTGATGCGACGCGACATCGGCGGTTGGGAACCGCCGGCTTGTGGCCGCGTTTGTTGGTGCATGAGCATCCAATGATGCACACGTCCCACGGGGCAGTCCCATGACACAGTCCTCTGATCGCCGGCGTTCGTCGCGCGCGGCGAGCGTGTTTGTCCTCGTCGCCGCCGTCTTGCTGACGCCGTCGACGCTCTCGAGCGCCGCGAACGCGCAGACGCTCGGCCACGCATCCACCCGGCCGAATGTCTATCCCACCGATGAGGTAATCGCCTCCGACGAGGGCGCGACGCCCGAACGGCTTCGCCGCGCCGTCGTCCCGTTCGGCACGACGGAAGCGCCGGGCACCATCGTCATCGATACCGGCAACACCACGCTCTATTACGTGCTCGGCCAGGGCCGGGCCATCAGGTACGGCGTCGGCGTTGGCCGCGAAGGCTTTACCTGGGCGGGGGTGCAGACCATCAGCCGCAAGGCGGAATGGCCGGACTGGCATCCGCCGGCCGAGATGATCGCGCGACAGCCCTATCTGCCGCGTTTCATGGCCGGCGGTCCCGGCAATCCGCTCGGCGCGCGGGCGATGTATCTCGGCACCAGCCAGTACCGCATCCACGGCACCAACGATCCCTCGACGATCGGAAAATTCGTCTCGTCCGGCTGCATCCGCCTGACCAATGAGGACGTTATCGACCTGTTCAGCCGCGTCGATGTCGGCACCAGGGTTGTGGTGCTGCCAAAGAACGCGCCGGTCATGGCGCGCGGCGGGGATTCCAGGACCGGCATAGCGGCTCGTCCGGCCGGTGCGCATCCGCGCCCGGTCGCGGTCGCGCCTTCGGGCCGCCAGGCGATGAACCTGACGCCGCCGGAGCTGAACTGATGTGATGCGTGATGTGGCGTGAGAGGAGAGCGTTGATGCGATCGGGAAAACTGGCGGTATGGGGAGCAGCCGCGCTGGCCTGCGCGTCGGCACTGGCGCCAGCCGCGCAGGCGCAGGACTTCTTCTCGCAACTGTTCGGCGGCTTCGCCCGCCCGCGCCATCAGCCCTATGTCCAGATGCCGTTCGCCAATAACGACGGCCAGGTGTATGCGCCGCGGGGCGAGGGGCGGGTCCGGTACGGCGGTGGCGGCCAAGCGTATTGCGTACGAACCTGCGATGGGCGCTACTTCCCGCTCACAGCGTCCGACAACGCAAGCCGGGCCGCCTCCTGCAACAAGCTATGCCCGGCGAGCGAGACCAAGGTGTTCTACGGCAGCAGCATCGACGACGCGGCCGCCGAAAACGGCAAGGCCTACTCGGAATTGCCGAACGCGTTCCGCTATCGCAACGAACTCGTCAGCGGCTGTACCTGCAACGGCAAGGACCAGGTCGGGCTCGCCCAGGTCAAGATCGAGGACGACCCGACGCTGCGCAAGGGCGACATCGTCGCCGGCGAGAACGGCCTTCTGGTCGCAGGCCGCAGCGGCGACAAGCGCGGCGCCGAACTGAACTTCTCACCCGCATCGGAAAAGGTCCGCGCCAAGTATGGGCGCGTGCCGGTCGTGGCGCGGGATTGAGAGTGACTGGGTACCGCGCGATCCGTTTGTCTAAGCCCGTCATCTCAGGAATAAGCGCAAGTGCGCTTATTCCGAAGGTGCGAGCAACTTTACAGTGATTGACAGTTCCCTGCGTGGAACCCGGCGCGTCGCTTCACGTTAACAAAACACTACACCAGCGCATTTTCGGCCAAGCCGAGCGGGGACTTCGCATGCTTGTCAGTATCCTGATTACGTTCCTGGTCGTTATCCTCGTCCTCTATCTCATCAACCTCCTGCCGCTCGACGGCCGCGCCAAGCAGATCGCCCGCGTCGTGGTGATCATTCTGGGTGTGATCTCGTTGTTGAGATACATCGCGGTGATCTAGCCGCCGCCCCGAACGAAAAAGCCCCGGCGCAGGCCGGGGCTTTTCATGTTCGGAAGGTGCTCTTATTTCAAGGTCCTGAACCAGTCGTCCACGTCCTTGCGGATCTGGTCCTTGGCGAAGCCGTAGCGCTGCTGCAGCTTGCCCTCGAGCTGGTCGCGGCGGCCCTCGATCACGTTGAGATCGTCATCGGTGAGCTTGCCCCACTTCTCCTTGGCGGAGCCCTTGAACTGCTTCCAGTTGCCTTCGACCCTGTTCCAATCCATCATCATCTCCTCCTCTATCGAGATGACGATCAACGACGCTTCGCGCCGGACGTTCCTGCCGGAACCGCGGCATCATGACATGGCTCAGCCCGCCGCTTTTGCCTCGCGGCGGCGTGCGGTGAGGATGTATTCAGTGTAGCCGTTCGGCTGCTCGCGGCCCTTGAAGATGAGATCGCAGGCGGCCTGGAAGGCAACGCCGTCGAACGAAGGCGCCATCGGCCTATAGAGCGGGTCGCCGGCATTCTGCTTGTCGACCACGACCGCCATGCGCTTCAGCGATTCCATCACCTGGTCTTTGCTGACGACGCCATGCGCCAGCCAGTTCGCCAGATGCTGGCTGGAAATTCGCAATGTCGCGCGGTCTTCCATCAGGCCGACGTCGTGGATGTCGGGCACCTTGGAGCAGCCGACGCCCTGGTCGATCCAGCGCACGACATAGCCGAGGATGCCCTGGCAGTTGTTGTCGATCTCCTGCTTCACGTCATCGGGCGCCCAGTTCGACTGCGACACCGGAATGGTGAGGATGTCGGAGAGCTTTGCACGCTGGCCGCCCTTGGCGAGTTCCTGCTGGCGCGCGATCACGTTGACCTGGTGATAGTGCAGCGCGTGCAAGGTGGCGGCGGTGGGCGAGGGCACCCATGCCGTGGTCGCGCCGGCCTGTGGATGGCCGAGCTTCTGGCTGAGCATGTCCGCCATCTTGTCGGGTGCTGCCCACATGCCCTTGCCGATCTGTGCATGGCCGGGCAGGCCGTCGATCAGGCCCATGTCGACGTTCCAGTCCTCATAGGCCTTGATCCAGGGCTGCGCCTTCATGTCGTTCTTGCGGATCATCGGACCCGCTTCCATCGAGGTGTGAATCTCGTCGCCGGTGCGGTCGAGGAAGCCGGTATTGATGAAGCAGATGCGCTTCGATGCGTTCTGGATGCAGGCCTTGAGGTTGACCGTGGTGCGGCGCTCCTCGTCCATGATGCCAACCTTCATGGTGTTTTCCGGCAGGGCGAGCAGCTTTTCGACTTCGCCGAACAATTCACAGGTCAGTGCGACTTCGTCGGGGCCGTGCATCTTTGGCTTGACGATGTAGACCGAGCCGGTGCGGCTGTTCTTCACCTTCGAATTGCCCTTGAGGTCGTGGATCGCGAGCAGGCCGGCGACGGCGGCATCGAGCAGGCCTTCCGGAATCTCCTCGCCCTTTTCGTCGAGCACGGCATCGGTGAACATGTGATGGCCGACATTGCGCATCAACAGCAGGCTGCGGCCGTGCAGCGTCAGCTCCTTGCCGTCCGGCGTCTTGTAGACGCGGTCGGGGTTGAGAGATCGTTGAACAGTCTTGCCGCCCTTTTCGAAATCGGCCGAGAGCGTGCCGTTCATCAGGCCGAGCGTGTTGCGATAGACCAGCACCTTGTCTTCGGCGTCGACGGCGGCAACCGAGTCTTCCATGTCGAGGATGGTCGAGACCGCGGATTCCAGGATCATGTCGGCGACGCCGGCCGGATCGTCCTTGCCGATTGCGTGGTTGCGATCGATCTTCACTTCGACATGCATGCCGTTGTTGACCAGCAGGACCGCGGAAGGCTGAGCGGCATCGCCCTGATATCCGGCGAACTGCGAAGCAGATTTTAGCGCGGTGGCGTTGCCGCTCTTCAGTTTCACCGCGAGCTGTCCGGCGATCACGCTGTACGACGTTACGTCGGTGTGGCTGCCAGTCGCGAGCGGAGCGGCGGAATCGAGGAAGATCTTGGCCTTGGCGATCACCTTGTCGCCGCGCGCCTTGTTGTAGCCCTTGCCGGTTTCACTCGGATCGTGCGGAATCGCGTCGGTGCCGTAGAAGGCATCATAGAGCGAGCCCCAGCGCGCATTCGCGGCGTTTAGCGCATAGCGCGCGTTGGTCAGGGGGACGACGAGCTGCGGTCCGCAGATCTTGCCGATCTCATCGTCGACATCTGACGTCTCGACCTGCTGCGTGGCGGGCTCGGGGAGGAGATAGCCGATCTCCTTCAGGAACGCCGTGTAGGCGTTCATGTCGAACGCCTTGCCCTTGTTGGCGCGATGCCAGCCGTCGATCTTGACCTGCAGCGCGTCGCGGAGGGCGAGCAGCTCGCGATTTTTCGGCCCGAGCTTCTTGATGATATCGGCGACACCGGCCCAGAACGCGTCGGGGGATATCCCGGTCTTGGGGGTCGCCTCCTTTGCGATGAAATCGAACAGGACGGGGGCGATCTTCAATCCGTGGGCATCGACACGATTCATGACGGGCTTTCTCAGGTAAAAACTGGCGTTTAAAGGCTGGTTTTCAGGTGAAAACAGCAAAAAACGCGCCAAAGGGGCGGCGTTGGCCGCCCTTTTAGCCCTAAAGCCGGGTCGATGAGAAGGCCCCAAAAAGCCTAGATGTTTGCTGCCAGATCCACCAGTTCATCGAACAAAATACCGGTCTCAGCCAGCATTCGTTCGATCTCGTCGGTTGCGTCCGAAACCGTGCGCGCAGAGGTGTCGATTTGCAGCTCCGCCTGGGCCGGCGGCTGGTAGTCGTTGCCGATGCCGGTGAAGGCCTGCAACGTGCCGGCGCGCGCCTTGGCGTAGTGGCCCTTGGGATCGCGGCTCTCGCAGACTTCGGCCGGCGTCGCGACGTAGATCTCGCGGAACGAGGCGTCGGCGATGCGGCGCGCGGCGGCGCGATCGTCCGCCGATGGCGAGACCGCCGCGACGACGGCGATGTGGCCGTTGCGCGCCAGATGGGTCGCAACTTCCGCCAGCCGGCGGATGTTTTCGGTGCGGTCGTGCGCCGAGAAGCCGAGATCGCCGTTGAGGCCGGCGCGCAGCGTGTCGCCATCGAGCAGGATCGGCGAGCCGCCACGCGAAAACAGCCGCCGCTCCAGCGCACGCGCCAGCGTCGATTTACCCGAGCCCGGCAGGCCGGTCAGCCAGATCACCGCGCCATTGTGACGGTAGCGCGCCGAGCGTTCTTCGGGACGTAGTGCGGATTCCACCGGCACGATGTCGATCGGGACGGCGCGCTGTCCGGCGTCGACCGACAGCACGAGGCCGCCGCCGGCAATGCGGCCATTGACCTCGATCACCAGCCGTCCGGTGCGCGGATTGTCCTGATAGGGGTCGGCTGCGATCGGCTGCGCCAGCGAAATGTCGATTTCGCCGACATGATTGCGCGCGATCGCTTTTGTTTCCTCGTTGGAGAGCTCGCCGGGATCGACCGCCTTCTCGATCGCCACCACGCTGGCGCGGGTTTCCCGCGTGCCGAGGCGGACCAGGATTTGGTCGCCCTTCGACAGCGGCTTGTCGTGCAGCCAGAAAATGCGGGCACGAATTCGCCGCGTATCGCGCGGGGTAGCTCCCGCATGGGCGATCACATCGCCGCGCTCGATGAACAATTCGCGGTCGAGCGTGATGCCGACCGAACGGCCGGCGCCGTGGCTGCCCTTGAGCGGCGTCACCGGCCAGCTCTCCACCGTCTTGATCTTCGCGATCTTGCCGGCGGGCATGATGACGATTTCATCGCCGGTTGACAGATGACCGGACTCGATGCGGCCCGCCACGATGCGGCGGTCGTCGAACTTGTAGATCGCCTGCACCGGCAGCCGCAGCGCCAGTTGCTCCAGCGGTCGCGCCGGCTCGAGCGCGTCAAGTGCTTCGACGACGGTTGGTCCCTGGTACCAGTCGATCCGTGGCGTCTGCTCCGCAACGCCGTCGCCGTCGCGGGCGGAAATCGGAATCACCGCCGTGGGCGTCACGCCAAGGCCGATCAGGTGCGCGGAAATCTCGTCGCTGATCTCCTTGAAGCGATCAGCACTGAAATCGACGCGATCCATCTTGTTGACGACGATCGCGACCTGCTTGATGCCCAAGAGATGCAGCAGATAGCCATGACGCCGGGTCTGGTCGCGCACGCCTTCCAGCGCGTCGATGATCAGCACCGCACCGTCGGCCTGCGAGGCGCCGGTGATCATGTTGCGCAAAAATTCGGCATGGCCGGGCGCGTCGATCAGCACGACGTCGCGCGAGCGGGTGCGGAAACGGATTTGCGTGGTGTCGATGGTGATGCCCTGGTCGCGCTCGGTCTGCAGCGCATCGAGCAGGAACGACCATTCGAACGGCATGCCGCGCCGCGCGCTGACGGCTTTGAGCATCTCCAGCTTGCCCTCGGGCAAGCTGCCGGTTTCGTGCAGCAGGCGTCCGACCAGCGTGGATTTGCCGTGATCGACGTGGCCGACGATGACGATGCGGACTTGCGGGCGGGTGGTGCCGTTCGGTGTTGCCGAAACGCTGGCAGGCAGGATCATGTTCATCGCAACGCTCACAGCAAATGTCCGTTAGAGATAGCCGGCGACGCGCAGCCGCTCGAACGCATCTTCGGTTTCATGATCCAGCGCGCGGCCGGCGCGCTCCGGCACCTTGGTGCCGTCGAGTTCGGCGAGGATCTCGTCGATGCTGGAGGCGGTCGACGCCACCGGATTGGTGATGTCCTGATCGCCCAGCGAGCGATAGCGCTTGCCGTCCTTCGAGAGGTAGAGCGGGATGATCGGAATGTTTTCCCGCTTGGTGTAGGCCCAGATGTCGGCCTCGGTCCAATGCAGGATCGGGTGAACGCGTAAGTGTGCGCCTTGCGGCACCGATGCGTTGAACTGATCCCAGAACTCCGGTGGCTGATCGCGCACGTCCCAGCCGCCTTCGAGCCCGCGCGGCGAGAACACGCGTTCCTTGGCGCGCGTCGCCTCTTCGTCGCGGCGGATGCCGGCGATCAATCCGTCGAAGCCATATTTGTTAAGCGCCCACTTGAGTCCCTCGGTCTTGCGGGCGGCGGAGCGCGCGGCTGGCGGCAAGGTTGGATCGACGGCATCGATCGGCGGGCAGGGCTCAATCTTAAGATTCAGGTCCCACTCTTTCCCGAAGCGATCGCGGAAGGCGTACATCTCGGCAAATTTCTTGCCGGTGTCGACGTGCAGCGCCGGAAACGGCACGCGGCCGAAGAAGGCCTTGCGCGCCAGCCAGATCATCACGTTGGAATCTTTTCCGAGCGACCACAGCAGCGCGAGCTTTTTCAACCGTGCGAAGGCCTCGCGCAGAATGTAGATGCTCTGCGCCTCGAGCTCGTCGAGATGATCCATCGAGGGCGGCGGCAGCCGTCCATCAGTGAAAATTTGTTCGACGGTGGCGCCGCTTTTGCGGTCGGCGCCACGCAACCGATCTTTGGCAGAGTCGGGATTGAGAAGATGCATCTCTGGGCCTTGGCCTTGGTGGGCGAAAATTCTATAGTCGCGATGCAGCAGAGAAGAAAAAATTTTCTCTTTGCGAGCGCTGAACGACACATATATAGAAAATAATTCCAGTCAACCCCGAAGTGGGGGAAGCGAGTTTCGCATGCGATTCCTGCCCGTGTTTCTCGATCTGCAAAGCGGCGTGGTGCTGCTCGTCGGAGCCGGCGAACTCGTGCGTGCGAAGCTGCGCCTATTGGCGTCGGCCGGTGCAAACATTCGCTGGTATGCGACCGACGGCAGCCATGACGTTTCGGGACTCGATGCGGCCGCTGCCGCGAGGATCGAACGCGCAACCGGCGATCCGCTCACGGCCGATCTCTCAGGCGTCATCGCGGTGCTCTGCGCCGGTGCTGGTGATATCGGCGTTGCGATGTCCGTGCGCGCGAAAGCGGTCGGTCTGCCTGTGAACGTGATGGATGATCTCGCGCACTCCACTTTCATCGTTCCGGCGATCGTCGATCGCGGCGACGTCGTCGTCGCCGTCGGCACCGGCGGTGCGTCGCCGGTGGTCGCGCGCCGCGTGCGCGAGCGCATCGAAGCGGTGCTGCCGGCGCGCATCGGCGATCTCGCCGCCTTCATTGGCAGGTTTCGTAAATCGATGCATGCGCGGATTCCCGAATTTGCGTTGCGCCGCCGCTTCTGGGAGCGCGTGATCGACGGCCCGATCGGTGCGCTGGTTCTGGCCGGGCGCAAGGCCGAGGCGGAAGCCGCGCTGAATGAAATCGCCGATCCCTCCGCCTTCGCTGGCGCGAGCAAGGACGGCAAGGCCGAGGGCGCGGTGACGCTGGTCGGCGCGGGGCCGGGCGATCCGGATCTGCTCACCATCAAGGCGCTGCGCGCGCTGCAGGATGCCGACGTGGTTTTTTACGACGAGCTGGTGTCGTCGGAAATTCTTGATCGCGTGCGCCGCGATGCATCACGCATTCCGGTCGGCCGCCGCGTCGGCAAGCCGGGTATCGGCCAGGATGCAATCAACAAGCTGCTGATCGAGGCTGCGAAGGCCGGACAGCGCGCGGTGCGGCTGAAGGGCGGCGATCCCTTCATCTTCGGCCGTGGCGGCGAGGAGATCGAAGTGTTGCGCGCCGCAGGAGTCGCCTATTCGGTAGTGCCGGGCATCACCGCAGGTCTCGGCGCTGCCGCGCAATTCGAAGCGCCGCTGACCTATCGGCACGAAGCGCTGCGCATCACCTTCCTGACCGCGCACAAGGCAAAGGACGCCGAAGCCGTCGACTGGTCGGTGCTGACTGACAAGAAGATGACCATCGTGGTCTACATGGGCATGACGGCTGCCCCCTCGGTCCGCGCCGGGCTTCTCGCCGCAGGGCGATCGCCACAAACGCCGGTCGGAATATTTGCGCGCGTGACGCGGCCGGATGCGCAGGCCGTGGTCGGAACGCTCGAAAACCTTCCCGTACTGGTCGAAAAAATCGATGGCGGGCCTGCCATCCTCATCATCGGCGACGTCGTCGCGCATTCCGCGCCATGGCGTCAGTCAGACCTCAACCAAGTCATCTCCAAACTGCTGGATGCTGCCGAATGACCTCTCCGCTCGAACAAAAGAAGATCAGAATCACGGGGCCCTCGGTGGTGACCGCCAACCGCACCTGGGATGGTGTCGTGGTCTATCGGACCGCACAACAGGGTTGGTCGACCGCTCTGCCCGACGCCGCGATCGTGAGCACTTCGGATGATGCGCGTGCATTGCTCGCTGAAAGCGCGGCCGATGACGTCGGCGCGGTCGGTGCCTATATCGCGCCGGTCGAGCTCAAAGGCGGGGTGGTCAAGCCCGGCAATCTCCGCGAACACATCCGGTCGAAGGGCCTCACCATCGACCTTCTTCCGGCCTAAGGCTGATCCATCATGTATGCATATGACGAACTCGATCGCACGCTGATCAACGAGCGCGTGTCTGAATTCCGCGATCAGGTGAAGCGCCGTCTCTCCGGCGAACTCACCGAGGACGAATTCAAGATGCTGCGGCTGCAGAACGGCGTGTACCTGCAACTGCACGCCTACATGTTCCGCGTCGCGATCCCCTACGGCACGCTGTCCTCGAAACAGTTGCGCCGGCTTGCGCATGTCGCCCGCCGCTACGACCGCGGTTACGGCCATTTCACCACGCGGCAGAACATCCAGTTCAACTGGATCAAGCTCGCCGAATTGCCAGATGCGCTGGCCGAACTCGCCGAAGTCGGCATCCACGCGATGCAGACCTCCGGCAACAACATGCGCAACGTCACCTCGGACCAGTGGGCGGGCGTGGCGCCCGGCGAGGTCGAGGATCCCCGCATCTGGTCGGAGATCCTGCGTCAGCACACCACGCTGCATCCGGAATTCTCGTTCCTGCCGCGCAAGTTCAAGATCGCGATCACCGCATCCGAGCACGACCGCGCCGCGATCAAGATCCACGACATCGGCCTGCGCCTGCACAAGAACGCCGACGGCGAAACCGGCTTCGAGGTGCTGGTCGGCGGCGGCCTCGGCCGCACGCCGTTCATCGCCAAGACCATCAAGCCTTTCGTCCACGGCCGCGACATCCTGAGCTATGTCGAGGCGATCCTGCGCGTTTACAACCAGTACGGCCGCCGCGACAACATCTACAAGGCGCGCATCAAGATCCTGGTGCATGAGCTTGGCATTGAGAAGTTCGCGCGTGAGGTCGACGAGGAATGGAGGCAGATGGGCCACAGTGCTCTGACGCTCGACCATTCCGTCATCGAGGAGGTGCGTTCGCGCTTCTCCTATCCGGCTTACGAGAAGCTTCCGCACATGCCGGACGAGCTGAAGCAGGCCGCGCATGATCCGCTGTTCGAGCGCTGGCGCAAGAACTCGGTGGCCCCGCACAAGGTGCAGGGTTATTCGATCGTGACGCTGTCGCTGAAGCCGGTGGGTGGCCCGCCCGGCGATGCCACCGCGGACCAGATGGATGCGATCGCCGATCTCGCCGACAAGTATTCCTTCGGCGAAATCCGCGTCGGCCACGAGCAGAACCTGGCGTTGCCGCATGTTGCCAAGCGCGACCTGCCTCAGTTGTGGAAGGCGCTGGACCGCCTCGGGCTCGCCACGCCGAACGTCAACCTCGTTACCGACATCATTGCCTGCCCCGGGCTCGACTACTGCTCGCTGGCTAACGCGCGCTCGATTCCGATCGCTCAGGAATTGACCCGCCGTTTTGCCAACCACGACACTGCCGACATGATCGGCCGGCTGCACATCAACATCTCCGGCTGCATCAACGCATGCGGCCATCACCATGTCGGCCATATCGGCATTCTCGGCGTCGAGAAGAACGGCGAGGAATTTTACCAGATCACGATCGGCGGCCGTGCCGACGAGAACGCGCAGATGGGCGTGCTGATCGGTCCGGCCGTTCCCTACGCCGAAGTTGCCGATGTGATCGAAGATATCGTCGAAGCCTATCTCGCGCTGCGCGACCGTCCCGAGGAGTTGTTCGTGGACACGGTCAAGCGCCTCGGCGTCGAGCCTTTCAAGGAGCGGGTCTATGCCACTCGTTAAGAACGGAAGAATCACGACCGACTTGTTCGTCCATGTTGCCGAAGGCGCCGAATTGCCGGGCGACGGAGCAGTCCTCATTTCGGCGGCGCGGTTCCTCGAAGATCCGGAAGCCATTCTCAAGCGCGCCGGCAAGACCGGCGTGATCTGGCCGAACAGTCGCGCCGTCGACGACCTCGTGCCCTATCTCGATCGCCTGGCCGCCGTCGCGCTGGTATTCCCGACGTTCCGCGACGGCCGCGCCTACAGCCAGGCCCGCCTGTTGCGCGAGCGGCATGGCTATGATGGCGAGCTGCGCGCCACCGGCCAGGTGCTGCGCGACCAGTTCGTGTTCATGTCGCGCGCCGGCTTCGACGCGTTCGAGGTGAAGAAGGATGCCGACGCCGAGGCCTTCGCCGAAACCGTGAAGCGCTACTCGGTGTTCTACCAGCCGACCGGCGACGGCCGCGTCACCGCGCTGAACCGGCGGATGCAGTTGCGTCATTCGGAGAGTGCCGGCCAGTGACCATGATCGGACAGCATGCCGTCGCCGCTGAAGCGGCGATCCTTCCTTCGGCGCAGACGCTCGACCATAACTTGCGCGACGCTTCGCCGGCGCATGTCATTGAAACCGCGCTGAAGACGGTGGGCCGCGAGCAGCTTGCGCTGGTGTCGTCGTTCGGTACGGAATCGGCGGCGTTGCTCAAGGTGATGGCCGATGTCGATCCCGCGATTCCCGTGATCTTCCTCGATACCGGTTGGCTGTTCGAGGAGACGCTCGCCTATCGCGATACGCTGATTGCGACGCTAGGCCTTCGCGACGTTCGCTCGATCAGGCCGCTGGAAGAAGCGCTCTCGCGCCAGGATCCCGATCGCGAATTATGGTTCTCCGATCCCGACGCCTGCTGCCGTATCCGGAAAGTTGAGCCGCTGGCGCGGGCGCTCAAGCCATTCTCGGGCTGGATCAATGGACGCAAGCGCTTTCAGGGCGGCGCGCGCGCCGAGATTCCCGTGGTGGAGGAGGACGGCGCGAGGCTGAAGTTCAATCCGTTCGCCAACGTGTCGCGCGAGGAGATCGAGGCGATCTACAAGCTCGCCAAATTGCCGCCGCATCCCTTGGTCGCCTCGGGTTACCTGTCGGTGGGATGCATGCCGTGCTCGAGCCGGACGGCGCCGGACGAGGACGCCCGCGCCGGCCGCTGGCGCGGCCGAGGCAAGACGGAATGCGGTATCCATACGATCAAAGCTTCGTAGAGTCCGGACTTCGTAGGACAAGGAAGCTGCGGAACCGCAAACAATGAAATGCGGTTTCGTTGACTAAGTGGCCTTTCGTCGCGACTTATGCGTTCGTGGTTGATGATATGCTTCGTCAAGCCGAATGGAGATCAACGATGATCCGTCGCATTCTGCCGCTTGCTGCCGGATTGCTCTGGGCGGGTTCGGCCTTCGCTGCCGATTATACCCTGCTCAACGTGTCCTACGATCCGACGCGCGAGCTCTACGCCGATTTCAACAAGGCGTTCGCGGCGGCCTACCGGAAGGAAAACGGCAAGAGCGTCGAGATCAAGCAGTCGCATGGCGGCTCGGGCTCGCAGGCGCGCGCAGTAATCGACGGGCTGCAGGCCGATGTCGTCACGCTGGCGCTGGCCTATGACATCGATGCCATCGCCGCCAAGGGGCTGGTGGCGCCGGATTGGCAGAAGCGGCTGTCGCTCAATGCCTCGCCGTATACTTCGACGATCGTTTTCCTGGTGCGCAAGGGTAATCCCAAAGCCATCAAGGATTGGGACGATCTGATCAAGCCCGGCGTGCAGGTGATTACGCCTAACCCGAAGACCTCGGGCGGCGCGCGATGGAATTACCTGGCGGCATGGGGCTTTGCTGAAAAGAAATTCGGTTCCGCCGACAAGGCGAAGAAGTTCGTCGCCGATCTGTTCAAGAACGTTCCGGTGCTCGATACCGGCGCGCGCGGCTCGACGGTAACTTTCATCGAGCGCGGCGTCGGCGACGTGTTGCTGGCATGGGAGAACGAGGCGTTCCTGGCGCAGCGCGAGTTCGGCAAGGACAAATTCGAGATCGTCGCGCCGCCATGGTCGATTCTCGCCGAGCCGCCGATTTCGGTTGTCGACAGGGTTGCCGATAAAAAAGGCACGCGCGCCGTCGCCGAAGCCTATCTGAAGTATTGGTATACCAAGGAAGGCCAGGAAATCGCCGCGCGCAACTCCTATCGTCCGCGCGATGCGGAAATGGCGAAGGAGCACGAAAAATCCTTCGCCAAGGTCGAACTTTTCACGATCGATGACGTTTTCGGTGGTTGGACCAAGGCGCAGAAGGATCACTTCGGCGAAGGCGGCATTTTCGACCAGATTTACAAGAATTGATCTGGCCAACGTCGGCCGTAGCGGAAGCAGGGGGATTTGTGAGCACAGCGGTCGCACGGCGCACGAGCTTGCCCGGGTTCGGTCTGACCATGGGCCTGACGCTGACGTGGCTCTCCGTTATCATCCTCATTCCGCTCGCCGGCCTGTTCCTCAAGACGCTCGAGCTTTCGCCCGCGCAGTTCTGGGAAATTCTCTCCAGCCGTCGCACCCTGAATGCGCTGAAGATTTCGTTCGGTCTCTCGTTTGCCGCAGCCTGCGTCAACCTGGTGATGGGCACCATCATCGTGTGGGCGCTGGTGCGCTACCGCTTTCCGGGCCGCCGGTTGTTCGATGCCATCGTCGACATTCCCTTTGCGCTGCCGACCGCGGTTGCGGGTGTGGCGCTGACGCAATTGTTCGCACAGAAGGGATGGCTCGGCGCGCCGCTGGCTGAACTCGGCATCAAGGTGGCGTTCACGCCGATCGGAATTTTCGTCGCGATGGTCTTCATCGGCATCCCCTTCGTGGTGCGCACGGTTCAGCCTGTCCTGATCGATCTCGATCCGGAAATCGAGGAAGCGGCGGCAAGCCTCGGCGCCGACCGCTGGCACACCGTGTTCCGGGTGATCTTGCCGAGCCTGATTCCAGCGCTGCTGACCGGCTTCGCGCTGGCGTTCGCGCGCGCGGTCGGCGAGTACGGCTCGGTGATCTTCATCGCCGGCAATCTGCCGAATGTGTCGGAGATCGCGCCGCTCCTGATCGTGATCCGGTTGTCCGAATTCCGCTACGCCGATGCGACGGCGATTGCCGTCGTCATGCTGCTGGCCTCGTTCGTGATCATCTTCGCCGTCAATCGCCTGCAACGCTGGGCGCAAACCCGCATTCCTGCGCATTGAGGGCCGATCGATGTCGACGCAAACGAGCTTGGTGACTCCGGCGACGCCGCTAAAGGCCTACGCGTCCACGGCGGGCGTGGCCATTTCCGCGCTGTCGCGCCGCGACGTGCGCGAAGGTCCGCGGGCAATTGCTTCTCCCAAGGACCTGCGGAGCGAACCCGGGCCGGTCCGCTTCGTCATCATCGCGCTTGCCGTCAGCTTCCTCACCGTCTTTGTCGTGCTGCCGTTGGTCGTGGTGTTCGCATCGGCTTTGTCGAAAGGCTTCGGCGCCTATTTCACCGCGCTGGCCGAGCCGGAGGCGCTGTCGGCGATCCGGCTGACCCTGCTGGTGGCGGCGATTTCGGTCGGTCTCAATCTGCTGTTCGGGGTGATCGCGGCCTGGGCGATTGCAAAGTTCGATTTCCCCGGCAAGACCTTCCTGGTCACGCTGATCGACCTGCCGTTCTCGGTCAGTCCGGTCATTTCGGGTCTCGTCTTCGTGCTGCTGTTCGGCGCGCAGGGCTATTGGGGCACCTGGCTGCAGGCGCACAACGTCCATATTCTGTTCGCCGTGCCCGGCATTGCGCTCGCGACCATCTTCGTGACGTTTCCGTTTGTGGCCCGTTCGCTGATCCCGCTGATGCAGGAGCAGGGCACGCAGGAGGAGGAAGCCGCGATCTCGCTGGGAGCATCAGGTCTGCAGACGTTCTTCCGCGTCACTCTGCCCAATATTAAATGGGGCCTGTTGTATGGTGTGCTATTGTGCAACGCGCGTGCCATGGGCGAGTTCGGCGCGGTATCGGTGGTGTCGGGCCATATCCGCGGCGAGACCAACACCATGCCGCTGCTGGTCGAGATCCTCTATAATGAGTATCAGTTCGTAGCGTCATTTGCGATCGCCTCGCTGCTGGCAATGCTGGCATTGATCACGCTGGTCGTGAAGACCGTTCTCGAAGAGCGCCTGGACGAAGGACAAATTCCAAGGGACGATCCAAGTGACCATTGAAGTCAAAAACATCGTCAAGAAGTTCGGCGCGTTCGCCGCACTCGACACTGTCGATCTGAAGGTCGGCAAGGGCGAGTTGCTGGCGCTGCTCGGCCCGTCCGGTTCGGGCAAGACCACGCTGCTGCGGATCATCGCCGGCCTCGACTGGCCCGATGCAGGCGAGGTGCGGATCGACGGCGAGGACGCACTTGGCCATGGCGCCAGCGAGCGCCATGTTGGATTCGTGTTTCAGCACTACGCGCTGTTTCGGCACATGACGGTGTTCGAGAACGTCGCCTTCGGTCTGCGCGTGCAGCCGCGCGCGGTCCGCAAGGACGAGGCCACGATCCGCGCCCGCGTCAAGGAGCTGTTGGATCTGGTGCAGCTCGACTGGCTGGCAAACCGCTATCCCAGTCAGTTGTCCGGCGGCCAGCGCCAGCGCATTGCGCTCGCCCGCGCGCTTGCGATCGAGCCGCGCATTCTGCTGCTCGACGAGCCGTTCGGCGCGCTCGACGCCAAGGTGCGAAAGGAGCTGCGGCAATGGCTGCGCTCGCTGCATTCTGAAATTCACGTCACCTCGATCTTCGTCACCCACGACCAGGAAGAGGCGCTGGAAGTCGCCAACCGCGTGGTTGTCATGGACAAGGGCCGCATCGAACAGATCGGCACTCCCGGCGATGTCTACGACAACCCGGCGACCGCGTTCGTCCATGGTTTCATCGGCGAATCCATCGTGCTGCCGGTGGAGGTCTCAGGCGGCTCGGTGCGGCTCGGCGGCCGGCCGCTCAACATTGCCGCCCAAGGCGTGGCCTCCGGCGCCTCGAAACTTTTCGTCCGCCGCCACGACATGCAGATCGGGCCGGCCGGGACCGGCTCGCTGGAGGGCGCGGTGCGCCACGTCCGCTCGTTCGGCCCGATCCAGCGGGCGGAGATCGCGTTGACGGGCGGGGAGGGCAAGACCGTGATCGAGATCGACGCCCCCCGGGACCGGGAACTCCAGGCCGGTGAGATCATCGGCCTACAGCCCCGCCGCTACCGGATCTTTACCGCGCAGGATTAGATTCTGACCCGACATGCCGCCACAAAAGCGGTCGTCGTACCCGCGAAGGCGGGTATCCAGTAAATCACCGCTGCCCATAATTGCGACGACGCGGAGTACCGGATCGTTCCGCCGGAGCCTGTCATCGGGCGCGCATTCGCGCGACCCGTTGACGGACGATGACAGCGGTGGGTGCCGTTAATGGCCAAAATTCGCTTCCCGTTCACCATTCAGCCACGGTTGGTATGCAACAAGCGGCCATCCAGGCTTCGGGGATTCTATCGGGGGATTCTTTCAGTGAAACGGGCGACCACCGCCATTATCGGCCTATTGCTACTTGCCGGCTGCTCGGCAGACGTCAAGATTCCGGAACAGCCGGCCATGTATCTCGACATGGCCCAACCCGGCGCCACGCTTGATCCCGTCGCCGCGGCGATTCTGATCTCGCAATATCGCCAGAACAACGGCCTCGGCGCCGTCGTGGTCGATCCCGATCTGATCAAGCTGGCGGAGCAGCAGTCCCAGGCAATGGCGGTCCGTAACAAGATGGACCACAATGTGAAGGGCCCGCTGGAGAAGCGGCTGGGGGCCTCGGGCTATCCGGCAAAGCTTGCCGTCGAGAATATCTCGGCCGGCTATCATACGATGGCGGAAGCCTTTTCGGGCTGGCGCGACTCGCCGCCGCACAAGGCCAATATGCTCAAGAACGGTGTCACAAAATTGGGCATCGCCGCGGTTTATGCTCCAAACACCAAATACAAGGTGTTCTGGACGCTCATTCTCGCGTCAACCTGAAACAGTCCTGGATACGGGCTTTCGTGCCTCACAAGGCGATAAACTGGGCGTGATCTTTGCTTCCAATCTAGTCAATTGACGCCGTCGCGAACTGCCGCCACGGTGCCGGCCTCATTACGCTTTGATTGACGGTCCCGATGGATTATTCCCCCACACGTCCAGCCACCACGCCCGCCAAGGCGCAGCGTGTGCTGGTTCTGCAAGGCGGCGGCGCGCTCGGCTCCTACCAAGCGGGCGCCTTCCAGGCGCTATGCCGCTCGGGGTTCGAACCTGAATGGATCGCGGGCATTTCGATCGGCGCCGTCAATGCCGCGATCATTGCCGGCAACGAAGGCGAAAAGCGCGTCGACCGGCTGAAAGAATTTTGGGAGATGGTATCATCTCCGGTGCCATGGAAGCCCGTTGCATCGGGCGACCGCGCGCGCTCGCTGTTCAACGAGACCAGCGCCGCGCTGATTGCGACCTTCGGCGTGCCGGGCTTCTTCACGCCGCGCATTCCGCCCGCGCCTTTGTGGCCGCCGGGCAGCCCGCAATCGCAGAGCTATTACGACACCGCGCCCTTGAAGAAAACATTGGAGAGGTTGGTCGACTTCGACCGCATCAACGACCTGAAGACGCGGCTCAGCGTCGGTGCGGTCGGCGTGACCTCGGGCAATTTGAAATATTTCGACAATTTCGAGTTCAGGAAGCGCGGCAAGAAGATCGGCCCGGAGCACATCATGGCCTCCGGCGCGCTGCCGCCTGGGTTTCCTTCCGTGCAGATCGAGGGCGAGCACTATTGGGACGGCGGCATTGCCTCCAACACGCCGCTCGATTACGTGCTGGGCGGAGAAACCAACCGCGATCTCCTGATCTTCCAGATCGATTTGTTCAGCGCGCGCGGTGAATTGCCGACGTCGCTGCTGGAGGCCGCCGAGCGGGAAAAGGACATCCGCTATTCCAGCCGCACCCGCATGGCCACCGACAAGAACAAGCAGGTGCACAACACGCGGAAGGCGTTGCGCGAGCTGCTCGGAAAGCTGCCCGATGATCTCAAGAACGATCCGTCAGTGGCAGTTCTCTGCAACGCGGCCGAGGAAAACACCGTCACCGTCGTGCATCTAATCTACAAGAGCAAGAACTACGAAACGTCATCCAAGGACTACGACTTTTCGTATGTCGCCATGGTCGAACACTGGAACGCGGGCGTCCGCGACGTCTATCAGTCGATGCGTCACAAGGACGTGCTGGAGCGTCCGCAATCCGGCCAGACCATGATGGCCTACGATATGACGGCGGATGGCTCGAAGACAGCCGCAGGCAAGCAGGAGTAAATGGAATGGGTACGTTAAAAGGCAAGACCGCTGTCGTAACCGGCTCGACCAGCGGCATCGGATTGGCTTACGCACGCGCCTTCGCCGCCGCCGGCGCCAATGTCGTCCTCAACGGCATGGGTGTGCCGGCCGATATCGAGCGCGAGCGCTCCGGCATCGAGACCGACTTCAAGGTCCGCGCCGTGCACTCGCCCGCTGACATGACCAAGCCCGCCGAGATTGCCGAAATGATCGCGCTCGGCGAGAAGACGTTTGGTTCGGTCGATATCCTCGTCAACAATGCCGGCATCCAGTTCGTGTCGCCGATCGAGGAGTTTCCGCCCGAGAAGTGGGAAGCCATCATCGCCATCAACCTGTCGTCGGCGTTCTACGGCATTCGCGCCGCGGTGCCCGGGATGAAGAAGCGCGGCTGGGGCCGCATCATCAACACGGCTTCCGCGCATTCGCTGGTCGCGTCGCCGTTCAAGGCGGCCTACGTCTCGGCCAAGCACGGCATTGCCGGTCTCACCAAGACGGTGGCGCTGGAGCTTGCGACCTTCAAGATCACCTGCAACTGCATCAGCCCCGGCTATGTCTGGACGCCGCTGGTCGAGAAACAGATTCCCGACACCATGAAGGCGCGCAACATGACCAAGGAGCAGGTCATCAAGGACGTGCTGCTGGAGGCACAGCCGACCAAGGAATTCGTGACCTCGGAGCAAGTCGCAGCGCTGGCGCTGTTCCTGTGCAGCGACGATGCCGCCCAGATCACCGGCGCCAATCTGTCGATCGACGGCGGTTGGACCGCGGCATAGGAATTGCGATGGCCCCGGGAAGCGCGCCTAATGGGCGGCGCTCCCGGTGACGGCTGCGATACTCTCCTGGGAAAAATGCAGCTCATTGAAGCCGAGCTTGCTGGCGACCAGAATCAGAACGGAAGCCAGCACCACCCTCAGCACCGTCTCCGGCACGCGAACCGCGCAGTAGCTGCCGATCACGATGCCGGGCAACGATCCGATCAACAGCACACTCATCAGCGCCCAATCGACCGAACCCAGCGCCCAGTGTCCGATGCCGGCCACCAGCGTCAGTGGCACTGCGTGTGCGATGTCGGAGCCGACGATGCTCGCCATCGGCAGGCGCGGATAGAGCAGCAGGAGCGCGGTGACGCCAACCGCACCGGCGCCGACGGATGAAATCGAGACAAGCACGCCGAGCGCCACGCCGACCATCACGGTCGCGCGGTCGGTCGTCGCGGCATCGAACCCTTCCATGCGGCGACGGTAACGATCCATAATCGCCCTGCGGAAGACCAACGATGTCGCCGTGAGGAAGAGCGCAAAGCACAGCACCAGATTGATCAGGCTGCGCGCGGAATCCCCGTTGAGGTCGAGTTGCCACAGCACAAGCAAGGTAACGACGCTTGCCGGGATGCTGCCGCTGGCAAGGCGGATCACCGCCGGCCAGTGAATGCTGCGTGCAAAGCCATGCACCAGGCTGCCGCCCGTCTTGGTGGCCGCGGCATATAGAAGGTCGGTGCCGACAGCGGTGGACGGGTGGATGCCGAACAGCAGGATCAGCAACGGCGTCATCAGCGAGCCGCCACCGACACCGGTCATCCCGACAAGCAGGCCAACGCCGAAACCCGAAACAACGTAGAGAGGATCAATCATTCCAGAATCAAACCATGGTTTAGTGTTCGATTATATAGCAGCGTCGGCATCGACGTCCCGCCCTGGCCGCAGCCGGAGTGAAAATAAGAAAGTTTCATGCGCGCACGGGAATTGGATGGATATATTCCCCTACTGCGCCCGTGATCGGGGGAGCGTCCCACCGTCGCCAAATGAGGCGGCAACGTGGCATGATGGGCCAAGGCGGCCCGCCGATGCCTATTGCCCGCTTTGAGGGTTATCCGTCGGTGGGTAGTACTCTCGCAGATGCGCGCCCGCCCACCATGCTCCGTTGTCGCAAGTCAGCGCTTGCCGAACGCCAACACGTGCAGCCCGAGCCGCCGGCGCACGATCCAGAACAGAAGCACCGTCTCGAACGCAAGCGAGATCGAGGTCGCCGCCGCCGCGCCGTGGCCACCGAAGCGCGGCACCAGCATCACGCACAGCACCAAGTTCATGACGAAGGCGAGCGCATAAGCCAGCGCGCAGATGTGCTGGTGGCCGAGCATGTTGAGCAGCCGCTCGACCGGGCCGATTGCCGCGCGCACCAAAAGCCCGATCGCGGCAATGAACATGATGTCATAGCCGACGACGAACTGCGGTCCGAACAGCCACAATAGCGGCTTGCCGAGCGCCAGCAGCAGAATGGTCGCGCCGAGCGAGGGCCAGAACGTCCACTGGATCGCGTGCGCCACATAGGCCGACAGCCGCGCCTTGTCGCCTTGCGCGTTGTACTCGGCAAAGCGATGCGCCGTCGTCGCCGCCATCGCGTAGTGAATGAAGGATACCAGCGCCAGCGTCTTCACCACCGCAAAGTAGACGCCGACCTCCTCCGAGGAGCGGAATTGCTGCAGCACCAGCACGTCGGTGTAGGACAACAGCAGATAAAAGCTCTCCACCAGCAGGATCGGCAGCGAGACCGCGAGCCAGCCGCGGAAGTCGTAGGCCCGGGGGCCGGGCTCGATGTGGCCGCCGAGCTTGCGATTGAGCACGATCATTTGCCCGATCATCGCGGCCCATACTGCCGCGGCGCTGGCCCACATCGCGGCCGTGGCGCCGAGATTGAAGCCGAGCACGAACGCGCCGGCGGTCAGGCCGATGATCAGTGACTGGCGCACGATGAACTGCGGCACCAGGCCAAGCCGCATCCAGTCATGCGAGCGGGCGATGCCGTCCTGGGTGTTGGCGACGACGAACGCCGGCAGAGTCAAGCAACCGATGTAGAGGGGCACGATCGCGTTGCCGTCGATCCACGGCGACAATCCCTTCACCGCGCCCGCCAGCAGCAGCGAGACGATGGAGGAGACTGCAAACGTCATCCATCGGCTGCCGGAGAGGAAGCCGCGCAACAGCGCGTGTTCGCCGCGTGTACGATATTCCGGAATGAGCTTCTGCGCGGATGCCGAGATGCCGAAATCCATCATGCTGCCGAGCAGCAGCACCCAGGTCCAGACATAGACGTAGACGCCGTAGTCGGAGCCGCCCATCCAGCGCGCCAGCAGGATCTGCGAGAAATAGGCAAGCGCTGCGCTGAAAACGCGGATGACGAAGATCGTGCCGGCCAGCCGCTTTGTGACGGAGGCTTCACTGGAGCCGCCAAGCAGCGCACGCAGGCGCGCGATCACGCCGGCAGGCGGAGCGGTTGCGGATTGCGTATCCATCACGGCCACAGCGGTACATCCCCGAAACGTGCCGCGAGGCGGCGACGGTCGGATGTATCAACCATTCGTTAAGATTCGGTTGGGTGGGCCGGTGAGGACCGGTACCGATATGGCTTTGCGGAACTGCAAAGTCGCACCAACCTGGCCTGCTGATCGCTCCGCGAATCGCATCCGGCGAATTGCTGCGGCCTGGAGCTGCGAAACGACCAAGTCAGGAACAAAACGGCTGAGCCGTCGTTTGATGCCGCGGAGCCATCGCCGGCCGTTCACAACGGCGCATGTCGCGGATAGCCAAAGGTCTTCGGACCCGCCGTTATTCATTGCAGGCGCTCGCGCGGATAGCCAAAGGCGATGGCTGCCGTCCCACCCGAACAGCCCGCGTGTCCGGGCCGCGAGATGGATGACCCGAACGATCTGGTCCTGGCCATGTTGGGATTGGCGATCGCTGCCATCATGCTGGTGGCCGGCGCGCTCTATGTCATCAACGCGCCCGATCCCATACCGACCCGCAGGCCCCCGCCAGCCGTGCAGGTATCTCCGGTTTCCTAGCTTGATGCTGGTTGGCCCCGGGTTGGTGGAACTGTTCCGGTTTTTTCGTAATTTTGAGCGTCGGCCACATTGTGCGGCCGGGGAGGAGAATATGAAACTGCTTGTCACCGCTGTAACGATCACCGCCGCGCTGGCTGTCAGCCCGGCTTCTGCCCAGAAGACGGCTTGCACAAGCGAAAACAT
Source organism: Bradyrhizobium icense (assembly GCF_001693385.1). Lineage (NCBI taxonomy): Bacteria > Pseudomonadati > Pseudomonadota > Alphaproteobacteria > Hyphomicrobiales > Nitrobacteraceae > Bradyrhizobium > Bradyrhizobium icense. The sequence goes on from NZ_CP016428.1 coordinate 768,734, forward strand.
GGCCAAGCTCGTCACGGCCAGCAACGCTATGCCTGACAGTCCCGGCAAATTTGCGATGATGAAAGAGATGGGCGCGGCGAATGCCGCGATGGCAAAGGGCGACATGCGGGGCGCTTGCAAGAGCTATATGCGCGCCCAGCAAATGAGCGGGCAGAAAGGCTAGGAGTACACGTTGCCGAAGAGGAGAGCTGCCAAGCGCCGGCTCTCCTCGCGCCAGAAAGCGTCGCTGCACCCGGCGGAAACGCGTCGCGGCATCGTGGTGCGGCCGCGCACGTCCACGGGGACGGCAGGTTGCGTCAATTCAAACTGACGTTGAACTCGTAGGCCCGGTCGCCGCCGACCAGCGTCAGCTTCAGTGCGGCACCTTCCGGGCTGGCGCCGGGCGGCAGGCCGTCGAGTTCGAAGGCAAAGCGTTTGACGCCGGGCGGGCCTTGCTCCACGAGCTTGGGAACCGGCAGCGCCCAGTCGGGCGTCGGCCCCTCGGCGAGCAGGCTGACCTCCTTGGCCTCGGGCGCGGTCACGTCGACCAGCACGTTCTTTCCCTCGCGTTTGACGTCGCGGATGGTCAGCGGACTGGGGTCCCCGACATTGGCCGGCTTCGGCACCGCATTGAGCGCATCGGACAGTGTGCCGTCCTCGGTGCTTGCCACGCTGGCAAACGCCAGTTCGGCATGGGCTTCGACGGGAATGCAGATCTTCTCGCAAACCGCGTAGCTGATGTGGGTGCGCAGCGTCACCGGCTTGTCGGCATTCTTAGCGACGATCCGCAACGGCAGGACGACCTGCTGCTTGTATCCCAGCGCGATGCCGCCCGCGCCGTCGTCAAATTTCATCGGTGCCGGCCACAGCACGGTCACGGCTTCTACATTGTCCGATTTGGAAAAGTCGAAGCGGGGTGGCACGCCGGAATCCCCCGGCGTCCGCCAATAGGTCTTCCACCCCGGCTGCAGCTGGATGGCTACGCCGCCGAGCAGCACCGGGCCGCTGCGTGATCCCGCCAGCAACCGGACCGCGGAATGGGTATCTCGTTGCCACGGCGAGGCATCCTCGGCGCGAACTTCCGACGTCGCACACGCGACAGACACGGCGGCGACGCCGAGTGCGGCGCGCAAGGGAACTAGGACGCTCATGGCACGTCTTTACAGGCAAGTTTCGACGCAAACCATTGAATTGCGTGTGATCGGCAGCCGAATGATGCCGGAAGCTTGATTGACAGAAACCGCACCCGATATCAGGATATGAACCTGCAAGAGAAAGGCCTTTGCGGATGAGCCCTGAAGGCAAGACACCGAAGCCTGTTCGCCGCAAAACCGCTGGCTTTGGCGATAATTCGTTCGGCGAGGGCTATCTGGACGGACGGCTGCTGATAGCCATGCCAGTCATGGGCGATCCGCGCTTCGAGCGCTCTGTCATCTACATGTGCGCGCACTCGTCGGAAGGGGCGATGGGTATCATCGTCAACCGTCCGGCCGGCAGCATCGACTTTCCCGGACTGCTGGTGCAACTCGATATCATCGAGAAGGCTGACCAGATCAAGCTGCCGGAAAATGCCGAGACCATGCAGGTGCTGAAGGGCGGCCCGGTCGATACCGGCCGCGGCTTCGTGCTGCACTCGAGCGATTTCTTCATCAAGGACGCGACGCTGAATATCGACGAAGGTATCTGCCTGACCGCGACGGTGGACATCCTCAAGGCGATCGCCAAGGGCACCGGGCCGAAGCACGCGATCCTGGCGCTCGGCTATGCCGGCTGGGCGCCCGGGCAGCTCGAGAACGAGATCCAGCACAATGGCTGGCTGCATTGCGACGCCGATCCGGATCTGATCTTCGGCGACGACGTCGACGAGAAATATCAGCGCGCGTTGCGCAAGATCGGCATCGACCCCGGCATGCTGTCAAACGAGGCCGGGCACGCTTAATTGTCGTCCCTGCGTTCTCGCAGGGACGACATCGATTTTGCGGCTACCTACTCCGCCGCCTGCTGCGTCACCGTCGGTTCGGTACCCGCCACCGTCGCGCGGCGCATGTCGCGCGGCTGCGACTGGTCGTAGCGCCGCACCCGGTGCATGGTCTGGCGGTTGTCCCACATCACGAGGTCTTGCACGGTCCATTTATGGACGTAGACGAACTCCTTCTGCGTGGCGTGCTCGGTCAGGTCGCGCAGCAATAGCCGCGCCTCGGGCATGCTCATGCCCAGAATCGTGCCCGCGTGCGATGACAGATACAGCGACTTGCGGTGGTGTACCGGATGCGTCCGCACCAGCCGCTGCAGCACCGGCTTGAACATCTCTTTTTCTTCGTCGGTGTAATCCAGGAAGCCCAGCGAGCCGCGCGAATACATCAGCGAATGTTCGCAGATCAGGTCCTCGATCTCGGCCTTGGTCTCGTCATCGAGCGCGTCATAGGCCGCGCGCATGTCGGCGAATTCGGTGTTGCCACCCTTCGGGTTCACCACCCGCGCCGACAGAAGCGAGAACTTTGCCGGGATCGGCCGGAACGAGCTGTCGGAATGCCAGAGGCAATTGCCGAGGTTGAACAGATGCGCGCGGCTGTCGCGCGGCAATGGCTTGCCGTCCTTACCGAGGTTGGAGACATCGTTGAGGCCGGTCGAGAGGCGCGAATCCTGAGGCTTGACGATATTGCCGCCGCGAGCGTCTTCGCGCTGGCCGAAATTCAGCGCGAAGGCCAGTTGCTGTTCGTCCGTGATGTCCTGGTTGCGGAACAGCAGCACGGCGTATTTGTCCATGCCGGCTTCGACGTCGGCCGCTTCCTGCGGCGTCAGGGGTTTTCGCAGATCAAGTCCGGATACTTCGCCGACAAAATGCGGATGCAACTGCCGGATTGCGATCGCCATGGCGTGTCTCCCGAAGCGGCGGGCGGTGTGTCTCCCACTCTCTTTGTAAGAAAAGTTACTCCGCGAAACGTCCAAGTCAACGCTGCGGACGCATGCCCGCTACGCATTCCGTGCCATCAGCCCGCCATCCACCGGAATCACCGCGCCGGTCAGGAACGAAGCCGCCGGCAGACACAGGCTCAGCGTCATGTGCGCCACTTCCTCAGGCTCGCCGTAGCGGCCGAGTGCGGTGCGGCGCTTGGCATAGATCGTTTTGTGCTCTTCGGAAATCCGCTCAGTGATCGCGGTGCGGATCGGGCCCGGGCAGATGCAGTTCACGGTGATGCCTTCGCGGCCGAGCTCGACGGCGAGCGAGCGCGTCAAGCCGGTGACGCCGGCCTTCGCCGCCGAATATGGGCTATGCAGCGCGGTCGCGCCGAGCGCCTCGGTCGAAGCGATATTGACGATCCGCGGATTCTTCGATCGGCGCAGATGCGGCAGCGCAGCCCGGATGATGCGCGGGTGCGCAGTCAGCATCACGGCCAGCGCCTTGTCCCAGGCGGCTTCATAACCTTCGTCGCCGATCGCCACGCGCACGGAGATCCCGGCATTGTTGATGACGATATCGAGCGAGCCGAAATGCGCGGCGACGCCGTTGACCACCTTGATGATCTCATCAGGTTTGGCGACGTCGAGCGCCCATGCTTTCGCCGCGCCGCCATTTGCTGCGATTTCGCTGGCAACCGCCTCGGTGGGCTCGGCGTTTAAATCGGTGACGGCGACATTGGCGCCCTCGGCCGCGAACACGAGCGCGGTGGCGCGGCCCATGCCACTGGCAGCGCCGGTGACGAGAACGGTCAGGCCTTTGACCGAACGGCTGAGCTCTTTGAAATCTGACATGACGGATCCGGACAAGGCTGGGTACGTGGCAGGATTGACAAGGCTGGCACCGATCCGCAGACAGGTCAAACGAAGCCGAGCGAGGTGCAACGTGACCGATACTGGCGGGGCGCAGATACGTCGCCTTGAGCTTGCCGACGCTGCCCTGTACCGGGACATCCGGCTGGAAGCGCTCCAGAAAAATCCCGAAGCATTCGGCAGCACGTTCGAGCGAGAAAGCGCGCAACCACTATCGTGGTTCGAAGCAGTCATCGACCGGGCCGATATCTTCGGCGCTTTCCTTGACGGGAAGCTCACCGGAATAGCCGGATTTTCCGCGCAGGAAGGTTCGAAGCAGGCGCACAAGGGGCGGCTTTGGGCGATGTATATTCGAGACACCGCGCGAGGTTCGGGCCTTGGAAAGTTGCTTGTCGCGGCCGTTCTCGACCATGCGCGCGGGCGCGTGGAGATGGTTCAATTGACTGTCGTGAGCGAGAACGAAGCGGCGCGCCGGCTTTACAGCGCCATGGGCTTTGTTGAGTACGGCTATGAAAAGCGAGCCCTCAAGCAGGGTGGGCGATATTACGACGAGATTCTGATGGTCAAATTTCTCGACGAGGGGACCGCGGGGCCGGCCCAAGCCATGCCGTGAGTCTTGATCTTTCCCTGACCAAGCCATCCTGATTGAAGTGATGAACACAGAAGTGTGCCCATGAATCTTCGAACGCCATTTCCATGTCACCTGTGACCGACGTGGTACCTAGCCCGATTTCTGCGTAGGTAAACTCGAAACTGCCGCTAGGACGCGCCAGCGCAATGTGGAATGGTTGACCCGTAAACTCATTGATCTTCGGCCTGCCGGTGCTCCGCATGACGCCGGGGATCTCTACCCTTGCGGTTCTGAGTTCAAGGTTCGCTTCGAGGTCTATCGGCAGGAACAACGTCTCGCAAAATTCCGAGCATGTGGACGCGAATACGGCGAAAAGATTGCTCAATGGTTCGCATGCCTTGCCCGAGATGATCATTTCAAGCGCGACCCGTTGAGCTTCGTCTGCACGCTCGTCGATAACGATCTGGCGCCGGCCGTTTCCGTCCTTGATTTCGCCGGGCCACTTGTACAGCGCCGCCCAGTTCAACCCTGAGAGCGGCGTATCGTTGAAGCGGCCTTCAACGACGGTGCCGACGAAGGCCGACTGGCAATAGCCGTGGGTACTCGGCAGGTTGAACTGGCAACCGCAATTCATGGCGCAATTGCAATTATCGTAAGTCTCGCTCTTGAATAGCCATTGATCCGCCATCTCACTGCACCTTCCGAAAGCGATGATGCTCAACTCGACTTTGCGCGACCTTCAAGTCGGAACGAAGCGATAGGCGCCATCCTTGCGCTCGACGAAGCCGGTGCCAGGGAACGGTAGGTGAGCGCCGATCAGCCGGCGCTTCTCAATGACGAGGCGATCAAGCAGGCGTAGGCGGGTCGAGATGCCGCGATCGGGTTCATGGTCGACTGGCACCGGCCACGACGGATGCTGGAATGAGATCACAGCGTGCGTAAGCGCGTCCGCAACGACGACGATGCCATCCCCACCGGCGATTTCGACCGAGATGTGGCCCTGCGTATGCCCCGGCGTATCGATGACCCGCACGCCACTGACAATCTCATCGCCATCCCGTACCGCCCTCATCTTGTCCTTGACGTGCGAGAAATGGTTCCTGGCGCCATTGATGATGCGATCGTTGGTTGCCAAGACTGCCGGCAACCTTCGCATCGCATCCGGGTCGGTCCAGAGGTTCCACTCGACGGCCGAAACGAAATAGCTCGCGTTCGGATAGATCGGGTTGTCATTCGCGTCGAGGATGCCCCAGAGGTGGTCGGGATGGCCGTGGGTCAGGACGATCTTGGTAACGGCCGCCGGTGGGATGCCGGCAGCTTTGAGGTTCTCCGCAAGCTTTCCCGCCGTGGGCTGGTGGCGCGGGCCGGTGCCCGTGTCGACCAGGATCACATCGGACTGGCTACGGATCACTGCGACAGTGTTCACGAGCTGGAGCTGTTCGCCGGTTTGTCCGGCTGCGTTCAGGGCGGCTTCGCGCTCGGCTGGTGGAGAGTCCGGCGTCACGAGGAAGCCCGCTGGAAGGAGGAAATGGCCATCGCTTACGACCAGAGTCTCAAGGCTGCCTGATTTGTGGACCGGCACCGTATGGACGGCTGCCCTTGTCGGTCGCAGTGAAGACGCGCACGTAGCCGCGGCCAGAGCCGCTGCAGCCGATTCACCCAGAAATTGGCGACGGGCTATTCTGTGGACATGCCCTGCAGTCACGAGTGCTTCCCTCCTTGATGGGCCACTCCTATCGATGGGCACCGCCCCGTTGGGCCCGAAGCTTAACTTGCGCATTTGGCTGCTGGATATCCGAGTGCCGCGAGGTTCTATCCGGAAAGCGCGTAAAACGTGGAAATCCCCCACGGAAAGCGCCAACGATCATTATCCAAAAACTGCAAGAATGATCGGAACATTCCCGGCCCGGTGCCCATGCCTCGGCATGCGTGATACGCTCGATCAACACGGAGGCGAGCATGCAGCTTGGCACAGCGCCGCTTCTGGAGCGGATGCCCATCTTCCACAGCCGCAATGTGGAAGAGACCGGTGCATTTCTGCGCGCGAAAGGATACCGCTTCGACATCGCAGGGCGGCAGGCCCGCCGGCTCGATGCGCGCCTCAACGGCGTTTACATGCCGGGCCTCTACATGGGTTACGTGCAGTACGGCGGCGCGTCGGTTGTGCTGTCTCCGAGCCCCGCCCGCACGGACACCTGGATCCACCTGCCGCTTCGCGGGCAACTTGAAGCCACCATTGGCCGTGACAACATCGTTTGCAATCCGAACCTTGCTACGATCATCTCGCCGATGCGCGAGAGATGTCGGCTGGTATCGGAAGCCGATAGCAGCCGCATCCAACTGTCTTTGACCAAATCCAGCGTTACAGGTCAGCTTGCCGCCCTTCTAGGCGAGCCACCAACCGCTCCCCTCGACTTTGCGCCTACCATCGACCTCGCCGCGGGGTACGGCCGCAGCCTGGCACGCTACGTGCTGATGGCCATCGCGGACCTGGAACAGGCGGGATCGGTGCTCTGGAGCCCGACGGCAATGAGCAAATTCGAGCAGTTCATTATTACCGCACTGCTGCTGTCGCACCCGCACAATTACAGCAGCGCGCTGCGACGCCTCGAGAGGCCGATTGCGCCGCGTGACGTAAGGCGCGCGGTCGACTACCTCGAAGCCCACCTCGATCAGGCAGTCACGGTAGCCGACCTCGTTACGGCGACCGGGGTTGCGGGCCGAACGCTCTTTATGCACTTCAGGGATTTCAAGGGCGTCTCGCCGATGCGCTACCTACGGAACGCCCGCTTGAGGCAAGCTCGCCAAGCCTTGCTGCGGGCCGATCCGGAAGCGAATGTCACCGAGATTGCCATGAGCACGGGGTTCACCCACATGGGCCGGTTCTCGGTCACGTATCGCATGTATTTTGGGGAAAGTCCTTCGGAGACGCTGAGAGGTCAGCCGCAGCAGCTTCGGAAGCAACCGTAGTTTCAAAAAGCTCGAGGCCCGCAATTGCGTTCGCTCAATCCACCGAAGCAACCAGGTTGGTTCGTGTTGAGGTCACCTAATGAGCGTAATGCGGACATCGCTAGGTACATGGCCCTTTTGGATTTATGATGGGGTGGACGCCCCGCCGACGGCATCGATGTGCCAAAGTGGAGATGTTGAGCACCACTTAAGGGAGGCGTCCGTGTCAGAGGTTATCATAATCGGTCTGGATATCGCCAAGCATGTTTTTCACGCGCACGGAGCGGATGAGCGGGGTCGAGCGATATTCAGCAAGCGGATCAGCCGAGGAAAGCTGCTGGATTTCTTCGCAGCCCAGCCGAGTTGCACGGTAGCGCTGGAGGCATGTGGCGGAGCACATCACTGGGCCCGTCAGCTCACCCAACTCGGCCATGAAGTTCGGCTGATCCCGCCCGCCTATGTAAAACCGTTCGTGAAGCGGCAAAAGAACGACGCGATCGATGCCGAGGCGATCTGCGAGGCAGCGCAGCGGCCGAGCATGCGGTTCGTGGCCGTGAAGAGCGAGCAGCAACAAGCGGCGGGTCTGGTGTTTCGGACCCGTGATCTGTTAGTGCGGCAGCGAACCCAGCTCATCAACGCGATTCGGGGACACCTCACTGAATATGGTTGGGTCGCACCCAAGGGACCATCGCATGTGGCGATGCTTGCCGACATGATCGAGGAAGAAGAGATGGTCAGCTCGCTTCCAGAAGCGGCCCACACCATGTTCCGAGTGATGTTAGACCTGCTCGCCGGCCTCAATGGCAAGATCGCGGATCTCGACAAGGAGATCGCCCGACGTGCCCGCGAGGACGAAGTATCGCGAAGGCTGATGACCATTCCCGGCATTGGCCCAATCTCCGCTACCGCGATCACCGCTCTAGCACCGCCGGCCGAGACCTTTGCCAAGGGCCGGGACTTTGCCGCCTGGCTGGGTCTTACGCCTCTTCAAAGATCGACAGGCGGCAAGCAGAAGCTCGGTGCGACATCCAAAATGGGTGAGCGCACACTCAGGCGCCTCCTCATCATCGGCAGCAGCGCCGTCGTGCAGCAGGCAAGCAAACGGGGCGCACCAAAGGGTTCGTGGCTCGAACAGATGCTGGCTCGCAAACCACGCATGCTGGTAACCGTCGCGCTCGCCAACAAGATGGCGCGGATTGTCTGGGCACTACTTGTAAAGCAGGAAAACTACAGAGCTCCGGTCGCCGCCAAGGCGTAAGCCTGGTGGGCCTGAGGTCGTCAGAGATGTAGTCGGTCGAAGGAGGGTATGGCGCAACAGTCGGCGAGACGGGGCCGGAAGAACCAGATGTACTCATCGTGCCTGGAGCACGTATTTATGATTTGGTTCCGGTCCGCGAACTCCCATACGGGCCCGCAGCTCCATCGCTGCATCAGAGGCCGGACAGATGGCAGCATCCGACTACGCGCCAATCTTCTTCAAAAACCGCTTGCATCTCGCGGGGCGTCCACAGATGAGTACGCGCTAGAACGCACAAAAAAGGATCGCAGGGATGAACGAACTGGATTTCAGCGGCAGGCAGGTGCTGGTAATCGGCGGCTCCAGCGGGATCGGCAATGGTATCGCGCAGGCGTTCCGCGCCAAAGGCGCGCGTGTCTGCGTCTGCGGGACCCGCGAACGCGCCAACGACTATTCGCCCGACGAAGGCTCGCATCTTGACGGGCTCGATTATTTCCAGCTTGACGTCAGCAACGCACAGGCCATTGAGTCCTTCCAGCCATCCTTCGCAAAACTGGACGTGCTGGTGCTGGCGCAGGGCGCGGTGATCTACCGCCGCGGCGAATTCGAGATGGACGGCTTTCGCAGGGTCGTGGAAGTCAACCTGATGAGCCTGATGGCCTGCGCAACCAAATTCCATGCGATGTTGAGCACCAGCAAAGGCTCACTCATCATCGTCAGTTCGACCGCCGCGTATCATTCCACCATGGGCAATCCGGCCTACAACGCCTCGAAGACCGGCGCGGTCGGGTTGACGCGCACGCTCGGCGAGGCGTGGGCCGGGAACGGCATCCGCGTCAACGGCATCGCGCCCGGTCTGGTCGACACCAAGATGACCAAGGCGACGACGGCGAATCCAAAGAGGCTCGAAGGCGCGCTCGAGCGGATCCCGTTGAAGCGGCTCGGCACGCCGGCCGATATGGCCGGCGCCGCGCTGTTCCTGGCCTCGCCGCTGTCATCCTACATCATCGGCCAGACCATCGTGGTCGATGGCGGGCTGATCCTGTAAGCCCGGCATAGGCATTCCCAGCGCGGCAGGAACCCCGGCGCGTCTCGTCGGTTACATCCTCCGAAAACGGGAGTGACCGCGATGGACAAGGATCGGATTGCCGGCTCGGCCCAGGATTTTGCAGGTAAGGTCGAAAGCACCGTCGGCGACATGGCTGGTGACGCGAAGACCCAAGCCGAGGGCCGCGCGCGCGAAGCGGCCGGCACGGTGCAAAATCTCTACGGCCAGGCCAAGGATGCCGCCCGGGATGCCACCGACGCCGCGGTCGGCTATGCCAAGGATGCTTATGAGAACAGCGGCGACACCGTTCGCAGCAGTCAGAAAGCGATAGCGAAAACCGTCCAGGAAAATCCGCTCGGCGCGCTGTTGGTCGCAGGTGGTATCGGGTTCGCGCTGGCGCTGCTGATGACGCGCCCGCCGCGCCGCCCGCCGTCGCGCTGGCGCTATTACGGTTAACCTCATCCCGAGGAGCGGCCTCCTGGTCGCGTCTCGAAGGATGGCGGCATCGGGGCTTCATGGTTCGCGCGGCGATGTGAAGCATCGTCCTCAGACGCGCAAAGACGCGCGCCTCACCATGAGGCCCACCTAAATCATCGCATGAAATTACCCGGCGGAACCTCTGCCGAGCGTCCGACATTGCCCGGCGGGCGCGGCGCGCCCGGAAGAGCAGCGGGTCCACGCGGCGGTGCAGCCGCGGGCGGTGCAGGCGGCCGCGGCGTCGCACCGAAACCGCCGAAGAAGTCACGCAGTGACGGACCGTTGTTTTGCGTCGGACGAATCTGCGTCGGCGGCGGCGGCAGTCTCCTCTGTTGTTGCTGCAGCGTTTGCTGCGGCGGCGGCAGCAAGAGCTGCTTCTGTGCGGGGGCGGCCGCCGCGGTTCCGTTCGGCGCGGTGGTTGCTGCCACCGGCGTATCGCCCTTCGCCGGCTCGCGGCCGATTTCCCTGCGAGGCCACACGTAGTCGTCGGCGCGGCCGGCCGGCGCGGCCAGTGCTTCACCCTTCACCAGCGTGCGCGCAGCGAGCGCATCGACCGCTGCCGGACGCGAGCCGGGACCGCCGAGCAACTGATCGGTGCCGACGGAAGAGGCGACCAGCGGCATGACCGGTCCGGCCAGCGGCCGCGGCGCCGGCTGGCCGGGCGCGACACTGGCCTCCGGCGTTGCCGGCTCGATCGGCACGGCTATCGGCCCGGAGCGTGCGGCCAGCAGGCGCGTCACCTCGCGCTCGACATAATGCGCGAGCTTGCGCGCGCCGGGTTTGGTGAAGAAGACGCCGTCGGCCGTACGGAGCTGGCGGATCTGGCCTTCGAAGTCGGGGCCTTTTTGCAGGAAGCGGCCGGCTTCATCGACAAAGCCATCCCAGATATCGACATAGGTGATACCGGCCTTGCCGGCGCCGTCGCGATATAACGCATCGAGGAACAGCATGTCGGCCGTTCCCCTTTGCCCGCGGATCGCAGGCAGGCCGACCCACAATACCGGAACGCCCTTGGATTTCAGCACGCCGATCAGCTCTTCGATCTTCTTGGCGTAGAGTTCGACCCAGCGCTCGTCGCGGAATTCGTAGAGTCCGCCGCCCGCTCGCGCGGGCGCGGCGATTTGCGGCGTATCGTTGTCGGCAGCATCGTCCGGCGACAATTCGGCGTCGGCAGGCTTCTCGTCGCGTTTTGCGGCGTCAGCCGAGCCTTCCGGCTTCTTGGCATCCGCCGGCTTGGCATCCGGCTTGCCGCGCGCGTCCTTCTTGTCTTCCTTCTTGTCGGTCTTCTTCTCGGTGATCGCCTCACGGATGGCCTGGCGGTCGTGGAGGCCGAGCATGACGACGATGGCGTCCGGGTTTTCGGTGGCGAGGATGCCCTTGGCGGCCGCGGCCCAATCGGCGGGCTCGCCGCGCGGCTGATACTTGATCAGGCCGGAGACGGTCTTGTGCTTGCGGATCACGCCCATGTCGGGCTGCTCGGCGTAGGCGTCTTCCAGGCCATAGCCGAGCCAGTCGGCCATCGCGTCGCCCAGCACCAGCACGTTACGTTCCGGCACCGTGTCGCGCTTGGCCGGCGCGGGCGCACGGGAGAAATCCTGGCGCGGCGCCTGCGGGGCCTGCTGCTGGAACGGCGCAAAGAAATCGCCGCCGAACCAGCCGCCGCCGCGTTGCGGTGCTTGCCGCGGCGGGCCGCCGAATCCGCCGAAATTGAAAAACTGCGCCGAAGCAGGGCCGACGATCCCGACCAGCAGCGCGACCGCAACCGCCAGCGCCACCAGCGGACCGGTGTCGGTAAACACGCGCAAGAAGGACTTTGGCTTTCGCATCCGGCTCGGTCGCAAATGGATCGTGAAGCGTCAAATGTAGTAGCGGAATCGGGCCGCAAGCGGGCAGATTTCCTCATAAACCGGGGTTCCGGCCCCGTCGTCAAGGCTCCTGCGGAATCGTGGTTTTCAGCGCCCGTTTCGGGCGGAAAGCGGGGGTTACCGGCTCCGCAACCGCTCCAATACGTCGGAGGAGGCAAATCCGTCCGCCGGCGTCCCGATCGAAGCCTGGAAGCTGCGGAGCGCCTCTCGCGTCAGGCCGCCGAACTGGCCATCCGGCGTGCCCTTATAGAAGCCACGCTGGGCCAGGAGCTGCTGCAGTTCCAGCCGCTCCGCCCGCGACAGCACCCGTTCCTGCCGCGGCCAGGGCTGCACGAACGGCGCTCCGCCGCGCAGGCGGTCGGCAAAATGTCCGATCGCCAGCGCATAGGCCTCCGCCGGATTGTATTTCATGATCACCCGGAAATTCTGCAGCATCAGGAAGCCGGGCCCCTGCATGCCGGCCGGTGCCAGCAGATAGGCCTTCTCGGTGGTGTCAGGAAACTGCCTGCCATCGGCCCGCTTCAGCCCCTGGCTCTGCCACTGCGCGATCGTCATCGCCTTGGACTTGTCCGCCAGCATGAAATTGAAGCCTTCCGGCAGCACCACCTCGTAGCCCCAGCTCCGCCCGGTCTGCCAGCCGTCCTTTCTGAGGTTGTTGGCGGTGGAGGCGATCAGATCGGCGGCATTGTCGACGACGTCGCGGCGGCCGTCGCCGTCGCCATCCACCGCGTAACGCTTGAAGGCGGTCGGCATGAACTGGGTCGGCCCGAATGCGCCGGCCCAGGAGCCGCGCATCTGCTCGGGACGCAGGTCGCCGCGGTTGAGGATTTCGAGCGCGGTGAGGAATTCGTCCTTGAAATAGGGCTGGCGGCGGCCGACGCAGGCGAGCGTCGCCGTCGATTGCACGACGTTGCGGTCGCCCATCTGGGTCGAGTAGTTGGATTCGATGCCCCAGATCGAGGCGATGACGTAGCGGTCGACGCCGCTGGCTTTCTCCACCGCATCGAATAGCGGCTTGTATTGGGCGAGGATCTCGCGCCCCTTGGCGAGGCGGTTGTCGTTGACGAGGATGTCGAGATAGTCCCAGATCGCCTTGGTGAACTCGGGCTGCGAATCCATCAGGTCCATGATGCGCAAATCAGGCTCGAGGCCGGCGGTGAAGCGCTCGAAATTTTGCGGGGTGATGTTGCGCCGTGCGGCATCCGGCCACATCGAGGCGACGCAGTTTTGAAAATTCGCCGCCGCCTGCCGGATCGCGCTCGCGGTCATCAAAGGGTGACCGGACGCCCCGTCTTCGCCGCTCCAGGGAGGCGGACCGCCGTTCGGGCGGGGCGCGGCCTGCTGTGGCGGGCCGGACTGCTGGCCTTGGAAGATGTTGCCGAGAAAGTTCGAAATCCCGTCGCCGGAGGATTGGGCCTTGGACTGCCCGGAGGAACACAACAGCGCGACCGCGATTAAGATCGCGCCGGTTCGATTGCCCATCATTCGTTCCATCAGACCCATGCCGTACCCGTCCGTTGCAACCAACCCCGTGTCAGAAGGCCTTGCCACGGTTTCCAATAGCTTAACAAAGGGCATTTTGTTGTTGCGCCCGGCGCGCGCAAGGGGAGGTGAGCAGTCACCATACATCCGCCTTTGTTCAGGCGTGCAAACCGGCTATCAACGTGCAATCAAAGCACTTTCCTCATTTCCAAGTTTCTCTATGTCAAGGCTCCCGACATCCCATGAAAATCCGTAAAGCCGTCTTCCCGGTCGCCGGCCTCGGCACCCGCGTCCTGCCCGCCACCAAGGCGATGCCGAAGGAAATGCTGACCATCGTCGACAAGCCGCTGATTCAATACGTGGTCGACGAGGCCAGGGAGGCCGGCATCGAGCATTTCGTCTTCGTCACCGGGCGCAACAAGGGCGTGATCGAGGACCATTTCGACCGGATGTTCGAGCTCGACACCACGCTGGCCGCGCGCGGCAAGAAGGCCGAGCAGGACATTCTGGCGCGCGACCAGCCCGAAGCCGGCGCCATGAGTTTCACCCGCCAGCAGGCGCCGCTCGGCCTCGGCCACGCGGTCTGGTGCGCGCGCGACATCGTCGGCGATGAGCCGTTCGCCGTGGTGCTGCCGGACGAACTGGTGCTCAACAGCCCGGGCTGCCTGAAGCAGATGATCGAGGCCGCGGCAAAACTCGGGAGCAAATCCAATCTGCTCGCGGTGGAGGCGGTGCCCGACGATCTCACCCATCAATACGGCATCTGCGGCGTCGGCAAGCGCCACGCCAAAAACATGTTCGAGGTCGACGGCATGGTCGAGAAACCGCCGAAGGGGACGGCGCCGTCAAACCTCTCCATCACCGGGCGCTACATCCTGCAGCCGGAAATTTTCAAGATCCTCGAAACCCAGGAGCGCGGGGCGGGCAACGAGATCCAGCTCACCGATGCAATGAAAGCTCTCGCCAAGACGCAAAAATTCTACGGCGTGGAGTTCGAGGGCGAGCGGCACGACTGCGGCTCGAAATCAGGCTTCCTGCGCGCCAACATCGCCTACGGCATGGCCCGCGCCGAATTGCGTGACAGCCTGCGCGCGGAGATGAAGAAGTATCTGGAGGAATGACGGCTCAAGCCACGAGCGCGAGCTGCGGGACCGTGGCGACCACGGACTGATTGCGGCCGTTGGCCTTGGCCGCGTAGAGCGCCTTGTCGGCCGCTTCGATGAGGTAGGCCCAATCGATCGCTGCCGTGGGCGTCATGCTCGCCAAGCCGATGCTGACCGTGGTGACCTTGGGATCTTCCGCCCATTGTTCGACTTTCACGCGGATGGTTTCAGCGACGGTGAACGCTTCCACCGCCGAGAGACTGGGCAGAAGTACCGCGAATTCCTCGCCGCCGTATCTGGCCGGACAGTCGCCGGCCCGCCGCACCGAGTCCGAAATGCAGATCGCAATGCCGACCAGCACCTGGTCGCCGGCTTGATGTCCGTAGCTATCGTTGTAAGCCTTGAAATGATCCGCATCGATCATCAGCACCGCGACCGGCGTCCCGTTGCGTGCCGCCCGCCGCCACTCTGCATCGATCTCGGCATCGAATTTGCGCCGGTTCTTCAGCCCCGTTAGCGCGTCTGTCGTTGCGAGTTCCTCGAGCTTCTCTTCTGCTTCGGCGCGGCGGCCGATCTCACGCGCGAGAAACAGCGTGGTTCCGACCACGAACAGGATCAGCACCATCATGATCGCGCCGATCCGCAGCACCTCCCTGTGCCAAAGGCTCAGGATGCTCGCCAACGGCTTTCCGACCACGACGAAGAACAAGCTGGTGCTGCCGCTTCGAACGTAAAGCCGCGGTGTCGGATCGACCGGCCCGACGCCAGCATAGGCTCCGCCTTCCTTCAGGTTGGCCGGATTCCAGCTTTTCCGCTCCGCCAAATTCCTGCCGATGATGTTCAGGTCGAACGGCGTCCGCATGATGACCATCCGGTCGCGGCGCAGCACGGTAACCGTATCGCCTGGATTGAGAGTCAGCCGGCTGAACAGTTCGTGGAAATAGCTGAAACGGATCGAGCCCACCACGACGCCAAGGAAACCGCCATCGGAATCGTTGATGCGCCGGCTGAGCACGATCGAATAGGCGCTTCGATGCAGCATCGGGCGGCTCATGTACAGGCCTGCACCGGGATTGGCGCGATGGACCTGGAAATACTCCTCGTTGCTGCGATCCTCCGGCGCCGGATCGAGGGTCGCCGCATCGTGCGTCAGCTTGCCCTCCGCGTCGAATACCTGGATCACGCCGAAATGTTTGGCGGTCGCGGCATGATCGAACAGGATCAGGTGCCGGATCTCCCTGCTGACGCCCTTGATCTCCGGCATCACCAGATTGCTGGCGACGGCGCGCAGCGACAGATCGTAGAGTTCGATATTGCGGCTGATGTCGGCATCGATGCTAGATGCGAGATTTTCCAGCGTCTGCCGCGCGAGCTCTTCCTCGCCGCGGCGCATGTCGAGCATGACGCTGGTGCAAATCGCGGAGAAGCCGATCACGGTCGCAATCGACGATGCGATCAACAGCTTTACGGACAATCGCCAGGGGCGGCGGCCGGAGTCTTTCCTGAACCAACCCTTTCTGGCCACGTCGCTTTGCCGCTCGAACAGCATCATCCGCTCCAGCCTTAGGGTATGCGCCGGATAACTTGTTGCGGTCTTAAGCGGCGACGGCGATATGGTAGACAGTTAACATTCGGTTGCCGGCGTCGACGGTTTTGTGCAATTCGCTTAAGAGGACACGCGTGAACGTTTACGATCCGTTGCGGGACTATCTGAAAGCGCAGAAGCGCGCCGAATTCGTGCTGAGCTTTGAAGAGATCGAGGAGATCATCGACGCGGCGCTGCCGCGCGCCGCGCACCGCGCGTCGTGGTGGGAGACCCTACGCAGCCCGCAGGAGAAGATGCCGCAGCGCGAGGCTTGTCTCGAAGCCGGCTACATCGCAACGCGGCAGGCGGATGGGAAGAGCGTGAAGTTCAAGAAGATGCCTCAAGACCGCCGTCGTCCTCGCGAACGCGGGGACCCATAACCACCGCGCGTTGTTGTAGCGAAGGCAATTGGCCCCATCATTCACGGCAAAGCCGCGGCGTATGGGCCCCTGCTTTCGCAGGGGCGACGAAGATACTAGCTCGCCGCTTCCAGCCGTTCTTCCGTCAATAGCCGCATCGCGGCGTCGGCATCCATCGGCTCGCCGAAGGCAAACCCTTGCGCGTATTCGCAGCCCAACTGATAGAGCTCGACCGCGTCCGAATCCGTCTCCGCGCCTTCCGCCACCACGTCCATGCCGAGGTCATGCGCCAGCGCGATGATCGATTTGAGGATCACCGGACGGGTGCCGCGGCTGGTGGTGCGCACGAAGGACTGGTCGATCTTGATGGTGTCGAACGGAAAGCGCTGCAGGTAGGCCAGCGAGGAATGGCCGGTGCCGAAATCGTCCAGTGACAGTCCGGTGCCGAGTTCGCGAATGCGCGTCAGCATCTGTGCGGCGTGCTCCGGGTTCTCCATGACGAGCGATTCCGTCAGCTCCAGTTTCAGCGTGCCGCGCGCTACAGAAGAACGCGACAGCACGGTGCGGATGTCGTGGATCAGGTCGTGGCGCAGCAACTGCCGCGAGGAGACGTTGACGCTGGCAAAGATCGGCTCGCGCGAGCGCATCGCGCGCTGCCACACCGAGAGCTGCCGCGCCGTCTGGTCCAGCACGAACATGCCGAGATCGACGATCAGGCCGATTTCCTCGGCAATCGTGATGAACTCGGAGGGCGACATCCTCCCGAGCTTGGGGTGGTCCCAGCGCGCCAGCGCCTCGAAACCCGCGATCGAGCGGTCTTCCAGCCGCACGATCGGCTGATAGAGGATCGTGATTTCCTGCCGTTCGATGGCGCGGCGCAATTCGCTTTCCAGCGTCAGGCGGTCGGTCTTTCGCGCGCGCATCGCAGGCTTGTAGACGTCGATGCGATCGCCGCCGATCCGCTTGGAGTGATACATCGCAAGCTCGGCGTCCTTGATGATCTCGTCGGACAATTGCGTCTGCGGATCCGACAGCGCGAGGCCGATGGAGGCGGTCAGGAAGATCTCGCGGTCGTTGAAGGCGATCGGCGCGCGGATGGTCTTGCGGATGGTTTCGGCGAACGCGGTGATGCGCGCCGGGTCCTGTTCCGACATCAGGATCAGGCCGAACTGGTCGCCGGCCAGCCGCGCCAGCGTATCCTGAGGCTTCAGGATGCGCGTCAGCCGCCGCGCCAGCGTCAGCAGGATGGAGTCGCCGACCGCAATGCCGACGGAATCGTTGACCTGCTTGAAGCGATCGAGGTCGATCACCATCAGCGTCGGCCGCAGGTTCGGCATGCTCTTGGCGAAATTGGCCACCGCGCCGAGGCGATCCATGAACAGTTTGCGATTGGGCAGGCCGGTGAGGTTGTCATGCACGGAGTCGTGCAGCATGCGCTCTTCGGCGTTCTTGATGTCGGTGACGTCGGTCAGCGTGCCGACCACGCGCGAGACCTCGCCGTCGGAGCCGACCACCGGGCGCGCCTTCAGCGCGAACCACATGAAGTGGCCATCCGGCGTGCGCAGGCGAAAATCCTGCACCAGGCGGCCGCGGCGCTGGTCGAGCACGCTGTCCAGCGCGGCGCGGAAGCGGTCCTGGTCGAGCGGATGCAGCACCTCGAGCCATTTTGCGGCCGGCCCTTCCAGCGTGCCGCGCTTTAAGCCCAGCAGGCTTTCGGTCTCCGGGCTGGTGAACACCTTGTCGGCGGAAACGTCCCAGTCCCAGATCAGGTCGCCGGAGCCGGTCAGCGCCAGCGCGCGGCGCTCGACGTCGGAGACGATGCCGGTGGTCGCGCCGCCGCCGGCAAACGCGTGCTGCATCACCGTAAATCCGATCAGCATCACGATCAGCACGAGGCCGCCGAGCAGCGCCGGGCCGACGATGTCGTTGGTGACGCTTCCCGCCACCGTCATGCCGGCGGCGATCACCCAGACCACCAGCAGGAACCAGGTCGGGATCAAGAGCACTGCGCGGTCGAAACCATGTGTCGAGAGATAGACGATCAGCGCAAAGCCGGCGAAGGCGATCAGAACCAGCGAGATGCGCGCAATGCCCGAGGCGACCGCGGGATCGAACAGCGCCAGCGCCACCAGCGAGCCGAGGAAGGCGAGCCAGCCGACGGTGATGTGGGAATAGCGCACATGCCAGCGGCTGAGATTGAGATACGCGAACAGGAACACCAGCAGCGTCGCCGCCAGGATCGCTTCGCCGGCCGCGCGCCAGACACGCTCGGCGTTGTTCGACATGTCGAGCACCTTGCCCCAGAAGCCGAAATCGACGCCGATATAGACCAGCACCGCCCAGGCAAGCGCGGCGGCGGCGGGGAACATGATGCTGCCCTTCACCACGAACAGGATCGTCAGCACCAGCGCCAGCAGGCCGGAGATTCCGATCACGATCCCCTGGTAGAGCGTGAACGAGTTGACCTTGTCCTTGTAGGCGTCGGGTTCCCAGAGATAGAGCTGCGGCAGCTTATCTGTGCGCAGCTCCGCCACGAAGGTGATGACGGCGCCGGGGTCAAGCGTGATGCGGAAGATGTCGGCGGTCGCGCTTTCCTGGCGCTCAGGGCGATCGCCGGTCGACGGCGTGATGGTTGCGATGCGCGACAGGCCGAGGTCGGGCCACAGCAGGCCGGACGACACGATGCGATAATGCGGGGCGACGATCAGGCGGTCGAGCTGGTCGTCGGTGTTGTTGGCCAGCGCGAACACCACCCAGTTCTGTCCGCCTTCGCGGGCGCGCACCTCGATGCGGCGGACGATGCCGTCGGTTCCCGGCGCGGTCGAAACCTGGATGCGGTCGGTTTCGCTGCGCTGGTGATCGAGCACCGCGGTGAGATCGATGGCAGGCGCGTCGCTGCGGACGCTGACCGCGTCGATGGCGTGCGCCGCAGGCGCGGCCAAAACAATCATGAGGCCCAGCGCAAGTGGCGCAAGGCACCTGATCAGACGCAATGTCAGTACTCCGCGACCAACGATCCTCCCGGCCCAGCGAACGGGTCGGCGTTGCCCGCGATAAATGGCATGAAAGCGAAGCAAATCAAAGGGTTTCCGCCCGCACTCCGCTCGCGATCGTTTAAACCGCCAACACAATTTTGCCAATATGTGCGGAGGTCTCCATCCGCCGGTGCGCGTCGGCCGCTTTTTCCAGCGGGAATGAGCTGTCCATCAGCGGTTTTACACGTCCTTCGCGCAATAGCGGCATCACCTTGGCCTCGATCGCGGCCACCATCGCCGCCTTATCCGCATTAGTACGGGGGCGCAGCGTGGAGCCGGTATGCGTCAGCCGCTTCACCATCACCTTGGCAATGCTGACGGTGACCTTGGGGCTATTGAGGGTTGCGATCTGCACGATACGGCCATCCACCGCGGCGGCATCGTAATTGCGATCGACATAGTCGCCGGCGACCATGTCGAGGATGAGGTTGACGCCCACATTGTTGGTCTCCGCCTTGACCACGGCAACGAAGTCCTCAGTCTTGTAGTTGATCGCGCGATCGGCGCCGAGTTTCAGACAGGCATCGATCTTGTCCTGCGATCCTACGGTCACGATCACTTTCGAGCCGAATGCTTTCGCAAGCTGGATCGCCATGGTGCCGATGCCAGACGAGCCGCCATGGATCAGCAAGGTCTCGCCCGGTTTCAGCGCGCCGCGTTCGAATACGTTGTGCCAGACCGTCATCAGCGTTTCCGGGATCGCTCCGGCTTCCTGGATCGAAAGCGACGGCGGTACCGCCATCGCCTGCGCGTCTTGCGCGATGCAATATTGGGCGTAGCCACCGCCCGCCACCAGTGACATCACCTTGTCGCCGAGCTTGTGCTTTTTGGCGCCTTTGCCGAGCGCCACCACTTCGCCCGCGATTTCAAGGCCGGGCAGGTCGCTGGCGCCGGGCGGCGGCGGGTAAGCGCCGGAACGCTGCGCGACGTCGGGGCGGTTGACGCCGGCGGCCATCACCTTGACCAGGATTTCGCCTGGACCGGGCGCCGGCACTGCGCGGGTTTCGGGCAGCAACACTTCGGGGCCGCCTGGCTTGCTGATGCCGATGACGGTCATTTGCGCGGGCAGCTTTTCCATGATTTGTCCTTGCGAAAGGCTGAGAATTGAAGGCGGCCCCTGATTAGCCAGCCCGGCTGCGGCTGGCAACCGCGAGAAGGGACGGCCAGATCTTTAGGGAAATGCCGAAAGGAGGAAACGCATGGCCATCGAAGACGACGACAAGCCGCGGAAGAAAATCAGCCATGAGATCGGCCAGGATCTGTCGCTGCTCTCGGTCGAGGAACTGACGGAGCGGATTGCGCTTCTGAATTCGGAAATCGCCCGGCTGCAGGAAGCTGTCACCAAAAAGCGCGCGTCAAAGGACGCCGCGAACAGTTTCTTCAAGTCGTAGAATTCAAGCCGCGATCTCTCGCCTTGGTCCCGGACAAGTGAGCGCAGCGAACGCGATCCGGGACCCATACGCCGCGGCTTATCTTGTGGCAGGCCGCTGGCCGACTTTCCCTCAGTCATAACCGCCGGTGGTCATGGGTTCCTGCGTTCCGCAGCAACGACAAGGAATTTCAGTCAATCACCAAAACTCGGCCAATGGCCGACATGGCAAATAATCCCTAAATAAAATCGTTCGTTTACGATCGGTTAAGCTTTCCCGTTTATGACTGTCATCGTCCTCGTTTGGACACCGAGTGGCTCCTGTCCACTCTGTTTGACGCCTCCCTGTTATCAACTTCAAAAGCCGCCGGAAACGGCGGCTCTTTTTTGTGCTCTCCGCGGCTATTTTGTGCCCCCACGAGCTGGAAACCATAAATCCGGTTGCCGCTGGACTCTCGACTTCGCCCGAGCAATGATTTGTTCATCATAAGCCGGTGGTTCACAGCCGGTGGGGCAAATAGTGGCGTGAGGGCGTTAACCATGGCGGACCGTTCGCAAAGCGAATCCGCGCTCGTTCTGTTCAGCGAGCGGCTGACTAATTCGGCGGTGTTCGGAGCTCTCTTCCGGGAAGGCATGGATCTGGTCGAGGAAACCGCCGCCTATCTCGACGGTGACGGCCGCACCGAAGCCAAGGCGCTCGAACGCTCCGTCAGCCTCACTTACGCAACCGAAAGCATGCGCCTGACCACCCGCCTGATGCAGCTTGCGTCATGGCTGTTGTTGCACCGCGCGGTCAAGGAAGGCGAGATGACGCTGACCCAGGCCAATCGGGAAAAGACCAAGGTCAAGCTCACGGCCGCCGATCCCGGGCCGGAGGACATGATCGCAAAGCTCCCGCAGCAATTGCAGGATCTGATTGCACGATCGATGAGTCTGCAGACGCGGGTGCGCCGCCTCGACATCTCGATCCACGCGCCGGCCGCCGAACGCGCGCCGATCGGCAATCCGCTGGTGCCGCAGCTCAACAGGTTGAAAGCGGCGTTCGAGCAGTAATTCTCTTCGTCGTACAACAAAAAACGCCCCGGGAAACCGGGGCGTTTTTGCATTCTGGATGGAGACGGGAAGGGGCGGACCCTCAATCCTTCTTGAGGAAGCCCGAAAACTTCTTCTGGAACCGCGACACACGGCCGCCGCGGTCGAGGATCTGCTGCGAGCCGCCGGTCCAGGCCGGGTGCGACTTGGGATCGATATCGAGGTTCAGCTTGTCGCCTTCCTTGCCCCAGGTGGAGCGGGTCTGGTACTCGGTCCCGTCGGTCATCACGACCGTAATCGTATGATAATTCGGGTGAATTTCGGCTTTCATGGCATATCCTTCGGCGCGCCGGCGCCCATCTCAAAAAGTCAGGGGATACGGGATTTGGCGGCTCTATAGCTCAGGAAGCCCGTCAAAACAAGCTACGTATATGTCCTGATTGGGAATCTCCCGGATTTGCCAGAGGGGGCTGCGGAGGCCTATCTGGAGGCAGAAAAACGGGTCGGATTCATGAGCGCAGTGGAACAGATTGAAGCATCCCGCGGCAAGCCACCGCGCGATGCGCTGCTCGAGGACGAGGCCTTCATCGAGAGCCAGTTGACGCAATCGCCGACCAGGACCGGCGCCAGGCTGCGCCCGCTGCTGGCGCTCGCGCCCTATGTCGCGCGCTACCGCGGACGCGCGGCGCTCGCCCTTATCTCGCTGACGGTCGCGGCGATTACCACGCTGGTCGTGCCGATCGCGGTCAGGCGGATGATCGATTTCGGCTTCAGCCCGGAAGGCATCGCGCTGATCAACAGCTATTTCAGCGTCATGATCGCCATCGTCGCGGTGCTCGCCGCGGCCAGCGCGTCGCGCTACTACCTCGTCATGACGATCGGCGAGCGCATCGTTGCCGATCTCAGGCGCGACGTGTTCGCGCATCTGATCTCGCTCTCGCCTGCCTTCTTCGATTCCGCGCGCTCGGGCGAACTGGTGTCGCGGCTAACGGCCGATACCACCCAGATCAAATCCGCGGTCGGCGCCTCGGTATCCATCGCACTGCGCAACATGATGCTGTTCATCGGCGCCGCTACCATGATGGTGATCACGAGCCCGAAACTTTCCGGTTTCGTGCTGCTGGCGATTCCTGTCATCGTGATTCCGCTGGTCGCGTTCGGGCGCTGGGTGCGGCGGCTGTCGCGCAACGCCCAGGATACGCTGGCGGACGCCAGCGCGTACGCTTCCGAGTTGGTCGGCGCGATCAGAACCGTGCAGGCCTACACCAGCGAGCGGATGGCGACAGCCCGCTTCGGCGGCGAAGTCGAACAGGCTTATGAGGCGGCGCGCAGCTCGACGCGGGCGCGCGCGGTGCTGACGCTGATCATCATCTTCATCGTGTTCTCCAGCGTCGTTGCGATCCTCTGGGTCGGCTCGCATGACGTGCTGACCGGCCAGATCACGCCGGGCCGCCTCGGCCAGTTCGTGCTGTATGCCGCGTTCGCCGCGGCCGGTCTCGGCCAGCTCAGCGAGGTCTGGGGCGAAGTCTCGGCCGCATCAGGTGCGGCGGAGCGGCTGCTCGAGATCCTTCGGGTGAAGTCCCAGGTCACGGCGCCGCCGCAGCCCGTTGCGCTGCCGCAGCCGGCGCGCGGCGACGTCGGGTTCGAGAATGTCAGCTTTGCCTATCCGGCGCGGCCGGACGTGCTTGCGGTCGACAATGTTTCGCTATCGGTCAAGGCGGGCGAGAAGGTCGCGATCGTAGGTCCCTCGGGTGCAGGCAAGAGCACACTGTTTCATCTTCTGCTGCGGTTCTACGATCCAGACAAGGGAACGGTCTCGCTCGACGGAGTGCAGATCAAATCGGCGGACCCAATCGACGTGCGCTCGCGCATCGCGCTGGTGCCGCAGGACTCGGTAGTGTTCGCGGCCAGCGCACGCGAAAACATCCGCTTCGGCCGGCCCGATGCCACGGACGCCGAGGTCGAGCGCGCCGCCGACCTCGCGCACGCCACCGAATTCCTGCGCCGCCTGCCCGGCGGATTCGAGGCGCAACTCGGCGAACGCGGCGTGACGCTGTCGGGCGGCCAGCGCCAGCGCATTGCGATCGCGCGCGCGATCCTGCGCGACGCGCCGCTCTTGCTGCTCGACGAAGCGACGTCTGCGCTCGATGCCGAAAGCGAAACGCTGGTGCAGACTGCGCTTGAAGAACTGATGCGCCACCGCACCACGCTGGTGATCGCGCATCGCCTCGCCACCGTATTGTCCTGCGATCGCATCATGGTGATGGACCAGGGCAGGATCGTCGAGCAGGGCACGCATGCCGAGCTGGTCGCTGCGAACGGGCTGTACGCGCGATTGGCGCGGTTGCAGTTCGAGGGGATTTGATTAAGGCTGCCGCTCCACCACTGCTGTCGTCACCCGCCACCGGGTCGCGCGAATGCGCGCCCGACGACAGGCTCCGGCCGGTGATCAGTATTCCAGAGACGGTGACTTCAGAGGCAGCGGCGGATACCCCGCATTCGCGGGGTATGACGATTGAGGATTAGGTGCGAGCCTCACCCCTTCCATGCCATCTTCAACACCGGCCGCCCCGACGTCGGATTCACATCCTCGCCGGCATGTTCAAAGCCGTTGCGCTCATAGAAGCGGATCGCGCGGGCATTGTCCTTGTTCACGAGCAGCGTGACTCCCTTCGGAGAGATGCGCTTGGCCTCTTCGACCAACAGGTGAGCGACGCCGGAGCCCCAGTGCTCTGGCGCAACCACAAGCTGGTCGAGATAGCCTTCGCGATCGACGGTCACAAAACCGATCAGCGCGCCGGCCTCCTGTTCCGCGACCATGATCTCGGCCTTCGGTACGAGATCGTTGCGCCAGCGGCCGCGCCACCATTCCAGCCGTGAGGTGAAGTCGATCTCGGGATACGCCTCTTGCCAAGTGCGATGCCACAGCTCAATTGCCGCTGCTTCATCATCTGGACGGTAGAGGCGAGTGTGAAATACCACTACCGTTCCGTCAGCTTCAGCTCGATGCGGCGGTTGCGCTTGTAGGCGTCGTCGTTGGGCGCTGAGTCGAGCGGCTGGAATTCGGCAAAACCGGCGGCGACCAGCCGCTGCGCGGGAACGCCGAGGAAAACCAGATATTGCACGACGGAGATGGCGCGCGCTGATGACAATTCCCAGTTCGACTTGAACAGCGGCGAGTTGATCGGCCGCATGTCGGTGTGGCCGTCGACCCGAAGCACCCAGCCGATCTCGCTCGGTATCTGTTTGTCCAGATCGATCAGTGCGGTGGCGAGCTTGTCGAGTTCGGCGCGGCCCTCGGGGAGCAGCACCGCCTGACCGGTATCGAAGAACACTTCCGACTGGAATACGAAGCGGTCGCCGACGATGCGGATATCGGGGCGGTTGCCCAGAATGGCGCGCAGGCGGCCGAAGAACTCCGAACGGTAGCGCGACAGTTCCTGCACGCGTTGCGCCAGCGCGACGTTCAGGCGCTGGCCGAGATCGGCAATCCGCCCCTGCGATTCCTTGTCGCGCTTTTCGGAGGCTTCCAGCGCTTCCTCGAGCGCGGCAAGCTGGCGGCGCAGCGCGCTGATCTGCTGGTTCAGCACCTCGATCTGGGCGAGCGCGCGCGAGGTCACCGCCTTTTCGGATTCGAGCGCCTTGTTGAGCTCGTTGGCGCGGCCCTGGGCGTCGCCGGCACCGCTCAACCCCTCGTAAAGCCCCTTGATGCGGTCGCGCTCGCCTTCGGCGGCGGCGAGGCCGGCGCGCAATTGCGCGAGCTGGTCGTCGAGCGTGAGCTTGCCGAGCTTTTCCAGCGACAGCAGGTCGTTGAGCTGCGCGATCTTGGCGTTGAGTAGTTCGAGCGCCTTGTCCTTGCCGGTGACCTCCTGCGACAGGAAGAATTGCACCACCAAAAACACCGACAGCAGGAACACGATCGACAGCACCAGCGTCGACAGCGCGTCGACGAAACCCGGCCAGTAGTTGAAACCGGATACGCTGCGGCGGGCACGGGCGAGGGCCATTTGTTGTCTCCGGTATCCTGTCCCGGACGCGGTGCGGCGTGCAACGCCGCTCCGCAGAGCCGGGATCTATTCATGGTGGGCCCCGGCTCTGCGGCGCAACGCTTCGCTGCGCCGCGTCCGGGGCACGAATGCTCGTTCAGCTCTTCTCGGGCTGCCTGGCGATCCGCTCCAGGAGCTTCTTGATCTCGCGGTTTTGTTCGCCCTGGCCGTCGGCCCACTCGCGGATCATCTGCTGCTCCGTGCGCATATGCGCGACCAGGCCCTGGATCGCCTCGGCCAGATTGGCCATCGCAGCCGTGGTGTTGCGGCTGCCGCCGCTCTCTTCCACCACGGCGCGGATGCGTTCCATGGCATGCTGCAGTTCGCCGCCGATCCCGGAACTGCCATCGCCATATTCGCGCACGGTGGAGGCGAGCCAGTCCTCTAGGTCGGTATAGAAGCGGTTCTGCGCCTGGCTCGACTGCAGGTCGAGGAACCCCAGGATCAGGGAGCCGGCGAGGCCGAACAGCGAGGACGAAAACGAAATGCCCATGCCGCCGAGCGGCGCAGCCAGCCCCTCTTTCAGGGTATCGAACAGCGAGCCGGCATCGCCCCCGACCTTCAGGCCGTCGATCACCTTGCCGACGGAACTGACGGTTTCAATCAGGCCCCAGAAGGTGCCGAGCAGGCCGAGGAAGACCAGCAAGCCGGTCATGTAGCGGGAAATATCCCGGGCTTCGTCGAGCCGCGTCGCAATCGAATCCAGCAAGTGCCGCATGGTCTGCTGCGAGATCGTCATCCGGCCCGAGCGTTCGCCGCCGAGGATGGCCGCCATCGGCGCCAGCAGGGTCGGGCGGCGGTCGATCGCCAGCCCGGGATCGGCGATTCGGAAACTGTTGACCCAGGTTACTTCCGGATAGAGCCGAACCACCTGCCGGAACGACAGGATGATGCCGATCAGGAGCACGCCGCCGATCAGCGCATTGAGGCCGGGATTGGCAAAGAACGCCACGACGATCTGCTTGTAGAGCACGACCATGACCAGCGCGCATAGCATCAGGAACACCAGCATCCGCACCAGGAAAATTCGTGGCGAGGACAGTTTGCTCAGTTCGATCTCCATTTCGGAGCGGGAGGTGTGGCCTGATGGCATTTGCGGGGTGTCATCCGTTACGAAAAGCCGCGCTGGCGGCCAATATGGCACAGCGGGCTGGAGAAAAAAGCTGGCAAGCCGCGATTTCGGGCCGACGGTGGTGGAACCTCGTCCCGAAACCCGGCTTTGACATCAGCGTATTTTGGAACGGTTCGATGTCCAACCGGGATTTTCGTGACGGTCTCATGTCTCAAGGCGCTGGTGGCCATTGCCGCGTCTCTCTCGGTTCTGTTGCCAGGCGCCTAGGGTGATGCAGCAGCATTTCTTGGATGCGGCGCTGGCGCTGGTTCCTGCTCGCCAACGCAGGCCTGTTCGGTTAGGCCGGTGGCAGCGAGTGGGGCGTCAGCCATTACCGGATGGGAGCGACGGCGCATTAAGCAATTGTTTACCGATTCGTGCCCGATGCCCCACAAAATTGCGGTTCGTCGCTTTATCGTGCACGCCAATGATCTGTTTATGACCTTTAGTCTTAGATCTTCTTTCCTAAGCTTGAGGCGGAGCCGGCTCACAATCCAGTGAATCAGCAAAAATCGGCGCTGTTTCAGTGTGATAGCTTCGTGTGACATTGAGCCGCCGCCATTGCGTATTGCATCGCAGCAGCCTCTCCGTATCCTATCTGCCATCAACCGTGAGTTCCCGATACCGCTTACGACAACGTCGCGGATGCTCAATTCGCGCCTTCCAACCTGAACTGGGGCAATGCTTTCAATGTCCGGACTACGAACGCAATCGGCATGCATCGTTGTGATGTTGGCTGCGATGGCGCCGCTTTTGGCTGGCTGCAACGAACCGATCGCCGCGACCGCAGCGGTAAAGCCGCCCGAACCTGAAGTCGGCACTTTCACCGTCAGATCCCAGGCCCGTGCCATCGTTCGAGAATTGCCCGGCCGAATCGCACCTACCCGGGTCTCGGAAGTCCGTGCGCGGGTTTCGGGCATCGTCGTCGAACGCCTGTTCCACCAGGGTACCGAGGTGAAGGCCGGCGATCCCCTGTACCGGATCGATCCGAAACCGTTCGAGGTGGAACTGCAGGCGAGCGAAGCCGCGCTGGACAAGGCGGAAGCTGCGCTCGATCTCGCCACCCAGCACGCCCGGCGCATTGCGACGCTGACCAGCCAGCGCGCGGCGCCCGAGGCAGAGAACGAAAAGGCCATCGCAGCCCAGCGTCAGGCCGAGGCCGAGGTCGACAGCCGCAGGGCCGAAGTCGCACGCGCCAAACTCAATCTCGATTATGCGACGATCCGCGCGCCGATCGGCGGCGTGGTCGGTGCCGCCCTTGTGAGCGAAGGCGCGCTGGTGGTGCAGAACGAGACCACCAGTCTCGCTACGATCCAGCAGCTCGATCCGATCTATGCCGACTTCACCCAATCGGTCTCGGAGATGAACAAACTGCGCCGTGCGCTCGAAGCCGGCGACCTCGACCGGATCGCGCCCGACGTCGCCAAGGTCCGTCTCGTGCTCGACGACGGCACAGTTTATCCGGTTCCCGGCAAGCTTCTGTTCTCTGATGCCAAGGTCGACGCCTATACCGGGCAGGTTACCCTGCGCGGACAGTTTCCGAATCCGAAACGCGAATTGCTGCCGGGCATGTATGTCCGCGTTCTGATCGAACAGGGTATCGATTCCGACGCCATCGCCGTACCGCAGCAGGCGATCCAGCGCGATGCCGGCGGCGGCAGTGAAGTCTTCGTGGTCAAGGACGACGGCCGCGTCGCGACGCAGCCGGTCCGCACCGGCCCGATGCAGGACGGCGTCTGGCTGATCAGCGAGGGCCTCAAGGAGGGCGACCGCATCATCGTCGATGGGTTCCAGAAATTCGTGGCCGGCGACAAGGTCAAGCCGAAAGCGTGGATCGATGCGGATGCCTCCGTTGGCGGAATATCGAGCCAGGCGGCCACCCAGCCGGTCCGCTGAGACCAATCGATGCCCAGCTTCTTCATCGACAGGCCGATCTTCGCCTGGGTGGTCGCGCTTTTCATCTGTCTGGTTGGCGCGATCTCGATCCCGCTGCTGGCGGTCGCGCAATACCCGATCATCGCGCCGCCCTCGATCTCGATCTCGACCAGCTATCCCGGCGCCTCGCCAGAGAACCTCTACAACAGCGTCACGCGGCTGATCGAGGAGGAGCTCAACGGCGCCTCCGGCATCCTCAATTTCGAATCTACCTCTGACTCGCTGGGGCAGGTCGAAATCATCGCCAACTTCGTGCCTGGCACCGAAACCGGTGCGGCGTCGGTCGAAGTGCAGAACCGCCTCAAGCGCGTCGAGGCGCGGCTGCCGCGCGCGGTGATCCAGCAGGGCATCCTGGTCGAGGAGGCCTCCTCTGCCGTGCTGCAGATCATTACGCTGAATTCGACCGACGGCTCGCTCGACGAAATCGGTCTCGGCGACTTCATGATCCGCAACGTGCTCGGCGAGATCAGGCGCATTCCCGGCGTCGGCCGCGCCACGCTTTATTCGACGGAACGTTCGCTGCGGATCTGGGTCGATCCGGCCAAGCTGGTCGGCTACGGCCTCACTGCCGACGACGTCAACAAGGCGATCTCGGCGCAGAACGCGCAGGTGGCCTCGGGCAGCGTCGGTGCCGAGCCGAGCACGCCGGAGCAGAAGATTTCCGCGCTGGTGCTGGTCAAGGGCCAGCTCTCTTCGCCCGACGAATTCGGCGCCATCACGCTGCGCGCCAATCCGGATGGATCGACGGTGCGGCTGCGCGACGTCGCCCGCATCGAGATCGGCGGCTTGAGCTATCAGTTCAACACGCGGCTCAACGGCAAGCCGACGGCGGGCCTTTCGGTGCTGCTGTCGCCGACCGGCAACGCGCTTGCGACCGCCAGCGCCGTCGAAGCCAAGATGAAGGAATTGTCGAAATTCTTTCCGACCAATATCGGCTATGAAATCCCCTACAACATCACGCCCGTCGTCAAGGCCTCGATCAACAAGGTGCTGATGACGCTGGTGGAAGCGGTGGTGCTGGTCTTCATCGTGATGTTCCTGTTCCTGCAGAACATCCGCTACACCATCATTCCGACCATCGTGGTGCCGGTGGCGCTGCTTGGCACCTGCGCGATGCTGATGGCGGCCGGCTATTCCATCAACATGCTGACCATGTTCGGCATGGTGCTGGCGGTCGGCATTCTCGTCGACGACGCCATCGTCGTGGTCGAGAACGTCGAGCGCATCATGGCGGAGGAGGGCCTGCCGCCGAAGGAAGCGACCCGCAAGGCAATGTCGCAGATCACCAGCGCCATCATCGGCATCACGCTGGTGCTGATGGCCGTGTTCGTGCCGATGGCGTTCTTCCCGGGATCGGTCGGCATCATCTATCGCCAGTTCTCGGTCACCATGGTCTCGGCCATCGCCTTCTCCGCGCTGCTGGCGCTTTCGCTGACGCCGGCACTATGTGCGACGCTATTGAAGCCGGTCGAGGCCGGCCACGGCCATGCGCGCAAGGGCGTGTTCGGCTGGTTCAACCGCGTGCTCGAGAGCGGCCGCGGCGGTTACACGCGCACCGTCAAGGGATCGCTGAAGCGCACGGGTCGGCTGATGGCGATCTACGCCGTGCTGTTCATCGGCCTCGGCTGGGCATTCGTCCGGCTGCCCGGCGGCTTCCTGCCGGTCGACGACCAGGGTTTTATCACCACCGACGTGCAGACGCCGTCCGACTCCTCCTACGCCCGCACCGAGGCCGCGGTGGAGGCCGTGGAGAAATATCTACTCAATCGCGTCGGCGTCGAGGACGTGACGTTCCTGACCGGCTTCAGCTTCCTCGGTCAGGGCGTGAATACCGCGCAGGCCTTCATCACGCTGAAGGACTGGTCGGAACGGAGCAAAAAGGATTCCGCCGCGGCGATCGTCGCCGACATCAACCGCGACCTCTCTTCGGTTCGCGACGCCAGGATTTCGGCGCTGCAGCCGCCACCGATCGACAATCTCGGCAATTCTTCGGGCTTCTCGTTCCGCCTGCAGGACCGCGGCCAGAAGGGCTATCCGGCGCTGGTCGCCGCCGCCGATCGCCTGATTGCGGAAGCCAATGCCGGCCGCGTGCTGCAGAAGGTCTATGTCGAGGGCCTGCCGCCGGCGCCGCAGGTCAATCTGATGATCGACCGCGAGAAGGCCGGCGCGTTCGGCGTCACCTTCGAGGACATCAACCAGACGATTTCGACCAATCTCGGTTCGAACTACATCAACGACTTCCCGAACCGCGGGCGGATGCAGCGCGTGATCGTGCAGGCCGACCGCGCCAGCCGCATGAACGCCGACGACATCCTCAACTACAACGTCAAGAACAGCCGCGGCCAATTGGTGCCGTTCTCGGCCTTTGCCACGGTTCAGTGGTCGAAGGGGCCGACCCAGATTGCCGGCTTCAACTATTACCCCGCCGTGCGCATCTCAGGCGAGGCCAAGCCCGGCTTCACGTCGGGCGACGCCATCGCCGAGATGGAGCGGCTGGCCAACAAGCTGCCACGCGGCTTCGGTTACGAATGGACCGGCCAGTCGCTGCAAGAAAAGCTGTCGGGCTCGCAGGCGCCGTTCCTGCTCGGCCTCTCGGTGCTGGTGGTGTTCCTGCTGCTTGCTGCGCTCTATGAGAGCTGGACCATTCCGCTCGCGGTCTTGCTGACCGTGCCGCTCGGCATCTGCGGCGCCGTGATTGCCGCGACCATGCGCGGCCTGCCGAACGACGTCTATTTCACCGTCGGTCTGATCACCATCATTGGCCTCGCGGCCAAGGACGCCATCCTCATCATCGAATTCGCCAAGGATTTGCGCGCTCAGGGCAAGCCGCTGATTGAGGCGACGGTCGAAGCCTGCTCGCTGCGCTTCCGCCCCATCCTGATGACGGGTTTGGCCTTCGTCTGCGGCGTGCTGCCGATGGCGATTGCGACGGGAGCCGGCGGCGCCAGCCAGCAGGCGCTCGGCACCAGCGTGATGGGCGGCATGATCGCGGTGGTGATTCTGGCGCTGTTGATGGTGCCGGTGTTCTTCGTCAGCGTGCAGCGCGTGCTGGCGGGGGATCGGGAGAAGGTGGTGGAGGAGGTGGCGGGAGCCGAGGTGGCTGGCCCGCCGGCGCCGGTGAAGTCATAGACGCTGTCATGCTCCGTGACCCCGCGACGCCAGGCTTCGCCGGGACTTGCGGCCTCGGGCCGTCGAAAAACTTTAGCGTAGGCGGCGGCCGATGCATCCAGTCCGTGAATCCATAAATTTGCCGGGCTGACGCCGCGCCAGAGTCCGCTATGCCCGAGAGCCGATGTGCTGCTGCATAGCAGCGAAACGACGCTATGGGCCAAAGGCGACGTCACCGAAAGAGCCGGTTCCCAACGCCAGATCAGGCCGATCAGTTAGCTTCTTTCGAATAGTTCACGGGCGATGAACGGATTTGCGCCGAACTAATCAGGTCTGGCGCTACGGCCGATAGTGCGGTCGACGTCGGCAACCGCCCCGTAGAGGCGCTGCCGCGAGAGCCAATGAAGGTCGTCCATGCGTTGCACGATTCCTACCACAACCGGCACGTGGTGGCGTCGCGCAAGCTGCTCAAGGGAGAAAACGGACCACCAGGCGCGAAAAGCGACTCGCGTCCAAGCGCGCGCGTCCCAGCCGAGCAGGAGGACATCCGGCGCATACCTGCGCACCGCACGATTCAGGTTCCACGGGTACATGACGATGATGCCCAGGCGCACCGGTCGCGCACCCTCCCATGGAAAGGATCTTGCGACGGCGGCAAAGGCAAATACGACCGAGCGACGGGCCACGTTGCTGGCAACCAGCCTCTCGATGACTCCAGAGACAAGTCCCGTCTCCTTCACCTCCACAAACAGGTCAAGGTCAGTTGGTGAAAGAAGCGACAGTGCCGCATCGAGGGTAAGCGCATTCTCGACATGACGCGGCGGGTCGTGTGACACCACCAATGTGTCGGAATCCGCTGCAAGGCAGACGTCGAATTCGACACCAGATACTCTGCCGTCACGGGCGGCACGTGCGAACGCGGCGAGCGAGTTTTCACCCGGACCCGCGGACCATCCACGATGCGCAATAAGCTTCATGACGAGGTCCATAAAGCCAAGCTGCGCGCGCCATGCAACCTCCCCGTAGAGAGAAATGTCAATCCACGGCCACGACGTTGACCCATGATTAGCGTAGGGTCAAAGGTGACGTCCCCGAAACAGCCGCTTCGGGCACAAGCGGCGGTGGAAGGATCGCTGATGCGAAGTCCGACTGCCCTCAATACCAGACCAGCCGCAAGCGAAGAAGTCGGTCGGCCTGGGGCCAGAAGCCGACTCGCCGGTAGCTGTGTCTATTTGACTTCGAACAGATTGCTAAAATTGGCTATTGCCCTCGCTAGGTCTAGCCGCCTCACATCCGTCCGCGTTCGTTCCCAACCTCGTTTGAACGATATCGTCACTTTCTCTGGATTCGAATGGACCCGGCAGTCCGTCTTCCACGACACCTCGCCGAGTTCAATTTCCGCCACATCTCGGTGATCAAACGCGCACTCAATTGATCGGAAGATTTGCTTTGTGTCGTCGATTGAGAGTGTCATGGGCTGTATGACTTCGGAACCGCCGGCGCCTACTGACATCAACTTCACTTCCGCCTCCGGGACAGACACAAGGAAGTATACTCCATGCGTCAACTCGATTTTTTTGAAAGTGCCGAGATACGCTGATCTCCGCGATAAGGACACAGAAATTGCGGTCCGCAAGAAACGCACAAGGGCCCGCAGGAAAATCTTTAGTCTTCGAAACGGCGAACATACCTGATCCAAAATCAACGGTGGCAGCATAGCGTCAGCGGTAACGACCCGATCGCGGCCTACAAATGTCAGCTCCGTGTGAGACTCGGAACTGCTTTTGGTGCCAAATGCTAGTCCGGTTTCATTCCGGCAGCCGACGTGGACGCTGACCGAGTGCTTGGGCAGCTACGGGCCAAAAGGTGACATCGCGCTTGGTTCGTGGATGCGATCGCCCGTCGAGACGGCCCAGTTGCCCCTTGATAAAAATTGCAGCATTTGGTTGTGTTGTGCGTGGAGTTGGACCTCCGCGTTTCAATGAAGAGCTGATGCAGCACCATGCGAGTATTTTGGATCGGAGTTGCAACACTCACCGCATTGAGCCTAGTCGTGATTCCTTACATTGCGAGCGAACGCTGCAAGGATCGGTGGGCGCCCCATAATCTGGAAGGGATTTGGGAGTATGGGACCGGATGCTCGGTAAGGATTGGCGGCGGCCTTGTGAGAGAGGAATACGTCAGCTTTGCTCCGAGAAATCCGACGAGACTGCCAAGCAACGAGCCGCTTGATCCGCATGCGCGTAGCCAGACCTTGGCACGCCCCGACTGGGTGATTCTCGGACCCAACAATGTTGGCGCTCGGAAGAACGATCGCTAGGTCCGCTTCGGGTCTTGGTTGTGTGCAAACCGATAGGTCGGCACGCGGCCGTGGTCGGCAGGCGGCCGATGTTCTCGCGTCGGATCGTCCAATGACGGCCAAAGTGGGTATCGCGACGCGGTATTACGCTTTTCGACGCACTTTCCGACCTTCAGGTGGCGCGGATGGCTGCAATCAGGCTCGGTTTGCCGACGATGTTCATCACCCGTGTGAGGTTATAGGCGAGAACATGCAGCGCCATCTCAGCGGCGACATTCCGTAGGCGCTTCATCAGGAAGTGGCTCGCACCCATACGGGCTTTGATCGTGCCGAAGGGATGCTCGACCGTCTCGCGCCGCGTCCGCATGGCGTCGGGATTGGAATCGAGCCGTCTCTGGACCTCCTCGACCACATGCTCATGCTCCCAGCGCGTGATGCGGCGCTCCTTGGACGGCGTACAATGGCTCTTGATCGCGCAGCTCTGGCACGCCGCTGTCGACCAGTACCGGCGCAGCGTCATTCCATGCTCGATGTTGGTGTAGTGATAGGACAGCAGCTGGCCGGATGGGCAGCGGTAGACGTCCGCATCAGGCAGGTAGGCGAAGTCCTGTTTGCCGAACCGGCCCTCAGCCTTGGCGTTCGACGTCATGGGCTTGGGCAAGGTGACTGCAACGCCAGCCTCTTCGCAGGCCAATATCTCTTCTCCGTCGAAGTAGCCACGGTCGGCGACGGCCTCGAGTTTGTCCACTTCGAGCACTTCTTTGGCTTGTTTGGACATCCGAGCAAGCTGCCCACGGTCGTTGCCGACGTTTATGACCTCGTGCGTAACAATCAGATGGTGTTCGGTGTCCACAGCGACCTGGACATTGTAGCCGACGACGCCCGATCCGCGTCCGCTGGTGGCCATCGAACGGGCATCCGGATCGGTGAGCGATATCTGTTGATCCGGCGTGTTACGCATCTGCGCATCAAGCACTTCCAGGCGGCCCATCTCCTGCTTCAGCCGAGCGATCTTTTCCTTGATCCTCGTTGTCTTGATGATGATCGCTTCCGAAGGCTCCTGCCGATCGGCGCTATCGAGTTGACGCAGATATCGACCGACGCTTTCCTCGATCTGCGCCATCCGCCTCGCCATCTTGGCATGCGTGAAGTTGCGATCGCGGTTGTTCACCGCCTTGAACTTGCTGCCGTCAATCGCGACGCTCGGGGTCTGCAACAGGCCCATTTGCCGGCATAGCGCAACGAACTTCGCGCAAACCTTCCGGATCGCCGCGCCATTGTCCTTCCGGAAATCGGCGATCGTCTTGTGATCGGGAGCCAGGCGGCCGATCAGCCACATCACCTCGACATTCCGGCACGCCTCACGTTCCAGGCGCCGACTGGATTGCACCCGATTGAGATAACCGTAGATGTAAAGCTTCAGAAGGACTGCCGGATGATAGGAGGGCCGGCCCGTCTCCTTGGCGATCACACGCTCAAACCCCAGTCCATGCAGGTCGAGCGCCTCGACGAACACATCGATCACATGGACCGCGTTGTCCTCGCTTACCCAATCCTCCAGGCATTCCGGCAAGAGCGTCAGCTGGGATCTGTCCGCGCCATCAACGAAGCGTCCCATCCGTATCCCCCATCAGGAAACGGAGGAATCGTACCTGACTCGTGGCTTTTCACACAGCCAGGGTCAATCGCAACACGGGCGACTCAGCGGCAAGTCCGGCTATGCCGGCTATGCCTCCGAAAGCGGAAGTAAATTCAGAGCATTGGCGGCTTCGCTAGAGGCCGGTGGATTGATGGCGCTACCCTTGACGTCATTCAAGCTTCGAAACCGAAGCCTCGAATCATGCGCTACAGCGAACATGAGTAGACCGCCATTAAGCCGATGTTGCCGAACAAGCCGCGCGGCGTTCGGCGGGTAGATGACCGCCGCATGCTCGATGGCATCTCTTAGGTCTTGCGTTCAAGTGCGCCATGGCGCGACCTGCCGGCGACCGATGGTCCCCGCACGACTTGTTACAATCGCTTCGTTGGGTGGATGATGGATTTATCTCGCTGATTTGCCCGACGTGTCAAATGACTACTTCGGCACTCGACGAGTGCCGGCTACTGTGCATGGGGTTGTTTTCAATATTTTGGCTGGGAGCGCCGAGGCTCCTCCGTGTCCTTCCGCCGTCTCTGGAAGACTGCATCGCCGATCCCGGATGATGACGGCGCGCGGCTTGGAACCGTCGCTCTACTTGTCGAGCGGCCCCAATATCCTCACCAGCTCCCCGTGCACGTACTCATTCCCGCAGACCACATGCCCGGTCTTCAGCGCATCGTCCTTGCCGCCGATGTCAGAGATCGTGCCGCCTGCTTCCCGCACCATGATCTGCCCCGCTGCGATATCCCACGGCGACAGGTTGCGTTCCCAGTAGCCGTCGAGGCGGCCGGCGGCGACGAAGGCGAGATCGAGCGAGGCGGCGCCGAAGCGGCGGAAGCCGGCGACCTTGTTCTGCAGTGCGGCCATTTCCTTCAGCGCCAGTTGATGGTCGCCGCGCCCGATATGCGGCAGACCGCAGGCGATCACGCATTCGTTGAGCTGGCGGCGGCCGGCGACGCGCAGCCGCTGGTCGTTGAGGAACGCGCCCTTGCCGCG
Organism: Bradyrhizobium icense; assembly: GCF_001693385.1. NCBI lineage: Bacteria > Pseudomonadati > Pseudomonadota > Alphaproteobacteria > Hyphomicrobiales > Nitrobacteraceae > Bradyrhizobium > Bradyrhizobium icense. The sequence continues at coordinate 805,730 of NZ_CP016428.1, forward strand.
CTCGGCGATGTACAGCTCGTCGTTGGCGGGATTGTAGATCACGCCGGCGATGACGGTGCCCTCGCGCGCCAGGCCGATCGAGATCGCAAATTGCGGGATGCCGTGCAGGAAGTTGGTGGTGCCGTCGAGCGGATCGACGATCCAGGTGTGGGTCTTGTCGGCGCCCTCGCGCGTGCCACCTTCCTCGCCGATGAAGCCGTAACCGGGACGTGCCTTGGCAAGATCCTCGTACAGCATTTCCTCGGCGCGCTTGTCGGCCTTGGTGACGAAGTTCGCCGGCCCCTTCAGCGACACCTGCAGATGCTCGATCTCGCCGAGATCGCGCTTGAGGCTGCGGCCGGCGCGGCGCGCGGCTTTCACCATGACATTGATGAGGGCGGAGTAGAGCATGATGCGAGCTTATGGTGTGAGAGGGAACGGCCCAATGCCGTGAGGGGTTTAGGGAGTGGGTGCCCTGCAGATGTGCCGCCGTCAAGGCGTCATTTACTGGCGGTGCCGATCCATTTTTTCGCGGCTTCCTGGGCCTTGGCGCGATCTTCGGGACTGATCTCGGAGAACCTTTCGTCCAGCTCAGGATCGCCCTTTCCGGCGGTTTTGGCGACAATGTGCCACTTGAAGCCCTCGATCTTGTCCATCGGCGCGCCCTGTCCGGTCACCAGCACGCGGGCGAGCCGGTTCTGCGCGATCGGTGAGTTCTGGCGCGCCGCCTTGCGCAACAGCGCGACCGCGGCGGCCTGGTTCCTCGGCGTGCCGGTGCCGTTATAGAGCGCAATCGCGTACTCGACCTCGGCGTCGACATTGTCGGCCAATGAGGCCGCCTGCAGCAGCCGCACCGCCTTGTCGATGTCCTTCGGCACGCCGGTGCCTTCCTTGTAGAAGGTCGCTAACGCGTATTGAGCTTCCGGATTGCCCGCGTCGGCTGCGAGGCGCAGCAGTTCGGCGGCGCGCCGGACATCCTGCGGCAGCGTGTTGCCGTCGAGATAGAGCAGCGCCAGATTGTAGGCCGCCTTCGCGTTGCCGAGCTTGGCTGCGGAGGCCAGAAGCTTGACGGCCTGTTCCCGATTGGTAGGCCCGCCGCGGCCGGACAGCCGCATCATGGCTAGTGCGAACATGGCCTCGCGGTCGCCGGCGTCGGCCGCGCGCTGGTACCAATCGGCGGCCTTCGCATAGTCGCGCTTGATGCCGAGCCCGTTGGCATAGAGCTCGCCCAGCATCGTCATCGCCTTGGGGTCGCCGTTATATTGCGCGCGCGTGGTCGCGAGATCGAACGTCGTCTTGTACATGCCGCGCTGATAGGCGCCGTAGACGAGATCGACATTCGGATCCTCGAAGGCCGCCGTCGGCGAGGGGGCGGGCGTGGGCGAGGGCGTCGGCGTTGCCGCCGGTTTAGGCGTTGCGGTCGGCTTCGGCGTCGCGGCGGGCTGCTTCGCTGCCGGGGGAGCCTTCGGTTTCGGCGCTTCCTTTTTCGCAGCCGGAGGGCTCGCGGGCGGCTGCGCGGCGGGCGGCGTCAACGAGATCTGCGCGGAGGCGGCGGACATCGTCATCGAGAAGCCCGCAAGCAGCGATATGAGACGCAGGAGTTTCATTTCCGGCGTTATCCGTGCCCGGCCTTGTCCGTGCCAGCTTTGGCTTTGCCGAACGCTGCTTCGTACGCTTGCGCGATCGCCTGCGCGGCATCGATCAGCGCCGCCTTTGCGCCACGCGGGTCGGCCCAGATGAGATCGCCGACCAGCACGAAATCGGCGCCGGCAGCCGAGAATTCGGAAGCCTCGGCGAGCGAGGCGGCAAAGCCGATGCAGGGCGGCTCGAATAGTTCATCCCACCATTGCAGGCGCTCGGCAATCGCCTCGGTCGATGGCCGCTGGCCCTTGGCGTCGGGTTCGCCGAACAGCAGGTAGTCGGCACCGGCTTCGCCCGCGGTCATCGAATCGTGCCGCGTGGCAAGGCCTCCGACGCCGGCAATGCGGTCAGGCTTCAGCGACGGCCATGCTTCGTCCAGCGCGGCGAGACCGGTCAGATGCGCGCCATCGGCGCCTGCGCGCGCCACCAGTTCGACATGACCGTCAAGCAGGAGCGCCGCGCCCGCATTCTGGATCGCAGGTGCCAGCGCTTTCACGCGCGCGATCATGGTGCGCTGATCGGTCTGCTTCAGCCGCAGCAGCACCGCCGCGACATCGGCCGCGGCCAGCAGCTCTGGAAGCTGGCTGGCGAGCTGCGACGGATCGTCCACCTCGGGCGTCGCGAGATAGAGGCGCGGCGCCGGGCGCGGCGGAACGGGTTTGTTGGCCAAGTCTAGGCGACCTTCTTTTCCAGGCCGGTTTCCCACTCGCCCTTGCTAGCCAGCGCGTTCATCCGCGCACGGTGCGTGAATGCGCGCTGGCCCGCGGCGATGTTCTCGGCCTTACCGGACCACGCCTTCTGCGGCGCCGCCTGCAGCGCCCGGCCATAGGAGAAGGTCAGCCGCCAAGGCAGACTAGAAGGCAGGCCGCCGATCCGGTTCATGGCGTTCAGATGCGCGGTTGCTTCCTCATCGGATTGTCCGCCGGAGAGGAAGGCGATGCCCGGCACGGCCGCTGGAACGCACGCCTTCAGGAGACGAACGGTTTTCTCCGCAACTTCATCGACGGAAGCCTGCTTTCCGCACTTCTTGCCTGAAATGGCCATGTTGGGCTTCAGCACCATGCCCTCGAGCTCGACACGTTGGATGCGCAATTCCTGGAACGTTTTGTTCAGCACGCGCTGGGTTACGTCGTAGCAGCGGTCGATATCGTGATCGCCATCCATCAGCACTTCCGGCTCGACGATCGGCACGATCTGCGCCGCCTGGCACAGCGCGGCGTAGCGCGCCAGCGCATGCGCGTTGACGCTGATCGCGGTCATGCTGGGGATGCCGCTGCCGATATCGATCACGGCACGCCATTTGGCGAAGCGCGCGCCGCGCTCGTAGTATTTCTTCAGGCGCTCGGCGAGCTTGTCGAGTCCGACGGTGACCAGTTCGCCCGGACATTGCGGCAGCGCCTGCGTCCCTTCATCGACCTTGATGCCGGGGATGGCGCCGGACTGCTCGATCAGCTTGATCAGCGGCGTGCCATCCTTGGCGTTCTGCCAGATGGTCTCGTCGTAGAGGATGACCCCCGAGACGTACTTGCTCATCGCCTCGGTGGAGCGGAACAGCATCTCGCGATAGTCGCGGCGGTTCTCCTCGGTCGACTCGACCTTGATGGCGTCGAAACGCTTCTTGATCGTGCCCGAGGATTCGTCGGCCGCGAGAATGCCCTTGCCTGGGGTGACCATGGCGAGGGCAACCTTGTTGAGGTCAGCAAGATTCATGGGAACGTTCTCCGGAAACATCATGCCCTTGCGCACCAAAATAGGCGGTTCTCGGGCAATTGCCTAGAAAACGTTCGTCGCACCCTGGGTGTTTGCAAGGCGCGGGGGCCGGCTCAGGCGACCCGCGGGTCCAGCTCACCCTTGCCGTACCGCTTGGCCATTTCGGCCGTCGTCAGCACCTTCTTGATCTTGCTGGCTTGCCCCGCGGTATTGAATTCCTGCAGCCGCTGCTTGCACAGCTTGGCCATCGCCTCCATCGCGGGCTTGAGATACTTGCGCGGGTCGAACTCTTCCGGATTGTCCTTCAGCACCTTACGGATCTGCCCGGTCATCGCCATCCGGTTGTCGGTGTCGATGTTGATCTTACGCACGCCGTTCTTGATGCCGCGCTGAATTTCGGAAACCGGCACGCCCCAGGTCGGCTTCATCTTGCCGCCGTTGGCGTTGATGATTTCCTGCAGATCCTGCGGTACCGAGGAGGAGCCGTGCATCACCAGATGCGTGTTCGGCAGCTTGCGGTGGATTTCCTCGATCACGTTCATGGCGAGGATGTCGCCGTCCGGCTTGCGCGTGAACTTGTAGGCGCCGTGCGAGGTGCCCATCGCGATCGCCAGCGCGTCGACCTTGGTCTCCTTGACGAACTTCACGGCTTCGTCCGGATTGGTCAGCAACTGGTCGTGCGACAGCTTGCCTTCCGCGCCGTGACCATCTTCCTTGTCGCCCATGCCGGTCTCCAGCGAGCCGAGCACACCGAGTTCGCCTTCGACCGAGATGCCGCCGAGATGGGCCATGTCGGTGACGGTCTTGGTCACGCCGACATTGTAGTCCCAGTCGCCCGGGGTCTTGCCGTCGGCCTTGAGCGAGCCGTCCATCATGACGGAGGTGAAGCCGGCCTGGATCGCTGTCATGCAGGTCGCGGGCTCGTTGCCGTGATCGAGATGCACGCAGACCGGAATCTGCGGATAGATTTCGGTAACGGCGTCCATCATGTGCCTAAGCATCACGTCGTTGGCATAGGAGCGCGCGCCGCGCGAAGCCTGAATGATGACGGGCGCATCCAGCGAGGAGGCGGCCTCCATGATGGCCAGCGCCTGCTCCATGTTGTTGATGTTGAAAGCCGGCACCCCGTAATCGTGCTCTGCCGCGTGATCGAGCAGTTGACGCAAGGTAATGCGAGCCATTCAAATTCTCCTGTATTTGCCGCGCCTTCGGCGCTCCACTAAGTCTGGAAGTCTTGGTCTAACGCAGTTTCAGAACTTCGACGCCAGGCAACGGTTTGCCTTCCATCCATTCGAGAAACGCGCCGCCGGCCGTCGATACATAGGAAAAATCGTCGGCCACGCCGGCCTGGTTCAGCGCAGCGACCGTGTCGCCACCGCCGGCAACCGAGATCAGCTTTTTGGCTTTGGTGCGCTCAGCCGCGTGACGGGCCGCCACCATGGTGCCGCGGTCGAACGGCGTCATCTCGAATGCGCCGAGCGGGCCGTTCCAGACCAGCGTCGCGGCGTCGTCGATCGCGGAATGAATCCGCGCGATCGATTGCGGCCCGACGTCGAGGATCATGCCGTCGGCCGGGATCGCGTCGAGGCCATAGGCATGCGAGGGCGAGTTGGCCGCGAAGTGATAGGCGACCACGGCATCGACTGGAAGAATGATGGCGCAGTTCGCGGAAGTTGCTTTTTCCAGGATACGCAGCGCGGTGGCGGCGAGGTCTTTTTCCGCCAGCGACTTGCCGACGCCGACGCCTTGCGCGTGCAGGAAGGTGTTGGCCATGCCGCCGCCGATCACCAGCGCGTCGACCTTGGTTACGAGATTTTCGAGCAGATCGATCTTGGTGGACACCTTGGCACCGCCGACGATCGCGATGACAGGCTTGGTCGGCGCCTCCAGTGCCTTGCCAAGCGCATCGAGCTCGGCCTGCATGGTACGGCCGGCGTAGGCGGGCAGCTTGTGGCCGAGGCCCTCGGTCGTAGCGTGCGCGCGGTGCGCGGCCGAGAACGCGTCGTTGACCCAGATGTCGCCGAGCTTTGCCAGTTCGGCTACGAACGCCGGATCGTTTTTCTCTTCCTCTTTATGGAAACGGGTGTTTTCCAGGCAGAGGATATCGCCATCCTTCATCGCAGCCACGGCGTTGGCCGCGGTCTCGCCGATGCAGTCGTCGGCAAACGCAACCGGCTTCTTGATGACGTGGCCGAGCGCCGCCGCGACGGGCTTCAGCGAATCCTTGGCATCGCGCCCCTTCGGGCGGCCGAAATGAGCGAGCAGGATGACCTTGCCGCCCTTGTCCGCGATCTCGGCAATGGTCGGCGCGACACGCTCGAGCCTTGTCGCGTCGGTGACGCGGCCGTTCTCCATGGGCACGTTAAGGTCGACGCGCAGCAGCACGCGCTTGGCACTAACGTCGACGTCATCGAGGGTGCGGAATGTCTTGGTCATGGGCGCTTCTCTTGTCCCGGGCCCATGCGGCGCGAAGTGCCGCTGTGCAGGACCGGGACCTACGCTGGATGATCCCGAACGGGACCTACGCTGAAATGGGTCCCGGCTCTGCGGCGCGTCATTTCGTGCCGCGCCGCGTCCGGGACACGAAACTCAAACTTACAGCAGCTTCCCCATCGCCACGGCGGTATCGGCCATGCGGTTGGAGAAACCCCATTCATTGTCGTACCAGGACATCACGCGCACCAGCGTGCCGTTCTGCACCTTGGTCTGATCCTCGTGGAACGTCGACGAGTGCGGATCGTGGTTGAAGTCGATCGAAACATTCGGCGCTGACGTGTAGCCGAGAATGCCCTTGAGCTGCTGCTCGGAGGCACGCTTCATCGCCGCGTTTATTTCCTTAACATCGGTTGCGCGCTTGGCGACGATCTTGAGGTCGACCACCGAGACGTTCGGGGTCGGCACGCGGATCGCGACGCCGTCGAGCTTGCCCTTCAGCTCGGGCAGCACGAGCCCGATCGCCTTCGCCGCACCGGTCGAGGTCGGGATCATCGACATCGCCGCCGCACGGCCGCGATAGAGATCCTTGTGCAGGGTATCGAGCGTCGGCTGGTCGCCGGTGTAAGCGTGGATCGTGGTCATGAAACCGGTCTCGATGCCTACCGTGTCGTTCAAGACCTTGGCGACGGGCGCCAGACAGTTGGTGGTGCAGGAGCCATTGGAGACGACCAAATGATCCTTGGTCAGGGTGTCGTGGTTGACGCCGTAGACGATGGTGGCGTCGGCGTTGTCGGCGGGCGCCGAGACCAGCACGCGCTTGGCGCCGGCGGTTAGATGCGCGGAGGCCTTGTCCTTGGCCGTGAAGATGCCGGTGCATTCCAGCGCAATGTCGACGCCGAGCGCCTTCCACGGCAGCTTCGACGGATCGCGCTCGGCGGAAACCTTGATCTTGCCGTTGCCGAGGCTGAGCGAGTCGCCGTCGATAGTCACGGTGCCGGGGAAACGGCCGTGCACGGAATCGAAACGCAGCAGGTGGGCGTTGGTCTCGACCGGGCCGAGATCGTTGATGCCGACCACCTCGATATCCTTGCGGCCAGATTCCGCAATCGCCCGCAACACATTGCGGCCAATGCGGCCAAATCCGTTGATCGCGACGCGGACTGCCATGCTGGTCTCTCCTCTGATAGCCGGTGCTGGCCCCGCGGAGACGTTCCACGGAGGTGCTTACGGCGGAACGCCCGGTTCGGCCGGGCGGGAACGGTCAAGATGGGGGTCTAGGTAGTCCTTTTTCCCCTACAGCTCAACCGTCAGCCCACGCGCTTCAGGACAGCGTTAACCGCAGCCTCGGCAGTAATTCCGAAGTGCTTGAAAAGGTCCTTGGCGGGAGCGCTGGCCCCGAAACCATGCATCCCGATGAATTCACCATCCTGACCGATCACGGCGTCCCAGCCCCAGCGTACCGCGGCCTCGATCGCGACCTTGACCGGCGCATTGCCGATAATGGCCGTTTTTCGGTCCGCCGGCTGTGCCAGCAGGAGTTCGAGCGAGGGCACCGAGACCACCCGCGACGCGATGCCACGCTCGCTCAGTTGCTTCTGGGCAGCCACCGCGATCTCGACCTCGGAGCCTGAGGCGAACAGCGACACTTTTGCCTCTCCCTGCGCCGCGACCAGCTCATAGGCGCCATGCGCGCAAGGATTATCATTCGGCGCATTGGTGCGAAGCTGCGGCAGGTTCTGTCGGGTCAGGGCCAGCACCGTCGGGCCGTCGACCCGGTTGAGCGCCAGTTCCCAGCATTCCGCGACCTCGACGGCGTCGCAGGGCCGGAACACGCGCATGTTGGGAATGGCGCGGAGCGCCGCGAGATGCTCGACCGGCTGATGCGTCGGCCCGTCCTCGCCGAGCCCGATCGAATCATGGGTCATCACGTAGACGACGCCCGCGCCCATCAGCGCGGCGATCCGCATCGCGGGTCGGGCATAGTCCGTGAATACCAAGAAGGTAGCGCCGTTCGGCGCGAAGCCGCCATGCAGGAAGATGCCGTTCATGGCGGCGGCCATGCCGTGCTCGCGGATGCCATAATGGATGAAACGGCCCTTCGGCATCTTGGCCGAGAACGCCACAGCGGATTTCGCCTTGTTGTTGTTGGAGCCGGTGAGGTCGGCGGAGCCTGCCAAAAATTCCATCGGCATCGCGCCGGCGATCGCTTCGATCGCGGATTCGGAGGATTTCCGCGTCGCGACATTCTGCGGCGATTCCAATAGCGCCTTCTTGTGCGCCCGCAGCGCCTTCGACAGAGCGGCCGGCCGCTCGTGCCGCATCCGCCGCTCGAACTCGGCGCGCTTGCGGGGGCCGAGCTCGGCGAAAACGCTTTCCCATTCCTCGCGCGCGGCAGCGCCGCGGCTGCCGGCGGCTCGCCATGCCTTCAGCACATCGTCCGGCACCGAGAAGGCGTCGAGCGAAATGCCGAGCTTTTCCTTGGCGCCCTTGAGCTCGTCGGCGCCGAGCGCCTCGCCATGGACCTTCGCCGTGCCGGCCCGCGTTGGCGCGCCGTAGCCGATCGTGGTCTTGCAGGAGATCAGCGACGGCTTGTTGGATTTTTGCGCGCGGGTGATCGCGGCCGCAATCGCCTTCGGATCCTGGCCGTCGATCAGCTCGGCCGCCCAGCCCGCCGACTTGAAGCGCTTCACCTGGTCGACCGAATCGGCGAGCGAGGTCGGGCCGTCGATCGAGATGCCATTGTTGTCATAGAGCACGATCAGCTTGTTCAGCTTCCAGTGCCCGGCCATCGCGATCGCTTCCTGCGATACGCCTTCCATCAGGTCGCCGTCGGAGGCGAGCACGTAAGTATGATGGGCGACCACCTTCTTGCCGAACTCGGCAGCCAGCATCTTTTCCGCCAGCGCCATGCCGACCGAGGTGGCGATGCCCTGGCCGAGCGGGCCGGTGGTTGTCTCGACGCCGCTGGTCTCGAAATTTTCCGGGTGTCCCGGCGTCTTGGAGCCGAGCTGACGGAAATTCCGGATCTGGTCGAGCGTCATGTCCTTGTTGCCGGTCAGGTACAGCAGTGCATAGAGCAGCATCGAGCCGTGTCCGGCCGAGAGCACGAAGCGGTCGCGGTCCGGCCAGGTTGGTGCCGCCGCATCGAATTTGAGGAACTGCGTGAACAGCACGGTCGCGATGTCGGCAGCGCCCATCGGCAGGCCGGGATGGCCGGATTTCGCCTTTTCGACGGCATCCATGGCAAGCCCGCGAATCGCATTGGCCATACGGGTATGATCGACCTGCGTCATGTGAAAATCCGCCTGAAGTGAGGTGCTTGTTAGGGGTATGTACCGGGCGAAGGCCGCAATACGGGCGCGTTTGAGGGAAAGTGCGGGCTGGATAGCACCTCAATCCCCGGGAGTCCAAGGCGTGGAAACGCCCTTGCCATGCGAAAAGTTGCTTACGGCATGGTCCGGAAAAGTGGGTACCGGCTTTCCGAAAAGACCATGCCACTAAAGCGCCGGATCGGGGCGACCGGTCACCCCGATCTAGCAGTGCATAGCTTCGCGCGGGCGTTGCGCTCGGCTCGCTTGCCACGTAAATTTCGGGCTCTAACCGCTTGCCGAACCGCGGATTTTGCTGCTGTGCGGCGGGCCTACCGCGAAGGTGCGCGCTGCCTCTCATGAGCGATCGTCACACCAACGGGGCCGGCAATGCCGAGCCGGTCTATGCCGACATCGACGCCGCCACGCGGCGGCTGATGATGGCGCTTGATGCGCTCGAGGCCGCGGCCGAGCGGCGGCGCGATGCCGACCGTGACGAGAACGAACTGGCGAGCCGGATCCAGGCGCTCGGCGCCGATCGCTCGCGCCTCGCCGACGAACTCGACGGCTCGCTGGTGAAGACGCGGCGGCTAGAGCGCACCAACCGCGAGATCGCTGAGAAACTGGATGCCGCGATCGGCACCATCCGTGCGGTGCTCGATGCCGACGCCGGAGAGAGTGAATGAGTCACATCAACGTCACCATCAATGGCCGGCAGTACCGCATGGCCTGCGAGGAAGGGCAGGAAGTGCGGCTGTTGAAGCTCGCCGAGAGCCTGGAATCGCGGGTCGGAGAGTTGCGCGGCAAGTTCGGCGAGATCGGCGATGCGCGTCTCACCGTGATGGCCGCGCTCACGGTGTGCGACGAACTGCTGGATGCCAATGCGCGCATCCGTGCGCTGGAGGGCGAACTCGAAACCCTGCGCAACGTTCGCACCGCCGCCGCCGACCGCGCCAAGGCCACCCAGGTCGCCGTCGCCAACGCGCTCAACGCCGCCGCCGACCGCATCGAAAAGACCACCCAGGTCATCAACCGCACCATCGGCAGCGGCGTCGCGATCGGGTGAAGGGCGCGGGGCCGCTCTTCACCCTCCCCTGGAGGGGGAGGGTCGCCGCGCAGCGGCGGGGCGGGGTGACAGACTATCGTCGTCGATGGTGTTTCAGTGTAAACGCCTCTGCCTCGCGCGAGCCATACACTTCAACGTAAATCTTCTCCATGACCGCTCTGAGATCAAAGGCCACATCCGAATTCCAGAAGCGGATAACCCGATATCCTTCCTGCTCCAGCCAGGTCTGCCGTTCGCTGTCGCGCTTGGCTGTTGCATCCTCGTTGTGATGCCCGCCATCCAGCTCAATGATGAGACGCTTTGCTGGACAGAAGAAGTCCACGACATATGGACCAATAGGCGCCTGTCGCCGGAAATGCGTGCCTTCGATCGGCAGTTCTTTCAGCGCACGCCAGAGGATGCGCTCATGCGGCGTGGCATTAGCCCGCAGCTTCTTCGCAGCGGCGCGGCGGATCGCCGTTGAAATCATTCTACCTCGCTCGCGGATAGATCACCCCACCCCGCTTACATCGACGTTGCTGCGCATCATCGATGTAAGCGACCCTCCCCCTCCAGGGGAGGGTGAAGTGAACCGCAATCTAAGGGCGAAAACAAGCGGATGTTTGTTTCGCCGCCCCAGTAGCGTCCATAGGAAGGTTGCTAACTGCTAACTGCTGGCGGATTCGCCCCGTAACGCCTACATTGTCTCTCGCGAAGCTGCGTCGTGCGTCAGGAGCCATATATCCCCGGGGCCTTATCGATCCTTTAGGGAACTGTCCCTGGCCGGGTCCGTGGATCCGGACATATGGTGCCCACCTACTTTCGTAGGGAACTCCGGGATCGAGTGCTTCAACGGCGTTCGCGGCCTCGCACTTTTGTTTGTCGTCGAGTTTGTTTCCAAAGCTTTCGGTGCATTGCCGTTCGATGCGGCGTGCCCTGCGTAGCCCGGATGGAGCGAAGCGCAATCCGGGACAGGATCTGCTTGGTTGCGAGATGATCCCCGGATTTCGCTTCGCTCCATCCGGGCTACGATTGCATCGAATACGGATCATTCATCGTATGACGGCAACCCTGTCGAAAGCCGATCTCCGCGCCGCAGCTCTGGCGAAACGCGATGCGTTGAGCGACGAGCAGCGCGCGGCTGCGGCGCAGGCGATGGCGAAGCGCGGGCTGCCGTTCGAGATCGAGCCGGGACTCGTCGTATCCGGATATTCGCCGATCCGCAGCGAGATCGACCCGGCCCCTCTGATGCGCAAGCTCGCCGAGCAGGGCGCAAAGCTCGCGCTGCCGGCGGTGCTGTCGCGTGGCAAATCGCTCGCGTTTCGCGCGTGGTCGCCTGATGACAGGCTGATGATGGGGCCGCTCGGCATTCTCGAACCGTCGCCGGCGGCGGCCGAACTCGTTCCCGACATCATGCTGGTGCCGCTGGCGGCGTTCGATCGCGCCGGCCATCGCATCGGCTACGGCGCCGGACATTACGACTTCACGCTGGTCCATTTGCGCAAGGTGAAGGCCATTACGGCTGTCGGCACCGCCTTTTCCGTGCAGGAAATAAAAGCCGTTCCCGCGCTGCCGCACGACGTGGCGCTGGATTATGTGCTAACGGAAAAGAAAGTGTTCGATTTCCGGAGCTGAACTTTGCGTATTCTCTTCGTTGGTGACGTGGTCGGCCGCGCTGGGCGCACCGCGGTCGCGGAATATCTGCCCGGCATGATCAGGGACTGGGCGCTCGATCTCGTCGTCGTCAATGGCGAGAATTCCGCCGGCGGATTCGGCATCACCGAGGCGGTCTATCAGGAACTGCTCGACGCCGGCGCAGATGCCATCACGCTCGGCAATCACGCCTGGGATCAGCGCGAGGCGCTGGTGTTCATCGAGCGCGCGCCAAAACTGATCCGGCCTGCGAACTATCCAAAGGGTACGCCTGGCCGGGGAGCGGCGCTGGTCGATACCAAGAACGGCAAGCGTGCGCTCGTCATCAACGCCATCGGCCGTGTCTTCATGACGCCGTTCGACGACCCCTTCGCTGTGCTCAATCAGCAGCTCGATGCCTGTCCGCTGCGCGAAGCCGCGGATGCGATCGTGGTCGATTTCCATGGCGAGGCGACGAGCGAGAAACAAGGCATCGGCTATTTCTGCGACGGCCGCGCCAGCCTCGTCGTCGGCACGCACACCCATGTGCCGACCGCCGATCATCAGATCCTCGCCGGCGGCACCGCCTACATGACCGACGCCGGCATGACCGGCGACTATGATTCAGTCATCGGCATGCAGAAGGAAGAGCCGCTGCGGCGCTTCACGACGGGTATCCCGTCAGCCCGTTTCGAACCGGCCGCAGGGGCGGCGACACTCAGCGGCGTTGCGGTCGAGACCGATGATTTAACCGGCCTCGCGCTGCGTGTTGGGCCGGTGCGGGCCGGCGGCAGGCTCGAGCCGGCCGTGCCGGCGTTTTGGGTGTGAGGGCCGCGCGGGATTCAATTGAACTGAACCACCTTGTCGAGCGTAATCGGGAGGTCGCGCACGCGCTTTCCGGTCGCATGATAGACCGCGTTGGCGATCGCTGCCGCCACGCCGACAATGCCGATCTCGCCGAGTCCCTTGATGCCGAGCGGATTGACGATCTGGTCCGGCTCGTCGACGAAGATCACCTTGATGTCGTGCACGTCGGCATTCACGGGCACGTGGTATTCGGCGATATTGGCGTTCATGACGCGTCCGAAGCGATGGTCGAACAGCGTTTCCTCGTGCAGCGCCATGCCGATTCCCCAGACCACGCCACCCATGACCTGGCTGTGGGCGGTCTTCAGGTTGACGATGCGGCCGGCGGCGACGGCATTGACCACGCGGGTGACGCGGATCACTCCCAGCTCTTCGTCCACCTTGACCTCCGCGAAGATCGCGGAATGGACATTGCGTGCGTGAGACTTGTCTTCGTCCACCTTGTTGGCCTCCTCGCGCGTGATGCGCTCGGCCTTGCCGGACTGCATGACGCTTGCGATCGAGACTACGCGGTTGGCATCCCGCCTGCTGACGATCTTGCCGTCGATCAGCGCGACGTCGTCCACGCCGGCGCCCGCCAGCGGCGAATCCTTCGTCGCCTTTGCAAGCTTCAGCAAGTCGCCGCGAACCGCGCGGGCGGTATTCGCGATGGCGTTGCAGACCGAGGAGGCAATCCAGGAGCCACCTTCCAGCGGACATTGAGGTAGCGTGGAATCGCCGAGCTTGACGCTGATACTGTCGATCGGCAGGCCGAGCATATCGGCCGCGACCTGCGCCATGATCGTGTAGGTCCCCGTGCCGATATCGGAGGCGGCTGTCGCCACTTCCGCATGCCCGTTCGCCGTCAGCACGATGCGGACCGTGGCGGGCATCTGCAGCGCTTCCCACACGCCGGATGCCATGCCCCAGCCGACGAGATCGTTGCCGTCCCGCATCGAGCGCGGTTCCGCGTTGCGCTTGTTCCAGCCGAACGCCGCCGCGCCCTGCCGGTAGCACTCACGCAATTGCTTGCTGGTATAGGGAAGGTCCTCGCCCTGATGGCGATCGGAATAGCATTGCAGCCGTAGTTGCACCGGATCGGTCTTGAGGGCGATGGCGAGTTCGTCCATCGCGCATTCCAGCGCATAGACGCCAGTCGCAGCGCCCGGCGCCCGCATGTCGCAGGAGGTCGGCAGATCGAGCCTCACCAGTCCGTGTCCGAATTCCGCATTCGGACTCTTGTAGAGCAGGTTTCCCCAGCCGGTATCGTTGCGCGCGAAATCCTCGAACTGCGAGGTCTCGGCGATGGCTTCATGTTGCATTGATTCGAGCGTGCCCTCGCTGTTGGCGCCAAGCGCAAGCCGTTCGATGCTCGCCGGCCGGTAGCCGAGTGCATACATCTGCGCCCTCGTCAGCATGACCCGAACCGGGCGCTTCAGCGCGCGTGCCCCCAGCACCGCCAGCACGACCTGGTATTGCGGACGCAGGCCGGCGCCGAAGCCGCCGCCCATATAGGGCGACATCACACGCACCTCGCCCGGCTTCATCTTGAACACGCCGCAGAGATACTTCTGCACGTTCTGCACGCCTTGCGTCTTGTCGTAGACCGTGAGCTGGCCGTCTTCCCAGATCGCGGTGGAGGCAAACAATTCCATCGGATTGTGGTGCTCGGTCGGAATGAAATATTCTGCCGCGTGGCGCACGGCGGCGGACGCAAACGCCTTTCCGGCATCACCGCGCGACTTCTCCGGACTGTCGGTCGCAAAAGCGCGGGCGCGCTCGGCGTGCAGATCGGTGACGTGCGGCTCCTTCTGGTATTCAATCCTGACCTGCGAGGCGGCGACGCGGGCGGTTTCCCAATCCTCCGCCAGCACCAGCGCCAGCGGCTGTCCGGTGAAATGAATCTTCTCGTCGTAGAGCGGGCGATAGGGCGAGCCCTTCTCCGGCGCGACGTCGTCCTTGTAGGCGTCATTCTTGGCGGCCATTGGTGGCCGGTTCCGATGCGTGAGCACGTCGATCACGCCGTCAACGCCCAATGCCGCGCTGGAGTCGATGCGCACGATCCGCCCCTTCGGTATCGTCGACTCGATGACATAGCCATGGACCAAGCCGGGGACGTTGAACTCGCCGGCATATCTGGCTTCGCCGGTAACCTTGGCCCTGCCGTCGACGCGGGATGTCGCTGATCCAATATAGGATGCCATGGCCCTCACCGTATCTTCTTGTCGGAGTTCGACTGCGGCGTGCCCCGCGCGGCCTGACTGAGCGTTCGCACGATAGCGCGCCGCGCCAGGCCGATCTTGAAGTTGTTGTGGCCGTAGCCTTTGGCCCCGTGCAGCAGCCAATCCGCGGCCTTCATAAATGCGGTCGCATCGGCGCGTTGTCCGAGCAGGGCCGCTTCGGCCGCGGAACTGCGCCACGGTTTGTGCGCAACGCCGCCAAGCGCCACGCGGGCGTCCTTGATCGTATCGCCGTCAAGTTCGAGCGCTGCCGCGACCGATACGAGCGCGAACGCATAGGACAGGCGGTCTCGGATCTTCAGGTACGAATAGTTCGCGCTAAAACCCTTCGGTGGAAGCTCGATCGACGTGATGATCTCATCGGGCTCCAGATTGGTGTCGCGCTGCGGCGTATTGCCGGGCAGGCGATGGAAATCCGCAAACGCGATGCTGCGCTGCCCGGCCGGACCGGTGACATGCACGATGGCTTCGAGCGCTGCGAGCGCCACGCACATGTCGGACGGATGCGTGGCGATGCAGGCTTCGCTCGTGCCGAGGATGGCATTGATGCGGTTGACGCCGTCGATCGCCGAGCAGCCGCTACCCGGCTCGCGCTTGTTGCATGGCGTCGCCGTGTCGTAGAAATAGAAACAGCGCGTCCGCTGCAAGAGGTTGCCGCCGGTCGAGGCCATGTTGCGCAATTGCTGCGACGCGCCTGATAGTATCGCGCGCGCGAGCAGTGGATAGCGGTCTTCGATCATCGGATGGTAGGCGAGGTCGGCGTTCGGCACCATCGCGCCGATCAGAACGCCGCCGGTGGACGTCGGCTCGACGCTTCTGAGCGGCAGGTGCGAAATATCGACCAGCCGGCTTGGCCCCTCGACATCATATTTGATCAGGTCGATCAGGTTGGTGCCGCCCGCGATGAATTTTGCGGAAGGGTCCGTGGCGATCTGCCTGATGGCATCGGCAACGTCGTTGGCGCGCGCGTACTGGAACGGGGTCATGATCGCTCCATCGCCTGCTGGATAGCCGCCACGATGTTCGGATAGGCGCCGCAACGGCAGATATTTCCGCTCATGAGTTCGCGAATCTCGTCGGCCGTTTTGGCTTTGCCCTCGGCGATCAGCCCGGCGGCCGAGCAGATCTGGCCCGACGTGCAATAGCCGCACTGAAATGCATCGTGATCGATGAAGGCCTGCTGCAGCGGATGCAGCTCACCGTCGCGCGCAAGGCCTTCGACGGTGATGATTTCGGCGCCTTCCTTCATCACCGCCAGCGTCAGGCAGGAATTGATCCGCCGCCCGTCGACCAGAACGGTGCACGCGCCGCATTGTCCGTGGTCGCAGCCCTTCTTGGTGCCCGTCAGGTCGAGATGGTCGCGTAGCGCGTCGAGCAGCGTCGTCCACGGGGCGACCGTCAGTTCCATACGGTTGCCGTTGACGGTCAGCCTGATCGGAATTTTGTCCGGTACGATGACCGTCCGCGTCACACGCTTTGCTGGGCCAGATCGGGCCATTTTGACCTCCGCCTGCTGATCTCCGCCTGCCTTTGGCTGGTGCGCGAAGGTGCTGCGCGGGGACGATCCAGCCTGCTTGACCTGGCGCGCTGAGGGAGCCGGTCAGCCGCGGTTCCAAGCCTGCCTATAACGAGTTCGAACAAGGAAGGTTCAGCGCGAAAGCGCGGTAGGCGCATCGCGCTCTGCGGCACGTTTTTTCAGGCAGCCATCCGCGCAATCACGCGAACGACGCACGCAATTTGATGCAGTATGCGCGGTGAGGGGAGTGTGGCTACAGCCGGTAGGCCGTGCGGAAGCCGCCCCAGTGGCGGCCCTTGATGCGGATCGGCACGTCGATCTCGCGCATCATCACCATGTTGCCGTTGCCCATGTCGCGCGCGTAGCTCTGGATCAGATAGGCGCGCTGATTGCGGCCGGCGGCAAGCCCGGCCGGATCGTTGAAGATGCGGCGGTTGCGGCTGTTGGCGGTGTTCCAGGTGACATCGCCTGGGCGCTGCGGATGCGAATAGATTTTGTTGTGCACCGGCAAATAGCCGTTGGTGTCGACCATGGCGCAGAACGCCATCCGCTTGTCCTTGGCGAGGAACGCTTCCTGGAACGGCGGCAGGGCGCGATCGGCCCAGTCCAGCATCCTGGTGCGGTACTGCACCGGGTTGGTGCCCGGTATCTCGACATAGTTGGTGTCGAACATGTCTTCCATCGAGATGGCGCCGCTATCGATACCATCATCGAAAATCTTCTTCAGCGCGGCGCCGGCTTCCATTGCGCGGGTTACCGCCTCCGTGTTGTCGTCCTGGATCGACCACAGTTTGTCTTCGATCTTCTCGGTCAGCGCGGCGTTCGCCCGCTCGAACCGCGCCTGCGCGCCGGCCTTCGAGCGCTCGCTGACGCGAATGCGGCAAGCGCCGATGTCCTGCAGCGTGGCGTCGAAGCTCTGGCCCTGCGCGAGCCTCTCGGCGTCTGACCCGCTGACCAGGATGCCATCGATCGAAATCTCGTAGACCGGCGCCGTTATCACGCCACGCGGCGTCTGGATTTCGATCTTGAGGCTGCAGGGCAGCTTTTGCTGTTCGCGGCGCTCCGTGCGGTCGCCTTGCCGCAGCAGCACCGCGCAACGCGCCTTGAGCTTCTGTGCAAACGCGGTGACTGCCCGTCCGGCCTTGGCGACGCTTTCGCCATGGGCCTCGGCCTCCTTGGTCGCGCTGTCGATTTCGGTGGCACTGTCGCCGACGGAAGCGATGAAGTTGGAAGCAGAGGCAGCATTGTCGGCCATCTCGCCGGTGGTCGCGTTCTGCTCGGCGACCGCGCCGTTGACGTTTTCGAACACCGGGCGGATCGCCTCGATCGCCTGCGTGATGCGATGCACCGCGTCGACGGAGCCCGCGGCGTCCCGCTGCAGCGCCTCGATCTTCTTGGTGATTTCCTCGGTCGCGTTCTGGGTCTGCACCGCGAGCGCCTTCACTTCGGTGGCGACGACGGCAAAACCACGCCCGGCCTCGCCGGCGCGTGCGGCCTCGATGGTGGAATTGAGCGCCAAGAGCGTGGTCTGCCGCGCAATCTGCGCGATCAGGTTGACGACGTTGCCGATCGCCGCCGATGATTCCCTGAGACGATCGACATTGGTGCCGGCTTCGCGGGCGGCCTCACTGGCCTGGTCGGCGAGCTTGCCGGCGTCGCGCACCTGGGAGCCGATCCCTTGCGCCGATTGGGTGAACTTGTCGGCGGCGCGCGAAAACGTCGTCGCCGTGCCTTGTGCAGCGCTGGTGCGGCTCGTCAGGGCGTCGGTGCGCTGACGGATGGTGGAGAGCGTCGCAGCGGTCGCCTCGGCGCCGCCGCCGACCGAATTGGCCGCGCGTTCGAGCTGACGGATCATGGCGCCGAGTTCGAGTTCCAGAAGCTCGAGGATGGCCTTGGCCGACTCGCCCTCGCCCGAAACGGCCTCCGCCGCGGCGGCCGGCTGAACCGCCGTTTGAGCCGCCGTTTGAGCCTTGGGCTGGACGGCAGGCAAGGCCGGTTCCGGCACCTGCTTTTTGAACAAACCGAAGGCCATGGGGTCTCTTGAAAGTTGAGGGTGCTTGCCAAATCCTCTCATCCGAGCATGAAGTCATGGTTAACAACTGCCTGATATTTCGGCGCGCGGCAGTACCGGCATACCCGGGCGGGCTGTAACTCTTTGATTTCAGCCGGTTGGCGGCCTATAACGCCGCGCTCACCCCACATCCCCCGGGACGAATCCAAGAGACCTCGCATGGCCGGCCATTCCCAATTCAAGAACATCATGCACCGCAAGGGCCGGCAGGATGCCCAGAAATCCAAGCTGTTCAGCAAGTTGGCGCGCGAAATCACGGTCGCTGCCAAGCTTGGAACCCCGGACCCTGCCATGAACCCCCGGCTGCGCGCGGCAGTGATCGCGGCGCGCCAGGAAAACATGCCGAAGGACAATATCGAGCGCGCCATCAAGAAGGCGATCGGCGGCGAGAGCGAGAGCTATGACGAAATCCGCTACGAGGGCTACGGTCCCGGCGGCGTCGCCATCATCGTCGAGGCGCTGACGGACAACCGCAACCGCGCCGCTTCCGACATCCGCTCCTACTTCACCAAATCAGGCGGCAATCTCGGCGAAACCGGCTCGGTCGCCTTCATGTTCGACCGCACCGGCATCATCGAATACGACGCCAGCAAGGCCTCCGACGACGCGATGCTGGAAGCCGCGATCGAGGCCGGCGCCGACGACGTCGTGTCCAGCGAAGGCGGCCACGAGATCTACGCCTCGCAGGAAACCTTTCGCGAGGTCGCGAAAGCGCTGGAAGCCAAGTTCGGCGAAGCCCGCAAGGCGGCGCTGACCTGGAAGCCGCAGAACACGGTGTCCGTCGACGACGAGACCGGCGAGAAGCTGTTGAAGCTGATGGACCTGTTGAACGAGCACGACGACGTGCAGAACGTCTATGCGAATTTCGAGGTCTCCGACGCGCTGGTCGCCAAGATGGCCGGGTAATCCGTCGTTCCTGCGAGTTCGCAGGGACGACGATGGTACGACGATTTGGGCGCATCAGCCTCTCGGGGTGCTCGATCCAGCCCGCATCCAGGGGATTTCCGTTCTCTTTATGTTTCGTTCACCCGGCTCTGGCGTTATCACTACGCCATGACATCCCCACCGATTCGCCACCCCGTCCGGATCATCGGCATCGACCCCGGCCTGCGCCGCACCGGCTGGGGCGTGATCGAGACCGAGGGCAACCGCCTCGTCTTTATCGGCTGCGGTTCGGTGGAGCCGCCGGACAATCTGCCCATAGCGAGCCGCCTGCTCGCGATCCATGAGGGGCTCGCCGCGGTACTCGGCGATTTCAGGCCGGCGGAAGCTGCGGTCGAACAGACTTTCGTCAACAAGGACGGCGTCGCCACGCTGAAGCTCGGCCAGGCCCGCGGCGTTGCCATGCTGGCGCCCGCGATGTTCGGCATATCGGTTGCGGAATACGCGCCCAACCAAGTCAAGAAGACCGTGGTCGGCGCCGGCCACGCCGACAAGAACCAGATCGCGGTGATGCTGAAAATCCTGCTGCCGAAGGCCGAGCCGAAATCCGCCGACGCCGCCGACGCGCTCGCCATTGCCATCACCCACGCCCATCATCGCCAGAGCGCGGCGCTGCGGCTGAAGGTAGCTAGCGCATGATCGGCAAACTCAAAGGCCTGATCGATTCCTACGGCGAGGATTACGTGATTCTCGACGTCGGCGGCGTCGGCTATCAAGTGCATTGCTCCTCGCGCACGCTGCAGGCGCTGCCGTCGCCCGGCGAGGCCGCGGTGCTCTCGATCGAGACTTATGTGCGCGAAGACCAGATAAGACTGTTCGGCTTCCGCACCGACGCCGAGCGCGAATGGTTTCGCGTGCTCCAGACCGTGCAGGGCGTCGGCGCCAAGGTCGCGCTCGCGGTGCTCTCGACGTTGCCGCCGGCCGAACTCGCCAATGCCATCGCGCTGCGCGACAAGGCCGCAGTATCGCGCACGCCGGGCGTCGGCCCGAAAGTCGCCGAGCGCATCGTTTCTGAATTGAAGGACAAGGCGCCTGCGTTCGCCAATGTCGATCCGGCCGTGGTGCATCTCGCCGGCGCGATCGACAGCGACCGCGCGCCGCGTCCGGTGACAGACGCGATCTCCGCGCTGGTCAATCTCGGCTACGGCCAGCCGCAGGCCGCCGCCGCCATCGCCGCCGCCTCGCGCAGCGCGGGCGAGAACGCCGAGACGGCCCAATTGATCCGGCTGGGCCTGAAGGAACTGGCGAAATAGACTATGTTCGCCGCTGACTGTCGAAGGAATGCGTTGCTGCCATGTTGAGCGAGAAAGACCAGGAACTAATTGCCGCCGCGATTGACGCGATCAGGCCGCGTTATCGCAACAAATGGCAGGAGGTCGGCGCGGCCATGCGGACCCGCGATGGCCGTATCGTCACTGGGGTGAACATCGACGCCTATATCGGCCGGATCGCCGTCTGCGCGGAGGCGATCGCCATTGGGCGCGCCATCACCGAAACCGGCGATCGCGGCATTGAGACCATCGTCGCCGTCCGCCATCCCAAGCCGGACGAGCCCGGCAGTATCGCCGTGGTATCGCCCTGCGGCATCTGTCGCGAGCTGATCCACGATTACGATGCAAAGGCGCGGGTCATCGTTCCCGACAATGGCCGCGAGCCGAAGGTCGTCACCATCGGCGAGCTTTTGCCCAACAAGTACCGGAGGGGCAACGGGTGAACACCCCCTCCCGCATCGTCACCCCCGAGCCCCGTTTCGACGATGTCGGCGACACCGCGTTGCGCCCGCAACTGCTGTCCGAGTTCGTCGGCCAGGCGCAGGCGCGCAAGAATCTCTCGATCTTCATCGAGGCCGCGCGCAAGCGAGGCGAGGCGCTGGATCACGTGCTGTTCGTCGGTCCCCCCGGCCTCGGCAAGACCACACTGGCGCAGATCGTGGCGCGCGAACTCGGCGTCGGCTTTCGTGCCACGTCCGGTCCCGTCATCGCGAAGGCCGGCGATCTCGCGGCACTATTGACCAATCTCGAAGAGCGTGACGTCCTGTTCATCGATGAAATCCATCGCCTGAGCCCTGCGGTCGAGGAAGTGCTGTACCCTGCGATGGAGGATTTTCAGCTCGACCTGATCATCGGCGAGGGGCCGGCGGCGCGTTCGGTGAAGATTGATCTCGCGAAGTTCACCCTTGTCGGTGCCACGACGCGCGCAGGGTTGTTGACCAATCCGCTGCGTGACCGCTTTGGCATTCCGATCCGGCTGAACTTCTACACCGAGGAAGAGCTGGAGAAGATCGTCAGCCGCGGCGCCCGCGTGCTCAACATCGGCATGACGCCGGATGGCGCCAACGAGATCGCGCGCCGCGCCCGCGGCACCCCGCGCATCGCGGGGCGTCTGCTCCGCCGCGTGCGCGATTTTGCATCCGCAGCCGACGCCAGCTCCGTCGACCGTGCCATCGCCGACCACGCGCTAAGCGCGCTCGAAGTCGATGCCGCAGGCCTCGATGCCATGGACCGCCGCTATCTGACGACCATCGCGCTGAACTATGGCGGTGGCCCGGTCGGCGTCGAGACCATGGCGGCGGCGCTGTCGGAGCCGCGTGACGCCATCGAGGACATCATCGAGCCGTATCTGATCCAGTGCGGCTATTTGCAGCGCACCCCGCGCGGCCGGCTGCTCACCTCGCACGCCTTCCGCCACCTCGGCCTCGCCGAACCGGCGCGGGATCCCGCGCAGTTCGGCCTGTTCGGCAACGACAGCGACGATTGATCGCTTCGAACCCGATCGTTCCGGCGATGCACTAAGGGCAAACAGCCGGCGCTTGCGCGCCCGGCCTGCTTGCCGTGGAGTGCAACAACAATGGCATCGACCGAAGACGCTGACATGCTCGCCCTGATCTCGGGGGCGCCGGAACTGGCGACGCCCGATGACACGGAAACGTTCCTCGACGCCATGCCGATCTCGGAACTCGCCTCGATGTGGGGCGCGCTGCAGCGCCTGAGCCGGCGCGACCAGACGGGCGCCGCATGGTCGGCGATTCTCTATTTCGACCATCTGCCGCACAAGCGGCCGGACCGCGCGATCGACCTCGCGCTCGAAGTGCTGCGCTCCGAGACTGACAAGCCGACGGTGATGCAGCTCAACGACAAGTTCATGCTGTCGCTGCTCTATGCCCATGGCGCCGCCGTGATCGATCGGATCGAGGCCGAGGCGAAACAGAATGCCGCCCTGCGCTGGCTGCTGGGTGGGATGCACTTCGGGCCGGATGAACCGTTCCAGCGCCGCATCGAGGCGATTGCCGACAGCAAAGCTTGGCACGCCGACGATCGCGCGCGCCGAACGCCGAAGCGCCCGCTCGATTGCGAGACGATGTCGGTGACCGAGCTGGCACTCGCCTGGGTCGAGCAGTATTCGAAATCCGAGCGCGACCGCGATGACAATTTCTTCGCAATCATGGACTACGAGCGCGACCTGCGGGAGGAGGATCCCGACAAGGCCATCGACCTCATCGTCGAGATACTGAAGATCGAGACCAACCCGGTGTTGCTGTCGCTGCTCGCCGCCGGTCCGCTCGAAGACGTCATCAGCATGGAAACCATCGAACGCATCGAGCGCGAAGCTTCCACCAACAGGCGCTTCCACGATCTGCTCGGCGGCGTCTGGTATTACCGCGCGCCCGACGAACTGAAGGCGCGGCTGGATGCCCTGGTCGGGCAGAACCGCTGGTGAGAAGCTGCTGGAGGTCTGCTGACGTTCTGCACAAAAGTACCCCAATTCGGGCTCAATCCGCTACCATGTTTAGCGCTGCATCACGATCGGATCACATGTTAACACGCCGTCATTTCTTGAAGTCCATGGGTGGATTGGGCGCGCTGGGCGTCTCGACCACCGCTTACGGGTTCTCAGCGCCGGTCGTCCGGCTTCGCGTCGTGCGGTACGACCTTTCGCCGCCGCAATGGCCGGCAGGTCTCAATCTCAGGATCGCCGCCATCGCCGACCTCCACGCCTGCGATCCCTGGATGTCGCTCGATCATATCGGTGAGATCGTCGAGCGCACCAATGCGCTCAAGCCTGACATCGTCGTCATGCTCGGCGACTACGTGGCCGGGCATCGCAAGGTGACGCGCTTCATTCCCGACGCCGAATGGGCGGGAGCGTTGGCCGGATTGAAGGCGCCGCTCGGCGTTCATGCGGTGCTCGGCAATCACGACTGGTGGGAAGACAAGGAAGTGCAGCGCAACGGGCAGGGGCTGCCGAGCGCTGGCCGTGCGCTGGAGGCCGTCGGAATTCCCGTTTACGAGAACGAGGCGAAGAAGCTCAGCAAGAATGGCCACTCGTTCTGGCTGGCCGGATTGGGCGACCAGCTCGCCTACATTCCGGCGCGCCGCTTCAGGCCGCTCAAGCGCATCGGCGTCGACGATCTCGGTGCGACGCTGGCAAAGATCACTGACGATGCGCCCGTGGTTCTGATGGCGCACGAGCCCGATATCGCGCGCCGCGTGCCCTCGCGCGTCGCGCTGCAGCTCTCCGGACATACCCATGGCGGCCAGGTACGGATGCTCGGCTGGTCGCCGATCTCGCCGTCCGGCCAGCAGCTCGCCTACGGCCACATCAAGATGAACTGCGACGTCGTCGTCTCCGGCGGCCTCGGCTGCAGCATCATGCCGTTCCGGCTGGGGGTGCCGCCGGAAATCGTGCTGGTGACGGTTGGGGTGGGGCGGCCGGCGGTGGCGTAGCGTTCCTCGCAGCGCTTGCGCGCCGCGCCGATTTTGCGCAAAACCGATGCTTTCCAGCGCGATCAGGGACGGCAAGTGACATCACCCATTCTCGACGGCGAGATCCGCGACGGCCGCCATCACATGCAGGTCCGCGTCTATTACGAGGACACCGATTTCTCCGGCATCGTCTATCACGCCAATTACCTGCGCTTCATGGAGCGCGGGCGCACCAACCACCTGCGGCTGATGGGCGCCTCGCAGCACGCGCTGTTCGAACAGGCGCAGGAAGAGACGCCGGGCTTTGCCTTCGTTGTGCGCTCGATGCAACTCGACTTCCTGCGGCCAGCGCGAATGGACGACGTGCTCGACGTGGTGACGTGGCCGGTTGCGGTGAAGGGGGCTTCCATCACGCTGTCGCAGGAGGTGCGGCGAGGCGAAGACGTCCTCGTCAAGGCGGAGGTGCGCGTCGCCTTCATCAGTGAGGGCCGGGCGCAGCCGATCCCGAAATCGCTGCGGCTGTTGATGAAAGCCGATCTGGCCCGGAGTGAATCTTAGGATTGACTCTCTGTACCGATCGGTACAGTATCGCGGGATCGCCACTCCGGAGACACCTCATGTCGCGTCCGCCGCTGCCGCCCTTCACCCGCGAAACCGCCGCCCAAAAGGCGCGCATGGCCGAAGACGCCTGGAATTCACGCGATCCGGTCCGGGTATCGCTCGCCTATACCGAGGACAGCCGTTGGCGAAACCGATCCGAATTCTTCCAGGGCCGCCAGGCAATCGTCGAATTCCTCACCCGCAAATGGGCGAAGGAGCATGACTATCGCCTGATCAAGGATCTCTGGGGTTTCGATCAGAACCGCATCGCGGTGCGCTTCCAATATGAGTGGCACGACGATGCCGGGCAGTGGCATCGCTCCTACGGCAACGAGCAGTGGGAATTCGACGAACACGGCCTGATGCGCCGCCGCGAAGCCAGCATCAACGATATCGCCATCAAGGAGAGCGAGCGCCGTTTCCATTGGCTGGCACCGGGCCCACGTCCGGCCGATGTCGCAGGACTGAGCGAGAATCCGCTATGATCAGATGCTGAAAAGAGGCGTCGAACGTGGAGAGGTGCTGCGCGCTCTCGGCGAGGTGTTTCGCGCGCATGGTTACGAGGGCGCCTCGCTGACGCTGATTACGGAGGCCACCGGGCTCGGCAAGGGCAGCCTGTATCATCTATTCCCCGGCGGCAAGGAGCAGATGGCCGCCGAGGTGCTGGCCGAGATCGACGGCTGGTTCGAACTTCATATCTTCGCGCCCTTGCGCAGCGCTGACGATCCCGCGCGCGCCATCGCTGCGATGATCGCTGGCGTCGATCAATATTTCCACTCGGGCGATCGCGTCTGCCTGGTCGGCATGGTCGCGCTCGGGGCAGCGCGCGACAGTTTTGCCGAAGCGGTCGATGGTTATTTCGCGCGCTGGCAGGCAGCGCTCGCCGCGCTGTTGCGGCGATCTCGCCTGACGAACAGCCAGGCACAGCGACGCGCCGAAGACGCGCTCCTCACCATTCAGGGCGCACTGGTGCTGGCGCGGGCGCGGGGCGACGCCAAGATCTTTCGCCGCGCGTTGAGCGATCTGACGGCGCGGCTGCTGGCGCCGCCGGCGTGACGGCTGCTAGAACGATGTCGTCCCTGCGAAAAGCAGGGACCCATACGCCCCGGCCTTTCGAGTTGTACACGGTGAGTGACGATTGTTCCCACGGACCCCGGTGGTTTTGCGTCCCCGCGCCAAGTGCGCTATTGCGCACAAGGCGGGGACGACGTGTTGAGAGACTGCGCCCTACGCCGCCGCCTTATGCCGCGCGAGTTCGGCCTTGTAGAGTTCGAACTCCTCGGCGACTGCTTTCGCAATGCTCGGGCGGGCGCGCAGCCGCTCGTAATAGGCCTTCACAGTCGGCCACTTCGCCAGTTCGATCGGCGGCGTTGCCATCGTCCAGTTGATGATGGTGACGAGATAGGCATCCGCGACGCTGAAGTGATCGAGCAGGAATTCGCGGCCCTTCAGGTAGTTCTCGAGATAGTCGAGGCGCGACATATTCTTGTTCAGCGCGTAGGTCTTTGCGTCTTGCGGCGCCGTCTTGTCGAGCAGCGGCACGAACAGTGCCTTGTGCAGTTCGGTGCCGATGAAGCACAGCCATTGATGCAGGCGGCTGCGCTCCTCGGCGGAGTTGGCCGAGATGCCGGCCTTTGGAAAACGATCGGCGACATATTGCAGGATCGCTGCGTTCTCCGTCAGCACAGTCCCGTCGTCGGTGCGCAGCGTCGGCACCAGCCCGAGCGGATTGACGGTGCGGAAATCCGAGCCGTCCTTCTGCACCACCTTGGTCTTGGGATCGACCTCGAGATAGTTGGCCTCAGCGCCGGCTTCGTACAGGGCGATCCGGGTCGCCAGCGAGCAGGCGAGCGGCGAGAAATACAGGTCCATGGGTTTGCCTCCTTGGCGGTTGATCAATCGGCCGGCGTTGAAGGCGGGCAGGATTGATTTTTATACTGTTCCGCATAATATAAATCCGGTCAAGGAATTTTTTGCGAGATGGTACAAAAAAGGAAGAAGTTGCCGGTCCCCCGGATCGACGCTCCCGTCCAGCCCAGGCGCCGGGGCCGGCCGCGCGCGTACGAACCGGAGATCGCGCTCGGCAAGGCGCTCGACCTGTTTCGGAAGGACGGTTTTGCGGCCACCTCACTCGACGATCTCTCTGCCGCCACCGGCATGAACCGCCCGAGCCTCTATGGTGCGTTCGGCGACAAGCGCGAACTCTTCATCAAGAGCTACCGGCGCTATCGCAACGACGCGCGAGTCGCGATGGGGGACATCTTCAGGAACGAACTGCCGATCCGAAAGCGGCTGGAACGGATCTATGCGGTGGCGCTCGACATCTATCTGTCCGGCGAATCCGGTCCGCGCGGCTGCTTCACGGTGATGACCGCAGCCTCCGAGGCGGTGCATGACCCCGATATCCGCGCGATGGTGCTGGAAGGTTTTGCCGAGCTCGACAAGGCTTTTGCGGCCTGCTTCCGGCTCGCCCAGGAGAAGGGCGAGCTGCCGGTGAGCGCCGACGCGATCGTGCTGGCGCAACTTGCCTCCGCCACCATTCACACCATCGCCATCCGCGCCCGCGCCCAGGTACCGCGCAAGGAACTGGAGGCGATTGTCAACGGCGCGATCGACGTGATGGTCGGGGCGGCGAAATAGCTTTCCGTCGTCCCTGCGTTCGCATTGCGTTCGCAGGGACGACAATCTTTTTCGCCGATACAGTAACGGAGAACTAGTAGCCCCGCTTGCGGTCCACCACATTCTCCAGCGCGCCGCCTTCCTCAAACCGCGCGATCTGCTGCGCGACATATTTCGAAATCTCGTCGGGATCGGTATCGGCGGCGTTGTGCGGGGTCAGCACCACTTTTGGATGGGTCCAGAACGGGCTGTCGGCGGGCAGCGGCTCGGTAGCATAGACGTCGAGCGAGGCGCCGCCGAGCGTGCCGTCGTCGAGGCATTGCAGGATGTCGGCCTCGTTCTGCAAGCCGCCGCGGCCGGCGTTGATCACGACCGGCGCGCCAAGCGGGCTCGTGCGATTCAGCTTCTCAAACAGCCCGCGATCGAGAATGTGTCGCGTCTGCGGCGTCAGCGGCAGAAGGCATACCAGAATGTCGGTCCGCCGCAGGAATGCCTCGAGCTGCGCTTCGCCGTGAAAGCATTCGATGCCGTCGATCGTCCGCGGGCTGCGGCTCCAGCCTGCGACACGAAAGCCCAGCCGCCGCAGCACGTCGGCGGCGTCAGTGCCGAGCGTGCCGAGCCCCATGATTCCGACGGAGATTGCGCCCGCCGCCCATTGCGATTTCGGCGCCCAGCGCTTTTCGCGCTGCGACTCGCGCAAGTATGGCTCCTGCCGGTGGTGCATCAGGACATGCAGCACGACGTATTCGGTCATCCGCGCGGTGAGGTCGCCGACCGCGACGCGCACCAGTGGCACGTCGGGCAATGAGCGATCGGCCATCAGCGCATCGACGCCGGCGCCGAGATTGAAGATGACACGCAGGTTGGGGAAGACGGCGAGCTCGCCCGGATGCGGCTTCCACACTGCCGCGTAATGGACATCAGCCGGATCGAACGACGCATCCGGCAACAGCAGCACGGACCGCCCCTCGCAAACGTCATCGAACCGGCTCTTCCAGCGCTGCGGCGACCAGTTATCGGTCCCGCCATGCACCAGCAGCGCAAGCGCACCCTTCGTCATTGCCATTCCTTTCGCGTCGCCAAATCGGCGTGACCCGCCTCACATCGCGGACCGAGGTGTTTCTCTAGCCTCCTTTCATCCGATAAGGGAGACCTTGCATGGCCAATCAGGGTCGAGGCCGCCAGATGAAAACGCTCAGGTGCATCGTTCTCATTCTCGGAGTGTGCAGCCTTTGTTCCACGGCAGCCATTCACGCCTACAGGCACTTCAATCCACCACCGCCGCCGATTGTAGGTCCCTGACGGCAGGCAGGGCATTTTCAAAATTTCTTCGACGCGCCTGTCGGCTCCGGGCATAATCGTTCGTCATCAAGACAACGGAGATGCCTGGTCCTCATGCTGTACGCCATTCTTTGCTATCACGATGAAGACACCGTCGGTTCCTGGACCAAGGAACAGGACGCAGCGGTCATGAAGAAACTGACCGTCGTTCAGGATAAACTGACCAAACAGGGCCGGCTCGGTCCGGTGGCGCGGCTGTTGCCGACCACGGCGGCGACCACGCTGCGCAAGGACGATCCGCCGCTGGTGCTCGACGGCCCCTACGCCGAAACCAAGGAGCAGTTGCTCGGCTTCTATCTGGTCGACTGCAAGGACCTTGACGAGGCGCTCGGCGTCGCCCGCGATCTCGGCGCGGCCAATCCCGGCGGCGCCTACGAGATCCGTCCCGTCGGCCACTTCACGGCGGGAAGTGTGCAGCCATGACCGATACGGCCTGGATCGATGCCGCACTGACTTCGGCTCGCCCCCAGGCGGTCGGCGCGCTGCTGCGTTATTTCCGTAACCTCGATACCGCCGAGGAAGCGTTTCAGAACGCCTGCCTTCGAGCGTTGAAAACCTGGCCGCAGAACGGTCCGCCGCGCGATCCGGCGGCGTGGCTGATCATGGTCGGCCGCAATGTCGCGATCGACGATATCAGGCGCGGCAAGAAGCAAACGCCGTTGCCGGAGGACGAGGCGATCTCCGATCTCGACGACGCCGAGGAGCAGCTTGCCGAGCGCCTCGACGGCTCGCATTACCGCGACGATATCCTGCGGCTGTTGTTCATCTGCTGCCATCCGGACCTGCCGGCGACGCAGCAGATCGCGCTGGCGCTGCGCATCGTCTCGGGTCTCACGGTGAAACAGATCGCGCGCGCCTTTCTGGTCTCGGAAGCCGCGATGGAGCAGCGCATCACGCGGGCGAAGGCGCGTGTCGCCGATGCCAATGTGCCGTTCGAAGCGCCGGGCGCAGCGGAGCGCTCCGAACGCCTCGCCTCCGTCGCTGCCATGATCTACCTGATCTTCAACGAGGGTTATTCGGCAAGCGGCGACACCGCCGAAATCCGCGCGCCGCTGTGCGAGGAGGCGATCCGGCTGGCGCGGCTGTTGCTGCGGCTGTTCCAGAGCGAACCGGAGATCATGGGGCTGACCGCGCTGCTGTTGCTGCAGCATGCGCGCGCCGCGGCGCGGTTCGATGCAGACGGCGCGGTGATCCTGCTCGACGATCAGGACCGTTCATTATGGAACAAGTCCCTCATCGCCGAGGGGCTGGCCTTGATCGACAAGGCGATGCGCCATCGCCGCAGCGGGCCCTACCAGGTGCAGGCCGCGGTCGCGGCGCTGCATGCCCGCGCCGAGAAGCCCGAGGATACCGACTGGGCCCAGATCGATCTGCTCTATGGCGCACTCGAGATCATGCAGCCGTCGCCGGTGGTCACCTTGAATCGCGCCGTCGCGGTATCCAAGGTGAAGGGGCCACAGGCCGCGCTCGACATGATCGAGCCCCTGGCGCAGCGGCTGTCGAATTATTTTCATTACTTCGGCGTGCGCGGCGCGTTCCTGATGCAGCTCGGCCGCAACGACGAGGCCCGCATCGCCTTCGACCGCGCCATCGCGCTGGCCAACACCTCGGCCGAAGCCGCCCACATCCGCATGCACCTCGACCGCCTGCAGCGCGACAGCCAGCCCCGCGGTAAGAAGGCGGGGAAGTAAACTCTTCTTCCCCTTGTGGGCGAGGGGAAGAGGCTGCCGCGAAAAATTCCGCGCCTCCTGTCGGTTTCCACCTCCCTCGTTCGTCTTGAATCCGAGCAGCCATTCAAGACAACGGGGACCGATCATGACCGTCATCGCCGAGACCGCGCCTGTCTCAAACCCGGCACGCTGGATGGGCCGTGCCCTCTCCGGCCTGGTCATCCTGTTCCTGATGATCGATGGCGCCATCAAGCTGGTGCCGTGGCCGGTGGTCACGGAAACCATGGACCGAATGGGTTACGGTTCGAGCGACGCCCTGATGCGCGGCCTCGGCGCCGTCACCATCGTCTGCACCGTGCTCTATTCCGTTCCGCCGACCTCGATCCTCGGCGCGATCCTGCTCACCGGCTATCTCGGTGGCGCGATGGCCTCGCATGTGCGGATCGGCAGCCCCTTGTTCACGCATACGCTATTCGGGCTTTATCTCGGCCTGATGCTGTGGGGCGGGCTGTGGCTGCGCGACAAGAACCTGCGCAACTTGATCCCGTTTCGCCGCTGACCAGCTTCAACGATCATTCACGGAGTTCGACAATGCTGGAAGTCATTGCCATCATCGCCGTCATATTGGCGATTGCCATCGCCGTGGTGCTCATTCTCGCCGCGACCAAGCCGAATACCTTGCGGATGCAGCGCACGATCAGCATCAGGGCGCCGGCGGAGCGGATCTTTCCGCTGATCTCCGACTTTCAGCAGTGGCGGAGCTGGTCGCCTTACGAGGAGAAGGATCCGGCGATGAAGCGCACCTATGGCGGTGCGGAGCGCGGCACGGGCGCCGTCTATGCGTGGGACGGCGACAAGAACGTCGGTTTCGGTCGCATGGAAATTCTCGAGGCTGCGACGCCCCGGAAAATCGTCGTCAAGCTCGATTTCTTCAAGCCGTTCGAAGGCCACAACACCGCCGAGTTCACAATGCTGCCGCAGGGGGATGGCACCCATTTCACATGGCTGATGCATGGTCCGGCGAACTTCATGTCGAGGCTGATCCAGGTTTTCATGAACCTGGATCGCATGATCGGCAGGGACTTCGAGGTCGGTCTCGCCAATCTGAAAACGCTCACCGAGAGATGAGTGTCACTACACTGTCTCGACACTATCGTGTCCCGGACGCGGCGCAGCACGGCAGTGATGCGACGCAGAGCCAGGACCCAAACATGGACCCGGAATGGCAGCGCATCGCTATTGCGCTGCACTGCATCCGGGGAACGTCGCTGACATCATAACAACCAAAGGAGGCCCACGATGCAGGTCAATCCCTATCTGTTCTACAACGGCAATTGCGAGGAAGCGCTGAAGTACTATCAGAAGGCGCTTGGCGCCCAGATCGAGGCGATGATGCCGTATGGCGACGGGCCCGCCGACATGCCGGTGCCGGCGGACTGGAAAACGAAAATCATGCATGCCCGCATCACCGTCGACGGCGAGGTGCTGATGGCGTCCGACGCCACGCCGGGCGATTACCACCAGCCGCAGGGCATGTCGGTTGCGCTGGCGGTCGAGGATCCCGCCGACGCGGAGCGTCGCTTCAATGCGCTCGCCGAAGGCGGCACGGTCAGGATGCCGTTCGGCAAGACCTTCTTCTCCAACGGTTTCGGTATGTGCGTCGACAGGTTCGGCATTCCCTGGATGGTGAACTGCCCGAAGGAAGACATGTAGATTCGTTGGCGCCGTAGGGTGGGCAAAGCGCCAGCATGCCCACCATTCGCGCCACAGGGAAGATGGTGGGCACGGCGCAAGAGCGCCTTTGCCTACCCTACAAAATCATCTGCACCGTGGATAGATCGCGGCGAGCTCGCGCCCGCGCAACAGCAATAGCCGCGACGTCAATCCGCCGCGCCGGCTGATCCAGTCCCGCACCCGCGCGGGATAGGCCGCCTGCACCGCGCGCGAGGCCTCCGGTTCGGCATAGATCCGGCCGCGGCCATCGATCGACCGCGCGGCGTGGAAACCGAGCACCGCGCGGCGGGTCACGCAGATGCGCTCGGCCGGCACCGTCATCAGCACCAGCGTGCAGGCCGACAGGCATGGCCCGTCGATCACCACACGCTCGCCGGATTCGCGCACGCGATCGAACAGTTCGAGAAACGGCCCGACCTGTCCGCCGGGGCTGGCGAGAATGCGAATCTCGGCCCGCACCGGCATGATCGCCGCCGACAGCGCGGCGGCAACAACGATGAGCTTGATGACCGCCATTCGCATGTGCGGCTCCTTCGTCAGCACTGCCCCTCCCGGTCAGTTACGCTGAGATATGGGCAAGGTTTGGTCAAGTGCCTGCGCCGGACATCCCGGCTTGCAGCCTGGACCCGCAGAACGCGGTCGCAACGCTGTTCCGCGAGCAATTGCTCCTCCTCACCCCGATTCTTTCCGCGACGACCGCGAGCTAAGCGACGCGTCGCTGAGCAGGCCGTGAAATCAAGCAATGGGTAAAGAGCAGACCATGCACAATGGCTCTCTATCGGGCTCACTTGTTCGAAAGAGTTGAAGCAACAGGAGAGTTCGCAGTGGCGCTGGCCTCACGCGACGAACTGCCGAGCCCATAGCAAAAAAGGAATCATACAGGGATCAGATGCGAGCTCGCCATACTCTCTCCCCACGACTCCTGCTGTGTAGATTAGACCCAGTACAACAGCCATCAACATTGCTGGTTCTGCAAGAGAGTGAAGCCAGAAGGCAGCGCGCTGTCGCCGCGTAAGTTTGGGAAACCGGTGAATTTTCCCGTCGGGCGCAATGAGGTCAAATGCCTGGATATTGCGAGGCGTCTGAGGTGCTCTCGCGGGCAACATTGCACACATCCTCTCGTCCGATCGCCACTCCCCCTGCCGCTAATTTAGCACTGCGCATTTTCCTTGAATATCGCCCCCGCACCCCGCGATGTTTCGACGCACGGCGGGCTGCCATGAATGGCGGAACAGCTAACGTTGTGCCGCTAGCTGCGCGCTTGCCACTCGAACAGCTCATGAATTATTCCGAGCGCAATCTCCCGCTCCCCCATGATGATGAGATCGGCGCCGAGCGACCTCAGATGCTCGACTTCGGCATCTGAGTGCGCACGGGCGATGATCTGGATACCCGGGTTCGCAGCGCGAGCCTGTTGCACAATTTGTCCCGCTTCGAATGCTTCCGGTATGGCAATCAGCAGATATCGTGCACCGGCAAGATTGGCGGATTTCAGGATATCGGAACGCGCAGCATTGCCAACGATGGTCTCGAAGTTGATGTCGCGCAGCTTCGCAACGACATCGTCGGCATCCTCGATAACGAGGAACGGTTGACCGCTCTTCTTCAAAGCATCGGCAACAATGCTGCCGACGCGGCCATGGCCGACAAGTATTGTATGATCTGTCAGACGCGTAGCCTCGGGCGAGGCGGATGATTTTGCGGGCGGGGCAGCCTGTCCTGTTGTCTCGGCGCCGAAAACGTCGATACCGCCGTGGCTGGGCGCTCGCTCCAGGCGCCGGGACAACCAGTCGATTGCGGCGAAGATCAGCGGATTAAGCATGATGGTGAGGATTGCGCCGGCCAGAATGAGGTCGCGTCCCGCCGTCGGCAACAGGTTCAGCTTCACCCCAAGCTCAGCCAGAATGAACGAGAATTCCCCTATCTGGGCGAGGCTGGCCGAGATTGTTAATGCCGTTCCGACCGGATGATGAAACGCGAGCACAATCAGGAACGCAGCCACCGATTTTCCGATGATGATGATGAAGAGCGTGGCGAGCAATGGCCATGGCTCGCGTAGTACGCTTGCGGGGTCGAACAACATGCCTACGGAGACGAAGAACAGTACGGCAAAGGCATCGCGCAACGGCAATGTTTCCTGGGCCGCTCGTTGGCTTAGTGCACTTTCGCTGAGGATCATTCCGGCAAAAAACGCGCCGAGTGCAAGGGAAACGCCGAATAGCTTCGCCGATCCGAATGCCACCGTAAGGGCAATTGCCAGAACGGCGAGGCGGAACAACTCCCGCGAGCCGGTGTGTGCGATGTAGTGAAGTATCCAGGGAACCAGGCGCCGCCCCACGATCAGCATGATGCCAACGAAGACTCCGACTTTTGCAACGGTGACCGCCAGCACTCCGCCAATCCCCATCCCGAGCCAGGACGCCAGCGGGTCCGCAGCGAGTGTGTTGCTGTTCGCGTCCTGCAAGCCGGCCAGAGCCGGAAGCAAGACGAGCGCGAGCACCATTGCGAGGTCTTCCACAATCAGCCAGCCTACTGCTATGCGGCCCCGCTCCGTCTCCATCAGCCGCCGTTCCTGCATGGCTCGGAGCAAGACCACGGTGCTTGCGACGGACAAGGCCAGTCCAAAGACGAGACCGGCGCCAATGGTCCATCCCAAGAACAGCGCGAGACCCAGTCCCATCAGGCTGGCGACAACGATTTGAACAATGGCACCCGGCAGCGCTATCGCGCGCACGGACAAAAGGTCGTTGAGCGAAAAGTGAAGCCCAACGCCAAACATCAGCAGAATGACGCCGATCTCGGCCAACTCGGTCGCCAGTGCCTGATCTGCAACGTAGCCCGGCGTGAAAGGGCCGACGGCGACGCCTGCCAGCAAGTAGCCAACGAGTGGTGGAATTCGAAGGCGCTGAGCAACTGCGCCAAGCACAAAAGCGAGCCCCAGGCCGGCGACGATGGTAGCGATGAGAGGCGTATCGTGCTGCATTCTTTGTCCCGCGCGGTTCGAGTTTCGCATTTTGCCATGGCCGTGCTTCCCAACCCTGCGACCAAGTGAGGCGGAATGATGCTCAATGCCAAAACGGCAGAACTGAGCGCCGCAGAACTACTCGCATTCGTTCAGCGCGCGTCGATCAAGGTGGCCTTGAGTTGATGCGGCCACGCCTGGTGGGTTTTGCGTCAATCGTCCGCGCCGGAGACGCCGGCCTCGGTAAATGTTGCCATTCCGGCGTGGCAGGCGAGTGCGGCGCGCGCCAGCAGGATCGCGACGCCGGCACCGGACGCCTCGCCGAGCCGCATGTCGAGGTCGAGCAGCGGACGCAGTTCCAGTTCGCGCAGGAGATCGCGGTGACCGGATTCGGCCGAGACGTGCCCGGCGCGGCAATGGTCGAGCGCACCAGCGTCGAGACGCGCCAGCGGCAGCACCGCCGCACCTGCCACGAAGCCGTCGAGCAGCACCGGGACGTTATGCTGCCGCGCGGCGAGCACGGCGCCGGCGATTGCCGCGAGCTCGCGGCCGCCGAGTGCGGCTGCCACCGCCAGCGCATCGCCGAGTATATCGCGATGGAAATTCAGCGCAGCCTCGATCGCGGCGTGTTTGCGCGCCAGGGCGTCATCGTCGATGCCGGTGCCACGGCCGGCCCAGCGCGCCGCGCCGCCGCCGAGCAGGGCCGTGCACAGCGTTGCCGCCGTCGTCGTGTTCGCGATGCCCATCTCGCCGACCGCGAGAAGATCGCAATCCTGGGGCACGGTGCGATATCCGGTGTCGACCGCGCTCAGAAATTCCGCGGCGCTCATGGCCGCGGCTTCGGTGAAATCGCGCGTCGGACGTTCGAGCTCGATCGGCACCACCCGGAGCTCGGCTGCTGCAGTCTTCGCGATCTGGTTGATGGCGGCGCCGCCCGCGGCAAAATTCGCCACCATCTGCGCGGTGACGGCGGCCGGATAGGCCGAGACGCCGCCGCGGCGACGCCGTGATTGCCGGCGAAGACGGCGATCGTGACGCGCTCAAGCCGCGGCATCTCGCGGCCCTGCCACTCCGCCAGCCAGATCGCAAGCTCTTCGAGCCGGCCGAGGCTTCCCGGCGGTTTTGTCAGATTCCGTTGGCGTCCGGCGGCGAGACCGGCGAATCGTCGATCGCCGCGGGTCAAGTCGCGACAGCAGGCGCGGATGTCGTCTAGACTGTCGAACTGCATGCGATTCTCTTTGAAGCATGATCCGAAAAAGTGGGACCGGTTTTTCGATCAGATCGTGCCAGATGGGGTCGGAAGGGGTTCGCACGCTAGACCGATTCTCCGGACATCTCCATGAATGAATGGTTCGACGATTTCAAAACCGCCGTCGCGTTCCTGACGCGGCTGCCGATGCCGCATCCGGATGGCGCGATGCCCCTAAATTTCGTGCGTGCGCACCGGATGTTTCCGGCGGTCGGCGCGCTGATCGGTGCGGTGGTGGGAATACTGTGTCTCGGCCTGCGATCGATCGGCGTGCCCGATCTCGCTGCGGCCGCGCTGGCGCTGGGCGGCAGCGCCATTATCACGGGTGCGCTGCACGAGGAGGGCCTTGCCGACGTCGCCGACGGCTTCGGCGGCGGCCGCAACCGCGAATCGAAGCTGGAGATCATGCGCGACAGCCGGCTCGGCACCTATGGCGCCATGATCCTGCTGGTGAGTTTTGCGGCGAAGCTGTCGGCTCTCGCGGCGATCCCGAATGCCTATGTCGTGCCGAGCCTGATCGCCGCGCACGCGCTGGGGCGCGGCATATTGCCTGCGATATCGCTGAACCTGCCTTATGCGCGCAAGGACGGATTGGCCCGCAATGCCGGCCAACCCGATGCAGCAACGGCGATGATCGCCGGCGGGCTGGCGCTGGCGATCGCGCTGATATCGCTGTCGTGGAGCAACGCGCTCGGCGCCGCGCTTGTGGCCGGCATCAGCGCGTTCGCCGTGGCGTGGCTGGCGCTGCGGCAAATCAATGGCCAGACCGGTGACGTGCTTGGCGGCGCCGAGCAGGTGGCCGAGACCGCGATCCTCGTGCTACTCGCCGCTCGGCTGGCGCAGCCGTGAGTATGGCAACAAATCTCTGGCTGATCCGGCACGCGCCGGTCGACGGTCCACGCGGCGTGATTCACGGGCCCAACGCGCCGGCCGATCTCGGCAATGCCACAGCCTTTGCTGCATTGAAGACGTCATTGCCGGCGAACGCGCACGCGGTGTGCAGCCCGGCGCGCCGCACGCGGGAGACGGCTGCGAGGCTGGGTCTCGATCCGGTCGAACAGGCTGCCTTTCGAGAGCAGGATTTTGGTGCGTGGACCGGGCGGCGTCACGACGATCTCCTGGCCGAGCTCGGCGCCGCTTATCGCGAATTCTGGAAAGCGCCGGCCAGCAACCGGCCGCCCGGCGGCGAAAGCTTTGTCGACCAGATCGATCGCGCAAGGGCTGGGCTTTCGCTTCTGCCTGCAGGCGATGCGATCCTGGTCGTGCATTCCGGCACGATCCGTGCCGTGCTCGCCATCGCCCTCGATCTTGCGCCCGAGCAGGCGCTGCGTTTCGTGATCGATCCGCTGTCGCTGACCCGGATTGACAGGCTCCAGAATGGCTGGCGCGTGGTTGCGGTGAATCGGCGTGGATAGACCGAAGCACAGGTAGCAAAAGCGACGTGCCCACCGTGGGCTTCGCGAGCGAACGCGGAACCGGGCCTTCACCTCTACTACGGTCGCTGAAAACGCAGCGCTGCTCTATCGAAATGGCGACGCGTTCCGGCGGAACGAACAATGCGGCCCCTCGTTGAGGGTCTCATGGATCATCTTTTCCTCAGCACTATCTGCGCGAGCGTTTTGCTGCTCGTGACGGCGTTCGCACTGGGAACGCCGAGCATGAGGCCGGATGTTCCACCGGAAAAGACGGTATTGCTGCATCGCGGCGCGCTGAACAATGACCTGCCTCCTCGATCCAGCAATGCTCGATCCAGCAATGATGGGCCGCCAGCCAAGGCGGTTCTCACTAGGTTCTGATCTGCACTCCAAGCGACACAGCCACTGAGGAACTACCCGTTCCGCCGCTGGCCTCGCAGCGTCGGCAGGCCGATGCCGGCGGCGTCGAAGCCGCCATCGACGGCGAGGATTTGCCCGGTGATGTAGCTTGCGCGGTCGCTGCACAGGAAGAAAATCGCCTCCGCCAGTTCCTCCTCGAGACCGTAGCGGTTGAGCGGAATGGCGTCGTGATAGTCGGCGCGGATTTCCGGCGTGTGGACCTGTTTTGCCATCGCGGTCTCGACCGGGCCGGGCGCCACGGCGTTGACGCGGATGCCGAGCGAAGCCAGTTCGACCGCGAGCTGTTTGGTGAGATGCGCGAGCCCCGCCTTGCTGGTGCCGTAGGCCGAGCGCAGCGTGGAGGCGCGCACCGCCGAGATCGAGGTGATGTTGACGATCGCGCCGCCGCCATGTTCGCGCATCAAGGGCGCCGCCGCCTTAGTGCAGAGGAACGGGCCGGTGAGATTGACCTGCAGGATACGGTTCCAGTCGTCGTCGGGGGTGTCGAGCAGCGGCGCGAATACCGCGATGCCGGCATTGTTGACCAGCGCGTCGAGCCGGCCGAAGCGTTCGCTCACCGCCGCCATGGCGTTCGCCACTGCCTTGACGTCGGAGACGTCGCAATGCAGCGCCAGGGTGTTGTCGGGATCGGCGAGGCCGGCGACCGCGCCGCGCAGCAACTCGCCTTCGATGTCGAGCAGCGCCACCTGCCAGCCCTCGGCGAGAAACCGTTTCGCCGTAGCAAACCCGATGCCGCGCGCCGCGCCGGTGACGAGAGCAACTTTTTGCGGGGAGGAGGGCATGACGGGTCCGTTGGCGCGAGAGAAGATTTCCCGCTCCTATAACCCAAGCCCCGTCGCGTGTCGCGGCGACAATGATGCGGATTCAGCGCTGTCCGATGATATCTAGCCGCTGGCGCGCTGCGCGATTGCCTTCGCTTCAGCGGCGGCGCGCTGCATGCTGGAGGACATCTCGCCGGTCACCGTGCTCTGCTCCTCGACCGCGGCTGCAGTGGCGGTAACATATTCGCTGACGCTCTGGATCGCGGTCTTGATGCTGTCGAGTGCGCTGACGACGTCGCCGGAGATGCCGTTGAGATTGCCGATCTCCTGGCCGATCTTGTCGGTCGCCTGCTTGGCCTGGGTGGCGAGGTTCTTGACCTCGGATGCCACCACGGCAAAGCCGCGTCCGGCCTCGCCGGCGCGCGCCGATTCGATCGTCGCATTCAGCGCCAACAGGTTGATCTGGCCGGTGATGTTGCCGATCAGCTCCACGATGCCGCTCATCGCCTGCGCCGCTTCGTTCAGCCGCTGCGCCTGGGCGTCGGCCGCCTCGACCCGCCCGACCGCGGTCGCCGCCGTCTCGCGCGACTTGGTCATGGCTTCGGAGATTTCCCGGACCGAGGCGTTGAGTTCCTCGGCGCCTGCCGCCACCGATTCCATCATGCCGCGCACGCGCTCGTTGCCCATGCGGACCAGCACTTGGGCGGTGGTGTCGGTGGCGTATTTCACCACCTTGAACGGCTTGCCGTTGAGATCGAGGATCGGATTGTAGGACGCCTGGATCCAGATTTCCTTAGCCCCCTTGCCGATCCGCTTGTACTCGGCCGCCTGATATTCGCCGCGGTTGAGCGCCGCCCAGAATTCACGATAGGCCGCGCTGTCGCGCTCGACCTGTTCGACGAACATGCTGTGGTGCCGGCCGCGGATTTCGTCGAGCGAGTAACCGACGGCACGGAGAAAGTTCTGGTTGGCGCCGATGATGGTGCCGTCCATGTTGAACTCGATCACGGCCTGCGACTTGCCGATGGCAGCGATCTGGCCGGCGAGTTCGGCGGTCGAAAGCTTCTGGCTGGTGATGTCGGTGGCGAACTTCACCACCCGGAACGGCTTGCCGCTGTCGTCGAGCACGGGGTTGTAGGAGGCGAGGATCCAGACTTCCTGCCCGCCCTTGCCGATCCGCTTGTACTCGGCCTGTTGGCTTTCGCCGCGGTTGAGGTTCGCCCAGAACTGCCGGTAGGCGGCGCTGTTGCGCTCCGACTGATCGACGAACATGCTGTGATCCTTGCCCTGGATTTCGGCGAGCGTATAGCCCATCGCTTTCAGGAAGTTGTCGTTGGCGGTGACGATGGTGCCGTCCATCTCGAACGCGATGACCGCCTGCGCGCGGCTGATCGCGGCGATCTGGCCGGCATCCTCCATGCTCTTGATCTTGCGGGCGGTGATGTCGGTCGCGAATTTCACGATCTTGCAAGGTTTGCCGCTGCCGTCGAGCACGGGGCTGTAGGTCGCCTGGATCCAGACTTCCTTACCGCCCTTGCCGATCCGCCTGTATTCGGCGGCCTGGTATTCGCCGCGCTTGAGCGCCGTCCAGAAGTCGCGGTACGCCGCGCTGTCGCGCTGCGATGGATCGACGAACATGCTGTGATGCTTGCCCTGGATTTCGGCGAGCGAGTAACCGAGGGCTTTGAGGAAATTGTTGTTGGCGGTGATGATGGTGCCATCGAGGTTGAACTCGATCACGGCCTGCGAGCGGCCGAGCGCGTCGGCAAGTGCCTTGTCGGCCGAGGAATTCTTGAGAAACTGAAACACGGAAAGGCCCCATCCAGATGGCGGTGAAATGAAGAGGCCGTCGACCAGTTCAATCCGAGCCTCGTTAGCGTTCACGGTTGACCGGGAGGCAAAAAGAATCCGTTAACGCTGTTCTCCGTAAGATGACGGATAACTTCGCGACGTAATGCTGATCTTAAGGATGTCCCCCGCGCGCCACGCCAGCTTGACGAGCATGCGGCCGGGATCCGGGGCTACCTTCCGTTCACGACGCTTTCATACGCCGCCTGCAGCCGCTCGCCGACCGACGGACCGCTACGTCTGCGCCGCTTCGCCCCGAGATGGCTCTCGCGCAGCTCGTCCATGAATTCGGCCCACATTTTCGGTCCGCCATCGCGGAGCAGCCGCGCACGGATGCCGAGTTCTTCCGTGACCGGGAGATACTTGTAACCCCAGGCCGCCATCTGCGCGAGAAGGGGCAAGAGCTCGATGCCTTGCT
Source organism: Bradyrhizobium icense (assembly GCF_001693385.1). NCBI lineage: Bacteria > Pseudomonadati > Pseudomonadota > Alphaproteobacteria > Hyphomicrobiales > Nitrobacteraceae > Bradyrhizobium > Bradyrhizobium icense. Next base: position 846,836 of record NZ_CP016428.1, read on the forward strand.
CCGTCAGCGAATAGATTCCCTTCTGCTTGTGCGTGGGATCGTCCTCGCGGGTGATGATGCCCTGCTCAAGCAGCGTCTTCAGCCGGTCGGCGAGGATGTTGGATGAGATGCCTTCCTCCGATTTGGTCAATAGCTCTCGAAAATGCCGCCGGTTGCCGAACATCATGTCGCGGATGATCAGCAAGCTCCATTTGTCGCCGAGTACTTCCAGCGAAAGATTGATCGGGCAGCCGGAGCGCTGGGCATCGGTCATGGTCGTCTCCCAAAACGGGCGCCAGGGCGCCTCAAAAAAACCGCTTGCATTATCGCATCAGTTCGATAGAGATACAACCAGTTGCAATTCGCAATCAGTTTAGGGAGGACTCGCAATGGCAAAGGTGATCATGTGGAACCTAATGACGCTGGATGGCTTCGTCGAAGGCCCCAACCGCGACATCTCCTGGCACTCCGACGTTTGGGGCGAGGAGCTGGAGCAATTGTCGACCGAGCAGATGAACGCCGCCGGTGGATTGCTGTTCGGCCGCGTCACCTATGAGCTGATGGCGGGTCACTGGCCGAGCGCGACCGGGGAGGTTGCCGACTTCATGAATGCCGCGCCGAAATACGTCTTCTCGCGCACGGTGCAGAAATCCGATTGGAACAACACGCAGATGTTCAGCGCCGATGTGGCGGGGACCGTCGCGCGGCTGAAGCGCGACAGCACCAAGGATATCTTTCTGTTCGGCAGCGCCGATCTCGCCAGCAGCCTGATCCCGCACGGGCTGATCGACGAATTTCGCATCGCGGTAAGCCCCGTCATCCTCGGCGGCGGAACACCGCTGTTCAAGCCGGGCGACAAGGTGAAGCTGAAGCTGCTCGACAGCCGGCCGTTATCGACCGGCGTCGTGATCCTGCGCTACGTGCCCGCAGCGGCACAATAATCGATGATCAAATGTCGGTGCGCCCGAGGGCGCGCCGTCTTGTCAGGGAGTTTCCCATGTCGCTGACGCTGCATTTCCATCCACTGGCCTCGTACTGCTGGAAGGCGCTGATTGCGCTTTACGAGAACGACATCCCGTTCACGCCGAATCTGGTCGATCTCGGCAATCCGGCCGAGCGAGCCGCGCTGGTGAAGCTGTGGGGGATCGGCAAGTTCCCGGTGCTGCGCGACGATGCGCGGGATCAGACCGTGCCGGAATCCAGCATCATCGTCGAATATCTCGATCGCCACCATGGCGGCCGCACGCGGCTCATCCCCGGCGATCCTGACAGGGCGTTGCAGACGCGGCTGCGCGACCGCTTCTACGATCTCTATGTGCATCTGCCGATGCAGAAGATTATGCTCGACCGGTTGCGGCCGGAAGGAAAACGGGACCCGCACGGCGTCGAGGAGGCGCGGGTGCAGTTGCGCACGTCCTACGCCATGATCGAGCGCCAGATGGAAAACGGCGGCTGGGCAATCGGCGAGGATTTCACCCTCGCCGATTGCGCGGCAGCGCCGTCATTGTTCTACGGCAACATGGCGGTGCCGTTCGGCGAAGCGCAGAAAAGTCTCAGCGCCTATCTCGCGCGGCTGAAGGCGCGCCCCTCCGTCGCGCGCGTATTGAAGGAAGCCGAGCCCTATTTCCAGATGGTGCCCAAGGAGCCTTGAGGGAGGAGCGCTAAATGACCGGAGCCAGCAGGGCGGAGACGATCCGCGGGATTTTCACAGCGTATCTCGCCAACGATCGCGAGTTCGTCGAGGATGCCTTCAGCGACGAGTTCCGCTTCACCAGTCCGTTCGATGACAACATCGACAAAGCCACTTATTTCGCGCGCTGCTGGCAGAACAGCGACTGGATCGAACGGCACGAACTCGAGCGAATTTTGGTTGACGGCGACGAAGCCTTTGTGACCTACCGCTGCACGGCCAAGGGCGGAAAGAGTTTTCGCAATACCGAATTCTTCGTCTTCGACGGCGACAAGGTAAAGCGCATCGACGTCTATTTCGGCGCGGCCTACCAGGACGGCAAGTTCGTCAGGCAGCCGGGATAGCGGCCGCGATTACCTCCAAAATAATTTCCACTGACATGTCGGCATCGTAAGAGCCCGCGCGTCTTGTTGACGAAGGCCGACGCGGCAGTGGCTGGCCCAAGAAGGTCAATACGGAGAATAACGATGCGATTCATGGTGATTGTGAAGGCAAACAAGGATACGGAAGCCGGCGTGATGCCGAGTACGGAACAACTGGCGGCGATGGGCAAGTTCAACGAGGAGTTGGTCCAGGCGGGCATGATGGAAGCGGGCGAGGGCCTGCACCCGACCTCGAATGGCGCGCGGATCAAGTATGCAGGCGGGCAGGGCAGTGCCAGCCGCGGGCCGTTCCCGCTCTCGGGCGATCTCGTCGCCGGCTTCTGGCTGATCAACGCCAAATCGCTCGATGAAGCGATCGACTGGATGAAGCGCGCGCCGTTCGGCGACGGCGACGAGATCGAAATTCGCCAGGTGTTTTCGACCGAGGACTTCGGCGAAGCCCTCACGCCCGAACTTCGCGAGCAGGAAGAGCGGCTGCGGGCGCAGACCGCGAAGAAGTGACGGCAACTGAACAACAAGGACACCCACCATGCGATTCATGATGCTGATGATCCCCCTCGGCTACGAGACCGCGCCGCCCGACGTCCAGCTCGACCCTGAACGGGTCAAAGCGATGATGAAATACAACGAGGCGCTGAAGGAGGCCGGCGTGCTGATCGCGCTCGACGGGCTGCATCCGCCCTCGATGGGTGCGCGGGTCTCCTTCGCCACCGGCAAGCCTGTCGTTACCGACGGCCCGTTCACGGAGGCCAAGGAAGTACTCGGCGGCTACTGGATGATCAACGTGAAGTCGCGTGAGGAGGCGATCGAGTGGGCGCAGAGGTGCCCGGCGTCCGAAAACGAGATCATCGAGATCCGCCAGGTGCAGGAAATCGGCGATTTCTCGGAGGAAGTGCAGCAGGCCGCCAAAGGCTTCGACGAACTGCAGAAGGGAAATGCGCACAAGGCACGGTGAGCCTCGCGGCGCCTGCTTCTCCCCCGAGCCGCTGTCTCCACTCCCTCTCCCCGCGAGAGCGGGGCGAGGGAGGCAGCACCATCTGCCGCCGCCCGTTAATCTTCCTTAACGTTCAAATTAAGTGACCTTTGCGTCCCGCTCATGTAAAAGCCATTCACATGAGCTGGCAAAAGGACCGCCGCGGCGAGCGTGGCTACCATCACGGCAATCTGAAAGAGGCATTGCTGCAGGCGGCGCTCGACCTGATTTCGCAAAAGGGCCCGGCCGGCTTCACCTTTGCGGACGCCGCACGCATGGCCGGAGTCAGTCCGGCCGCGCCCTACCGCCATTTTCGCGACCGCGATGAATTGCTGTCCTCGATCGCGCAACGTGGTTTCGAGCAGTTCGAGGCGATGCTCGTGCAAGCCTGGGACGACGGCCGCCCCGACACCGTCACTGCGTTCGAGCGGGTCGGCAAGGCCTATCTCGCCTTCGCGCGCAACGAGCCGGCGTTCTATTCGGCGATGTTCGAATCCGGGATTCCAGTCGATTCCAACCCGACGTTGATGGCCGCGAGCGAGCGCGCATTCGCCATTATCCGCGCCGCCGCCGAGCGGCTGGCAGCGATGACGCCACCCGGAACCCCGCGGCCGCCGGCGATGATGATGGCGCTGCATATCTGGTCGATGGCGCACGGTGTGGCCTCGCTGTTCGGGCGTGGCGATGCGGCGCGGCGCAAGCTGCCGATGTCGCCGGAAGATCTCTTGGAAGCGCAAGTGCTGATCTATCTGCGCGGCCTCGGCTTCCCGACCGACCGCCGGGCTTCCGACCAGAAGCCCGCAGGCCCGCCACCGGTGCCGCCGGCCGGTCCATGGGGAACTCCCAAATAATTTTTCGAAGGTGCGTCCAGCCGCGCGCTTGACAAAAACGCGGGATGGTTTAGGTATGTAAATGTTATTTACATTCACAACGGCGTGATCGCCGTCATGGAGAGGGAAATGGCCTACACCGCAGATGTCAATCGATGGCGCGGTCCGACGGAACAGACCTATCGACCGCATATGCTTGAGAGCCCCTGGCACCCCGGCTGGATCGTGGTGACTATCCTCGGCTTCATCATCTGGTGGCCGATCGGGCTTGCCCTTCTCTTATTCACACTAGGGAGCAGAAAAATGGGTTGCTGGAGCCACGGTGATCGCTGGCAGAACAAGATGGAGCGGATGCAGTACAAGATGGACCGGATGCGTGACCGCATGGAGCGCCGCGGTTTTGGCGGCTTCGGCTTCGGCCCGCCGTCGAGCGGCAACCGCGCCTTCGACGAGTACCGTATGGAAACCCTGCGCCGGCTCGAGGAAGAGCAGGTCGAGTTCAAGAATTTCCTCGAGCGCCTGCGCCACGCCAAGGACAAGGAGGAGTTCGACGCGTTCATGGCGCAGCACAAGCAGCGTCCGACCCCGCCGAACGACCAGCCGCAGCAGGGCTGAAGTTCGACCTCGGAATCCGCATTCAGCCTCAGGCGTGATGCCCCCATGACGCCGGACGGCGGATACAGCCGCCCATCTGCGAGAGCAGGTGGGCGGTTTGTTGTTGTGGGCCGGGGAAGGCGTGGTGGCGCTATTCCGCAGCCGGCCTATATTGTGCGGACGCGCTAATCCCAGGCGGCTGCCATGAACGGAATTGCATCTGTCGATCAGCTCTGGCGATCGATCCGGCGTGAAGCGGAAAGCGCCGTGGCGCGCGACCCGGTGTTCGGCACCGGGCTATCATCGGCCATTCTCGATCTTCCCGATTTCGCTCACGCGCTGTCCCATCAGATCGGCGCGCGGCTCGGCAAGACGCCGGCGGACCGCGCGCGCTTTGCGCAGCTCGCGCGCGAAGCGTTCGCTGGCTCACCTGATCTGATCGACGCGGCGTGCCGCGATCTGCAAAGCATTGCTTTTCACGATCCCGCGACCACGACGCTTTTGCCGCCACTATTAAACTTCAAGGGTTACGTCGCGCTGCAAGCCTGGCGCCTCTCCAATTCGCTCTGGCATCAAGGCCGCTGCGATCTCGCACTGTTGCTGCAAAGCCTGTCGTCCGATCAGCTTCAGGTCAGCATTCACCCCACCGCCTCGATCGGCACTTCGGTGTTTCTCGATCACGCCACCGGCATCATCATCGGCGCCTTTGCCGTGATCGGCGATGAAGTAACGATCCTGCAGAACGTCACCATCGGCCGAAAACATGCGGAGCCGGACCGCGCGCCGAAGATCGGCAGGGGAGTGTTGCTCAGCGCCGGATCGACCATTCTCGGCAATGTCAGTGTCGGCGATTTTGCCAAGATCGGCGCCGGCGCAGTCGTCGAGCACGATGTGCCGCCCGGCTGCACCGCCGTCGGCGTTCCCGCGCGGTTGACCAATTGCCCAAAAACGACGGCGCCGGCCTGAACACGACATCGCAGATCCCGCGCTGTGCCCACCACCATCCATTCCCGATCGCCTTCTGACAGTCTGTCATCACTCCGCGAGCGCCCTTGCGCTCGTCGCCGGGCGCACGTTCTCGTGACCCGTTCCTTTTTCTTGTGCAGTGGCACGGCGCCCGCATAGGTGGTCACGCCGACATTCTCGAACATCGTAGCTGGGAAGAAGAGGTAATATGGCTGCCCTGATTTTGTCGGAGGGCGCCCTGCCGGCGCTGCGAGGCCTTAGCTGCGATCTGCGCAACCCGCTGTGAAGGAAAAGTCGGCAATGCGCGGAACAACGCTTCCCTCGGTAAATTGTTTTGATCGTCTGGGAGACCGCGAATGGTCCCTCCACAACCTTGGAGGCACCCGTGAGCGAGCATTCGAAAAAGGAATCCATTTCGCGCCGCAATTTTATTGGAAAAACCCTTTGTGGAGCGGCACTGGCCGGGACCGCGCTGCCGGCATGGGCGGCGCCGCCGATTACGCCTTCGCCATTGGACGACGGGCTGCTGCAAGAGATACGCGGCCGGCGAAAAGTCAGCAAAGCATCGGCCCAGTATCGCGGTAGTCCAAATGGATCCCAGCGCTGCGGCGGCTGCGTCAATTTCCGCGGAGGGACCTGCACGATCGTCGAGGGACGCATCAGCGCCAACGGCTGGTGTCGCCATTACCGAGCCGCCAGTCGAGGCCGAGCGCCCGGTGCTTCCGGCGGCGGAGGTGCGCGTGGAGGCGGAAGCAGTTACTAGAACTGCCGCCAACGCGTACGGTACCGTAAGCCCTGCCTGCGCTGACAGTCGTTTTTGGCCGAGTGGCATATTGGCTGTGCCGTGACCATAGCGGTGCAGAAAACGAATGTCTGGCGGCAGCAAAGACGATTCAAGGGCAGACCACTGATCGACCGGAAGGCGGCGCTGCACTCAAGTATCTAAAGTCGAAAAGCCTGACTCGACTTCGATGGGAGGCTCGCAATGAAAATCCCTTCTTCCCGCCTCGTGACCCTTGCGGCAACCCTTGTTGCGATTGGCTTTGCGCTTGCACCGGCCTGGGCTCAGCGTAAAAACGCGCCCGCCGCTCAGCCCCCGGCAGAAAAGCCGGCGGACCCGGCGCTATTGCCCGACCAGGAACTTGGATGGCGGTTCACGGTCAAAGCGGAGGACCTGCCGTCCCCGAAGACCGGTCCGGTCGTCAGCAGCCGCTCCCTTGTCATCCCCCACCAGGGCCAAACGCCCCGCGTCCCTGAAGGCTTCATCACGACAGCCTTCATGACCGGCCTTGAGCATCCGAGGCGTCTGCTTGTGCTGCCGAACGGCGACGTGCTCGTGGCCGAACAGAAGGCGGGGTATCTCACACTGCTGCGCGATGAGGACGGGGACGGCAAGGCCGACTGGATTCAGCGCCACGCGGAGGGACTCAACCAACCTTACGGACTCGCTTGGCGGGACGATCACGTCCTGGTCGCGGATCAGGATGGAATCTGGAAGGTGCCGCACCGGCTTGGCGCATTGCGTGCAGGCCGAGGTGGCGAGCAGCCGAAGGCTGCCGATGTGCCGCCGGATCAGCGCAAACCTTCGCCCGCCGTGGTTGGCGAGGAAATGATCACCGGGAAGGGCGTATTCGGCATCGTTCAAGGCCATGCTAACCGACACCTCGCGATTGACCCCAAGACTGGCGGACTGTTCGTCGGCGTCGGCTCGTCCGGAAACATCGGTGTTGAACCGGAGGTCAAGGCGACGATCCAGCGCTTCGATCCCAACGGCGCGAACCAAGCCACGTTCGCCTCGGGATTGCGCAATCCGACGGCGCTCGCCTTCGAACCTGGAACGGGCGATCTCTACGCGGTGGTTCAGGAGCGCGACGGTCTCGGCGATCGGCTTCCGCCCGATTATCTCACGCGCGTCGAGAAGGGCGCCTTCTACGGCTGGCCTTACGCCTATATCGGTCAGCACCCGCAGCCGGGTTTCGCCAAATTGAAACCAGACAAGGTCAAGGCTTCAATCAAGCCCGACCTTCTGTTCGAAGCGCACTCCTCGGCGATGGATCTGGTGTTCTACGATGGCGAACAGTTTCCGCCTGAATTCCGAGGCGGCGCCTTTGTTGCACTCAAAGGGTCGTGGAATCGATCCGAGCCAACCGGCTACAAGATCGTGTTCGTTCCGTTCAAGGATGGCCGTCCGCAAGGCTGGTATCAGAATTTCGCCGTCGGCTTCTGGATCTCCGGCATGCATCGGGCGGAGGTCTGGGGCCGACCTGCCGCGCTTGCGATTGCCAAGGACGGTTCGTTGCTCGTTGCCGACGACACCGGCGGCACCATCTGGCGCATCGCTTACACGGGGTCTCAGAACCGCACAGACAAGACCGATGGCAATACTGAGGCGCCACGCTAGGTAGATTGCTCGTCCGAACAGCCAGCGCGGCGGATGCCGGCACGGTCACAACCTGGATTGCGCGTGATATCGGGTGCGGCGGCCGCGACCGCTGCGAAGCAATCATGCAGCAGCGATGTGCAATTGCACGCCGGGAGATTTCCAAGCGACGAAAAGCCAGTGGGTCCCTGCTTCGTGCGCAACCGCGCACTCGGCAGGGATGACCAACACATGCGGCAGAGTGCGTATCGCGGTCAGGTCGTCTTGAGTTCTCCGTTCATTCCGTTCGGGTAGAACCCGCCCTTGCTGACACCGGCCTTCTCGGTCAGATAGACGATGCGCAGAACCTCTTGCGGCGTACGCGTGAACGCGATTGCGTCGGGCGTTGAAGGAACGAAGTTGGCTTTGCCGTCTATCCTGATCCCCTCGTCTTCCTTTTCGGGGGTCCCGTCAATTTTATCCCGTGCATCCGAGATTGCGTTGGCGGCGTCCCATGCCTTCTCGCCCATCATGTAGAGCTGAGAGCGCGCCATTCCCATGTGGTAGGCCTCAACAGCAAGAATTCCGGCCGCCGCTTCCAGGAATTCCTTTTTCTTCAGCAGGGGAGCCGCGCCCGCATAGGCAGTCACGCCAACGTCTTCGAACAGCATGCCTCCGAGCAGAACCGACATGTCATCGGCAAATGGGTCGAAATCGGCAGGCAATCCGGCAGCCTGAGCAGCAGCCTTGAAGCCGGCGTCGAAGTCGATCGCAGGTCGTGAAATGGCGCTTCGGCCAAGTGTCTTGCGGTAGAAGCGAACGTGGGCCAGTTCGTTCTCCGCCGTCTCTTCGATGAACTCGCGGATCGCTTTCTCTTTGAATTGGGCCTCGTGGCCGCCGACGACCCTGCCGGCATCCATACCGGCATCGGTATCGCTGATGCCCTTGCCGGTCGTTGCGCGCAGATAGAACTCGGCTTCCATGTATTCGAGGTTCAGCGCGAAGGTAAAAATGTCCTCGTCGTCGATTGCTGCTCCCTTCTTGCCGATCCCAACGCCCGTGGTCTCGCGCTTCTGCTGGGCATAGGCAGGTGGAATAAGCAGTCCCGCGAGTCCTGCGACCGATAGGCCGGCGATCGATTGCCGGCGGGAAATGCGCAATGCATCCATGGCGTAACCTCCTCCGTTCTGGATTGGGGGCCGCGCCACTCACTGTTCAGCGCTATTGAGGGCGCTCATGGCGCGACCTCGGTACCAGCCTGCTGCTGGCGCGGTACAACGTGAGGCCGCAGGTCACGTTCCAAGCGGCGCATCGGAGATGACGGAAAGGAACCGCGACAAATCCACTTGTCGGGCAAATCGCTTCTGATTTTCAGAAATCGTGTCAAGTCCGGGACTCAGAAACATTCCACTTAACACGAGGGGCAAATCATCGGCATAACTCCGCCCGTCTCACCCGATGGAGGGGCGGCTCGCGATCGTCACGAACGTGCGGTAAGATGCGATGGACGCGAATGGCGCACAAGACGGCGCCAGTAACTGAACCGATAAGCCGCAGAGTGCTGGATCCCCGCCGGCGCGGGGGATGACGATAGAGAGCCGTGTCGCTCATCTGCTCGCCGACGCGTCGCCATCCCGAACGGTGAGGCCACCTGCCGCCCCGCAGCCTTCCGGGGGCCTGGAACTTGGCCCCCCGGCCTTCTTAACCGCCCGGCGTGACTGGACTTCCGGCAATGGAATTCCCTATTGGTAACCTAAAGTTAACCAAGCTAAGCGTCTGGTTAGGGACGGAATGACGCGCTGGCAGCCCTCGTTTTGACATGTTGGCAGGGGAAGCAAGGCCCGGCTTTCGGCGGGCCCCCCATGCGACAGGAAACAGGCTTCTCGCGCTGGCGCAAATCGCCGCGCCCGACGCGCGGCTGTGGAACCGGCGGCCATATGCTCCGGAGGAAATAGGGACACTTGCGTTGAGAGGATACCGCTCATGAATCCCGCCGACGTGGCTCCGTCAGCTTTGCCGTTGGTCTCCGCCGACGTGTCGCTGATCGCGCTGTTCTGGCAGGCCCACTGGGTCGTGAAGACCGTCATGCTTGGCCTGCTCGCCTGCTCGGTCTGGGTCTGGGCAATCGCAATCGACAAGATTTTCCTCTATTCGCGCACCAAGCGCGCGATGGACCGCTTCGAACAGGCGTTCTGGTCGGGACAGTCGATCGAGGAACTCTACCGCGCGCTGTCGGCGAAGCCGACGCAATCGATGGCGGCGTGCTTCGTCGCCGCCATGCGCGAGTGGAAACGCTCGTTCGAGAGCCAGTCGCGCTCCTTTGCCGGCTTGCAGATGCGGATCGAGAAGGTGATGAACGTCTCCATCGCCCGCGAGGTCGAGCGGCTGGAGCGGCGGCTGCTGGTGCTGGCGACGGTTGGCTCCGCCGGGCCGTTCGTCGGCCTGTTCGGAACCGTCTGGGGCATCATGTCGAGCTTCCAGTCGATCGCAGCGTCGAAAAACACCTCGCTGGCGGTCGTGGCGCCCGGCATTGCGGAGGCGCTGTTTGCGACCGCTATCGGTCTTATCGCCGCCATCCCGGCGACCATTTTCTACAATAAGTTCACGTCCGAGGTGAACCGGCAGGCGCAGCGGCTGGAGGGCTTTGCCGACGAGTTTTCCGCCATCCTGTCCCGCCAGATCGACGAGCGGGCGTGAGATGGCAAATGACGAGCGCATCGTGAGATCAAGATCATGGCGATGAACATGGCAGGTTCGGCCGGAGGCGGCGGTGGACGCCGGGGCCGGCGGCGTGCCGCCGTGATGGCGGAGATCAACGTCACGCCGATGGTCGACGTGATGCTGGTGTTGCTGATCATCTTCATGGTGGCGGCGCCGTTGATGACTTCAACGATCGATATCGATCTCCCCGTCGCCGGCGGCGGCAAGCAACTGCAAGCGAACGCGCCGCCGCTGACGCTGTCGGTCAAGCGCACCGGCGGGACCTGCAATTCCAACGTCGAGCTCTATCTCGGGGACACGCTGATTCCGGCTGGTGAACTCCTGCCCAAGATAACGGCGATCAAGGAGACCAGATCGGAGGCCGAGCGCGTGGTATACCTGCGGGGCGACAAGGACGTCTGTTACACGGATATGATGAAATTATTGGGGTATATTCGGCAGGCGGGGTTCAAGGCGAATATTGTGATCGTGCCGGAGCAAGGCTCCTGAGCCATGCAGCGGCGTGCGGATGATTGAGGGCGGAGCGGGAAAGCTCGAGTGAAGATCAAGGTCGACAAGACGGTGATGGCGTCGGTTGCCCTGCACGTGCTCGTGCTGGGCTGGGTGATGCTGTCGTTCTCGACCAAGGCGCTCGAAATGCCGCCGGAAGAGTCGGTCGCGGTCGATGTCGTTTCGCCCGACCAGCTTGCCAAGGTGATGGCCGGCATGAAGACCGGCAAGAAGGAAAACCCGAAGCCGCTGGTCGAGAAAGTCGCCGAAGCCAAGCCGGTCGACGATGCCGTCGGCAAGATCACCGAGAAGGCGCCGGTCGTGACCGAGACTGCGCCGCCTCCGCAGCCGAAGGTCGAGGAAAAGCCGGTCGAGAAGAAACCCGACCCGCCGAAGGTCGTCGAGAAGCCGAAGGAAGAGCCCAAGCAGGTCGAGAAAAAGCCCGATCCGCCGAAGGTCGATCCGATCGGCGACACCCTCAAGAAGGAAGAGAAGAAGCCGCCGCCGAAGCCGGTGCAGGCTGCCAAGCCGCCGGAGGTGCCGAAGCAGCGGATCGTGGAGCGGCACTTCGACCAGAACCAGATCGCGGCCCTGCTCGACAAGCGTGATCCGTCGCGTCAGGCCACGACCGGCGACACGCTGAATTCCAATGCCGCCCTTGGCACGGCCAAGGGCGCGGCTGCGGATAATTCCGCGACATGGGGCTCGATGTTCCAGCGGCAGGTCGAGCGATGCTGGAAGAAACCCTATGGCGGGATCGAGTCGCAGAAGCCTGAAGTCGCGTTTGCCATTCGTTTGAAGCGCGACGGCACGCTCGAAGGCGCGCCGGTTCCGGAAGGCATTCCGTCAACGCCTTTCCTTCGCGTCTATCAGGAGAGCGCACTGCGCGCGATCATCGAATGCCAGCCGTACAAGCTGCCGGCGGCCTTCTACGAGGAATGGAAATATTTCGCGCCGGTGTTCAAGGAAAAAGTCTAACGATTTGGTCACGTGGCGGACACTTGTTGGCAATGACGGATATGCAAAGTTTGAAGCGATGACTGACAAAGATGGATTGCGGAACATGCTGTATCGCCCGAGCCGCCGTCAGATCATTGCCGGAATGACTGCGCTTGGCGCGGTCGCCGGCGGTCGCAATGCCTTCGCGCAAGCGCCGAAGCGGGTTATCATTCCCGAGGGCGAATTCACGCCGCTGCCGATCGCGATCCCGAATTTCGTGGCCGGCACGCCGGGCGATGCCGAGGTCGGCGTCGGCGTGGCGCAGGTCATCACCAACAATCTCAAGCGCAGCGGGCTGTTCGCGCCGATCGATCAGGCTGCTCATATCGAGCGCATCACCAATATCGACACCGCACCGCAATTCCAGAGCTGGAAGCAGATCAACGCGCAGGCGCTGGTGACGGGACGGATGACGCGGCAGGGCGACGGCCGCCTCAAAGCGGAATTCCGCCTCTGGGACATCAACACTAACCAGCAGCTCACCGGCCAGCAATATTTCACTTCGCCGGAATACTGGCGGCGGATCGCCCACATCATCTCCGACCAGATTTATGAGCGCATGACCGGCGAGAAGGGCTATTTCGACAGCCGCGTCGTGTTCGTCGACGAGACGGGCTCGAAAGAGCGCCGCGTCAAGCGGCTGGCGCTGATGGATCAGGACGGCGCCAATGTCAGGTACTTGACCAGGGGCTCCGATCTGGTGCTGACGCCGCGCTTCTCGCCGTCGACGCAAGAGATCACCTACATGGAGTTCGGCCAGGGCGATCCGCGCGTCTATCTGTTCAACGTCGAGACCGGGCAGCGCGAGATCGTCGGCAATTTCCCCGGCATGTCGTTCTCGCCGCGGTTCTCGCCGGACGGCCAGCGCATCATCATGAGCCTGCAGCAGGGCGGCAACTCGAACCTGTTCGTGATGGATTTGCGCTCGAAATCGACGACGCGGCTGACCGATACGCCGGCGATCGACACCTCGCCGTCCTATTCGCCCGACGGCAGCCGGATCTGTTTCGAGTCCGACCGCGGCGGCAAGCCGCAGATCTACGTGATGCCGGCCACTGGCGGCGGCGCGCAGCGCATCTCGTTCGGCGAGGGCAGCTATTCGACCCCGGTGTGGTCGCCGCGCGGCGACTACATCGCCTTCACCAAACAGGGCGGCGGCGCGTTTGCCATCGGCATCATGAAGACCGACGGCTCGGGCGAACGCATCCTCACCTCCGGCTTCCACAATGAAGGGCCGACCTTTGCGCCGAACGGCCGGGTCGTGATGTTCTTCCGCGACCCCGGCGGCAGCGGCGGGCCGTCGCTCTTCACGGTCGATATCTCAGGTCGCAATGAATTGCGGGTGCCAACGCCCGGTTTTGCGTCCGATCCGGCTTGGTCGCCATTATTGTCGTGATGGAACCTGACTGCGCGGCAGCGCAGTCGTCAATCGGCAAACATTGCCTACCCTGCTGATTTTTCGGGCAAATTCTTCTGTGTGCCGGGCAAAAGCAACGTCTCGGTAACGATGTTCCCTCAGAAAGGCTTCATCTGGGAAGGGTAGAACTACGTACCCTAACAGGACGTGTGTGCCCCAAGATGCAGCTCGCGAACCAGAGCGGAGAATCCGATCAGAAGATGTCGCCGTCGATTCACGCGGCGCTGATCGATTCGCTGTTCACCGATCCTGGTCCGATGTTCGCGGGTGCGCTGTGCGCCGCCGTCGCCGCGCTCATGACGGCGCTGAAGACCGGCAATGAGCTGCTGTGGCCATGCGTCGCGCTGCTCGTCATCACCGGTGCGCTGCGCGCGCTCGACACCGCTCAGTATCGGAAGGGTCGTGACAACCTGACGGTCGACGGCGCCGCGCGCTGGGAAGTACGCTACCAGTTCGGCGCGATGCTCTACGCGGCAGCGCTCGGGCTGTGGTGCCTGGTTGCGGTGATGGGCAGCGACGATGCGGTCGCCCACATGATCGCGACCTCCGTCACGCTCTGCTACGTGGCGGCCGGCGGCGGCCGCACCTACGGCCGGCCCTGGATCTTCCACGTGCAGATGCTGCTGGCCATCGGACCGCTGACATTCGCGCTGGCCGTCGACGGCAGCCCGTTCTACGTCGGCATGGCGCTACTGAACATATTGTTCTTCTTCTCCCTGAAGCACATCTCCACCAGCCTGCAGAAAATGTTCGTCCGCGCCCTGATTGCGCGCGAGCGCGAGGCGGCGCTTGCCAATCAGTTCGACACGGCGCTGAACAACATGCCGCATGGCCTCGCGATGTTTCGCGCCGATGGCCGCCTGGCGGTCATGAATCACCGCTTCAGCAAGATGATGAAGCTGTCCGACGACTTCGTGCAGCGCGGCGCTGATGCTGCGGATATCTGCACGGCCTGCGTTGCGGCCGGCACGATCTCGGATGCCAGCGCCACGCTCATCCTGCAGGAAATCGAGCACTCGCGCGCCAGCGACATCATCACCACCGATCCGGACTTCTATAAGAACCGGTCGCTGTCGTGGACGTTCCAGCCGATGGCCGACGGCGGCACCGTCATGCTGGTGGAGGACATCACCGAGCGCAAGGATGCTGAAGCCAGGATCAGCCATCTGGCGCGCTACGACGAGCTCACCGAACTGCCCAACCGCGTCAATTTCCGCGACGAGATCGGACATCTTCTGGCGGTCCAGCAGGGCGCCGAACAATTGTCGGCGCTACTGTTCATCGACCTCGACCAGTTCAAGCAGGTCAACGACACGCTCGGCCACCCCTGCGGCGACCAGTTGCTGTGTGCGGTGAGCGAACGGCTGCGCGAGATGCTGCGTCCCGAGGACTTCGTGGCACGCTTCGGCGGCGACGAATTCGTGGTGTTCCAGCAGAACATCCATTCGGCCGAGGACGCCGCGGGTCTTGCCCGGCGCATCGTCGATCGTCTCAGCGAGCGTTACAAGATCGACAATCATCTGGTCGAGATCGGCGCGAGCGTCGGCATCGCCATGACCTCGCGCGGCGTCAGCGCCGACACGCTGCTCAAGAACGCCGACATGGCGCTGTACCGCGCCAAGGCCGACGGCCGCGGCACCTTCTGCTTCTTCCGGGACGAGATGGCGCAGGTCGTCGAATCCCGCCGCATCCTCGAGCTGGATTTGCGCAAGGCGCTGGCCAATGAGGAGTTCGAGCTGTTCTTCCAGCCGCTGGTCAATCTCAAGTCGGGACGGATATCGACCTGCGAGGCGCTGATACGCTGGAATCATCCGGTCCGCGGCACGGTGTCGCCGACCGACATCATTCCAATCGCCGAGGACATGGGCCTGATCGTCGATCTCGGCCGCTGGATTTTGCGCAAGGCCTGCATGGAATGCATGAAGTGGCCGGAAGGCGTCAGCGTCGCCGTCAACTTCTCGCCGCAGCAATTTCATCAACGCGACGTGCTGAGCGAAGTACGCTACGCGCTCGAGGTCTCCGGCCTGCCGGCGAACCGGCTCGAAATCGAGATCACCGAATCCTCGCTGCTGCGTAACACGCAGTTGACGCACGACGTGCTGTCGCAATTACATTCGCTCGGCGTGCGGATCTCGCTCGACGACTTCGGCACCGGCTATTCGAGCCTCAGCTACCTGCACAACTTCCCCTTGCAGAAGGTGAAGATCGACCGGTCCTTCCTGGAGGGGATCGACAGCGACCGTCCGCTGACGCTGCTCCGCGGCGTGGCGCGGCTGTCGGCCGACCTTGGAATGTCCGTCGTGGTGGAGGGAGTCGAGACCAACGAGCAGCTCGAGCTGATCAGCGCCGACGGCGCGGTAACCGAGGCGCAGGGCTATCTGTTCAGCCCGCCGGTGCCCGCGGTGCGGGTTCGCCAACTTCTGAATGCCTCGCACGGCCGCCGCCCGCCGGACGGACATCTGGTGTCCGTCGCCTCTCGGTCCATCGCATAAACTCCGTGAAAATACGGAGCGGCTCTTAACCCTAAGATTGTGATCCCTTTGCACGGCCGTTAAGAAGATGTTAATCTTTTGCCGTGCCCGCGGAAGTTGTTTGGTATTTGTATGGCGGTGCCGGGAGTAATGAATGAGAGCCGCCGCCAAAGTAACCGCGTTATTTCCTGAGCGCAGCCCGGACCACCCCCTCGAATTCGTAGATTACCGTCTCGCCGAGACTCCTGAAGAGAAGGACGAGATCTATCGTCTGAGATACCGGGCTTACCTGCGCGAGGGCGCGATCCTGCCCTCGGAGTCCAAGCGCGTTACCGATCGCTACGATGACGAGCCGAACAATTTCACCTTCGGCGTCTACTATCGCGACGAGCTCTACAGCTCGATCCGTATCAGCGTGCTCTGCGGCGAGTGGCGCGGGTCGCCGTCGTCGGAAATGTTCGCCGATCTTCTGCACCCTGAGCTCGATCGCGGCAAAATCATCATCGACCCCACGCGGTTTGTGGCCGATCCCGACAAGGCCCGCGTATTTCCAGAACTACCATACGTGACCGTGCGGCTTGGTTACGTCGCCTGCGGCCATTTCAACGCCGATATCGGGCTTGCCAACGTTCGCCCCGAGCACCGCGCCTTCTATCGCAAGGTGTTCCTGCAGGAACCGCTGGGCGAGCCGAAACTGTTTCCCGGCCTCATCAAGCCGGTCGGCCTGATGGCGGCCAACTATCGCGAGATCCGCGAGCGGGTATTCCAGCGCTTCCCGTTCATGCGCTCCAGCGCGTTCGAGCGGCGGACGCTATTCCAGCGCTCCGGCGAACGTCACACTTCCTCGCGCGGGGCTGTCAGCTCCTTCGAGCGCGCCTCGATCGTCTCGAATTCCTGAGCGGCCGAATCGCCAGGGGTCCAGACCTGGCCAGTCGGCCAGCGCGCCGGGGTATTCTCCTCGCAAAGCCCCCGATAATCGTCTGCGGCCGTTGCTTCTTCCCCACGCCCGCGCTCATTTTGGGTGATTTCGGCCCTGTGCGCACTTGCCTTCACCCTCGCGCCACATTTACAAATCATTAACTATCGCGGTCGCTTTTCACGGTTTGTCGGCATTTGATCGGGTCTGGCAAGGTTCCATCAAGGTTGACGGAACGTTCGCTTAACCATCGACCTGTAGACCGGATAACAGTCGAAAAACGTGAGCGTTGGAGGCTCCGGAATGAAATACCAGATGCGTATCCTCCAGGGATGGAAGCTGGCGGCTGTGGTCGCTGTGGCGCTGTCGATGGGCGCCTGCGCCAAGAACAACGTCGGCGCCGATGGCGCGATGGCCAGCGCGGCAACCCCGGGTAGCCAGCAGGACTTCGTGGTCAATGTCGGCGACCGCGTGTTCTTCGAGAGCGACCAGACCGATCTGAGCCCGCAGGCGATCGCCACGCTGGAGAAGCAGGCGCAGTGGCTGCAGACCTACAACCGCTATTCCTTCACCATCGAAGGCCATGCCGACGAGCGCGGCACCCGCGAATACAACATTGCACTCGGCGCACGGCGCGCCCAGTCGGTGCGCAGCTATCTCGCGTCGCGCGGTATCGACCCGAATCGCATGCGCACGATCTCCTACGGCAAGGAGCGCCCGGTGGCGGTCTGTAACGACATCTCCTGCTGGTCGCAGAACCGCCGCGCCGTCACGGTGCTGAACGCCGGCGCCTGACGATTCGACCTTGCAGCATTTCAAAGCCGGCGCCCTCGGGCGCCGGTTTTATTTTGGGCGGGCGATGAAATCGCGGATCACGGCCATGGCGCGCTCCGGCGCGTCCTGCATCACGCCGTGTCCGCAATCCGCAAACCGTTCGAACTGCACGAGATGCGCGGGCAGGGCGGCGGCGATATCCGCCTGGCTCTCGATCGGGTGCATCGGATCGTCCTCGCCGCCGAGCACGAGTGTTGGGCAGCGGACGCGGCCAAGGTCCGGGAACATGTCGAACGCGTCGCTCTCGCCGCCAGGTCTGGCGAACCAGTGCAGCCCCACCGCAGGGCGATTGACCGCGCGGCGCGCCATGTTCGGATCGCGCGGCCGGCGCGTATAGGCGGGCAAAGCGAGGCGCAGCCAGGCCACCCGCGCCGCCTCATCCCAAGGCAGCTCAGGTTGCAAAAACCGGCGGCGTGCCAGCGCACCGGCTTCCGGCCCGCCGAAGCGCTCGAACAGCGCGACGCGACGTTCCCGATAGGAACCGCCGGCAGCCTCCGTGCTGATGAGGATCAATCGCGAAGGGTGATCCGGATGACGCGTCGCATAGCTTAATGCGACCGTGCCGCCGAACGAGGCGCCCAAGACGATCGGATCGACGATGCCAAGGGCCTCGCAGAATGCGTGCACGTCGTCGCCCCACTGCGCCAGGGTCCAGCGCTCGCGCGGGCCGTCCTCGCTGCGGCCGTTGCCGCGGTGGTCGAGGTAGACGATCTGGGCGATGTCAGACAGGGCGGAGTAGGCGGGCCGGTAGATCGAGTGGTCGGCGCCAGGACCGCCATGCAGCATCAAGAGCACTGGCTTTTCCCGCATCATGGGGCCGTCGGGGACGAATTTCGTGCCCTCGACGTCGAAGAACAGCCGCACCCCGTTCACGGACACGTGCATCGGCGGGTCTCCCTCGATTTGTGAACGGTCCGGCCGCATCGGGCGGCTTGTCTTGGAGGGGATACTAAACCATACCGGGATGCAGCGAACCGATTCGGAAATGCCAGTCACAATTCTGGCGTACTCCCTCTCTCAATGTGTTCTGCTTTCGTTTGACACGGGATTTCGTCGTCAGGGCAAGATGTCATCCAGATTCCTCAATGCTGCCGGCGCCGCGGCGATTGCCGCGATGCTGGCTTTGTCTGTGCAGCCCTCGGTCGCACAGATCACGTTCCCGTGGGAGCGTTCCCCGCAAGGCTCTCCGCAAGTCCAGGCGCAGTCCGACGACGCCGATCTGGAGATGCGGATCCAGCGGCTGGAAAACCAGCTCCGGCAACTGACCGGCCAGAACGAGGAACTGCAGTACCGCAATCGCCAGCTCGAGGAGCGGCTGCGCCAGCTCGGTGCCGCGCCGCCGGCGCCGGGTGGCCTGGCCCAGGTTGCGCAGCCCGGCGTGGCTGCAGCGCCCCCTCCAGTTCAGCCCGGCGCGCCGCAGCGGCAACAGGCCTATCCGCAACAAGCCTATCCGCAGCAGGGGGCTCGCCAGCCGCAGGGCTACCCGCAGGCGCAGCCCGGCTATGACCGGCAGCCGCAGATCGCTTCGCCAGCGCCCATCGTGCAGGAGCCGGCAGCCCCGGCGGTTGGCAATCGGCGGCGTGGCGATGCGTTCGACCCCAGCCAGAATCCCAACGCTCCCGGTGCGCCGCGTGCACTCGGCGGCGGCCAATTGCCGATCGGAAATGAAGCTTCGGTCGGCGCGCCCGGCGGACGCGGACCCGGTGAGCCGCTCAATCTCGGCGGTCCGCGCGATCCCGGTGGCGCCTTGCCGCCGCCCGCTGCAGCCGCACCGCCACAGCGCGGCCCGGGGCCCGGCGCCAGCGCCGCGCTGACCCCGTTGCCGCCCTCGGCCACGCCGAAGGACGAATTCGATCTCGGCATCGGCTACATGCAGCGCAAGGATTATGCGCTGGCCGAAGAGACCATGAAGAACTTTGCGCAGAAGTATCCGAGCGATCCGCTGATTGGGGATGCGCAATACTGGCTCGGCGAAAGCCATTTTCAGCGGCAGCAATATCGCGACGCCGCCGAAGCGTTCCTCGGCGTAACCACCAAGTTCGACAAGTCGGCCAAGGCGCCGGACGCGCTCTTGCGGCTCGGCCAGTCGCTGGCGGCGCTGAAGGAAAAGGAAGCCGCCTGCGCGGCGCTCGGCGAGGTGACGCGGAAATATCCGCGCGCATCTGCCGGCGTCAAAGCCGCCGTCGATCGTGAGCAAAAGCGGGTTAAGTGCTAAGCACAAGCCGGTCGGGGCCGCCATCGGTCTCGAATGGACTGGCGATGACATGCCTGACGATGACCACGCGCCGATCTCGGTACAGCAAGCGAAGGAGCTGTTCGCGCACTGGAAGGCCGCGCCCGCGCTCGTGCTGGCGGTGTCCGGCGGTCCCGACTCGCTTGCCCTGATGTGGCTTGCCACGCGATGGCGCCGTGCGCTCTCGCGCGGACCGCGGTTGATCGCCGTTACCGTCGACCACGGCTTGCGGCCGGAGGCCGCGCGCGAGGCGCGCGAAGTCAAGCGTCTCGCGCGCTCGCTCGATCTGCCCCATCGGACGCTGCGGTGGACCGGCACCAAGCCGAAGACCGGCTTGCCGGCCGCAGCGCGGGAGGCGCGCTACCACTTGCTGGCGCAAGCTGCGCGGGCCAGCGGCGCAACACACGTCCTCACCGCGCATACCCGCGACGATCAGGCCGAGACACTGTTGATGCGGATGCTGCGCGGCAGCGGCATCGCCGGTCTCGCGGCAATGGCGCGCGAGACCGAGCGCGACGGCGTGTGGCTGGCGCGGCCGCTGCTGGACACCCCGAAGTCCCGGCTCGTCGCGACGCTGAGCAAGGCGAAGATCGCCTTTGCCGACGATCCCACCAATCGCGATATGAGCTTCACTCGGCCGCGGCTGCGTGCGTTGATGCCTGTTCTGGCCGAGGAGGGCGGCGACAGCCGAAATCTGGCGCGGCTGGCTTCAAGGTTGGCACGGGCCAATGCAGCGATTGAAGTGCTGGCCGATGGCGCCGAGCGTTACCTCGCCGTGAGAGACCGCGACGATGCCTCGCGCTTCGGGTTCGACGCCGAAGCGTTTGCCGGTCTGCCCGAGGAAATCCGGCTTCGGCTGCTCAAGCGCGCGATCGACCGGGCCGGTCACGAAGGGCCTGCGGAACTCGGCAAGGTCGAGGCGCTGCTGGCGGTACTGGACAACGCCATTGCGAACGGCCAAAAGCAGACAAGACTGAAACAGACGCTTGCCGGGGCCGCGATCAGCCTGGCCGAAGGCCGAATTTATGTCGATGCAGCGCCGCCGCGACGGGGTAGCCGGGCGTGAGAAGCGTTCCTATATCCCAGCATCTGCGATATCGGGACGGAGAGCCTTAACCACCCCGGAAAAACCCTGGCTTTTGCGCCATTTTTTGACCGGGAATCGCGTTAAGATGCGTTAAATAGTCCCGTGTGGTTCCCTTGGCATTGACCCGGGCGCCACCTAGATTGGGTTTAGTGGACCGGGGATTCTCGCCTCACTACCCAAGGAATATTCTAGGGTTACTAGCAAGGACATAAGGCCGCGATCCGCGCGACCACGAAGGAAGATCAATGAACGCCAATCTGCGCAACTTCGCCCTCTGGGTCATCATTGTCTTGCTGCTGTTGGCATTGTTCACGCTTTTCCAGAATCCGGGTCAGCGCACGTCCTCGCAGGACATCACGTTTTCGCAGCTATTGAGCGAGGTCGATCAGAACCGCGTGCGTGACGTCGTGATCCAGGGGCCTGAAATCCACGGCACCTTCACGAACGGATCCTCGTTCCAGACCTATGCGCCGAACGACCCGACGCTGGTGAAGCGCCTCTATGACGGCAAGGTCTCGATCACCGCCAAGCCCCCCGGCGACAACGTGCCGTGGTTCGTCTCGCTGCTGGTCTCCTGGCTCCCCTTCATCGCGCTGATCGGCGTGTGGATCTTCCTGTCCCGGCAGATGCAGGGCGGCGCCGGCAAGGCGATGGGCTTTGGCAAGTCGCGCGCCAAGATGCTGACCGAAGCGCACGGCCGCGTCACCTTCGAGGACGTTGCCGGCGTCGACGAAGCCAAGCAGGACCTGCAGGAGATCGTCGAATTCCTGCGCGATCCCGGAAAATTCCAGCGCCTCGGCGGACGGATTCCGCGCGGCGTGCTCCTGGTCGGCCCTCCCGGCACCGGCAAGACCCTGATCGCGCGTGCGGTCGCGGGCGAAGCCAACGTGCCGTTCTTCACGATCTCGGGCTCCGACTTCGTCGAAATGTTCGTCGGCGTCGGCGCTTCTCGCGTCCGTGACATGTTCGAGCAGGCCAAGAAGAACGCGCCCTGCATCATCTTCATCGACGAAATCGACGCGGTCGGCCGTCATCGCGGCGCCGGCTTGGGCGGCGGCAACGACGAGCGCGAACAGACCCTCAACCAGTTGCTGGTTGAGATGGACGGTTTCGAAGCCAATGAAGGCGTGATCCTGATCGCCGCGACCAACCGGCCTGACGTGCTCGATCCCGCGCTGCTGCGTCCCGGCCGCTTCGACCGTCAGGTCGTGGTGCCGAACCCGGACGTCGTTGGCCGCGAGCAGATCCTCAAGGTTCACGTCCGCAAGGTGCCCTTGGCGCCCGATATCAACCTCAAGACCATCGCGCGCGGCACCCCGGGCTTCTCCGGCGCCGATCTGATGAACCTCGTCAACGAGGCGGCGCTGACGGCTGCCCGGCGCAACAAGCGCATGGTGACCCAGGCCGAGTTCGAGGAAGCCAAGGACAAGGTGATGATGGGCGCCGAGCGCAAGTCGCTCGTCATGACCGAGGAAGAGAAGCTCTTGACGGCCTATCACGAGGGCGGCCACGCCATCGTCGGGCTCAACGTTGTCGCGACCGATCCGATCCACAAGGCGACGATCATCCCGCGCGGCCGTGCGCTCGGCATGGTGATGCAGCTCCCCGAGCGCGACAAGTTGTCGATGTCGCTCGAGCAGATGACCTCGCGGCTTGCGATCATGATGGGCGGCCGCGTCGCGGAAGAACTGATCTTCGGCCGCGAGAAGGTTACCTCGGGCGCGGCTTCCGACATCGAGCAGGCGACGCGTCTGGCGCGCATGATGGTGACGCGCTGGGGTCTGTCGGAAGAGCTCGGCACAGTGTCCTATGGCGAAAACCAGGACGAAGTGTTTTTGGGCATGTCGGTGTCGCGCACACAAAACGCGTCGGAAGCGACCGTCCAGAAGATCGACAAGGAGATCAAGCGGCTGGTCGAGGAAGGCTACAACGAGGCCACCAAGATCCTCACCGAGAAGCGCGAGGATCTCGAGATGCTGGCCAAAGGCCTGCTCGAGTTCGAAACGCTGAGCGGCGATGAGATCATCGATCTCTTGAAGGGCAAGAAGCCCAACCGCGAGTCGGTCTTGGAGCCGAGCGCGCCGCGCGCCTCTGCCGTGCCACCCGCCGGCAAGCCGCGCCCGCGTCCCGATCCGGACCCGGGTCTGGAGCCGCAGCCGCAGGCGTAAGAGCCGCGGGGCTGTCTTCTGAATAAAAAACGCGGCGGCGACGCCGCGTTTTTTTATGCTTGTCGCAGACCGGGATTGACGTTCGAACAGTCATGGCGCCGCGGCCGGCGCCCCGAGGTGTACAGTCAGAATATGTTCCGGCGTCTCGACCACTTCGATCTTTTGCCCGTCGCCGCCGACAAAGGCGAGCACGGTGCGCTCGCCATCGCGCGACATGTTGCCGACGAGCGCGATGTTGATATGGATGGGCTGCCCCGTCTCGAACCTCGTGCATTGAATCCAGAAGCGCATGGCGGTCTCCTTCGATCTGCCGCGGTGATCATAAAGCTGTAGGGTGGGCAAAGCGAAGCGTGCCCACCATTCACGTCGAAGATCCCGGAGAAATGGTGGGCACGGCGCGAAGCGCGCCTTTGCCCACCCTACGCAGCACGTCGCGCTAACTAAGCCGATGCCCGCAATTCGCGGGCCGCGGCGACCATGTTGGCGAGCGCGGGGCGGACCTCTTCCCATTTGCGCGTTTTCAGTCCGCAATCCGGATTGATCCAGATCTGGGTATCGGATAGCCGCATCCGCGCCAGCTTCAGCAGGGCGGTCATCTCGCCGATCTCGGGAACGCGCGGCGAATGGATGTCGTAGACTCCGGGACCGATTTCGTTCGGGTATCGGTAATCCCTGAAGACATCGAGCAGTTCCATCTTCGAACGCGAGGTCTCGATCGAGATCACGTCGGCGTCCATTGCGCCGATCGCGCCGATGATGTCGTTGAACTCCGAGTAGCACATGTGAGTGTGGATCTGCGTCTCGTCGCGCACGCCGGACGAACAGAGGCGGAAGGCGTCGACGGCCCAATCGAGATAAACCTTCCATTCGGATTTGCGCAGCGGCAGGCCTTCCCGCAGCGCCGCCTCGTCGATCTGGATCATGCCGGCGCCGGCCGCTTCGAGATCAGCGACCTCGTCGCGGATCGCAAGCGCGATCTGCCGGCAGGCCTCGCTGCGCGGAATGTCGTCGCGGACGAACGACCAGTTCAGGATGGTGACGGGGCCCGTGAGCATCGCCTTCATCGGCTTTTTCGTCAGCGACTGGGCGTACTGCCACCACTCGACCGTCATCGGCTTCGGCCGCGACACGTCGCCGAACAAGACCGGAGGGCGAACGTAGCGCGATCCGTAGGACTGCACCCAGCCGTGCGCGGTGAAAGCGAAGCCTGCGAGCTGTTCGCCGAAATACTGCACCATGTCATTGCGCTCGAACTCGCCATGCACGAGCACGTCCAGTCCGATATTTTCCTGCCAGCGCACCGTGCGGGCCGTCTGATTCTGCAGATAGAGCTTATAGGCTTCGTCCGTCAGGGCGCCCCTGGCGTGAGCGGATCGGGCGTTCCTGACATCAGTGGTTTGCGGGAACGAGCCGATGGTCGTGGTCGGGAACGCCGGCAGGTTGAAGCGCTCGCGCTGAACGGTGGCGCGTTCAGCGAAGATGCTGGCGCGGAAGCGCATCGGCTCATCGATGCCGGCAACGCGTGCCGCCACCTTCGCGTCGTGAATGCGCGGCGAAGTCTTGCGGGAGGTCGCCGCCTGATCCGATGCCTTCAGGCTGGCCTCGGCCGCTGCTCGGCCATCGGAAAGCGCCGTTCCGAGGGCGGTCAGCTCCTCGAGCTTCTGCACCGAAAACGCCAGCCAGCTCTTGATTTCGGGATCGAGCCCGGTCTCCAGAGCCAGATCGATCGGGACATGCAGTAGCGAACAGGAGGGGGCGATCTGCACGCGATGCTTGCCAAGCTCGGCAATCACGGGCTCGAGCCGGTCGAGAAGCCGGCTCAAATCCGCGCGCCAGATGTTACGACCATCGATGAGGCCGAGCGACAGCACGCGGTCATCAGGAAAGCCGGTAAGCTCGTCGATCTGTTCTGGCGCGCGCACGAGGTCGAGATGCAGGCCGGCAACGGGAAGGGACAGCGCGGTATCGCGGTTGGCGCCCAGCCCGCCAAAATAGGTCGCCAGCATGACCTTGAGCTGCGGCACTGCGCTCGCGATCTCCGCATAGGCATAATGCAGCGCCTGCTGGGCGACGATATCGAGGTCGAGCACGAGACACGGCTCGTCGATCTGAACCCATTCCGCGCCGCGGTAGGCAAGTTCGCGCAGCACCTCGATGTAGACCGGCAGCAAGCGATCAAGCAGGGACAGCGGATTGAAACCGGCATCCTTGCTCTTGGCGAGTTTGAGAAACGTGACGGGGCCGACCAGCACGGGGCGGGTCTGATAGCCCAGCGCTTTCGCTTCCTCGTATTCCTCGATCGGCTTGCGCGAGGCGAGGGTGAACTGCTGATCCTTCGCCAGTTCGGGCACCATGAAGTGGTAATTGGTGTCGAACCATTTTGTCATTTCCAGCGCCGGCACGCCGTGCGCGGCGTCCTGCCCGTGATGGGCGTGGCTGCAGCTCGCCTCATGTGCCTTGCCTTGCGCGCCGCGGGCCATTGCAAAATATGTCGCGAGCGGGACCGGGCCGCCGTTCCAGCGATAGATTTCCGGAATCGCACCAACCATCACGGACGTGTCGAGCATCTGGTCGTAGAACGAGAAATCGTTCGACGGGATCACGTTGACGCCGAACTTTTTCTGGCGCGCCCAGTTGGCGGCGCGAAGCCCGACGCCGGTCTCGATCAGCGCCTTCTCGTCTGACGCGCCCGACCAGAAACTCTCCAGCGCGAATTTCAGCTCGCGGCGCGGACCGATGCGCGGCGTGCCGAGGGAGGCAACCGGAAGTGAAGAAGTGGAGATGGTGGAAGTAGACATTGGCTTAACCCCAAAAGTTGGGGGCAAAGGCCGAAGTGACACGTCTGGATTCCGCTACGGCAACGCGCGCGGAATCGCAACCGCACCACCGGGACACCCCGCCCGAGGACGTGTATGTTGTCGAGGCAGGTCTCCTGGCTCGCGGGTCAATGCTGCTGTCCGGCCTTCCCGAAACCTCGTGAGGTCTCAGTGACTTTGTTGGACAGCGGCTCGCCGCTTACAGTTGCGGGGGCAGCTCCGGCTTTGGCTTTTCGGCCGCACCGGCTTCCCTCTTAGCTTCGGAAGAACGTCTCCCGAAGAACCACGACAGGTCCACTTATCGGCAACGCGGCAGGCGCGTCAACTCGGCGACATCACCGGCGCGTTGTCATCGTTGTTCACAGCCCCGGGGTTCCGTCGTTGAAATTCTTGCACATCGCCCGCTCGCCCCATTGACAGCCGGATGCGAATAACACGAGATATAGCCGTCACGGTCCGCCATGGCCCAACACATGGTGGCTAAGAGGGAAGCCGGTGTATCGCGCGAAAGCCGCGAAAATCCGGCGCTGCCCCCGCAACTGTAAGCAGTGAGTTGCTCCCGAATCTTACGTCACTGATGCGGCATCGCATTGGGAAGACACGGGGACAACGGCGACCTGCAAGCCAGGAGACCTGCCGCGACACCGAAGAAAACGTCCACGGGCGGGGTGTCCCGGCGGCGCTTGCAGATTCATGCCCCGCGTTTTCGCGTGGGCTAAAAGCTGTAGCGTCCTCATGACATCCGGCCCCAACACCATCACGGGGTCTCTTGATGTCACTCTCTCTCGATCGCGAAGCCAGCGCCGCTCCATTCATCCAACTGCGCCCCGAATCGCTCGCCGCATCGGGAGCGCAGCCGCCAATGCAGGTGATCCGCCGCAACGGCACGATTTCGAAATTCGACGCGAGCAAGATTTCGGTCGCGATGACCAAGGCGTTCCTCGCGGTCGAGGGGCATGGCGCCGCCGCCTCCCGCCGCGTGCATGAAATCGTCGAGCTACTGACCGCCGAAGTCGTCGGCGCGCTGTCGCGCCGGATGAGCGAGGGCCGCACCTTTCATATCGAGGACGTGCAGGACCAGGTCGAACTGGCGTTGATGCGCAGCGAGCATCACAAGGTCGCGCGCGCCTATGTGCTCTATCGCGAGGAACGCACGCGCCAGCGGGCAGGACAGGGGGCGGCCAAGGCCACCCAGCCGTCGGGCGAGCCTTCGCTGCGTGTCACGCTGGCCAGCGGCGTGCAGGTCCCGCTCGATATTGCGCGGCTGACGCTGATCATCGAAGAAGCCTGCACTGGCCTTGAGGGCGTCGGCGCCATGGCGGTGCTCGCCGAGACGCAGCGCAATCTCTATGACGGCATCAGCGAGGACGAACTGGCGCTGGCGTCGGTGATGGCCGCGCGGACGCTGGTGGAGCAGGAGCCGAACTACGCCTATGTCAGCGCGCGGCTTTTGCTCGACAAGCTGCGCACCGAGGTGTTGTCCTTCGTGCACGATACGCCGACCAGCGCGTCGCAGGCCGAGATGGCCGCACGCTACGGCGAATATTTCCCGGCCTACATCAAGGCCGGCGTCAAGGCGGAACTGCTCGATCCCGATCTGGCGCGCTTCGACCTGAACAAGCTTGCCGCGGCGCTGAAGCCGGAACGCGACCTGGCGTTCCAGTTCCTGGGGCTGCAGACGCTGTACGATCGCTATTTCCTGCATGCGCACGGCAACCGCATCGAACTGCCGCAGGCGTTCTTCATGCGCGTCGCGATGGGGCTCGCCGTCCGCGAGATCGACCGTGAGACACGCGCGATCGAGTTCTACGATTTGCTGTCGTCGTTCGACTTCATGGCCTCGACCCCGACGCTGTTCAATTCCGGCACGCTGCGGCCGCAATTATCGTCCTGCTTCCTCACCACCATCGCCGACGATCTCGACGGCATCTTCAAGTCGGTCAAGGACAATGCGCTGCTGGCAAAATATTCCGGCGGCCTCGGCAACGACTGGACCCGCGTGCGCGGGCTCGGCGCCCACATCAAGGGCACCAATGGCGAAAGCCAGGGCGTGGTTCCGTTTCTGAAAGTCGCCAACGACACCGCCATCGCCGTCAACCAGGGCGGCAAGCGCAAGGGCGCGGTCTGCGCCTATCTCGAAACCTGGCACATCGACATCGAGGAATTTTTGGACCTGCGCAAGAACACCGGCGACGACCGCCGCCGCACCCATGACATGAACACCGCAAACTGGGTGCCGGACCTGTTCATGCAGCGCGTCGAGGCCGATGGCGAATGGACGCTGTTCTCGCCGGACGAGACGCCCGACCTGCATGACCTTTACGGCAAGGCGTTCGCCGAGCGTTACGCGGCTTACAAAGCAAAGGCGGCGCGGGGTGAGATCCGCGTGTTCAAGCAGATCCGCGCCACGGATCTCTGGCGCAGGATGCTGACCATGCTGTTCGAGACCGGGCATCCCTGGATCACGTTCAAGGATCCCTGCAATCTGCGCTCGCCGCAGCGCCATGCCGGCGTGATTCATTCCTCGAATCTCTGCACGGAAATCACGCTCAATACCTCCGACGAGGAAACCGCCGTCTGCAATCTCGGCTCGATCAACCTGCTCCACCATGTGCGCCAAGGCCGGCTGGACGAGACGCGGCTGCAACGCAGTGTGACGACGGCAATGCGCATGCTCGACAACGTCATCGACATCAATTTCTACACCATTCCCGAAGCGCGCCGTTCGAACCTGCGGCACCGCCCGGTCGGTCTCGGGCTGATGGGATTCCAGGATGCGCTGCAGGCGATGCGGATCGCGATGGCTTCCGATGCGGCGGTGACGTTCGCCGATACCAGCATGGAGATGATTTCCTACTACGCCATCTCGGCTTCCGTCGATCTGGCTGCCGAGCGCGGGCGTTATCCGTCGTTTGACGGCTCGCTGTGGAGCCGCGGCATCTTGCCGATCGATTCGATCGAACTGCTGGCGGAAGCGCGCGGCGGTCTCGCGATGGACCGCGGCATGACGCTCGACTGGGATACCTTGCGCGACCGCGTTAGATCGATCGGCATGCGCAATTCGAACGTGATGGCGATCGCGCCGACCGCGACGATTTCCAACATCTGCGGCGTCGCGCAGTCGATCGAGCCCGCCTACCAGAACCTCTACGTCAAATCCAACATGTCCGGCGACTTCACCGTGGTGAACGAATTTCTCGTTCGTGACCTCAAGGCGCGCGGGCTGTGGGACGAGGTGATGGTCAACGACCTCAAATACTTCGACGGCAGCCTCGGGGCCATCGATCGGATTCCCGATGACCTCAAGGCGCTCTATGCGACCGCCTTCGAGATCGACAGCGCTTGGTTGATCGAAGCGGCGTCGCGGCGGCAGAAATGGATCGACCAGTCGCAATCACTCAACCTCTATATCGCCAACCCTAGCGGCAAGAAGCTCGACGCGCTGTATCGGCTGGCGTGGGCGCGCGGATTGAAGACGACCTATTACCTGCGCTCGCGCAGTGCGACGCATGTCGAAAAGTCCACGCTCCGGGGGACCGACGGCAAGCTCAACAGCGTCGCGTCCGTGACGATGATGGCTCCAGCCCCGATCATCGTCGCGCCGGCCGCCACCGCGCCGGATTTAACCGGTGCGGTGGCGTGCTCGATCGACAATCCCGAATGCGAAGCCTGCCAGTAAGCAGCAAGAACAAAAGGAAACGACAATGCTCGACTGGTCAGAACCATCTGCGCCCGCGCGTCAGACGCCGCCTCTCGTAACGCACCCCGTTGCCGTGGCCGAACAGACCGGCCTTGGCACGATCGATCGTCGTGGCGGACGCGTGTCCGTCGACGACAAGCGGATGATCAACTGCCGCGCCGACGTCAATCAATTGCTCCCGCTGAAATACAAATGGGCCTGGGAGAAATATCTCGCCGGCTGCAACAATCACTGGATGCCGACAGAAGTGTCGATGCAGGCCGACATCGCGCTATGGAAATCGCGTGACGGGCTGACGGAAGACGAGCGCCGCGCCATCAAGCGCAACCTCGGCTTCTTCGCGGCGTCCGAAAGCCTGGTCGCCAACAACATCGTGCTGGCGATCTACCGCCATCTGACCAATCCGGAGTGCCGGCAATATCTGCTGCGGCAGTCCTTCGAGGAAGCCGTGCACACCCATACCTTTCAGTACATCGTCGAGAGCCTGGGGCTCGACGAGGGCGAGCTGTTCAACATGTACCGCGAGGTACCGTCGATCACTGACAAGGCAGCCTGGGCGCTGAAGCACACGCAGCATCTCGACGATCCCGATTTTAAGACCGGGACGCCGGAGGCCGACCAGGCGTTCCTGCGCGATCTCGTCGCCTTCTACGTCATCTTCGAGGGTATGTGGTTCTATACGGGCTTCGCGCAGATCCTCTCGCTCGGCCGGCGCAACAAGATGGTCGGCATTGCCGAGCAGTACCAGTACATCCTGCGCGATGAGTCCATTCACCTGAATTTCGGTATCGACGTCATCAACCAGATCAAGATCGAGAATCCGCATCTGTGGACGAAGGCGTTTCAGGACGAAGTCCGCGCCATGGTGCGCGAGGCGGCCGAACTGGAAGCGGCCTACGGGCGAGACACCATGCCGCGCGGGTTTCTCGGGCTGAATGCGGCGCTGTGCGAGAGCTACATGCACTTCATCGCCAACCGCCGCTGCGCGCAGCTTGGGCTGCAGCGGGTGTTCGACGAGACCGAGAATCCGTTTCCCTGGATGTCGGAAGCGATGGACCTGAAGAAGGAGAAGAATTTCTTCGAGACACGGGTGATCGAGTATCAGAACGGCGGTGCGCTGAGCTGGGAGTAGGGAGGCCATGCTCTCCCAACAAGTCGTCCCCGCGAACGCGGGGACCTATACCGCGTGATTTATTGATAAGGCACGACGGAAGACGCCTACTGTCCACAATCGGCATCGGTGGTTATGGGTCCGTGCGTTCGCAGGGACGACCGGAAAAACCGCCGGTACGGCGCTAGAACTTAAGATTTCCTCAATTCAGTCCGGCCTATTGCTTTAAGGGGTGCGCGCTTTCGGACAGGGCGCGCCCAGGCAAGGACTGCACATGACCGCCTCTCTTTCCACCCTCGAGACCGCACGCGAACCAGCCCCGATTCCGGCGTGGCTCGTGAAGGCGTGCCTTGTGCTGGCGGTTGCGAACGTGACCCTTTGCCTGTCGGCGTATTTCTCACACTGGTGGGTTTACAATGCTGACGGCCTCGGCATCCCGACCGACTTCATCAACGTCTGGGCGGCCGGCCGCCTGGTGCTCGATGGTGTCCCGGCTCAGGCCTATGACTGGGACATCCAGAAGCAGGTCGAGGTCGCAAAACTTGGCCAGGGTTTTGTCGGCTATTTTGCCTGGCACTATCCGCCGCCATTCCTGTTCGTCGCATCCTTGCTGGCGCAGCTTCCTTATCAGGTCGCATTTATCGGCTGGGTCGTAGTCAGCTTCCTGCCCTTTCTTGTCGCGATGCGCGCGATCGTCGGCCGCAACTTCGGCTATCTGCTCGCGCTCGCCATTCCGATGGCGTTCATCAATGCGCTGGTGGGGCAGAACGGCTTCCTGACCGCGGCGCTGATCGGCGGCACGCTCTATCTGATTCCGATACGGCCGGTACTGGCGGGCATCTGTCTCGGGCTTTTGACGTACAAGCCGCAATACGGGCTGCTGTTTCCGATCGTGCTGATCGCAGCCGGGCATTGGCGCGTATTCATCAGCGCCGGCGTAACGGCGGTCGTGCTGGCCACCGCTTCCTGGCTCGCCTTCGGCATCGAGAGCTGGCTGGCCTTCTTCCACTGGATGCCGAGATTCTCGCAGGCGTTCCTGACCGAAGGCCAGGCCCCATGGTGGAAGATGCAGAGCATCTTCTCGCTGGTACGTTACCTCGGCGGCAGCGAGCCGCTCGGTTGGGCATTCCAGTGGGTCCTCACCGCCTCCGTTGCCGTGGTGCTCGCGCTGATGTGGCGAAGCCGCGTACCCTATACGTTGAAGGCCGCTAGCCTCGCCGCCGGTGCGCTGCTGACCACGCCCTATCTCTTTATGTACGACATGATGGTGCTGGCGATCCCGATAGGCTTCCTGGTCCGCATCGGACTGCAGACCGGCTTTCGTTCTTACGAGCTTCCGGCGCTCGGCATCGTCGTCGCCCTCATCGTTTGCTACATGCTTACGGGCACGCCGACGGGTCTCGGCGCCACGCTGATCGTGGGCGGTCTGGTCCTGCGCCGCGCCGGTCCCTGGTGGCGGCATGAGCCGGTGCCAAAACTCGTCTCGGCAAGCGCGTGAACGGTGGAAGTTGATAGTCGCGGTATTATGCGCCCTGGCGTGAAATTACCGCTCGCCATCTGATGAACGCCGCCCGTATGCAGCAGCCGTCAAGGGTGCGGTGTCGCTGGCAAGTGCATCGGTAGCGGCTTCGTCATCAGTGTCGCAAAACCGTCTTGTCATCAGCCGTGAATAGTTGTTCACTTCTTCAAAGCGATGAGCTCTCCTATCGCTCAAGACATTGAAGGTGTGCGCGTTCCGGCAGGCTCCCCGGGGCTCGAGGGCGCGCCGGGGACGGAAAACGCGCCATGGTCTATCGGCGAACCCATCAGGTCGTAAAGCGGCTGGCGGCGCGGCGTAGCGCCATCCTGGCGGCGGCGCGGGATGCTGCGGCCGAAGGCGGCATGGCGGCGGTGCAGATCGCCCCGGTCGCGGTCCGCGCCAATGTCGCGGCCGGCACCGTCTATCGTTACTTCCCCTCCAAGGCCGAACTGATTTCCGAACTGATCGCCGAGGTGTCGCGGGACGAACTGGCCGCGATCCGCCGCGCGGCGGATGCGGCGCCGGGACCGTCCTCGGCGCTCGCCGCCGCCGTCACCACGGTTGCCGTTCATGTGCTGTCGCAACGCAAGCTCGCCTGGGGCATTCTGGCCGAACCTGTCGATGTCGACGTCTCGGTGTCGCGCCTTGCCAGCCGCCGCGAAATCTCGGGCGAGATCGCTGCCAGAATTGAGGCCGCGGTGCGTGCCGGCCATCTGCCGGCGCAGGATACCGCGCTCGCCGCCACCGCGCTGCTCGGCGCGCTGCATGAATCGCTGGTCGGCCCGTTGGCGCCGGAGAATCTGGATGATCCGGCGAAGCTGCGCGATGCCGTGCAGACGGTCACACTATTGGCGCTGCGCGCCGTCGGCGTCATGGATGCCCGTGCCCGCGGCCTCGTGGTGCAGGCCGTGCTGCCGGCAAAGGCGCTGGTCGGGGCCTAGAAACTTCCCTCCCTTTGCGACACGTCTTTGTCGCAACCATTTGCCACGCTGCGGCTTATCGACGATCCAACCCGCGATCAGGAGCATGCGATGACGACGACATCAGGGTCCGCCAAATGGCAGGGCGGCATCAAGGACGGCAAGGGCGCGATCTCGACCCAAAGCGGCGCGCTGAATGATTATCCCTACGGCTTTTCCAGCCGCTTCGAGGGCAAAGCCGGCTCCAATCCGGAAGAGCTGATCGGCGCGGCGCATGCCGCCTGCTTCACCATGGCGCTGTCGCTGATTTTGGGCGAAGCCAAGCTCACCGCCGAGCACATGGAGACCAAGGCCGACGTCACGCTTGAAAAGCAGGGCGATGGTTTTGCCATCACCTCGATTCATCTGATGCTGAATGCCAAAGTCCCCGGCGCTGACAAGGCGACATTCGAGGAACTGGCCGGCAAAGCGAAGACCGGATGTCCGGTGTCGAAACTGCTGAACACAAAGATCACGCTGGACGCGACGCTGCAGTAATTGGCGCCGTCAACTATCGGGCTTGCCTTCCCCACCGACAGTGGCGATGCGCACCATGTTGGTGGTGCCGGGGATGCGAAGCGGCACGCCGGCGACGATGATCACGCGCTGGCCTGCGTTGGCGAAGCCGTCGCGAAACGCGATCGAGCCGGCGCGATCGACCATGTCGTCCTGGTCGTGCGCATCTTCCGCCACCACGCAATGCACGCCCCAGACGACCGACAATTTGCGGCCGGTCGCAAGGTTCGGCGTGATCGCCACCACCGGCAGCTTCGGCCGCTCGCGGGCTACCCGGATCGCCGTGGAGCCCGACGAGGTCCAGCAGATGATCGCGGATAATTCCAGCGTCTCGGCGATCTGCCGCGCGGCGTCCGCGATGGCGTCGCCGACCGTATTCTCCGGTTCGGCCCGCTGCGCCGACAGCACCGAGCGATAGGTCGGATCGCGCTCCACCTCTTCGCCGATCCGGTTCATGGTCGAGACCGCTTCGACCGGGAATTTGCCGGCCGCGGACTCCGCCGACAGCATGATGGCGTCGGCGCCTTCATAGACGGCGGTCGCAACGTCGGAGACTTCGGCGCGCGTCGGCACCGGCGCCTGGATCATCGATTCCAGCATCTGCGTCGCAATCACCACCGGCTTGCCGGCGCGGCGCGCCATTCGCGTCATCTGCTTCTGCAGGCTCGGCACCCGCTCCAGCGGCAGTTCGACGCCGAGGTCGCCGCGCGCCACCATCAGCGCGTCGGAAGCATCGATGATCTCGGCGAGCCGGTCGATCGCCTGCGGCTTTTCGATCTTGGCCATGACAGCGGCGCGGCCGCGGATCATCCGCTTGGCTTCATGGACGTCCTCGGCGCGCTGCACGAAGGAGAGCGCAATCCAGTCGACTCCGGTCACCAGGGCTGCTTCGAGATCGGCGCGATCCTTCGGCGTCATCGCCGACACCGGCAAGTCGGTATCGGGCAGGCTGACGCCCTTGCGGTCCGACATCTTGCCGCCGATCACCACGCGCGTTACCGCGCGTTCGGACGAGGTCTCCTCGGCGATCAGGCGCACCTTGCCGTCGTCGAGCAGCAGCGCATGGCCCGGCCGAAGTGCTGCGAGGATTTCCGGATGCGGCAACTGCACGCGGTTGTTGTCGCCCGGCGCTTTGTCGGAATCGAGCACAAAGCTCTGGCCGTTCTTGAGCTGGGTCGAACCTTCGGCGAACGCGCCGAGCCGCAGCTTCGGTCCCTGCAAATCGACGAGGATGCCGATCGGACGGCCGTAGCTGCTCTCGACATTGCGGATGGTATTGACCAGCTCGCGCATCTTGTCGTGCGGCGTGTGGCTCATATTGATGCGGAACACGTCCGCACCCGCCTCGAACAGCTTCCGGATCATCGCGCTGTCTGACGATGCCGGGCCGAGAGTTGCGAGAATCTTGATTCGACGAAGCCGTCTCATGGCTTGGGCGCCGGGGCTGGCGGCAGACCCGGTCCGCCCGGCGGATTGGACAGGCCGGGAACCCCGCCCGGGCCGCCCGGTCCCATTGTGCCTGGAATGCCCGGCACGCGCTGCGCGGGCTGCTCGTTGGCTTCTGTCAGTTGCACGGTCCACGCTCGCTGTTCGCCTGTGTCGACCTCGAAGAACCCGGTGCGGTCGTAGCCGCGCGCCAGGCAGTTCTCGGTACCCTTGATGGTGAATTCCTTATCACGCGAACACATGAAGGCCTGCCCCGACCATTCGCCGCCGCGGTCATAGTCGAGCGCGTAGATGTAATAGTAGCGCGCAACAAGAGTTCCGCGCAGCAATGTCTCGCAACTGCGTGACGACACGTTCCACCAGCCCTCGGTGGTCCAGCCCTCGGCATCCTTGTAGCCCAGCGCAATGCCGACCCGGCTGGAAGTGTTGTTGCAGAGCCGGAAATCGGCCGCCGCTGGACTGCTCCACAGACACGCAACCGCCAGTGCAAGCACCGGCGCAAGGCCGGCGGCGGTCACGCGAGCGGGGAGGGGAGACAAGCAGCGCGAATATTTTCCGATCATGCAGCGAAGCTATATCAAATCATTTACGATTTCGCGTGACCCGGCGGGGCCTGTCAACGGCCGTGGAACGCCTTTCCCGCGCTATGGGAAACCGGGACACCCTGTGAGGTTGCCAAATTTGCGCGCAGATGTGGCAGAATCTGTGACAATTCCCACCTAATATGCTCGGCACATGTAACGCGGGATCCAAGACCATGACGATCGACGACAAAACAAGAACAGAACTGGAAGCCGCCGTTTTCCGGCGCCTGGTCGGCCACCTGCGTGCCCGCACCGACGTCCAGAACATCGATCTGATGAATCTGGCGGGCTTCTGCCGTAACTGCCTGTCCAACTGGATGAAGGAAGAGGCCGACGCCAAGGGGGTCGCCGTCAGCAAGGACGAGAGCCGCGAGGCGGTCTACGGCATGCCCTATGAGGAGTGGAAGGCGAAATATCAGGGCGCGGCCACGCCCGAGCAGCTCGAGGCGATGAAGAAGGTTCATCCCGGGCATTGATCCGTTTTTATTCTCTGGTGGGATCTGCCACCAAGTTCTCCGTCATGCCCGGGCATAGCGGTCTGTTTCGCGCAGACCGGGTAAACTTGTCTGCGCTCCCCGGCATCCACGTCTTGACAGCATCTCGGCAAGACGTGGATGGCCGGGTCAAGCCCGGCCATGACGAGGAGAGAGCGTGCCCTATCTCCTGTGGGCGCGCTGTGGATGAGCGCGATGCTGCCTTGACGCGAGGCCCCCCGATCTTGAGGGTCATCTGCGCAAAAGCGCCGTGCGGTAACGCGTGCGGCGCTTGATCTTTCGAGCATCACCATCAGTTCCACTCAGGAGTACCCGATGGCCACCTCCGCCGCCGCCGTCCAGGACGAGCCCGCGACAAGATTCGCCAAAGACCAGCTCAAGGCCATCATCGAGCGCATCGAGCGTCTGGAAGAAGAGAAGAAGACGATCTCCGACGATATCCGTGACGTCTATGCCGAAGCCAAAGGCAACGGTTTCGACACCAAGGCACTGCGCACCATCGTGCGGATGCGCAAGCAGGACGCCAACGAGCGCGCCGAGCAGGAAACCATTTTGGAAACCTACATGCAGGCGCTCGGGATGCTCTGAGTTTCCGTCGTCTCGGCCAAGCGAACGAAGTGAGCGCGAGCCGGGGCCCATAACCACAAATGATGATGTTGAGCAAAGCTGGGGCTACAGCCGGCTCTGACGCGCACATTTTGTGGTTATGGGTCCTCGCGTTCGCGAGGACGACGGCTAGTGTGTGGAGAGACGGTGTGCCTAGCGCAGCGCGGCGGTACGCAGCACGAACGACTGCGTCGGCAGTTGCGCGGTTGCCGATCCCGTGAAGCGGTCGCAGGTCATGCCCATCATCGGATCTTCCGAGAAAGTCATTGAGACCGCGGCCTGCGGCTTGACGAAGTGAGCGCGCATCTGGGTCATCTCGGTATCGCCGAGCACGGTCGTCGACATCGCACTGCTGGCGCTCGGCGCCAGCATCACCACGCGCATCCAGATATTGTTGCCCTGCGCGGCGGCGAGGCGGGTCGAGGTGGCGACCACGCTGTCCTGCCCCTGGGTGCCCTTGGCGACCACCGTGTTGATTTCGGTTGATGCAGCATCGGCAATGCGCGCCGGGCGAACGGGGCGCGGGATCGCCGTGGAGGCCGCGACGATGTTGGCGCGGTCGACCGGCGAAGATGCCGCCGGCGCATAGGCCATCGCCTTGTTGAACGCGTGGCTGACGCTGGCGGTCGGCTGCGGATCGGTGGCAGCGGCGAGCGCCTGGCGGGCGCGCAGGGCCGCGATTTGCGCGGGAGTGGCCTGATTTGCCGTGCTCGGTACGTCGTCCCAGAAGCCGCGGGAATTGATGATATCGGCCGGCGTTTGCGGCCTCGGCTCGGCCTTGTCGGCGGAAGCCTGCGCAACCTGTTTCGTCTCAGGCTTGGATTCGGCTCTGGCTTTGGGCGCCGACACGATCTGGGCGTCGGCCGCGGCGAGCTGGATCGTCGCACCGACCGGCTTTGCGCGCGGGGTCGGGACCGGCTCGGCGGATTTCACAGCAGCCACACTGGCCGGCGCAGGCTTCTCGCTCTTGACGGGAGCGCTGCCGCCCTCGTCATCTTCTTCAGTCGATTTGCCGCCCCTGAACAGCGCCGCGAACAGGTTCGGCATCTTGATGGTCGCGGCGTCGTTGCCATTGCCGCGGCGTTCGATGTCGGCGCGGGCCAGTTCATAGCCCTTCATCGGACCGCCATTGGACGGCAGGTGCACCGTGCGTCCGTCCGGGAATATCCTGGCGAGCTGATCGTGGGTCATGCGCGGCCAGTGACGAACGCTGCCGGTATCGAGATGGACGAAAGGCGATCCGGAGGTCGGGTAGAAGCCGACGCCGCCACGCTGCAAGCGAAGCCCGGCGGCGCGGATCTGCTCCAGCGGCACGTCCGGGATGTAGAAGTCCATGGCGTGGCCGAGCATGTGCTGGCTGAAACGCGCCACGCCCGAGGAGCGGCGGCGGAGCATGGAGTTGGTGGCGGGGGAGCGATAGGCGGAGATGACCTGGATCGGCTTCTTGCCGTCGACGTCGCGGTAGACTTCCCAGATGATATCGAACAGATGCCGATCCATCGTGGTGGAGTCCTGGCTGCGCCAGTCGCGAAGGAAGTGATTGAGCTTCTTCAGCGCCTCATCATCGTAGCGGCCGTTGCGCTTGAAGGTGACGGTGAGGTCTTCGCCGGAATGGGTGTGATGGAACGAGAGGGTGCGGGTTTCGTTCAGCGCCGTCGCATCATGCACCGTGCCTGCGCCGGCCAGCAGCAAAAGCGACGTCAAGCCGATCCGATATCCGGCCTTTGGCAGAGCAAGCGGATTGAATTGGCGCGCGAAACCAGCCAGCACGTATGAGCCCACCCAGTCGACGAGCGTTCACGGTGTTCTTTTGCAGACCCCCGGCAAAAGACGATGAACGCTTTCTTAAAGCAGGAGGGTTAACCGAGGTTTACCATCCTGCCCCCAAGCAAGCCTTAACCTAACGCGCGGACTGTGGCGAAAAAGCGCCCGGTGTCGAATCCGGGTGGATAGTGGTTAACGTAAACAATCTCTCCGGTGAGGAGAGATTGTTGATTTTGTTGGGAAATTCTGCCCGCGGGCAGTAGTCCTCCGGATTACCGGGTGAACCGCGGTTGCGGCCGGCGGCCAACCGGGGCCGGCGGCGTCATGGGCGACGGACCGCCGAACAGGCGCTCGAAGAACGACGGGCCGGAGGAAAAGGTATTGTCGCTGGCGAAGTTGACACCGGCCGGCAAGCTCGAGCCGGAAGGTCGCGTGTAGCTCGGCTGCGCATGGGCGACCATGGCCTCCAAATCCTTGCTGCGGCTGTTCTTGAGCAGGGCGATCATCGCGGCGTCGCGGCCGTAGATATCCTTGCGGATCTGCAGCTTGCCGGCATCATCCACGAACGCGGTCTGGTAGGTGATGTTGACCGGAATGGGTGTCGGGAATTTCAGGTCGATCTCGCTGCGGCCGTACATGCTGCGAATCCGCTCCGGCGTATAGTGCTCGTTCGGCATCACGATATTGAGCAGGGTCGAGGCGTATTGATCCGGATTCTGCACCCGCATGCAGCCATGGCTGAAGGCGCGTTCTTCCTTGGCGAACAGATGCTTGTCCGGGGTGTCGTGCTGATAGACCAGGAACTTGTTCGGGAAGTTGAAGCGGATACGCCCGAGCGCGTTGGCCTCGCCAGGCGGCTGGGAAATGTGGATGCTGCCGTCGCGACGGCGCTCGAGCCTCAGACCCATGCGATCCAGCACGGTCGGATCCTGCTGCAGGGCAGGCAGATACTCGTTGTAGATGATCGACGGCGGCACGTTCCAGGTCGGGTTGACGGTGATGAACTTCATCGTCTCCGTCAGCATCGGCGTGGCGTGCTTGCCCGGCTTTCCGGTCACCACGCGCGTGGTCCAGACCGGTGCGCCGTTCTGCATCACCTTCAGCGTGAAGTCGGGCACGTTGAGAATGACGTAGGCGTTGCCGAGCGAGGCCGCGCCAAGCTGGCGCGGCAGCCAGCGCAGGCGTTCCATGTTGACGAGGACTACGTCGATCTGCCGGTCGCGCTTGGGGCTGTTGATCGCCTTCACCGTGCGGTCGTCGAGCACACCGGTCGGCTTGAGATCGACGCTTCCCTGGAATTTGCGCACGGCGGCGGCAACCTTGGCGTCGTAATTCGTGCCGTCGGGATTCTCGGTGATGCCGAGCTTGGCGCGCAGTTGCGGCACGCGCGGATCTTGCGGTGCTACCTCACCCTGCTTCTTGGTGGCGGCCTTGTACGCCAGCGCCGGACCCTCCGCGATGTGGATCATCGGTCCGTCGCCCTGGCCGCGCAGCTCGGCGAGCTTGCCCTTCAGGTCCTTGTAGAACTTGTGCGGCGGGTTGTAGCCCTCGAGCGCGGCGGAAGCATCATTGGCGGTCGAGATGTTGGCGAGCACTTCGGCCGGATCGGTCGGGTGCTCGGGGTACAAGATATCGGCAGCGACCTGCGACCAGTGCATCCGGCCGCTCTGGGCCTGTCGCGCATAGTCGAGCATGCTCGCGGTCAGTTTCAGCTCGGCCTCGGCGAGCTGGTCCGGCGAAGTGGCGACGGCAAAATCGGGTACCGGATAGTCGGCCGGATTGAGGCCCTCGGTGGCGGCGTCCTTCAGGCGGGCGATCACGCCGTTGGCGCTGTCGGTCAATTTGCCGGCCTGCGTCCATTGCGGCGCATAGTCCCGAGCCGAGTAGAACTTCTCGACGGCAGCGCGCTCATTCTTGCGGTCGAAATAGCGCAGCGATTTGGCTCCGAGCATGTCGCGAAGTCTGTCGGCGACCGGCTGGTCGGCCGGTGCGACGGTGCTGATCTTCACCGGCTCTTGGGCAGGTTCGGCGGCCGGTGCAGTGGCTGTCGCAGCCGGAGGCGTGGTTGTGGCGGCGTCGCTTGGCTTGGCCGCGGGCGCGGTGACGTTCTCCGCCGGCTTGATATCCGGCTTGATATCCGTCTTGGGTTCAGCCGCCTTCGGGGCCGTCCCCGTTTCGGCCGGCTTCTCTGTGGCTTTGGCCGCATCGGGCACCGCGCCGGTCGAGTCCATCTTGAAATCGCCGATGGTCGGGGGCGGGACATTCGCCGGTTCGGGACGGGGGACTGCTGCGTCGATCGCGAGTTCGGCAGCACTGGCGCGCGGCGTATCCGACGGAGCCGCCAGTGCTGAGGTCGCTGATACCGTGAGGAAGGTTGCCGCGACGGCCATCAGCACGCGGTCAAATCCTGCACGATTCGAACAGTCACGCATCGTCACACCCCCTTGGGCGAAACTGCCCCGGCATGGAACAGTCGCTGGTATCGTTCATAGCTTGCGCGGGAAAGCGCCGGCCTCGATCGGTTTCTCAGTCGTACGCCTGCACGCCACGATTCAAACGCAGACGATACATGTGCCCCTTTCATGCAGCCAGCGCCATGCGGGACAACTCACGACAAACTGACCTCAAACTACCCGTTTGCACTCGGATCGCGCATTTTTGCCACGCCCCCCACGTTTTGTCTGTCACCGCCAAGCCACGGTTCAAAAGCTTCCGAACGGTCGATGTCGTTGGTTTGCCACGATCTTTGCCATGCGGGCGCCATAATCGCGCGAGGTGATCGCTCGCTCAGTTTGCATCTCAGTTAGCGTCCTGCGCGCCGCCTTCGGCCGGGTCGCTGGCCGCCGCTTCATCGAGTTTGCGGTAGAGCGTGGAACGGCCGATCTTGAGCCGGCGCGCGACTTCCGACATCTGGCCGCGATAATGCGAGATCGCAAAACGGATGATCTCGTTCTCCATGCCTTCGAGTGGCCGTACCTCGCCGGTGGCAGTCAGCATCGAAAGGCTGCCGGCAGTGGCGAGCGGCGCAATTGGTATTTCGCTACCCGACACCATTGCAGGCGCCGTCGACGGCGCGACGACCAATGGCTCGCTGTGCGCCAACTGGCCGTCCGGTACGGCATGACCGACAGTCTGCGGGAAATCGGAGAGGCCAAGCTGATCGCTCTCGCTCATGACGACGGCGCGGTACACCGTGTTTTCAAGCTGGCGGATGTTGCCGGGCCAATCGAGCTGCGCGAGATGGGCCACGGCCTCGCCGCTGATGCCGGTGATGGTGCGGTTTTCCTCGGCGGCAAAGCGCGCCAGGAAATGCCGTAGCAGATGCGGGATGTCTTCGCGCCGCATCCGCAGGGGAGGGATGGTCAGCGGCAGCACGTGCAGCCGGTAGAACAGGTCCTCGCGGAACGCGCCGCTCTTCACGAGCTCGAGCAGCTTGCGGTTGGTCGCGGAAATGATGCGGACGTCGACCTTCACCGGCTTGCGGCCGCCGACCGCCTCGACGGTGCCTTCCTGCAGCGCGCGCAGCAGTTTCACTTGCGCAGCCAGCGGCAACTCGCCGACCTCGTCGAGGAACAGCGTGCCGCCGGAGGCTTCGACGAACTTACCCATGTGGCGTTCGGTAGCGCCGGTGAAGGCGCCCTTCTCGTGGCCGAACAGGATCGATTCCACGAGATTGTCGGGAATGGCGCCGCAATTGACCGCGACGAAGGGTTTTGCCTTGCGTTCGCCGGAACCGTGAATGGCGCGGGCGAACAATTCCTTGCCGACACCGGACTCGCCCTCGATCAGCACCGGAATGCTGGAAGCTGCCGCCTTCTGCGCGGTGCGCAGCACGGCTGCCATGGTTTCGCTGCGGGTGATGATATCGGCAAAGGTCAACCGGCCTTCGCGGCTGTGTCGGATGCGCTGCAGTTCGCCCTTGAGCGCGCTCGTGTTGAGCGCATTGCGCAGCGACACCTGCAGCCGCTCGAAGCCGACCGGCTTGACCACGAAATCCTGCGCGCCGGCGCGCATCGCCGAAACCACATTGTCGATGCCGCCATGCGCGGTCTGCACGATGACGGGGATGTTCAGGCCTGCTTCACGCATTTTTGCGAGCACGCCGAGCCCGTCGAGGCCGGGCATCACGAGGTCGAGAACCACTGCGTCGATCGCCTGCGCGTCGGGCGCGGTCAGCAAGGCCACGGCCGCATCGCCGCTGTCGACGACAAGGGGCTCATAGCCGCACTTCTGCACCATGTTTTCAACCAAACGGCGCTGCACGGCGTCGTCGTCGGCAATCAAGATGGTGGCAGCCATGGCTCTTCCCCGCACGCTACTGAATTGTACCGAATCGGGGCACTTTCGCCGATGCCGATTAACGCTCCGTTAAACGTTGAGAATGGCGTCGTTATGGAGGGGCTAGACGTTGAGGTGCGGCCACACTTCGAGCGCGCCGCGATAACACATGTCGAGAGCCACATAGAGTATGATGGCGAGGCCGACATAGGCGATCCAGCGCTGCTTCTCCAGCAGGCGCGCGATGAAGTTGGCGGCGAACCCCATCAGCGCTATGGAGAGCGCCAAGCCGAAAATCAGAATCATCGGATGCTCGCGCGCTGCGCCCGCGACGGCGAGCACGTTATCGAGCGACATTGAGACGTCGGCGAGCGTGATCTGCCAGATGGCCTGGCCAAGCGTCTTCTGAGGACCCGCAGTGGCTGACTCATCGATCGTCCTTGCGGCCGATAGATCCTGCAATTTCGGCTCATGATGATGCGATGTACGAAGCTCGCGCCACATCTTCCAGCATACCCAAAGCAGCAGAATGCCGCCGGCGAGCAGCAGACCAATGATCTGGAGCAGTTGAACCGTGACGGAAGCGAAGCCGATGCGTAGGCCCGTGGCGGCCAATATGCCGATCAGAATCG
Source organism: Bradyrhizobium icense (assembly GCF_001693385.1). Classification (NCBI taxonomy): domain Bacteria; kingdom Pseudomonadati; phylum Pseudomonadota; class Alphaproteobacteria; order Hyphomicrobiales; family Nitrobacteraceae; genus Bradyrhizobium; species Bradyrhizobium icense. The sequence goes on from NZ_CP016428.1 coordinate 890,370, forward strand.
CCTTTTTGCGCTGACCCTCCGGCAGTCCTGCGGCTGCAAGCCCGATGACGATCGCATTGTCGCCGGCGAGCACCAGGTCGATCATCACGACCTGGAAAAACGCTGTGAGGTGTTCTGAGGAGATTAGTTCCAGCATGCGGGCCACTCCGTGAAATGGTCCAATCCGACATCGCAGTTCGCTTGAACTGCCAGAGGGGCCCGGGCTTGGACGCGTAGACAAAAACGACGCAGTCAGACTGCGGAAAAACTGCTTCCGTTACTCAGGTTGATGCGACAGGGTGAAAAGCCTGATCATTTGATCCGGCTCGATCAGGACGGATAGGACGACGCCGATGAACGTCAGGCATCCAGCGAGGTCGAACCACATTGTGCGGAATCGATCGCGCCGGGAGAGCAGCGCAAAGCCAGCCGTTACAGCAGCCACCGCAAACAGCAGGGTTACGATAGCCGGCGCCAGTGCATCCGCGGGCACCACGTTTCGAATTCCGACGGTCGCGATCAGCGCCACGATAAGAATGCCGGCAAACAACTCCTTGACGCGCGCCAAAGGCGCTCGGTCGCTCGTTCGGACAATCTGACTGCGGTCCAAGAAGGCCATCGGAATCTTATTCGCGAACTAAGATTGTGGTAGGGAACCTCACCGGTCCCGTTATTCAGTTTGGCTAGTTTAGTAATCATGAAACGAGTGAAACATCAAGACGTTTTCGCTGAACGGCTTGCGGGCAAGGCCGCGCCGGAAGCCAAGCAAATGCGGAAACTGGCCGGGGATTGGCTCAAGCAGCGCCGGGCGGATGCCGGGCTGTCGCAGGCAGATCTCGCCGCGCGGCTTGGCCTGAAATATTACACGTTCATTTCACAGGTCGAGAACGGGTTCAGCCGCGTTCCAACCGAAATTATGGGCGCATGGGCCAGCGAGTTGGGTCTTGAACGCTCCGCATTCGCTAGGCATCTGTTATTATACTACGAGCCGGAATTGCACCGGCTGCTGTTCGGAGCGGAAAGCAAATGAGCGTGGTTGCGTTCGAGCGCAAACAGGACACCGGCGCGTGGAGCGAAAGGGAGCTTGGCACCATTGTCGCGGCGTTGAGCGGAGCGCTTGCGCCCGCGACCGGCCGCGAGTGGGAAACCGGCATGACGGAAAAAGGCGATGCCCAGTTCTATCTGCTGGGCGTTGGTCCGGATCAGGCCTGCGAGCTGTGCGTGTCCCGGATCGCGGGGCGATACATCCTTGAAGATGGATGCGGTCGGCTGCTGTTCGAACATCGGAATCTCGATCTTGTCGCCCTGCATGCGAGGGCTGCGGTGCCGTCGACGTCCCGGCTATTGGTCCGCGCGATAGCCTTATGGTGTGCGATTCGCAGCGCGCTCGAGGAAAGGTTGGAGCCGGTGCTCACCGAGACCGAAGAGCTGCTTGTCCAGTTTGCGCCGCAGCTCGCGGCTTTCGCCTGACCGTACGTCAATTGCCCTGATCACCAAGCCAATTTTTGAAGGTTTCATGAGCGCAAAATCTGCGACATCCCGAGCCCACAAGACGTCCCGCAAATCCGCAATGAGCAAGGCAACCGCCGCCCGCAAGACGACGGCAGCCAAATCCAAGACCGGCGAGCTACCGGAATGGAATCTGTCCGATCTCTATTCCGGCATCGACGCCCCCGAAATCGCACGCGATCTGCAAAAGATGGATGCGGACTGCGTTGCGTTCGAGACGGACTACAAGGGCAAGCTGGCGGAAGGCATCGCCGGGGACGATGGCGGAAGTTGGCTCGCAGAGGCGGTCAGGCGCTACGAGGCTATCGATGATCTCGCCGGCCGGCTCGGCTCCTATGCGGGCCTCGTTCATGCCGGCGACAGCGTCGATCCCACGATCTCCAAATTCTATGGCGACGTCTCCGAGCGGCTGACGGCGGCCTCGCTGCATCTCTTGTTCTTCGCGCTCGAACTCAACCGCATCGACGATGCCGTGATCGAGCATGCGATGCAGACGCCGGAGCTCGGGCACTACCGGCCGTGGATCGAGGACCTGCGCAAGGATAAGCCGTATCAGCTCGAAGATCGCGTCGAGCAACTGTTTCACGAAAAATCCCAGAGCGGCTACGCCGCCTGGAACCGGCTGTTCGACCAGACCATCTCCGGCCTGCGCTTCAAGGTCGGGGCCAAGGAGCTCGCGATCGAGCCGACGCTCAATCTGCTGCAGGACCGCACGCCGGAAAAGCGCAAGGCGGCCGCACAGGCGCTGGCCAAGACTTTCAAGGACAACGAGCGGACCTTTGCGCTGATCACGAACACCCTCGCCAAGGACAAAGAGATTTCCGACCGCTGGCGCGGTTTCCAGGACGTTGCGGATTCGCGGCACCTCAATAACCGCGTCGAGCGCGAAGTCGTCGATGCCCTGGTCGGCTCGGTTCGCGCGGCCTATCCACGGCTGTCGCACCGCTATTACAATCTGAAAGCCGGCTGGTTCAAAAAGAAGAAGCTCGCGCATTGGGACCGCAACGCGCCGCTGCCGTTCGCGGCGACCGGCACCATCGCCTGGCCGGAAGCGCAGAAGATGGTGCTGACGGCGTATCGCGGCTTTTCATCCGAGATGGCCGCGATTGCGGAACGTTTCTTCACCGACCGCTGGATTGATGCGCCGGTGCGGCCGGGCAAGGCGCCGGGTGCGTTCTCGCACCCGACCACGCCCTCGGCGCATCCCTACGTCTTGATGAACTACCAGGGCAAGCCGCGCGACGTGATGACGCTGGCGCATGAGCTCGGTCATGGCGTGCACCAGGTGCTGGCCGCGAAGAACGGCGCGCTGATGGCGCCGACGCCGCTGACGCTTGCGGAGACGGCAAGTGTGTTCGGCGAGATGCTGACCTTCAAGCGGCTCCTGTCGCAGACCAAGAACGCGAAACAGCGCCAGGCGCTGCTGGCCGGCAAGGTCGAGGACATGATCAACACCGTGGTGCGGCAGATCGCGTTCTATTCGTTCGAGCGCGCCTTGCACACCGAGCGCAAGAACGGCGAACTGACCGCCGAGCGCATCGGCCAGATCTGGCTCAGCGTGCAGGGTGAAAGCCTCGGGCCGGCCATCGACATCCGTCCGGGCTACGAGAATTTCTGGATGTACATTCCGCACTTCATCCATTCGCCGTTCTACGTTTACGCCTATGCGTTCGGCGATTGCCTGGTGAACTCGCTTTACGCGGTCTACGAAAACGCCACCGAGGGTTTCGCCGAGCGCTATCTCGCCATGCTCGCAGCCGGCGGCACCAAGCATTATTCTGAACTGCTCAAGCCGTTTGGCCTGGATGCCAAGGATCCCAAATTCTGGGACGGTGGGCTTTCGGTCATCGCAGGCATGATCGACGAGCTGGAAGCGATGGGCTGACGGGTTCGGCCGCGCGGGCACGAAACGGAATTGTGATGGGCGCGGACTCAATTTCCGCCGCCGTCGCCCTACATGATGACGGTGACGACAGAAGGGGAGTGCCCCATGATCGACACCCCGACGCGACGCGTTGTACTTGGAGCGGGAGTCTTCGCAGCCGGTTCGCTGCTCATGATCGATGGCAGCATGGCTCAGGCCCCGCTTGCACCCACGCCGGAATGCCACGATGGCGAGGCGGCAACATTGCCGCAAACCGAAGGGCCATTTTTCAAGCCGTCGTCGCCTGAGCGGATCGAACTGCTCGAAGAAGGCATGGCGGGACAGCCGATCGAACTGGTCGGCTTCGTTCTTACCCGCGCCTGCAAACCGGTCGCCGGCGCCTTGCTGGATTTCTGGCAGGCCGACGACAAGGGCCGCTACGACAATTCCGGCTTTCGCCTGCGCGGTCACCAGTTCTCCGATGCGGAAGGGCGCTACCGGTTGCGCAGCGTCGTCCCCGGCGCCTATGTCGGCCGTACACGCCATATCCACGTGAAGGTGCAGCCGCGCGGCGGCCGCGTGCTGACCACCCAGCTCTATTTCCCGGGCGAATCGCTGAACCGCACCGACGGCCTGTTTCGCAAGGAATTGCTTATGCGCACGGCCAAGAACGCCGGCTGGCTCGCTGGGCGTTTCGATTTCGTAGTCGGGTAGGGGCGGCTCGCCTGCGTCCAAGCCTCGTCTGGCGATCAATAGCCGCCCTGGTTCCGGAGGGCGAGCCGGCGAGCGATTGTAAAACATCTGTTGAACGTGGCGCTCATCTGTGTTATACGTTTGGTATAACGGAGATGAGCCATGAACGATCATTCCAAGATTGCGCCCGATGCCCGCGGTCAGTTGATCGGAACGGTTGAGATCAAAAAGATTGGAAATTCCTCGGGAATTATCCTCTCCAAGGATGTGCTCGCGCGGATGAACGTCACCGTCGGCGACAAGCTTTATGCCACGCTGACGCCGGATGGTGGCTTCCGGCTCACCCCTTATGATCCGGATTTTGAGAAGGCGATGGAAATCGCAAGGCGTGGGATGAAGCGCTATCACAACGCGTTGGCCGAACTCGCCAAATGACTGAGCCGTTTTGGCTTACCCGCCAGATGATTGTTGCAATTCACGACGAGCAACTGACGATCCACGGCGGCGCGAGCGGATTGCGCGACGAGGGCATGCTTGAATCTGCACTCGACCGGCCGAAAAACAGATGGGCATACGAGCAGGCTGAGCTGGCCGAATTGGCCGCAGCCTATGCTTTCGGCATCGCGCGCAATCATCCGTTTGTTGATGGCAACAAGCGAACCTCGTTGCTCGCGCTGTATACCTTTCTTGGTGTCAATGGCATCGACTTTATCGTGCCTGAGGCAGAGGCGGCCGCCATCATCCTTTCCCTTGCCGCAGGCGAGGTCAGCGAAGAAAGCCTGGCCCGCTGGATCCGGGATAATTGGCCTTCCGAATGACCCGATAGGCAAGGGGCCGTTGCCCTCCCAGACGCTTTGCGGTAATTGCACGCGAGAAACGCGGATTTTGACTGGGGATACCGATGGCAGACCATAACGAAGTGGCCTACACGACCGCTGACGGCAACGACTATCAGGCCCATGAGCAGACCTATGAAGGGTTCATCATGCTGGTCAAATACGGCACCATTGCCGTCGTAATCATTGTCGCCCTGATGGGCTATTTCCTGACCTGACGCGTCGCTGCCTGCACCGCCGGCCCCGGCGGTGGCCAGAAAATTCGCACGCATGCCGGTTCCGAAACCGGTATCCAACTAAGCGAAAAAGACGCTAGTTTGCTTGCGCGCGCCCGCCGCGCCGGGGAGGCCTCATGAAAATTGCCGTTGCCAAGGAAATCGATCCGTCCGAACCGCGGGTTGCCGCTTCCCCGGACACCGTCAAGAAATTCAAGGCGCTGGGCGCTGAAGTCGCGATCGAACCGGGTGCGGGCATCAAGTCGGGCCTGCCGGATTCCGAATTCACCGCCGTGGGCGCCACCGTCAGCGCGGACGCGTTGAAGGACGCTGACATCATCATCAAGGTGAAACGTCCAGAGGCCTCGGAGCTTTCGCAATACAAGCGCGGCGCGCTGGTGATCGCGATCATGGACCCCTACGGAAATGAGGCGGCGCTGAAGACGATCGCGGACGCCGGCGTCTCGGCATTTGCGATGGAGTTGATGCCGCGCATTACGCGCGCGCAGGTCATGGACGTGCTGTCTTCGCAGGCGAATCTCGCCGGCTATCGTGCGGTAATCGAGGCGGCCGAGTCCTTTGGCCGCGCCTTCCCGATGATGATGACGGCGGCCGGCACCGTGCCGGCGGCAAAGGTGTTCGTGATGGGCGTCGGCGTTGCCGGCCTGCAGGCAATTGCGACCGCGCGCCGGCTTGGTGCCGTCGTCACCGCAACCGACGTGCGGCCGGCGACGAAAGAGCAGGTCGAGTCGCTCGGCGCCAAATTCCTCGCGGTCGAGGACGAAGAGTTCAAGAACGCCCAGACCGCCGGTGGCTACGCCAAGGAAATGTCGAAAGAGTACCAGGCCAAGCAGGCCGTACTCACCGCCGAGCACGTCAAGAAGCAGGACATCGTCATCACCACGGCCCTGATCCCGGGCCGCCCCGCGCCAAGGCTCGTCAGCACCGAGATGGTCAAATCGATGAAGCCGGGTTCGGTGCTGGTCGATCTTGCCGTCGAGCGCGGCGGCAACGTCGAGGGCGCGAAGGCCGGCGAAGTCGTCGATGTCGAAGGCATCAAGATCGTCGGCTACACCAATGTCGCCGGCCGCGTGGCGCAATCGGCATCCGGCCTTTATGCCCGCAACCTGTTTTCGTTCATCGAGACCATGATCGACAAGGCGAACAAAGCGCTCGCGGTCAATTGGGAAGACGAACTGGTGAAAGCCACCGCGCTGACCAAGGATGGCGCCGTCATCCATCCGAACTTCCAGCCGAAAGCCTAAGGAGAGAAGCCATGGAGCATGTCGTCCAAGCCGTCGATCCCTTCGTCTTCCGGCTGTCGATTTTCGTCCTCGCCGTCTTCGTCGGCTACTTCGTAGTCTGGTCGGTGACCCCTGCGCTGCATACGCCGCTGATGTCGGTGACCAACGCGATCTCCTCGGTGATCGTGGTCGGCGCGTTGCTCGCGGTCGGCGTCGGCATGATCTCCAGCGGCTCAGGCTGGGCGCGCGGCTTCGGCTTCATCGCGCTGATCTTCGCCTGCGTGAACATTTTCGGCGGCTTCCTTGTCACCCAGCGCATGCTGGCGATGTACAAGAAGAAGGTGAAGTGAGTGGCGTGCACCTCGTGGTGACAAAGTCAAATGGGGACCTGAGATGAACGCCAATCTGGCAGCAGTTCTTTATCTTGTGGCGGGTGTGCTGTTCATCCTGTCGCTGCGCGGGCTGTCGAGCCCGGCATCGTCCCGCCAGGGCAATCTGTTCGGCATGATCGGCATGGCGATCGCGGTCGCCACCACGCTCGCCAGTCATCCGCCGGCGGACGCTGTCGCCTGGGTGCTGGTCATCCTCGGCATCGCCATCGGCGGGACGATCGGGGCCGTGATCGCGCGGCGCGTGCCGATGACGTCGATGCCGGAACTGGTCGCGGCTTTTCACTCGCTGGTCGGCATGGCCGCGGTGCTGGTCGCGGCCGGCGCCTTCTATGCGCCCGAAGCGTTCGATATCGGCACGCCAGGCGCCATTCACGCTTCCAGCCTGGTCGAAATGTCGCTCGGCGTCGCGATCGGCGCGCTGACCTTCACCGGTTCGGTGATTGCCTTCCTGAAGCTTTCCGCGCGCATGAGCGGTGCGCCGATCATCCTGCCCGGCCGTCACATCATCAACATCGCGCTCGCGCTTGCGCTGGTGTTCTTCATTTTCGGCCTGGTCCGCTCCGGCAGCGCGATCGACTTCTGGCTGATCACCATCATCGCGCTGGTGCTCGGCGTACTCATGATCATCCCGATCGGCGGTGCCGACATGCCGGTCGTGATTTCGATGCTGAATTCCTATTCCGGCTGGGCCGCGGCCGGCATCGGCTTCACGCTCGGCAATTCCGCCCTGATCATCACGGGCGCGCTGGTCGGCTCCTCGGGCGCGATCCTGTCCTACATCATGTGCCACGCGATGAACCGCTCCTTCATTTCGGTCATCCTCGGCGGCTTCGGCGGCGAAACGGCGGCCGCGGGCGGCGGCTCCGGCGAACAGAAGCCCGCCAAGCTCGGCTCGGCCGACGACGCCGCCTTCATCATGAAGAATGCGTCGAAGGTCATCATCGTGCCCGGCTACGGCATGGCCGTAGCGCAGGCGCAGCACGCGCTGCGCGAAATGAGCGACATGCTCAAGAAGGAAGGCGTCGAGGTGAAGTACGCGATTCACCCGGTCGCGGGCCGCATGCCCGGTCACATGAACGTGCTGCTCGCGGAAGCCAACGTGCCCTATGACGAGGTGTTCGAGCTCGAGGACATCAATTCCGAATTCGCCCAGGCCGACATCGCCTTCGTGATCGGCGCCAACGACGTCACCAACCCGGCCGCGGAAGAAGACAAGACCTCGCCGATCTACGGCATGCCGGTGCTGCAGGTCTGGAAAGCCGGCACCGTGATGTTCATCAAGCGCTCGCTGGCATCGGGCTATGCCGGCATCGACAATCCGCTGTTCTATCGCGATAACACCATGATGCTGCTCGGTGACGCCAAGAAGGTCACCGAGAACATCGTCAAGGGGATGTAACGCGATCGCAGGAAGTTCATGACCGGGCTGAAATGGCTGCTGATCATAGTTTCGGCGGGTTATGTCTGTAGTCTGCTGGCGTTGTTCTTCGCGCAGCGTGCCGTGCTGTTTCCTGCCCCGACAGGCGTGCGCACGCCGCCGCAAGCGGCCGGCTTTCCGGAAGCAGAAGAACATGTCCTGACGACAGCCGACGGTGAGAAGGTCATCGTCTGGCATGTTCCGGCCAAGTCGGGGCGTCCGGTCGTCCTCTACTTCCACGGCAATGGCGATTATCTCGCCGGCTTCTTCGGCCGCTTTCGCGGCCTGATCGCCGACGGGATAGGGGTCGTCGCGCTGTCCTATCGTGGCTATGCCGGTTCGAGCGGGCGGCCGAGCGAGCAGGGATTGCTGCAGGACGCCGCGGCGGCCTATGCCTTCACGGCAGCGCGATACAGCCCGGACAAAATCGTTGCGTGGGGATTCTCGCTTGGCACCGGCGTCGCAGTGGCGCTGGCGGGCGAACAGCCGGTCGGAAAGCTGATCCTGGAATCGGCCTATACTTCCATTGTGGACGTCGCCGCGTCGGCATTTTGGTTCGCGCCGGTGCGGCTATTTATGCGCGATCGATTCCACTCCGACCGGCACATCGCCCGGATCAGGGTTCCGCTGCTCATGATGCATGGCGCGCTCGATCCCACGATACCCGTTGCCTTTGGCGAACGGCTGTTCGCGCTGGCGAACGAGCCGAAACGGTTTGTCCGCCTTGCCCGGGGAGGTCATAACGATCTCGACAATTTCGGCGCGATTGAAATCGCGCGGAATTTTATCAACCTTGCGCAGGGATGGTCGCAGCATGGACGGGCATATCTTCCGTCCACGAACCGGGGAACGTGACCGCATGAGCGCACACGGACCGATGCCGCGATCGGCCTGGATATTCCCCACGCTTGCGGTGCTGCTCTTTGCCGTGGCTACCGGGCTCGGAGCAGGCTTTACGCCGTCGGCCGGCGCGTTCGTGTTTGCGGTGCTGCTGCTCGCAATCCTGTTTGGCACCGTGTTCGCAGCCGTGCACCATGCCGAGGTGATTGCCGAGCGGATCGGCGAGCCCTACGGCACGCTGTGCTGACGCTCGCCGTCACCAGACCATCCGGCATCGTGATTATTTCATCAACCAGGCCGAAGGAAAGGCGGCTGACGAATCCCAACTGTCCAACCGGATGCTGGCGCTCAGCGTCGCGCTCCTGCTTGTATCGCTGTTGGCGGTGGTGCTGCTGGCCAAGAAATTTTCGGCGGTCGTCGATGCCGTGACCGCGATGATCGGGGCGCCGCCGGCGTTTGCAGGCATCGTGGTGGCGCTCTTGATTCTGCTGCCGGAGAGCGTTGCCGCTATCGGCGCTGCGCGCAGGAACGACCTGCAGAAAAGTATCAATCTCGCGCTCGGCTCTTCGCTCGCCACGATCGGGCTCACGGTGCCCGCGGTCGCGGTCGCCGCCCATACCCTCGACAAGCAGTTGGTGCTCGGCCTCGATGCCCGCGAAATGGTGCTGCTGGTGCTGACCTTCGTCCTCAGCATGCTCACCTTCGGTACCGGCCGCACCAACATCCTGTTTGGGCTGCTGCACATGGTAGTCTTCGCCGTGTTCCTGTTCCTGGTGTTCGTGCCTTGACCGGATGGACGCGCGTCAGCCGCCGTGCACCGTGCAGAGATGAGGTAGACTAAGGATGGACAAGTCGATCTGCTTGTCTTCGATACGCTTCCAATTTACCTGCTAAAGAAGATAAGATTAATGGTGAAGGGGCGGGCTGGAGGGGCAACATGCTGTCTGGCTCCTAGCCGGCAGCGGGACGACGAGTAGGGATGGGGATGCGGCACCTTGGTCTGGCGGGCTTTCTGTTCGCTTTCTGGCTCGTGCTATCAGGGCATTATACGCCGATGCTCGTGGCAGCCGGCGCCGTCAGTGCGGTGCTGTGCGTCCTCGCCATGATCCGCGGGCGTGTGGCCGATGCCGAAGGGTTCCCGATCGAGCTGTTGTCGGGAGCGGTTACCTATTTCCCGTGGTTGCTTCGCGAAATCGCCAAATCGGCATGGGCAGTCACCAAGATTATCCTGCATCCCAACCTGCCGATCTCGCCCACGATGACGGTCGTTCGAGCCAGCCAAAGGACGAGCACCGGCGTGGCGACCTATGCCAATTCGATCACGCTCACGCCCGGCACGATCACTGTCGGCGTGAACGGCAGCGAGCTCACCGTTCATGCCTTGGTAAGCGAGGGTGCGCTGGATCTCGAAGGTGGCGCGATGGACCGCCGCGTCAGCCAGTTCGAGGGCAGGGCGTGATGTTCGCTGCTGCCGCTGCCGCCATTCTCGCTGCTCTTGCCCTTGCGATCACGCGCGCCATCAAGGGGCCCACCGTGTTCGATCGCGTGCTTGCAGGCAACGCCGTCGGTAACCTTGCGATTGTGCTGCTCGCCGTCGTTGGCTTCCTGACGGGGCGTCCGGAATTCCTCGACGTCGGACTGACTTATGGCCTGCTCAATCTGATAGGCACTCTCGCGGTGCTGAAGTTCTTCCGTCACGGAGATCTCGCTTACGCAGCCGACGAGGAGCAGAGATCATGACGATCGTCGTCGAGATTGCGAGCTGGGGGCTGATCCTCCTCGGTTCGTTCTTCACCCTCGTAGGTGCTTTCGGGCTCGTCCGCATGCCGGAAGTCTTCACCCGCATGCACGCGGCGAGCGTCACCGACACGCTCGGCGTCGGCTTTTTGATCCTCGGCATGTGCTTGCAGGCCGGCTTGGGCCTGGTGACGCTGAAGCTCGTGTTTCTTCTGGCGCTGTTCTTCTTCACCGGCCCGGTGGTGACGCATGCGCTCGCCCAGGCATGCCTGCATCAGGGAATCAATCCGGAGCTGGCGGAAGACCGCCGCAGCGTCGCCCGCCTGCAGTCTGCCGACCCGGATGGGAGGCTGCCATAGAACTGCTGATCAACACGGTGCTCATGACGCTGCTTGCGGTAGTGACGATCGCCATCGTGCGCCAGCGCAGCCTGTTCGGTGTCGTCATTCTCGCCAGCGTCTACAGCTTTCTGATGGCGAGTGTACTGGTCGTGCTCGACGCTGTGGACGTAGCGATGACCGAGGCGTCGGTCGGGGCCGGTGTCTCCACAGTGCTGTTGCTCGCAACCTTGCATTTGATCAAGACAACCGAGATCCGCTCTGTCCGGTCGCATCTCATGCCCTTGGTTATCGCGGTCGGCACCGGCGCGATTCTCGTCTGGGGTACGCTCGTCCTGCCGCCGTTCGGCACCCCCGAAGCGGTAATCCACCAGCACGTCGCGCCGCGCTATGTCGCGGATACGATCAAGGAGACCGGTGTTCCGAACGTCGTGACGTCGGTTCTGGCGGACTACCGCGGCTACGATACGCTCGGCGAGACGACTGTCATCTTCACCGCAGGCATCGGGGTCCTGCTGCTGCTGCACAGGGCACGACGGCGAGGTCGCCCCAATGATGGGGAGACGTCGCGGTGAGCCTCGACCTGATCCTGCGCGTCGGCACCAAGCTGATCCTGCCGTTCATCCTGCTATTCGCGCTCTACGTTCAGTTCCACGGCGACTATGGCCCGGGCGGCGGGTTTCAGGCCGGCGTCATTGCGGCCAGCGCCATCATCCTGCTCTCGATCACTTTCGGCCTCGATGCGGCGCATCGCATCGCGCCGCAGCGGCTGGTGGAGCTTATGGTACCGCTCGGGGTGCTGATCTATGCCGGTACCGGCGCTGCTGGCTTGCTGATGGGCAAGAATTACCTCGATTACTCCGTGCTCGCGCATGATGCAGTCCATGGCCACGAACTCGGTATATTCCTGGTCGAGGCCGGCGTGCTGATCACGGTCGCGGGTACCATGACCGCCCTGTTTTATGCCTTCGCCGAGCGGGGGCGATGATGGAAACACTCGCGGCTGCCCTTAGTCACTACAACTATGTCATCACCATTTTTCTGATGATGATCGGCCTCTACATCGTGGTCGTGCGCGGCAACATGGTGAAGAAGCTTATCGGCCTCTCGATCTTTCAAACCTCGGTGTATCTGCTCTATATCGCGCCCGGAAAGATTATCGGCGGGACCGCTCCCATCATCGACCCGGCATTCAAACTCTACTCGAATCCCCTGCCTCATGTCCTGATCCTGACCGCCATCGTCGTCGGCATGGCCACGCTCGCGCTCGGCCTCGCGCTAGTTGTCCGCATCAACGAGGCCTACGGCACGATCGAGGAGGATGAGATCTTCGAAAGGGACCGCGAGACATGAGCGCGGTCTGGCCGCACCTCCCCATATTGCAGGTGATCATTCCGCTGTTCGGCGCCTTGCTTGCCGGATTTGCGCGTCGCGCCGGCCCAGCCTTCGCGATAGCCCTGGTGGTGAGCTGGCTGATGCCGTTGTGCGCCGGCGCAATGCTGTGGCAGGTCTTGGCGAGCGGCCCGATCTCCTATCACCTCGGCAGTTGGGCGCCGCCCTGGGGCATCGAGTACCGGGTCGATGTCCTCAACGCCTTCGTGCTGGTGCTGGTCTCGATAATCGGGGCCGTGATCATGCCGTTCGCGCGGCGCTCCGTCGCCTTCGAGATCGAGGAGGGGCAGCGGGCCTGGTTCTATTGCATGTATCTGCTGTGCCTCACGGGCCTGCTGGGAATTACGATCACGGGCGACGCCTTCAACGCCTTCGTCTTTCTCGAAATCTCATCGCTATCGACCTATGTGTTGATCGCTCTCGGCCGCGACCGGCGCGCGCTGCTCGCCGCGTTCCAGTACCTGATCATGGGTACGATCGGCGCGACGTTCTACGTCGTCGGCGTTGGCTTGCTCTATCTGGTGACCGGCAGCCTCAACATGGTCGATATTGCCGCACGCCTCGGGCCCACCTGGGCCGACAACTCGCGCGCGATCATAGCAGCGCTGGCCTTCGTGACGGTGGGCGTCAGCCTCAAGCTCGCTTTGTTCCCGCTTCACGTCTGGCTGCCGAACGCCTATGCCTATGCACCGTCGTGGGCAACCGCCTTCCTCTCGGCCACCGCGACCAAGGTCGCGATCTATCTCCTGGTGCGCTTTCTTTTCTCGATCTTCGGCGTGGCCATAGACCTTCGCGGTCTGCCGGTCGCCGCGATCATCGTCGCACTGTCGCTCGCCGCGATGTTCGTCGCTTCCCTGATCGCGGTGTTCCAATCCAACGTGAGCCGCATGCTCGCCTATTCCTCCGTCGCTCAGATCGGCTACATCACGCTCGGCATCGGCTTCGTCAATCTGGCCGGGCTCACCGGCGGGTTGGTACATATCGTCAATCACGCCTTGATGAAGGCGGCCCTGTTCCTCGCGGTCGGAGCGATCTTCTTCCGCGTCCGCACCGTACGGCTTTCGGAGCTTGCCGGCATCGGCCGCAAGATGCCGATCACCATGGCGGCTTTCACGGTGGCGTGCTTCGGCCTCGTCGGCACGCCTGGTACCTCGGGCTTCATATCCAAATGGTACCTGGCACTTGGCGCACTCGAAAAAGGTTGGTGGATCGTGGTCTTCCTGATCGTGGGAAGTTCGCTGATCGCGTTGGTCTATGTCGGCCGTGTGCTCGAACTAGCCTGGCTGCGTGAGCCCTCGAAGGCGATCGCAGATGCCAGCGACCCGCCGCTGTCCATGCTGCTGCCGCTCATGCTGCTGGCAGCCGCTACGATTTATTTCGGTTTCGATACCGAATGGACCGCGGGAATTGCCAGTATGGCTGCCAAGGACTTGCTGGGAGGGCTGCGATGACCGCAGCTCTTTCTTCCCAAGGCATTCTCCCCTTGGCCCTGCTGGCGCCGTTTGTCGGTGCGCTGATCCTTCCGCTGGTTCACAAGATGCCGAACCTGCGTGAGGCGGTGACGCTCGTCACTGCAGCGGCGCTGTGCCTCCTCGTTGTGTGCCTGCTGGGGCCGGTACTGGACGGCGCACGGCCAGAACTGACTGTTATCGACGTCATCCCGGGGCTCACGGTCGCGTTCAAGGTCGAACCGCTCGGTATGCTGTTCGCGCTCATCGCCTCCTCGCTGTGGTTCGTCAACTCGGTCTATTCGATCGGCTACATGCGCGCCAACGACGAGCCACGCCAGACTACTTTCTATGTCTGTTTCGCCGTAGCGCTCGGCAGCACGATCGGGATTGCGTTCGCCAAGAACCTGTTCACGCTGTTTCTGTTTTATGAAGCGCTGACGCTCTCGACCTATCCGCTGGTCATCCACAGGCGGAATGAGGAAGCCGTTCGCGCCGGCCGGACTTATCTGGTGCTCCTGCTCGGCACATCGCTCCTGCTGTTTCTGCCGGCGATCATCGCCACCTGGGTTCTCGCCGGGACGCTCGATTTCAGGCCCGGCGGCATTCTCCCGGCTGGGCTCAGTGCGCCCATCATCGCCGCTCTGCTCGCGCTCTACGTCTTCGGCATCGGCAAGGCGGCGGTAATGCCGCTGCATCGCTGGTTGCCAGCGGCTATGGTGGCGCCGACGCCGGTCAGCGCGTTGCTGCATGCGGTAGCCGTGGTCAAGGCGGGCGTGTTCTCCATCCTGAAAGTGGCGGTGCTGGTTTTCGGCGTCGACACGCTCGGCGCCGCAGGGCAATCCGCCTGGCTTACGGTCGTCGCGGGAACGACCATCCTGGTCGCTTCCATCATCGCTCTGAAACAGGACAATCTCAAACGCCGGCTTGCCTATTCGACCATCTCGCAATTGTCTTATGTCGTGCTTGGCGTTGCCATCCTGGCGCCGATCTCGGTTGCGGGTGCGGCGATGCACATTGCCGCGCACGCCTTCAGCAAAATCACCTTGTTCTTCGCGGCCGGATCGATCTATACTGCGGCGCATCTGACCGAGGTGAGCCAGCTCGACGGCATCGGTCGCCGCATGCCCTGGACGATGGGGGCGTTCACAATCGGCGCGCTCGGAATGATCGGCGTTCCCCCCACGGCCGGCTTTCTCGGCAAATGGTTCATCCTTACCGGGGCGATGCAGACCGCCAACTGGCTGGCGGTCGCCGTCATTTTCGTCAGCACGATCCTCAATGCAGGGTATTTCCTGCCCATCGTCTACCGAGCATTCTTCTGCGAGCCCGTGGGCGGGCACGACAAGTCGGGCGAGGCGCCTTGGCCGATCGTGGTCGCGCTCACGGCGACGGCAATCGGAACGATATTGATGTTCTTGTTTCCCGATATCCCCTTTGCGTTGGCGAAACTATTGAGCGGGCGGTGATGGCATGAATGATCATTGGCTGGTGCGCCAAAGCACGATCAGGCTGCTCTGGATTGTTTTCGCCGTCGTACTGGCAGCGACGGTGTTGATGGACCTCGTGATCGAGCACCATCCCTATTTCGGGCTCGACGGGACATTCGGCTTCGGCGCGTGGTTCGGGTTCGTGAGCTGCGTCGCGATGATCGTGTTCGCCAAGGCGCTTGGCGCCATCCTGAAGCGATCGGATACGTACTATGACAGCTAGTGTCGTGATCCCGCCGGCCGTCGGGCTGATTCTCGGCGGCCTGATTTTGCCGATGCTGCAGGTCAGGTTGCGCTGGCTCGCGGTTCTGGTCCTGCCGCTGGTTACGCTGTTGCTGGTTTGGCAAGTGCCCGACGGCGTGTCGCTCAGGGCTTCTTTCCTTGGATACGAACTCGCGCTGGTCAAAGGCGATGCACTTTCCCGTTTGTTCGCAACCGTGTTCGCCGTCATGGCGTTCGCCGGCGGCCTGTTTGCGCTCAACCAGAACCGGGTGGTCGAGCTTGCCGCGGCCTTCTGCTACGCCGGCAGCGCCATCGGCGTCGTGTTCGCCGGCGATTTGCTCACGGTCTTCATCTTCTGGGAGCTGATGGCGATTGCCTCCACGCTGGTGGTGTGGAGCGCGGGGCCTCAGGCGCGCGGGGCGGGATTGCGATATGCCGCGATCCATCTCCTCGGCGGCGTTCTGCTGATGGCCGGCGTCGCCGGCGAGATCGCCGCGAACGGTTCGGCCGGCTTCAGCAAAATGGCTCTCGACACGCTGCCGCGCTGGCTGATGCTGGCGGGCTTTCTCGTCAACGCCGGCGCGCCACCGCTTTCCGCCTGGCTGCCGGACGCCTACCCCGAAAGCTCGTGGAGCGGCATGGTCTTCCTGTCGGCGTTTACGACCAAGACCGCGGTCTACGTCCTGCTGCGCGGCTTTCCGGGCACCGAGCTGCTGATCTATGTCGGGCTGTTTATGGTGTTCTACGGGATCGTCTACGCGATTCTCGAAAACGACATGCGCCGCATCCTGGCCTACAGCATCATCAACCAGGTCGGATTCATGGTGACGGGCATCGGCATCGGTACCGAAATGGCGCTCAACGGCGCCGCAGCCCACGCCTTCACCCACATCATCTACAAGGCGCTGCTCTTGATGTCGGCAGGCTCGGTTCTCTACATGACCGACAAGCGCAAATGCACGGATCTCGGCGGACTGTTCCGGACCATGCCAATTACGACCGTCTGCGGAATCGTCGGCGCGCTATCGATCTCCTCGTTCCCGCTGACGTCCGGATTCGTGTCGAAATCGATGATCTCGGAAGCCGCTGGCATGCAACATCTCGCATCGGTGTGGTACCTGCTCGCCGCCGCCTCGGCGGGCGTTTTCCTGCACGCCGGCATCAAGTTTCCCTGGTTCGTCTTCTTTCAGAAGGATTCCGGCCTGCGGCCGGACGATCCGCCGTGGAACATGCGGGCCGCGATGATCTTCTTCGCCGTTCTCTGCATCGGGATTGGCGTGGTCCCGGGGCCGCTTTATGCGCTGCTGCCCTACAAGGTCGATTTCGTTCCGTACACGGCGAGCCATGTGGTTTTCTATCTGCAATTGCTGCTGTTCTCCGGACTTGCGTTCTTTCTGATGCTCGGCTGGCTCAAGCGCACGCTGACGATCACACTCGATCTGGACTGGCTCTACCGGCGGTTTGGGCCCGCGCTGGCGCAGCACCTCGATCGCGCGGCAACGGGCGCATGGAATGGCTGCGTCAATGTCGCGATGCATGGCGCCCGCGGAATTCCTGAAGGCATCCAGCAATATCTCGGCCCCGAAGGCATTCTCGCCCGCAATTGGTCCACCGGCGCGATGGCGTTCTGGATGACCATCATGCTGGCCGCCTTTTTGGTCCTGTCCTATCTGTGATCGCGAAGGAGACGCCCATGCTCGCCGCCAAGTCCGATGTCCAGGTCGACACCCCCGAAGTCCGCGTCACCGAGTGGCGGCTGGCGCCGGGCAGCGCCACCGGCCATCACACCCACGAAATGGATTACGTGATCGTGCCGGTGACCTCAGGCGAGATGACCATCGTCGCGCCGGACGGCGAGCGCACCAAGGCGCAGCTCGCCTCCGGCAAATCCTATTTTCGAAAGGCCGGCGTCCAGCACGATGTGCTGAACGAGACCGCAAGCGAGATCGTGTTCCTGGAGGTCGAGCTGAAGCCCTGACCCATCCATCTCGGCTTCCAGGTTGGCTTCACCGGGCAGCAACGACGCATGCTGCGCTGCGCCCTGGCGAAGCGGGCAGTTTCGATCGAACCAAGCCGGTTTCGTTTGGCCTGCACGGGAACTGCTGAATTGCCACCGATCTGTCGCACTTGATCCCTCAATGTGCCTCAAAGTTCCGGCAATTGGAGGGCCGCGGGGAGTGGCCGGAATGCTGAATTACCTGAAGAAATTTGCGGTGGACATCTTCCCCTCGGTGGCCGCGACGGTCATCGGGGCGTACATCGTCAACCACTACATCGTGACCAGGCCAAGCGCGGACGCTCCTGCCGCGGCGGCCGCGGCCACCAATCCCGGAAAGGCTGAAGCCAAATCCGACGCCAAGTCGACCGAGACCATGGCCAGCGTCAGCAACCTTCCGGCCGCGGGCGTCAAGGCTAGGGGTATCTCCGAGAAGGCCATCATGGAGAAAACCGCTGCCGAACGGTCGGCGGTGGTCGAAAAGGCCCAGGAGAAGGCCGAAGCGAAGGCCGAAGCGAAGGCGGACTCCAAACCCGATACCAAGTCCTCCGATGCCAAACCTTCCGATGCCAAATCTTCCGATGCCAAGGCCTCCGATTCCAAGTCTGATGTGAAATCGGCCGAAAGCCCGGCCGACGCTACGAGCAATCCTGCCGACCAGCGCCGTCATGCAGCGCTATCCCGCGAAAAGGAAAAGATCAGGGTGGTGCTGCCATCGCCCGTGCAGCCCGTGAATTCTTCGCCGGCTCCAGTTGCGGCGGCTGCACCCGCTGTTCCCGTCGAGACGGCGGTAGCGCCCGATGAACGGCGCGATGCCAACGATCTGGCGCGCGCCGCGATCGAGCGCCTGCGCGCCAACGGCGAAGCATCGCCGCGCGCCTCCGAGACGGCCCGCGCACCTGAAGCGCCAAAGGAAGCCCCAAGGGAAGCGGCGAGGGTTGCGAATGCGCCCGCGATCGCAAATGCACCCGCGCTTCGTCCGCTGCCGCCGCCGATCATGGTCTCGGGCTCACCCGCTGGCGAACCCTTTGGTCAGGGTTCGTCGCAGCAGACACGGCCGCCTTATGCCGAGACCGTCGACCCGAACCGCCCAGTTCCGCCCGCCGATATTCCGGTCTCGCGCCCGCTCGATCTGCGTGCCGATGGTGCAGAACCTTCCGTGCGTGAACGCGCCACGGCGGCTGCCGAAGATGCGTTGTCGACCGCGAAGTCGATCTTCCACGCGGTGCTGCCGAAGTAATCTGCGAATCTGCGACAGAGGCATGCCCTCGGACTTGGTCCGGGGCGGCCTTCCGCCTGGCGCAAGGAAAGCGCATCAAGCTGCAGCCGGATGCTGATTCAAGCAAAATTAAAAGCCTCTAGCCGCCGGTTCGCGCAAGTCCGCTTCGCGCGGCTTCGTCCTTGGGCCGGAGCGCGAGCGCGCGGCCGTAGGATGTGAACGCCTTGGCCTTGTCGCCCAGGCGCTCATAGGTGACGCCGCGCGCCGACCAGGCTTGCGCGCTGTTGGGATCGGCCTGTACCGCTTCGTCGAGATCGGAAGCGGCTTCCTTCGCCCTGTCGATAGCGAGGTAGCTGGTCGCCCGCGCCAGCAGCGGCTCGACCTGTTGCGGCGTCAGGCCATTGGCCGCGGTGAAATCCGCAATCGCGTGCTCATGCTGCTTGTCGGCCTGGTAGATCAGGCCGCGGCCGTACAGGGCCGGCACGTTGTAGGGATCGAGTGCCAGCGCGCGGTCGAATTCCGCGAGCGCTTCCTCGGTCTTGCCGGATTTGGCGAGCGCCAGGCCGCGCGCAGCGTGGCCTTGGGCATCGCTGACGCTTTGTCCGCTGATCGTGCCGGTCGGCTTCTGCTCGACGGCCTGGGGCTTTTCCCTGTCCGATCCCCACGATCCCAGATCGAATGAACAACCGCCGAGAGGAAGGGTGAGAACGATCGCTAGCAGCGCGATGGGGACGGCCGTGAAGCGCGAAGCGCAGGGAAGGGCGTTGCAATCCGTAACGGCCATGCAGCGGAATACTCTCGCGTGTTGGATCGCGCATAGGTAACCCGACGGGCCGCAAAATGCATCGGTCAAAATAGCCGCAACAGCCGGCGAAGGAGACGCGAGTGATCGAGCAGGCCCGCGCGCAGAGGCGCCGATAATCCAATACGCGGGTCTGGATGGCGAAAACAAAAACGCGGGCCCGAGGCCCGCGTTCTCAATTCAAATCTCTCGAAACGCGCTCAGCGCGGTCCGCGCGGACCTGCACCCGGCCCACGGCCGCCAGCGCCACCACGGTCGCCACCGGGACCGGCGCCGAACACCGGCTTGGGCTTCATCGGCAGCAAGCCTTCACGCTGCAGCTTCTTGCGGGCCAGCTTGCGCGCGCGGCGCACGGCTTCGGCCTTTTCACGGGCCTTCTTCTCGGACGGCTTTTCGTAGTGGCCGCGAAGCTTCATCTCGCGGAAGATACCCTCGCGCTGCATCTTCTTCTTCAGCGCCTTGAGGGCTTGATCGACATTGTTATCGCGGACGAGAACCTGCACGCGGCATCCTCTTTCAATTGATCGGATAGGAATTCTGGTAAAGCGAAGGGCCGACCAAAGGCCTGGCCCTTAACCCTGAGCGCGGGCATGTAGCAGACAAAACCGCAAATGTCCACCTGGGAAGGCGGTTTTCGGCCCCGAAAAGCTGCGAAAATCGGCTGGATTCGGCCGCTAGACAGAGCGTTTTCAAGCGAAGCGGACACCGGTCGCGTCAAGAAAACGCGTCAAAACAAGAATCTAGAGCCCGTTTCCTCAAATAACGAGCCCTTCACGGACCCTCCCTAATATCCAGCAGCGCAAAAACATGCGGGAGGCGAGAATGAATACCAAAAAATATACCGCTGAAGCGATCGGCACATTTTGGCTCACTTTTGCGGGATGCGGCAGCGCGGTCATCGCCGCCGGCTTTCCGGAGGTTGGAATCGGCCTGGTCGGTGTCTCCTTGGCATTCGGCTTGAGCGTCGTGACCATGGCTTATGCGATCGGCCACATCTCGGGCTGCCATCTCAATCCCGCCGTTACGATCGGCCTCGCGGCCGGCGGACGGTTTCCGGCGCAGCAGATCGTTCCTTACGTGATCGCTCAGGTGATCGGTGCTGTGGCTGCCGCGGCGCTGCTCTATGTGATCGCAAGCGGCGCGCCCGGCTTCGATCTGGCCAAGGGCTTTGCCTCTAACGGCTATGACGCGCATTCGCCCGGTCAGTACAGCATGGTGGCGTGCTTCATCACCGAGGTGGTGATGACCATGATGTTCCTGTTCATCATCATGGGCGCTACCCACGGCAAGGCGCCTGCGGGCTTTGCGCCGCTGGCGATTGGATTGGCGCTGGTGATGATCCATCTCGTCAGCATCCCCGTCACCAACACGTCGGTGAATCCCGCGCGCAGCACCGGGCCCGCGCTGTTCGTCGGAGGCTGGGCGCTGGCGCAGCTTTGGCTGTTCTGGGTTGCGCCCTTGATCGGCGGTGCGCTCGGCGGCGTGATCTATCGCTGGCTCAGCGAGGAGCCCGCCGGCGTCGTGGAAGGCTTGAAGACGGCCTGATCTGCGATCGCGCCCCGGCGCGAGCAAAGCGCTACTTCTTGCTGGCCGGTGCCACCTCGGTGACGTGGCCCATCTTGCGGCCCGGCCGCGGTGCGCCCTTGCCGTAGAGATGAACCGTGGCGCCGGGAACCGTCAACCATTGCTCGTAGTCGAGGATATCGTCGCCGATCAGGTTGGTCATGGTGACCTGGCCGTGGCGAACCGGCTTGCCGAGCGGCCAGCCGGCTATCGCCCGGATGTGCTGCTCGAATTGCGAGACCGAGGCGCCATCCAGCGTCCAGTGCCCGGAATTATGCACCCGCGGCGCGATCTCGTTGACCATCACGTGCGGTCCGCCGTTCCCGGCAACGACGAACAACTCGACTCCGAGCACGCCGACATAGTCGAGCGCATGGGCGATCTTCTCGGCAACGGCTCGCGCCTGTGCAGCCAGCTCATCCGATATCGCGGCGGGCACACGCGAGAATTTCAGGATGTGATCGCGGTGCTCGTTTTCGGTGACATCGTAGCATTCGACATGGCCGTCCACCGAGCGCGCGGCGATCACGGAAATCTCTCGCTCGAAGGGAACGAAGGCTTCGAGGATCGCGGATTTGGTGCCGAGGTCTTCCCAGACCTGAGCGGGATCGTCGCCCTCGCGAACGATCGCCTGGCCCTTGCCGTCATAGCCGAAGCGGCGGGTCTTGATCACGGCGGGAAGGCCGATGCGCGCAATAGCGGCCTGCAGGCTTTCCAGTGACGACACGTCGGCGTAATCGGCGGTGTCGATGCCGAGCCGCTTGACGAAATCCTTTTCGATCAGCCGGTCCTGCGTGGTTTCGAGGATTTTCTGCGCCGGCAATACCGGACGGCGCGCAGCCAGCACCATGGCGGTGGCGGCCGGCACGTTCTCGAATTCATAGGTGATGACGTCGACATCGTTGGCGAACAACTCCAGCGCCTCGACGTCGGCATATTCGGCGCAGGTTGCGTTCAGCACGACGTCGAACGCGGGCGAGTCCGGGTCCGGCGAAAACACCTGGCATTTGAGGCCGAGGCGCGCCGCCGCTATGGCCAGCATCCGGCCGAGTTGTCCGCCGCCGAGAATTCCGATGGTGTCGCCCGGCTTCAACTTCACCTTGCCTGAAGCCGTCACGCCGAACCCTCCGGGCGCTCCTTGACGGCGTCCGTCTGCTGCTTGCGCCAGGCAGCGAGCCGCGCGGCGAGGGCGGTATCGTTCAGCGCGAGCACGCTGGCCGCGAGCAGGGCGGCGTTGATGGCCCCGGCCTTGCCGATCGCCAGCGTTCCGACCGGAACGCCGGCCGGCATCTGCACGATCGAGTAGAGCGAATCGACCCCCGACAGCGCCTTGGATTCGACGGGAACGCCGAACACGGGCAGTTCCGTCAGCGCCGCAGTCATGCCGGGCAGGTGCGCCGCGCCGCCTGCGCCGGCAATGACAACCTTGAAACCTTGGGCTTTGGCGCCCTTGGCGAAGGCAAACAGCCGGTCCGGGGTCCGGTGGGCCGAGACGATGCGCTTTTCGCAGTCGATCCCGAGCGCCGCCAGCGTCTCGGCCGCGTGGCGCATGGTCTCCCAGTCGGACTGGCTGCCCATAATGATGGCGATCGGTGCGGTCATCTCGTCAATTCTGTTCAGGAATCCAGAAACATAGGCCGATTATAGGATCGGCCCGCGGCTCATCCAAGGCGTGGCAAGGGATCAGGAATGGACTATCCTGTCTTGGTGAATCCCGGCAAGCCTTCATAAGCGTGCCTGCACAGGGAAGGCCATGAAGAAGAAAACCAGGGCGACCGCCTCCAGGGCCGGAAAACGCCCCAAAAGTGCGGCTTCCGGGCGAAAATCCGCACCGCGGCGCTCGCCGCCAGCGGCATCCCGGCCGCCGGCAGCGTCCAACGAAACCAAGGCGACGATTCGCCGGCTGAAGGCGCAACTGGCCCAGACTCAGGCGCAGATCGAGGAACTTCAGGCCTCCGCCGATACCGACTTCCTGCTGGGCATTCCGAACCGGCGCGGTTTCGAGCGCGAGCTCAATCGTGCGATTGCCTACATGAAACGCTATCGCGCCTCTGGTGCCCTGGTCGTGCTCGACGTCGATCGCTTGAAGCCGATCAATGACGCCTTCGGTCACGCCGCAGGCGATCAGGTGCTCAAGGCCATCGTCGCGGCGCTGCTGGCGCAAGTGCGCGCTTCCGACGTAGTCGGCCGGCTCGGCGGCGACGAGTTCGCGCTGCTGCTGTGGAATCTCAGTGAGACCGACGCCAGGGCCAAGGCGGCGGCGCTGGAGGAGGCGATCGATCGCCTCAGCTTCGTGTTCGATGGCCACACCATCAGCGCGGGCGCCTCCGCGGGCGTCTCCGTTCTCGATACCCACTCCGAAGCCGGTCGCGCGCTGGAAGCGGCCGATAGCGCCATGTACGTGCGCAAGGCGCTGCGGCGGCATGAGGCGTCGTGAAGGGCGTAAGCCGAGAGCAATGACGACCTAAAGCCCACTGAGATCGTCCGGCACGTTACCGAATTTGCGCAGCAGTTTCGCGTCGCCGAATTCGCCCATCATGGGATCGCCGCTGCGGCTGAAGGCCACGGCGCCGATGCTGCCGGCCATCCGCGACATTGTCTCGGCCCGCCGCAGGGCGGTGGTCGGGCTCTGGCATTCTTCCGCGGCGCCCGCCACGGCGAGCCGCTATCGTCTTGCAGGAATGGCATTGCGACGTAGTAGGTGACATCGGCCATTGTATCGCTCCAGTGTGATCGCTCCAGATCAGGCCGCGTTGCTATTCGCACGTTTGGCCGGCACACAGCCGGCCGCTATCGTGGCCTGCAGCTCCTCCAGTTCGATTTCCAGATACTCGTTCGCCATGATCAGCGCCTTGATGGTCGAACGCAGATTGCCGTCGCACATCGCAATCGCCTGATCGCAGGCCTGCTCGTAGTGGTTGTTGTCGGACAGGGGCGGTGTGGTGGACATGGCTGGACTCCCGAGGCTGGCGGCAGGAAGGCATGTTCTCTTTTTGTTCTCATTGAGTCAAGTCGCATCCGCCAGCCGGAGGCCTT
The DNA here is from genome assembly GCF_001693385.1 of Bradyrhizobium icense. Taxonomy (NCBI): domain Bacteria; kingdom Pseudomonadati; phylum Pseudomonadota; class Alphaproteobacteria; order Hyphomicrobiales; family Nitrobacteraceae; genus Bradyrhizobium; species Bradyrhizobium icense. The sequence goes on from NZ_CP016428.1 coordinate 914,602, forward strand.
TTTTGCCGGCCGCCCGGCAAGCTTATCGCGCCATGGCGTGTGGATGTCGGGGAAAAGGATCTGCCGAAAGGCCGATAGCTTTGCGCGCCGACTTGGGCAGAACGCGGCAACGATCAGGCGATGATGTCGGGCGTGATCTGGTCTTCGATGAAGGCGATGCGGTCGCGCAATTGCAGCTTGCGCTTCTTCAGCCGCTGCAGCCGCAACAAGTCCGGCGCCGGCGACTGATGCAGCGCGTCGATCGCCGCATCGAGATCGCGATGCTCCTGCTGCAGCCTGGCGAGCTCGGTTTCAAGCTCGCGCTCATCATCGTCGGTCATGGTCTACGTTAGCTGAAAGCGCGATCAGGTTGCGAACGGATTCTTCGGAAGCTGGTGGTGAATATCGTCCCTGCGAGGCCGCTCCGCAAGCTGACTGGGTTCCATAGTCACGATTGGTTACAGATAAATCCGAAAATATGAGAGGCCCCGATTCTGGATTCCCATCGACAGATTCGGCGGCTGGTGTACACTCGCGCGTCCGGATCGAACCTGAGGTTTCACCCACCGAGGAGATTTCGTATGGCACTACAGGCGCATCTTGTTGAACTTGAACGTAAACACAAGATTCTCGAGAATGAATTGCACGAAGCGCTCGTGCACCTTTCCACAGACGACCTGCAAATTGTCGAGTTGAAGCGCCGCAAGTTGATGGTCAAGGATCAGATCGAGCGGTTGAAGCAAACCGCCGACGAAACCCTCCACTAGGTAAGTCCAGCGAAGTATCGAAAATCCCCACACGGCCGGATGGGCGCCGTTGCGCTCGTCCGCCTGTCGGCGATACTTCAGCCTCCGTCACAGCTCCGCCAGCGCGCCGACATGATCGGCGATCGCGAGCGACGACGTCAGTCCCGGCGATTCAATGCCGAACAGGTTGATCAATCCGGCGACGCCGTGATCGGCAGGACCCTGGATCAGAAAATCCTGCGTGGCGACGGCCGGCGGCACGATTTTCGGCCGGATTCCGGAATAGCTCGGCATCAGCGCGCCATCCGGCAGCGTCGGCCAATAGCGCCGGATCGCGGGATAGAAACGCTCGGCGCGGGCAGGATCCACCGCATAGTCGATGCTCTCGACCCATTCGACATCGGGGCCGAAGCGTGCCTGACCGGCCATGTCGAGAGTGAGGTGCACGCCGAGCCCACCCGGCTCCGGCACCGGATAGATCAGGCGTGAAAACGGAGCCCGCGCGCCGCAGCTAAAATAGTTGCCCTTGGCGAGATAGGCGCAAGGAATCATTTCGATCGGCATACCCTCGATGCTGCGCGCCACCGCGGACGCGCTCAAGCCCGCCGAATTGACGAGCAGGTTGCATGCAAGGGTTATCGGCGCATCGCCGCCGGCTTCGATTTCGATACGACCGGCGTTGGCTTGGGCGTGCAGCAGCGGGGTGTGGAATGCGAAGGCAGCGCCGGCTTCTTCCGCATCGCCCCGCAGCGCCAGCATATAGGCGTGGCTGTCGATGATGCCGGTGGACGGCGACAACAGCGCCGCATCGCAACTCAACGCCGGCTCCAGCTCGCGCGCCGCTTCGCCCGTCAGCAACTGCATGTCGTCGACGCCATTGGCCTCGGCATGCGCGCGGATCGATTGCAGCTTTTCGGTCTCCTTCGGCGTCGTCGCCACGATCAGCTTGCCGCACTTGCGATGCGGAATGCCGTGGTCGCTGCAATACTGGTAGAGCGCGTGCTTGCCGCTGACGCACATCTGCGCCATCAGGCTGCCGGCACGGTAATAGATGCCGGCATGAATCACCTCGCTGTTGCGCGAGGAGGTGACGGTACCGATGCCCTCGGCCGCCTCGAGCACGATCACCTCGCGGCCCGCCTGGGCCAGGCGTCGCGCGATCGCGAGCCCGACCACCCCCGCTCCGATGACGACGCAATCGACCTTGTCCATGTCAGCTTCAGGCCCGGAAATCTGGCGCAGGAATCGGCGCTTGCCGCGCCCGGCAATCATCGTTCCGTTCGCTGCAGCAGTCGAACAACCCGTTGGTTTGCTTCGAAATAAGCAGCAAACGTAGTCCCGTTAGTGAAGCATTAATCATGTCGGGCCAATTGCCGTAATTTGGGTCATATTTTAGAATTGTGCGGGTAGTCGTTTACCCGATCCAAACCCGTCAAGCCAGACACTCCGCCCGCAAACCTCGGGTGGGTAATGGCTGACAGCAACCGGCAGGCAGGACGGAAGAATTCGATTCCGGCGCAGGCCCTCGTCTGTCTGCTCGCCACCGCTGCGCCGTGCGGGCTGGCGTGGGGGGCTGGGCTCTCCACGGGCTTTGCCCCGGCGAGCCATATTGGCGAATTCGATTCCACCATGGTCTGGGAGGTCCTGATCGGCGGGATCGTCGTTGCCTCCTTCCTGGCCGCGATCGGCATCTGGATTTTGGCGGCATTGCGCAGGGCGAAGAGCGCCCAATTGCAGCGCAGCGCATTCATCAGCTCGGCGCTCAACAATCTCAACCAGGGCGTCATGATGACCAACGCGCAAAATCGCGTGGTCTTCTGCAACGACCGTTTCCTCGAAATGTACGGGCTGAGCCGCACCGAGATTTCGAGCAGCATGACCGGCCGCGAACTGCTTCAACTGCGGCGCGAGCGGGGACTGCTCAATCTTACAGTCGAGGAGTTCGGCAAGCTTGCCCGCCGCCCGGAAGGCGTCGTTACCGAACTGCCTGACGGTCGATCGGTATTATCGAAGATCTTCCGCCTGCCCAATGGTGGGACGATCGGAACGCATGAGGATTGCACCGAGCAACGCCAGCTCTCACGCAAACTGGCGTCGACCACCAAGTTCCTGGAATCGGTGCTCGACAACGTTCCAGTCTGCGTCGCCGCCAAGAACATCGAGGACGGCCGCTATATCTTCGTCAACCGCGCGTTCGAGCGCTTCTCGCGCTTCTCCCGCGATCATGTCATCGGCAAGCGCGCCGACGAGATCTTCACGCCCGAAACCGCAAAGAGCATCGAGACGGCGGACCAGGCGGCGCTGAGCGCGCCGGAAGGTTACCAGCGCGGCGAATACGTCGTCGAACGGGGCGGTGACAAACGCGTTCTTTCCTCCAACCGCGTGGTCGCGCGCAACGAGAACAACAAGCCGGAATTCCTGATCGCGCTGTTCGACGACGTCACCGACCGCCGGTCGCTGTCGCGCGAACTCGAAAACACCAAGAAATTCCTCGAACTGGTGGTCGACAACATTCCGGTGTCGCTGATCGTGGAGCGCGTCAGCGATGGACGCTACCTGCTCGCCAACCGCAGCGCCGAGACCATTCTCAATCGCCGCCGCGAGGATGCTACGGGCCTTACCGCCGCCGACATCTTCAATCCGCGCGAAGCCAAACTGATCATCGCGCGCGACGAGGCCGCGATCAAGAAGCGCGGCCTGCTCACCGAAGAGCACCCGATCTCCACCAAGGACGGGTTGCGGCTGTTCCTGACGCGCCGCATGACGGTGCTCGACGAGGCCGGCGAGCCGCAATATCTGATCAAGACCCATGAGGACGTCACCGATCGTCGCCAGACCGAGTCGCGGATGGCGCACATGGCCTACCACGACGGCCTGACGGATCTGCCGAACCGCGCCGCCTTCCTGCAGGCACTGGCCCAGATGATCGAGGCCTGCGCCGGCACGGACGAGGAATTCGCGGTGCTATGCGTCGACCTCGACGGCTTGAAGGAAATCAACGACGTGTTTGGCCACGCCACCGGCGACAAGCTCCTGATCGAGGTGGCGGGCCGGATCCAGGCCTGCGCCCGTGGCGGCGTGGTGGCCCGGCTTTCCGGCGACGAGTTCGGCCTGATCATCGACGGCAAGCAGCCGGAGGCGGGCAAGGCGCTTGCCGAAAAACTCGCGCAGACGATGTCGGACGAGTTCGTGATCGACGGCAAGTCGGTGCGGACCGGGGTGACGACCGGCATCTCGGTATTTCCGCATAATGGTTCGGACGCGGCTTCGCTGCTGGCCAATTCCGGCGCGGCGCTGTTCCGCGCCAAGCAGAAGTCGCGTGGCTCGATCAGTATTTTCGAACCGGAGATGGACCAACAGATCCGCGACCGCCGCGTGCTGCACCAGGATCTCTCGATGGCAATCAGGAACGGCGAATTGTCGCTGTACTACCAGCCGCAAGCCGCGGCGGGCCCGACGGTCGGCACCAGCAAGGTCATCGGCTTCGAGGCGCTGGCGCGCTGGATCCATCCGGTGCGCGGCTTCGTGTCGCCGGGCGATTTCATTCCGCTTGCGGAAGAAAGCGGCCTGATCGTCGAAATGGGCGTCTGGATCCTGCGCGAAGCCTGCCGGGAGGCTGCCTCTTGGCCGGTGCCGATGCAGATCGCCGTCAACCTGTCGCCGGCGCAGTTCATGCACGGCGATGTGGTCAGTCTGGTGCATTCGATCCTTCTTGAGACCGGCCTCGCGCCCGACCGGCTCGAGCTCGAAATCACCGAAGGCGTACTGATCGAGGATTTCGACCGCGGTCTGGCGCTGCTGCGGCGGCTGAAGGCGCTCGGGGTGCGGATCTCGATGGACGATTTCGGTTCCGGTTACTCCTCGCTGAGCTATCTGCAGGCGTTCCCGTTCGACAAGATCAAGATCGACCGCACCTTCGTCATGAATCTCGGGCGCAATCCGCAGTCCGCGGCGATCGTTCGCGCCGTCATCGATCTCGGCCATGGCCTCGAAATGTCGATCGTCGCCGAAGGCGTGGAGACCCAGGAACAGCTCGGCTTCCTCGCGGACGAGGGCTGCGACGCGGTGCAGGGCTATTTCCTCGGCAAGCCCCAGCCGATCGGGCACTACGCCGCGCTGGTCGGCCGCAGCGCCGCAAACGACGTCGAGACCGAGCGTAAACTCGCCAGCGCCTGATTTCAGCTACGACATCCACTTTTGGCCATCATGACCTAGTGTAGTGAACTCAGGTTCTCTGCAAGTCACCTATAGCGTATGGCGGACTACGATCTCGCGATCATTGGCGGCGGGTTGAACGGCGTCAGCATCGCGCGCGACGCCGCCGGACGTGGCTTGCGTGTCATCCTGCTGGAGCAGGGCGATCTCGCCGCGGGCGCCTCGTCGGCCTCGCCGCGGCTGATCCACGGCGATCTGGCGAGCCTCGAGCGCCGGCATTTCTTGCGGGTTCGCACGGCGCTCGCAGAGCGCGATATCTGGCTCAGGATCGCGCCGCATCTGGTGCGCCCGATGCGCTTTGCGATTCCCGCGCATTCGGATGAACGCCAGGCCTGGCAGTTGCGCTCATGGCTGCTGTTGTACGATCGGCTGGCCTCGCGCAGCGGTCTGCCGGCCTCGGCGACCGTCGACGTCACCCATCATCCGATCGGCAACGCGCTGAAGCGGCCGTTCGGCACCGCCTTTGAGTATTCCGACTGCGTCGTGGACGATTCCCGGCTGGTGGTACTCACCGCCGTCGATGCCGGGGCGCGCGGCGCGGTGATTCGCACCGGCGCGCGTTGCACCCGGGCCGAACGGGGCAAGGAATGGCGGCTGGTGACGATCGATCGCGGCTTTCGCCAGGTGATCACGGCAAGGGCGGTCGCCAATGCCAGCGGCGCCTGGACGGCGTCTGTCGCCGAGACGGTGCTGCGCGTGCCGCCGCCGAAGCTTGCCGCCGAACAGATGGACCAGGTCGTGGTCCGCCGCTTGTTCGACAGCGACAATATCTATGTGTTTCAGAACAGCGACGGACGGCTGATCTTCGCAAGCCCCTACGAGCGCGATTTTACCCTGATCGGCACCGCCAGCCATGCCTTCAAGGGCGACCCCGCCATCGTTGCGATGGCGGCCGGTGACGTCGCCTATCTCTGCGATGCGGCGAACCGCTATTTCCGCGAGCGGATCGAGACCGTGGACGCAGTGCGTACGCTTTCCGGGGCCAACGTGGTGCGGAACGCCGCGAGCGGGCGCGACGGGGCGATGACGCTCGACCACGGGCGCGGAAGAGCGCCGCTGCTCACGGTGTTCGGCGGCGACGTCACGACGTCGCGGCTGCGGGCGGAGCAAGCTGTCTCGAAGCTGACGCCGTTCTATCCGATGTCGGCGCGCTGGACCGCGAAGGCGCCGCTGCCCGGCGGCGATTTTGCCTGGGACCGCTTCGACAATGAAGTCGACGAAGTGCGCGAACGCTGGCGGTTTCTCGGCGAGGAGGAAGCGAAGCGCCTGGTCGCCGCCTACGGAACGAACGCCAAGGCGATCCTTGGCGAGGCCAAGGAGCGCGGCGACCTCGGTCCCGCTTTCGGACCGGAATTGACGGGCGCCGAAGTGCGCTATCTCATGCAAACGGAATGGGCGCGATTTCCGGACGACATTTTGTGGCGGCGCACGAAGCTTGGCCTCACCATGCCGCCCGCGGACCGCGAGGCGCTGGCGGCGTTCATGGCGGCGGGTTGCACCGGAACGAAGTAAGCCGTGTCCTTCAATTCCGCGGCGCTGCCACCTCTTGCGCCGCGCGCGACCACGCCTCGTCGCGCGCCGATGGCCTGCGGTCGAGCCGGGCCGAGATGCGGCTCGCAGCCGCTTCGCCGCGACCGGCGCGAAGGTACGCGACGATCAGCGTGTCCTCCCACAATTCGCGCTGGGCGTGGCTGCCGCCGATCCGCGTCAACTCGGAAATGGCCGGCTCAAGCAGGCGGATCGCCTCCGCATTGTCGCCCTCCGCAAACGCGCGGATACCGCGGCAGAGATCGATGGCGGCCTGCCCCGGCAACAGCTTGCCGTCGGCGGCGCGCGCTTCGAGCTGCGCCAGTCGCGCCTCCAGCGCATCGCTGCCGGTCATTGCGGTAGCCAGCGCAAAATGAACGTCGGCAAAATGCGCGCCGGCTTGCGGAAAGTAGTTTTCGCCGTAGGAGGCGATATCCCGCCAATGCGGCTCCAGCCCGGTCTGGCCGGCCAGCGCAAGCCGCCACAGCAGCGAGGCGCCGTCGGTGAAGATGTTCAGCGGCGGATACGGCCGGTTCGCCGGCTTGATATGCTGCTCGTAGATCGCAAGCGCGCCGTCGAGATCGCCGTCGTCGAGCAAGGTCAGCGCGACGTGCCAAGCCAGATGCCCATGCAGAAAACTCTGGCGGTCATGCGCGGGCATCCATTGCGAAAGGAAATTACGGCCGGGCTCCATGTCGCCCTGCTCGAACATCGCATGCGAGAGGCCATGCGCCGCGTTGGCGTTGGCCGATCGCAGTCCCATCGCGCGCTCGGATAATGTCCGACCGGTGGAGAGATTTCCCGCCTCGGTGTGCGACCAGCCGAGGTAGCTGACAAACCACCAGTCCTCGCCATAATGCCGTGCGTGGCGTTCGCAGATCGCGAGCTTGGCCGCATCGTGGTCGGGACGACCCGAGAACGCGTAGAGACCGAACGCGCCGAGCAGGATCGACAACACTTGCGCGTCGCGCGGATACTCTTCGAGATGCGCCTCGGCGCCGGTCACCGCGAGTTTCGGCTTGCTCTCGATCGCGGCGGCCATGATCTCGACATGGCTTTTTTCGCGCGGGGTGGCACTGGCGGCCAGTTCGCGGGCCTGCGCCGCCACGGCACGCGCCTTGCTGCCCTCCATGTTGAGCTGATGCAGCCGGGCGCGGCCGATATGCGCCAGCGCAAAGCCGGGATCTTCCGCAATCGCCTTGTCGAAAGCGTCCTCGGCACCGTGCCAGGCCGACAGCATGCAGTCGACGCCGTCGCGATAATGCGCCGCGGCGCGATCCGAGGCGGTTGTCAGTGGGAGATCATATCTGTCGCGGTTCATCGTTCATGTCCTAGGAGCGCGATGACATCGTCAGGTCTAGAAATCGAGCTTGTCGCGTATCGCGGCGATACCTGCCTTGGCGCAGGCTTCGTCCGCGTCGCCGCCCGGCGCTCCGGAGACGCCGACGGCGCCCACCAGCGAGCCTGCCGCTTCAACGGTCACTCCGCCGCCGATGATTACGGAGCCGGGCAGGTTGCGGATTCCGGCCTGCATCGTTCCGGGCTGGCTGAGGGTATTGAGTTCGGTCGTGTTGGTGCGAAAGCTCACGGCCGTCCATGCCTTGCCCGAAGCGGTCGATACCGTGTGGGGACCTGCAAAGCGGTCGCGCAGCAGCACTTGCGTCACGCCGAAGCGATCGACGATGGCGACCGCCACCTGAAAGCCGCGATTTTGGCAATCCGCCAGCGTCGCGCGCGCCAGATCGAGCGCCACCTCGGGGCTCAACGATTTGTAGGTGACGAGGGCTTCCTGTGCAGCGGCCGGGCTGGCGGGCAGGGAAGCAATCGCCGTTGCGGCCAGCAAATTCCGAACGTTCATCAAATCCCTCCCGATCATTCCTATCACGCGCGGTGGCCAGCCTTTGCGAGCTCCGAACCTTACCAGAGACGGGAGCTGCATCCAGAATATTGTGGCTGCTTGTTCCGGGCCGGTTGAGCGGATGGCGATCCGCCGCTAGCGTGCGGCCATGACGGCGCAGGCAAATGGCATGAGCGGGCAATCGCCTGAGATCGACGCAGCGAAAATCAATACGGCACCGACCGCGGCGGCCGACATGCCGCTGCTCCGCGTCGAAGGGGTGTCGAAGGCATTCGGCGATTTCCGCGCGGTGGACCGGCTCTCGCTCGACATCAAGGCAGGCGAGTTCTTTGCGCTATTGGGCCCGAGCGGCTGCGGCAAGACCACGCTGCTCAGGATGCTTGCCGGCTTCGAAACGCCCGACGAGGGCCGCATCCTGCTCGGTGGCCGCGATATCGCGCCGGTGCTACCGCATGATCGGCCGGTCAACATGATGTTCCAGAACTACGCGCTGTTTCCGCATCTCTCGGTCCGCGACAACATCGCATTCGGCCTGAAGCGCGCCGGGATGGCGCGCGCCGCCATCGATACCCGCGTGGGCGAGATGGTCGCGCTGGTCAAGCTCGAGGGCATGGAGAAGCGCAGGCCGGATCAGCTTTCCGGCGGCCAGAAACAGCGCGTGGCACTGGCGCGCTCGCTGGCGCGGCGGCCCAAGGTCCTGCTGCTCGACGAGCCGTTGGCGGCGCTCGACAAGAAACTGCGTGAAGGCACGCAACTCGAGCTGATGGAACTGCAGCGCCGCCTCGGCATGACATTCATCGTCGTCACCCACGACCAGGAAGAGGCGATGACGATGGCGAACCGGATCGGCGTCATGGATGCCGGCCGGCTCGAACAGGTCGCCACCCCGCGTGATCTCTACGAGGCGCCCGCCTCGCGCTGGGTCGCCCAGTTCGTCGGCGACGTCAACCTGTTCGACGGCGAGGTCACCTCGCGCGAAGGCCATCGCCTGACGATCGCGACCCGCGACGGCGGGACTATCGTGGTCGCCGAGCCGCGCGATCCCGCCGGCAAGACGGAGGTCTCGGTCGCAATCCGCCCCGAGAAGGTCAAGCTGTCGCGCCGCGGCCCGGCATCGGACGCGGTCAACGCACAGGCGATCAACCGACTTGAAGGCGTCGTCACCGACGTCAGCTATCTCGGCGGCTCGACCGTCTACAAGATCAAGCTCGATTCCGGCGCGGCGCTGCGCTCGTCGATCGCCAATACTGCGCGGCTCGATCTCGACACCTTGAGCGCCGGCCAGCGCGTGGTGGCGTGGTTCACGCCCGACGATTGCGTGGTGCTGGAGCGATGAGCACGCGCCGCATCTTCGCGCAGCCGGCGCGGTATGCCGCCATCGCGCCCTACCTGTGGATGGTGCTGTTCTTCCTGGTGCCATTCGTCTTCGTGCTGAAGATCAGCCTGTCGCAGACCGCGATCGCGCAGCCGCCCTATGTACCCGTGTTCGATCTTTCCGAAGGATGGAGTGCGATCAAGGCGGCCTTCGCGCAGTTGTCCTTCGATAATTTCAGGCTGCTGATCTCGGACAGTCTCTACATCAGTTCCTATTTGCGCAGCGTCGTTGTTGCCGTAACCTCGACATTGATCCTGCTGCTAATCGGCTATCCGATCGCCTACGGCATGGCGCGGCTGCCGCAGCGCTGGCAGCCAATTGCGATGATGCTGGTGATCGTGCCGTTCTGGACCTCGTTCCTGATCCGCATCTATGCCTGGATCAACATCCTGCAGCATGACGGCCTGCTCAATAAGGTGCTGCTCGCGCTGCATCTGGTCTCGTCGCCGGTGGTGTGGCTCTCGACCGACACCGCGATGTATCTCGGCATCGTCTATTCCTATCTGCCGTTCATGATCCTTCCGCTATACGCGACGCTTTCCAAAATGGACTCCTCGCTCCTGGAAGCGGCAGCCGATCTCGGTTCGTCGCCGCGCCAGGCGTTCTGGCTGGTGACGTTCCCTCTGTCCTTGCCCGGCGTCGGCGCCGGCGCGCTCTTGTGCTTCATCCCGATCATCGGCGAATTCGTGATCCCCGATCTGTTGGCCGGCTCCGGGTCGATGATGATCGGCCAGACGCTGTGGCTGGAATTCTTCACCAACAAGGACTGGCCGGTCGCCGCCGCCGCTGCGGTCGCCTTGCTGGCGCTGCTGGTGCCGCCGCTACTGCTCTACGACCGGCTGCAGCGCCGTCGACTCGGAGACGCGAAGTGATGGCGCGGCACGTCAACAGGCTATCGCCATTCAACATCACCGCGCTCGCGCTGGGGGTGGCGTTTCTATATCTGCCGATCGTGATTCTCGTCATCTATTCGTTCAATGCCTCGCGCCTGGTGACGGTGTGGGGTGGCTGGTCGCTGCGCTGGTACCAAGAATTCTTCAACGACCGCGCAATGCTGGATGCGGCATGGATGAGCCTGCGGGTTGGTGCGGTATCGGCCACGATCGCAACGCTGCTCGGCACGCTGGCGGCGGTGGGATTGGTTCGCGGCGAACGCTTCCGGGGGCGGACACTGTTTTCCGGCATGCTCTACGCGCCGCTGGTGATGCCGGAGGTGATCACAGGGCTGTCGCTGTTGTTGCTGTTCGTGGCGCTCAACGCCGAGCGCGGCTTCTGGACCGTGACGATCGCCCACACCACGCTGACCATGTGCTTCGTCACCGTGGTGGTGCAGTCACGCCTCGCCTCGCTCGATCGCAGCCTCGAAGAGGCCGCGATGGATCTTGGCTGCGATCCGGTGCAGGCATTTGTTCGGGTGACGCTGCCGCTGATCCTGCCGGCAATCGCCGCCGGCTGGATGCTGGCCTTCACGCTCTCGCTCGACGACGTCGTGATCGCGAGTTTCACCACCGGCCCCGGTTCGGCAACGCTGCCGATCCGGATCTATTCCGAAGTGCGGCTGGGCGTGAAGCCGGAGATCAACGCGATCTGCACCATCGTGATCGCGCTGATCGCGGTGCTGATCGTGATCGCCTCGCTCGCCTCGAAACTGTCGAGCGCGCGCGGCGAGAGCGCGGCGCCCCTATAGCCGCGTCACGACTTCACCGCACCCGCCGTCAGTCCTCCCACCATATACCGCTTGAACGCGTAGTAGATCGCGGCCGGCGGCAGTGCGTAGATGAAGCCGGTGGTCATCAGCAATTCCCAGGGCGAGTCGTCGGCGGCCAGGAAGTTGCCGAGTGCCACGGGAAGGGTGATCTCGGTATCCTTCGACAGCAGCAGGAACGCGTAGAGATATTCGTTCCAGGCGAGCAGGATCGCGTAGGTGCCGATCGCCACCAGCGAGGGCATCATCAGTGGCACATAGACCAGGCGGAACAGCTGCAGCGTGGTTGCCCCGTCCATGGTGGCGGCTTCATCAAGTTCGACTGGCAGCTTGTCGGACGCCTGCTTCAAAACCCAGATCGCGTAAGGAGACGCGATCGTCACCATCGCGAGAATCAGCGACCAGTGATTGTTGAGGAGGCCGTAATTGCCCATGGTGCGGTACATCGGCACGGCGAGGAACGCGGCCGGGATGAAATAGGTGAACAGCGCCAGATTCATCACCCAGCGCCCGCCGGGGACGCGCAGCCGCGAGATCGCGAAGGCGGCCGCGGTCGCGATCAGCAGTGTCAGCGCGCCGGCGGAAACCGCGATCACCACCGAATTCCAGAACTGAATCCAGAAATCGCGCAGGAAGTAATGCTGCTGGTTGAACACGATGCTGAAATTGTTCAGCGTCGGATGATCGGGCCAGAGTTTTCCAGAGAACGCGTCCTCCTTCGGCGAGATCGCGAACAGGAACATGTGATAGATCGGAACCATGGTCCAGATGAACACGGGAATGCCGATCAACAGCAGTTTTGCTTCGGTACCGACCTCGCGGAGTGTAGGCAGCTTCATCGCGACAACCGTTTCATCATGAAATAGACCAGCGGCAGCACAAGCGGCAGCGCGCAGACGATGGAGGCCATCGCGAGCGAGAGCTGATCGAGCCGGAGATAGCGGATGCCCAGCGTGGCGAGCACGTGGGTGAGATCGGCGGGCCCGCCGCCGGTGAGCAGATACACGCTGTTGAAGTCGCCCAACGTCCAGATCATCGAGAGCAGCGTGCAGGTGATGTAGAGCGTCTGCATCGACGGCCAGGTGATGTAGCGGAATTTCTGCGACCAGCTTGCGCCGTCGACCTCGGCGGCTTCATAGAGATCGTGTGAGATCGCAAGTCGCCCGGTCATCAGGATCAGCGTCCAGAACGGCAGCGATTTCCAGATGTGCACGCCGATCGCCATGCCGAGCGCCACCGTCGGGTCGTTCAGCCAGTTCGGGCCGTCCTCGGCGGTGAGCTTGAAGATCAGTTGGTTGATCACGCCCCATTCCGGATTGAGCATGAAGCGCACGGAAAGAATCGTCGGGATCGACGGTACCGCCCAGGGCAGGATGAACAGCACTGACAGCCATTTGATCCAGGTGCGCTGCTGCGCGAAGAAGCCCGACAGGAACAGCGCGATCGCCATTTTGACGTTGATGCCGACAAGCAGGAAGATCAGCGTGTTGACCGCAGCGCGCGCGAAGATCGGATCGTGATAGAGCGCGACGTAGCTCGCCGGATGCCGCGCCAGCCAGAGTCCATAGCCGACCGGGTAGACCACGAAGGCCAGGAACACCAGCAGATAGGGCGCGAGCAGCACGATGCCCCAGACCTGCGGCGTTGTCAGGCGGGCTGACAAAGGCGGGCTTGCTATCGCGTGATCGCCCGAAAGCGTGATTGCCATAGATTTACTCTCAGAACGATATGCTGGCCGCGACAACGCCGTCGTCCCTGCGAACGCAGGGACCTATAACCACAGGCTTCTGTTGTTGCGCGAAAGCCGTCGACCGGCATTTTTCAAAACGGCCGCCGCGGCCTCGCGATGAGCGCAAGCGCTCACGCGGGGGTCCCTGCCTTCGCAGGGACGATGGACATACTTTCGCGGCGGCCGGCATTGATTACATCAACCCGCGACCTGCTTGATGCGGGCGATCAGTTCGTCGACGGCCTTTTCGACCGGCACCTTCTCGCTGACCACGCGGTTCATCGCCTTGGCCCAGACGTTCTCGTTGTTCAAAATCGTGAACTTCCAGTTCTTGGTGAAGTCGAACGGCGTGGTGCCGCCGGTGAACTGATTATAGACCGCCTTGCGATGCCGGTCGGCCTGCCAGAACGGGCTCTGCTGGCTGGCAGTCGTCACCGGGAACCAGCGGCCGAGCGCGCCCTCGATGTAGGGCCGCACGTTCTCTTCCTGCAGCAGGAACTTGATGAACTCCTTGCCCTCCGCCTTGTTCTTGGCGACCGTGAACATCAGGCCGGTCTTGACGTCGGAGCGATACTTGATCGGCGTGCCGTCCGGCTTGTTGGGGAACGACGCGGTGATGATGGTCTCGTCGTAGTTCTTCTTGCCGAGCGCGCGCTGTTCCGGCGTCAGCGCCGGATTGTTGGCGTCGTCGAGCCATTTTGCCGCGATCGAGATCGTGAAATTGTGCGTCATCACGATCGTCTTGTTGTGGAAGGCGACGTTGTTGTCCGGATCCTTCCAGGTGGTGGAGGAGGGCGGCGTGCAGCCCTTGATATAGGTGTCGGTGTAGTCCTTCAGCGCCTTGATCAAATTTTCGCGCACCTTGGGATCGTCGACCAGGAGCTTGCCGTCGTCATCGACCAGCTTGACGTTGTAGGCGTCCATGAAGGTGTAAAACGACTGGAACGAGTCGGTGGATTCCACGCCCATCGGCTGGCCGACGGCATAGACGCGCTGACCGGTTGCCTTGCGTGCCGCCGGCTGCACCTTGTTGCACCAGAACGACCAGTAGTCTTCCCACTTGGTCGGGATGTCGCTCTGCTTGAAGCCGGCCTGCTCCAGCATGTCCTGCCAGATCTGGACGTGCATGCTCTGCTGCTTCAGCGGAAAGCCGTAATAGCCCTTCTTCTTGGCGACGTCGTTGTAGAGGTAGGTGGTCTCCAGCGTATTCGGCGCGAACGCGGACTTCATCGGCAGCAGGATGTCGCCGAGATCCTCGAGCTTGCCCTCGAACGCCCACTTGCCCTGGGCCTGCACGTCATAGCTGTCGGAATAGGCGACATCCGGCACGGTGCCGGAATCCAGCGCCGCCACCGTCTTCGGAATCATGTCCTGGATGGCGTATTGCGAAAGCTCGACCTTGATGCCGGTCTTGGCCTCGAATTTCTTGATCGCCTCCAGTAGCGCATCGTCCTCGGATTTGTAAAAACCCTTGCCGAACCAGACCGTGATGGTCTTCTGCTGGGCGATCGCTGGCGCCGTGGCGTAAAACAGCCCGACGGCTGCGACCGCGAGTGAAAGCGACTTTATTCTTCTTGATCTCACCTTGTTCTCCCTGAAAACGCCGGATTATTTAACCGGTTGGATAATGATAGCGCAACCATGCAGCATTATCCAGATGGCGCGGTGCAAACTTCTGTAGGGGGATATTCGCGGCGCAAATGCGGCAAAGCGCCTGCGCACGCTTTGATCGTTTTGGTTCTACAATTTTGGTTCAATCATTTTTGCGTCTTGGATGCCGGAAGCCGGGGAGAGTCTTCGTCGATTGCCGACGCACTCAGAAAACCCCAATCTGCGGCTTGGCGATCATCAGCCACAATATCACGGCGACCGCGGTGAACGCCGGAATGCCGAAGGCAAACCATAGCCAGAAGATCCGGTGATATTCTTTCGGCAGCGGCTTGCCTTCCGCCGCGGCGATCGAGGCGAGGTCGCGCAGGCGTATTTGCATCCAGACGACCGGCAGCCACAGCGCGCCGGTGATGACGTACAGCACGATCGACCAGACGATCCATCCGTCCCAGAACGAATAACCGACGTTTAGCACCAGCAGCGTGCCGGTGATGGGCTGCACGACGACGGCTGTCGCCGTGAAGATGAAGTCGGCGATCACGACGATGCGGGCGACGCCGGCGATGACGGCCGGCTTGCCGCCGAGGTGGGCCGCCAGCATGAAAAAGGCGATGCCCGCGCCGGTGCCGAGCAGCACGGCGGCGCCGACGACATGGAGATATTTGAGGACGAAGTACAGCACTAGCGGTCCTCAAGCACGGCAAGCGCTGCGAAATGCAAGACGATGATCGGCCAGATCTTCAGCATCGGTCCCAAGGGATCGGCCCAGAGCCGCGGCACCAGGATGGTGCCGATGATCGCGTAGGCGAAGGAAATGGCGATGGCCGCGTAGAGGCCGTAGCGGCTGGTCGGCCTGTAGGCGATCGCAAGTCCGATGACCAGATCGGCCAAGGCGCCCGCGATGACCGTCAGCGCCGCAGCCGTCCCTTCCACGCCGCCTTCGCCCATCAGGCCCATGCCATAACCCCAGCCGGGTCCCAGCGAGACAAACGCGGTCGAGAGCCAGAACAGGGACAAGACGACGAAGATCGCGGGCTTGACCAGGTACATGCCGGCAAACCAGCGTTCCTGCACCGAAGCCGGCTCAGCGGCGAAGAATTCCGGAAGGCCTTTGGGGTGAAGCCCGAGCCGCTGCATCTCTTCGAGATTGCCAACGGCACCGCGCACCATCTCGCGCTCGGCCGTGCTGCGTACTGGCGGCCGCCAGCCGAGATACGAAACCATGTCGCCGAACTTGTACATCAGGCCGGAAGCGAACTGCGGAAGGTGAATCTCCCGTGCCGGCGGCCAGCGGCACCAGCGGCGGAAGAGCGCAACGACCTCGCCGAATGAATAGCGCTGCGGGCCGACCAGTTCGACAACCTGTCGTGCGGGCGCGGCGGGATCGAGAAAATGCTCCACGGTCCGCACCACGTCTTCAAGCAGGACGACCTGGAGCCGTCCCGTGTTCGGCATCACGGGAATTGCGGGCAGCGCAGCCAGGCCTCGCATCAACGCGCTGGCGCCGTAGGCCGGGCGGCCGATCACCACCGACGGCCGGAGGATGACCCAATCGAGGTCGCGCTCGATCAGCGCCTTGTCGCCTGACAATTTCGATCGGGAAAAATCGCTCGGGGTTTCGCGGTCGACGCCGATGGCGGAAAAATGGATGACGCGGCGGATCCGGAGCTGTTCGCAAGCGGCAAAGAGATTTGCGATGCCGTGGTGATGCACCATTGAGGTGGAATCGCCGGGGCTGTCCTGGAGTACGCCCGCGCAATTCACGACCGCCTCGACGCCATCGAGATGCGGCAGCCAGTAGGAGGGCGAGGTCGCCTTGGAAATGTCGACGCTGTGAGTTCCGCTCCTGCTCATCGAAACGACCGCATGACCACGCGAGGACAAGTACGCGACGATTGCCGATCCAATCAGTCCGGTCCCTCCTACAACGGCAATCTTCATGACCGGCTCCGCGTTGAGAAGTCAGGCCTGCTTCCGCGAACGTACGCGCCGAACGAATTTCTCCAGAAGGGGGAGCGCTTCAAACAAGGTGGCCAACAAGAGCCCGGCGACGTTCGCTTCTGTCTACAGGGTGTCGGGCGTGCGGACGGGCGAGGTTTTGTCCTCATTTCGCAACTCTTGCTCTGCCAGGCGCCAGAATTCCTCCTCCTTGCCTTCCGGCCTGCCGTTACGCTCCCAGATCTCATAGGCGCGGTTCTTGATTTCCCGTTCGGTCGGTTCGGTCATTTCAGGTCTCCTCCATTAATCTCGGTACGGTGGCCGTCGCATCGCGCGCTCGGCGGCTGGTCGAAGCGTACGGCTGTTGCGGCGCTGCGATCCCTTATCTTCGCGCGTGAAGTCAGGACGTCGCGCCTGCACGCGGCACCGCGTGACGGCTTTCCTTCATCTCAAGGATAAGCACGCAGCGAAGAGCAATGTTCCTGGATCAAACCGGGCTTGGGCCGGTTTTGGATTGACGGCGGCACGTCGATTTGGGCTGTGGCAACGCTCCATGCCTCTTCGTTCCGGTCAGGGAGCGGGCCGGCGGCTCAAAACGAGTTCGCCAGCGCGATCTCCGCCTTGAGCGCCGCGATCCGCCGCTCGGCTTCCCGCGCCGTCAGGTCGTTCTCAAACAGTTTTGGCTGGTAGGCCTCGGCGCTGAGCGTGCGCAGCGTCGCCAATTGGCGCGGCGTCATCGGCGCATCCACCTGGTCCGGGAGACGGGACATCTAGAACCCCAAAGAATCTTTGATTCGATCCGAACTCTTAACTTGAAATTTGTTCTTTATTTGTTCTTATAGGGTTCTACCGCAGCGAGGTGGCCCCATGGACAACAAATTGAACGAAATTCGCAGAAAAATCAGGTTCTTACGCTCGGAGATGCTGGGTGCGGAGGATAACATCCGCAAACAGGTCAACCGGGACGAGGACTGTTCGGAGGCAGCAATGCGTCTGATGGCCATGCGGGCCACCATGGTCGGCCTCATCGGCGAGCGGAACAGGCTCGGCGGCGAAGAGCGGCTGCTCAATGTCGATGAGCGGCTGAAGCTGGATGTCCGTGCGCTCAGCAGGAAGCCAGCGGTCGGGGCGACCGGCCGCCGTGAGCGATGATCCGATTGAGGACCTGCGCCGGCGGATTGCCGAACTGGACCAGCTTACGCGTCAGCTCAATCAATCCGGCCTGGATAACGCGCGGGCGCAGCTCCTGCTCGCGCGCAAGCGGGCGGAGCTGGACGATTTCATCAACCGAGGCCGGCGATGTCAGGACCGCTCAGATGGTATGACCCCAACGCAGATAACCCGCCGTGGCTGAAAGCCCTGGCGGAAGTCCGGATCAGGGCGACGCGGGAAGGATGGTGCCACGCCCACGTCCAGGCAATCGTCGTCGCGATCGACCAGTATGCCGAAGCGGCGCTGGGCAACCGGGATTACTTTCTCAACAGGCCGCACAGCATAGGTGATCGCCGCCGCGACGACATTCCATGAAGACGGTTCAGTAGCCCGGATGAGCCAACGGGTCTCGCGAATGCGCGCGCCCCCGTTGGCTCATCCTGGCTACGCCGGCTTTAAATTCGTCTCAATTGAATTCAGCATAACAATTTTGGGAGAGGTTGCATGCTTGAACGATGCGGCTACCGGGCGGCGCTTTACCTTTTGGCTTTGATCGCGACCGTGAATTTCAGCCTTTTCATCTATTCGCAGTGGTATCTGCCGCGTCTTGGCGATGGTCTTGCGATTCACACGGTGGCAGCGCTGGTCATTTTGCTGGGTCTTTGGCTGTTCAGCAAAATTGCGCGATACGCAGGTGCAGTGTTTTATTTTCTTTCTGCGGGATCTGCCGCCTTTGCATTTTGGGACTTTGCTGGCCCGGTGCATGCCGGCGTTATCTGGGGCGCGACAATAGGAGTTCTGAGTCTGGCTGCCGCATTGATCCTCGTTTTCTCAAAACCGTTCGCAAGAGAATTTGCGGCCGAGCGCGAAAAGCGACCTGAGTATAAGAAGTATCTCCTTCACGCGTTCACATTTGCGGTCGTCGTTGCGGCGGGAGCCGGCGCCTTGGTCGACGTCGTCGCTTTGTTTTCCAGCTACCAAGGCCAGTAGGGCGGATCAGCCGCAGGCGCAATCCGCCAACTCGGTGTCGTTAAGGCGGATTACGCTGACGCCAATCCGCCCTGCGTTAATTCGCTTTCGCCGGCGAACCCGCCGCAGCCTCGGGCACCGCCGGTTGCCGTCCACCACCCGTAAACCGCTCGATCACCGAGCGCACCGCATCGCGCGTCTTGCGATCCTTCACCGCGTCGAGCAAGGGCGCTGCGCCCGGCGAGCGGCGGATCAGGCTTTCCGGATCGGGAAACACCAGCGGATCGTCCCACGGACCCTGCACCACGAAGGGCAGCTCAAATGCCTTGTCGCCTGCGGCAGCGGCCGGCGTCAGGCTGGCGACGCCCTTGAGGTCGTACTCGCGAGAAGGCACCGAGGCGGTGCCGGTCAGCGTCAGCCGCGTGGTCGGACCGTCGACGCGGATGTCCTCGACGGTGGCGATGCCGTCGTTGAAGCGCACCGAAACATTGAGATTGTCGTAGGGCGTCGTGCCCGAGCGGAAATTGCCGCCGCCGGATAGCGGCCGGCGCTCCAGGCGCTTCAGGAGTTGTTCGACATTGAAGCCCGCGATCGCGCCGTTATGGCCGGTCAAGGTCGCGGAGCCGTCAAGGGACGAGGCAAGGCCGAACGGGCTCGAGCCGGAGGCCATCAGCGAGACGCCGATATTGCCGCGGCCGGAGAGTTTGGTGATGCCGAACAATTCGCTGGCGCAGGCCTGCAGGTCGACATCGGTGAACTGGAATTGCGCCTTGACGTCGGCGATCGCGTCCGAACGCGCGATCCCGAACGAGCCCTTGGCGATGCCGCCATACATCTGCGCTTCGCCGACCGAGAGCGCCAGCGCGCCGCCGCGCAGATTGGCGCCGAACGCGGTGCGGCCAAGTCTCGTCGGGCCGACGATCACCCTCGCCGCCGACAGGCGCATGTCGAGGTCGGTCGCGGAGAGCGAGCTCAGGTCGAACAATTGCCGGTTCCAGTCGCGCGCGCCGCTGGCGAGCAGGCGGACGGTCGAGATATAGGGCGTGAAATCCAGGTTGCCTGCGGCCAGTGTCGCCTGCAGCATCTGGCGACCGTTATTGGCGAACGTCATCACGCCCTCGGCGGCATTGCCGTCGAGCTCGACATTCACGTTCGTCAGAGCGACCGAAGCGCCGACGACGCTGGCGCGGGCCTTCAGCGTGAAACGGCCGAACCCGCCGCTGCCGGGCACCGGCTGCCCCATCCAGCGCAACGCGTTGCGCAGGGAAACGCTGTCGACGGTCACCGTGCCTTCCATCATCAGGCTGGTGCGGTTGGCCAACGAGCCGTCGAAAGCGAGCTTCAGCGGTGCGCTGACCAGCCGCGCCTTCAGACCCGAGCGGTCGCCCGAGAGCATCGCGACGAAGTCGCTGGCCGAGATCGAGCCGTCGACGCGTTCGCCGCGCCAGTCGAATTGCCCGGTCGCGGCGAACGAGCGCGAGATCGACGGCCAGGCGAGCGAGAGATCGATGTCGTCGAGCTGTTCCTTGACGTTGTTGGCGGCGTCCTCGTATTTGAGCTCGCCGTCCTGAATCCTGATTTCCGAGAACGACACCTGGTTTTCGGCGCCGGGCTTCATCGTGCGCGCGATCCGTTCGACGAACGGCGTCCAGTTGCTCGCGCCACCAGCGTCCCTGACGACGTGGATATGCGGCCGCAGCATCATGACATCAGCGATTTCGAAGCGGCGCAGCAGCAATGGCAGCAGGCGCAGATTGGCGGTCAATACCTCGACCTGCAGCGCGGGGTCGGCGGTGCCGCCGCCCTTCAGCCCGACATTGTGGAACGAGACATAGCTGCCCGGAAACACCGACACGTCGATCGCGCCGGTGACGACCAGATCCAGTCCGGTGACCGCGCGGATCTGCGCCTCGACCGCCTGCCGCAGCGCGTCGCGGTTGATGAACCAGGAGGTTCCGATCAGGGCGAGCACGGCCAGGCCGAACAGCGCCGCAACCGGCATCCCCAGGCGCTTCATTCCTTGGGCCATCGTCAATGACATATCCGGATCTGGCTAAACCGAACTCGGGTTGATGCTAAAGGTCAATCTTGATTAGGGCAGGCGGCGCAAAGGTTAAGCCCGTGCCAACCCACGCAACTTGAAGGCTTTTCTTGACCCTTTCAAGGCCGACATGGCGCTCGGAGGGCGGCTCGGCGGCATAATCCACCCGTCATTGACGCACCGCGAAGAATTCGCCTAATAATCCGTAAGATAATGCCCGGCTTTCAGCCGTTCCCTCCATCAGGTCATACTCCATGAACAAGGTTTACCCCGACGCCAAATCGGCACTCGACGGCGTCCTCAAGGACGGCATGATGATCATGTCCGGCGGTTTCGGTCTGTGCGGTATAGCCGAGACCTTGTCGGACGCGATCCGCGATTCCGGCGTCAAGAATCTGACGGTGGTTTCCAACAATGCCGGCGTCGACGGCATCGGACTGAGCCGGCTCCTGGAAACCCGGCAGATCAAAAAGATGATCTCGTCCTACGTCGGCGAGAACAAGCTGTTCGCGCAGCAATACCTCGCCGGTGAACTGGAACTCGAGTTCAATCCACAGGGCACGCTGGCCGAACGCATCCGCGCCGGCGGCGCCGGCATCCCGGCCTTCTACACCAAGACCGGCGTCGGCACGCTGATCGCCGAAGGCAAGGAAGTGAAGGAATTCGACGGCGAGAGATACATCATGGAGCGAGGCCTGTTCGCCGATCTCGCCATCGTCCACGCCTGGAAGGGCGACACCGCCGGCAACCTGATCTACCGCAAGACCGCGCGCAACTTTAACCCGATGATGGCGACCGCCGCGAAGATCACGGTGGCGGAGGTCGAGCACCTGGTTCCGGCCGGCGAACTCAATCCTGACCACATCCACACGCCCGGCATTTTCGTCAAACGCATCATCGAAGTCGGGACGGCGAAGAAGCGCATCGAGTTCCGCAACACCCGCCCGCGTCCGTCGAGCGCGTCCGCGGCGGCAACGGGAGTAGAAATCTGATGGCCTGGACCCGCGAACAGATGGCGGCGCGCGCCGCGAAGGAACTGCGCGACGGCTATTATGTCAATCTCGGCATCGGCATTCCGACGCTGGTTTCGAACTACATCCCTGAAGGCATCGACGTCTCGCTGCAGAGCGAGAACGGCATGCTCGGCATGGGACCGTTCCCCTACGAGGACGAGGTGGACGCCGACCTGATCAACGCCGGCAAGCAGACGGTGAGCGAATTGCCGTCGACCAGCTATTTCTCCTCGGCGGATTCCTTCGGCATGGTGCGCGGCGGGCACATCGACCTGTCGATCCTCGGCGCGATGCAGGTGGCGCAGAACGGCGACCTCGCCAACTGGATGATCCCCGGCAAGATGGTGAAGGGCATGGGCGGCGCGATGGACCTCGTCGCCGGCGTCAAGCGCGTCGTGGTGGTGATGGAGCATTCCGCCAAGGACGGCCCAAAGCTCTTGAAGAAGTGCAACCTGCCGCTGACCGGCGAACGCGTGGTCGACATGGTGGTGACCGATCTTGCGGTCTTCACCATCGACAAGCACGGCAAGGACGGCATGGCGCTGATCGAGCTCGCCGACGGCGTCACGTTGGACGAGGTGAAGGCCAAGACCGAAGCCGAGTTCCGCGTCGCGCTGAAGAACGTCTAGGCAAACGGCAATGGGCGGTCGCGGTCATGACACCGGAGATTCGCCAAGGGCGCGCTGACGACGCCGATTTTATCGCGCGCACCATCCTGCTGGCGCAGCGCGGTCCAAGGCCACTCGGCTGGTTCGACTTCGCGCTCGCGCAAGCCGAGCCGCAGGTGCTTGATTTCATCGGCAGGCTGGCGATTGCGAAGCCGCGATCCTGGTACCATGTCTCGCAATTCCTGATCGCCGAGATCGACGGCAAGCCGGCGGCCGCGCTCTGCGCCATGCCCTCGCGCGAGACACGCGACACAATGCGATCTGCGATCGAGGAGATCGCGCTTGCGGTCGGCATGAGCGGCGCCGATATCCTCGCGCGCGGCGCCTATGCGCGTCCCTGTTGGGTGCAGGGCGGCGAAGAGGATTGGCTAATCGAGCACGTGGCATCGCAGCCCTCTGCGCGTGGCCGCGGGCTGATCCAGGCGCTGATCGCGCGGGCTCTGTCGGAGGGCGGGGCTGCTGGTTTTTCGCGCGCCTCTATCACCTTTGTCATCGGCAACGACGCGGCAGAACGATGTTACGCCAAGGCAGGCTTTGCCTTCGCCGAGGAGAAGCGCGATGCAGCGTTCGAAGCGTTGACCGGTTCGCCGGGCTTCCGTCGTTTTGCGCGCGGAATGTAGACGTACGTCGTCCCTGCGTTCCGCAGGGACGATGGTGTTGCTCGACCTACGCCGGCCCGCTCGGAATGTCCGAAAACCGCGTCAGCCACGCCACCGGGCCGATGCTCGCGGCGACGATCAGCAGCGCGGCGAGCGCGCCTTCCTCGAAGCTGCCGCGGCTGGCGTATTGGTAGATCGAGGTCGCCAGCGTTTCGACGTTGAGCGGCCGCAACAGCAGCGTTGCCGGCAATTCCTTCAGGCAATCCACGAACACGACGATGACCGCGCCGAGCATGGCGGGACGCAGGAGCGGCAGATGGATCAGCCGCATCGTCGTGGTCTGGCCGGCGCCGACGGCGCGTGCACTGTCGTCGTAGTCGCGCGGAATCCGTTCGAACCCAGCCTTTATGAATCCGGTCGGCACCGCCAGGAACCGGATCACGTAGGCGATCACCACGGCAGCACCCGAGCCGATCAGGATCAATCCCGGCAGCGACCATCCGAGCCATCCGGCGAGCGCGTTCAGCGCGTTGTCGATGGCGAGCAGGGGTGCGAGCAAGCCGAGCGCCAGCACGAGGCCGGGCAGCGTGTAACCCAATTGCGCGAAGTTCATCGCGACGAAGCGCAGCCTGCTCGGCCGCCAGCGCCAGGCCAGAATGGTCGCAAGGCCGAGCAGCAGCGCGGCCAACGTGGCAAGGCTTGCGAAGGCTACCGAGTTGAAGGCATCGCGCCACAGCGCTACGTCGAAATTCGCGAACAGCCCGCGCTTGAAACTCTGCTGTGCGAGATAAAGCAGCGGCACCAGAAATCCGAGACAGACCGGCAGCAGGCAGACTGCAAATGCACATCCGCCCTTGATGCCGGTGAGCGGGGTCCGTGGCGTGAGCCGCGGACTTTCGGCAGAAAACTCCGTGGTGACGTTGCGGCGTCCGTAACGCTCGATCGCGATCAGGCCGGCCACGATCGCCAGCATGAAGCAGGACAACTGCGCCGCGCCGGCAAGGCTGCCGCGGTTGAGCCAGGTCGTGAACACCGACACCGTGAGGGTACGGACGCCCAGGTATTCGCTGGCGCCGATGTCGTTCAGCGTTTCCAGCGACACCAGCGCGACGCCGACCGCCAGCGCGGGACGCGCCATCGGCAGCGAGATCCGCCAGAAGATGGTCCAGCGGCTGGCGCCGAGCGTCTTCGCGGCCTCGGCGAATTCCGCGCTCTGGTACTGGAACATCGTGCGAGCCGAAAGATAGACGTAAGGGTAAAGCACCAGCGCGATCACGACGACCGCGCCCGGCAGCGAGCGCAAATTCGGAAGCACGCGCACCGCGTCCTGCAGCGGAAGCCAGAGCGCGAGCGTCTTGTGGACCAGGCCCAGTGGCTCGAACAGGTCGACATAGACGTAAGCCGCGAGGTAGGTCGGGATCGAAAGCGGCAGCGGCAGCAGCCATAGCAGTATCTGCCGGCCGCGGAATTCATGCAGCGACACGGCCCATGCCGTGCCGGTGCCGATCGCAAGCGACAGGGCGGCGACGCCGCCGAGCAGCAGCGCAGTGTCGAGGAGGGTAGCCGGCAGCACGTAGTCGATCAGGTGCTGCCAGACGTCAGGCGCCGGCTGCAGCGCGAGCGCAATGATCGAGATGACGGGGGCTGCGACGAGGATGGCGGTCGCAACCGCAATCGCTGCCGCGATGCGGCCCGAGCGCGTGACGGGACTCACGTCGTCACACGTCGGCGAGGTAAGCCGAGGTCTATCCGCTGGCGCAGGTGGGCTCCCTCCCCCCCGCAACCGGGGTTTACCCCGGTTGCGCACCTTGATTTTGCGCAAATCGGGCAGGCCCGACTTGCGCCGGGGGAGGGCTGGGGAGAGGGGTAAGCCACGAGCACCGCCGTTGCCGCCACCCCTCTCCCTAGCCCTCCCCCGCAAGGGGGGAGGGGACGCAGTTGTGTGTGCGGCGCGATCACGAGTCTAATGCTTCGCCACACCGCCGTTCAATTATCGAACCCGACCTTGTCCACCAACGTCGAGGCCGCCTTGCGGTTGGTGGCGATCTTGGCGATCGGCAGCGGGTCGGCGACGAGCTTTCCGTAGCCCGCAATCGTCGGGTTGATGGCGACGCCGGCGCGAACCGGATATTCGTAGTTGGCATCGGCGTAGATCTTCTGCGCCTTATCACCGACCAGCCATTCGATCAGCTTGACGCCGTTGGCCTTGTTGGGCGCCTGCTTGGCCAGCAGCACGCCGGAGAGGTTGACGTGGGTGCCGCCGCCCTCAAACGTCGGCAGGACCACCTTGGTGGCTTCCGCCCACGGCTTCTTCTCCGGATCGTTGTTCATCATCAGCGCCCAGTAATAGGTGTTGGCGATGCCGATATCGCATTTGCCGGCCGCGATATCGCGCGCGACTTCGCGGTCGCCGCCAGAGGGCTTTTGCGCCAGGTTGGCCTTGAGGCCGCGCAACCATTCCTCGGCCTTGGCCTCCCCGTACTTGGCCACATAGGCCGCGAACAGCCCGTTGTTGTAGATGTGCTGGCCGGAGCGGATGCAGATCTTGCCTTTCCACTTGGGATCGGCGAGCTCTTCATAGGTGATCTTGTCCTGCTTGACGCGGTCCTTCGAGGTGTAGAGCACCCGCGCGCGCATCGAAATGCCGGCCCAGTGGCCGTTTGGATCGCGATATTGCGCCGGCACGATCTCGTCGATCACCACCGACTTGATCGGCTGGGTAACACCGGCCTGCACGGCATCGTCGAGACGACCGATGTCGACCGTCAGCAGCACGTCGGCGGGGCTGCTCGCGCCTTCCGCCTTCATGCGCTGCTCGAGACCGGAGCTTGCCGAGACGACGTTGACCTTGATGCCGGTGTCCTTGGTGAAGGCATCGAACAGCGGCTGGATCAACTTGGTTTCGCGGTAGGTGTAGACGTTGACCTCGCCGTCGGCGAACGCCGTCGAGGCTCCGAACGCGGTAAAACAAAGCAACGCTGCGGTTGCGGCGGTAGCGCGAAAATTCATCATGTGAGCTGCCCGACAAAGCTGGTGAAGATGCCGGTCTCAGTAGCGCAGCGGCTGCCACGCCGTCAGCGACTGGATGTCGCGAATGGCTCGATTTAGAAGGATTCCACGCTACAGTTTAGAGTGATTCCAAATATGCGGGCCATCGCACCTTGCGGCCTGCGAGGCACGGCGGGGACGCAGATCGCAGCGGCACAACCTAACGGCTGCCCATAGCGAGGTCGAAATCGACAGCGGCGGTGTTGCCGCCGCTGATGACGACGGCAACGCGTTCGCCGGCGGTGGGCCTGTAGGCGCCCGACAGGATCGCGGAAAATGCTGCTGCGCCGCCCGGCTCTGCAACAATGCGCAAGGCGCGCCAAAGCGTCGCCTGTGCGCCGGCGATTGCCGCGTCGGAAACCAGTACGGTTTGTCGCGCGTATTTCTGTACGATCGGGAAGACCTGTTCGCCGACGCGCCGCGGCGCAAGCGAATCCGCAGCCAGCCCACCAGCCTCGGCATCGACCGGATGGCCGGCTTCAAGGGCCTTGGTCAACGTCGGCGATGCAAGCGGCTCGACGCCAACCACCTTGATGCGGCCGGCATACCAGGCCGCGATCCCGGCGATCAGCCCGCCGCCGCCCACCGATACGAGCAGCGTGTCGATATCCGGCGCCTGCTCCGAGAGCTCGAGGCCGATCGTCCCTTGTCCCGCGATGGTTTCCTTCTGATCGAAGGCCGGCACCGGCAGTGCGCCGGTTCGTTGCGCCCATATCTCGCTGGCCGCGAGCGCATCGGCATAGCGGTCGCCCTCGATCGCGAGGTCGGCGCCATAGTCGCGGATGCGCTGTACCTTCGCCGGCGAGGAGACGCTCGGGACGAAAATCTTGGCCGGCTTCCCAAGCTTCATCGCGGCATAGGCGACTGCCGCGCCATGGTTGCCGCCCGACGCCGCGACGACACCGGCTTGCGGTACATCGCGGGTCAATAGATTGGCAAAGGCGCCGCGCGCCTTGAACGAGCCGGAATGCTGGAGAAGCTCGAGCTTGAGCGTCAGGTTATGGCCGGCAAGACCAAACTCGGCGCCATCGACCTCGACCACCGGCGTCCGCCGGATGAAAGGCCGGATGAGCCGCTCGCATGGTGCGATCATATCCGAGGTTACGGCATCCAGCGGCGAGTCCATTACAAGATACCTCCCACGACTCGTTGACAGGAATTAGTCATTTAGCTAATTAGCAATATGCCTTCTTTGCAAGACGACGTCGAGTCTGCTTTTCGCGCGCTCGCCAACGATCGGCGGCTTTTGATCCTGGAGTGGCTGAAACGTCCCCGGGCGCATTTTCGCGAGCAGGTCGACGGCGATCTCGTCAAGGACGGGGTCTGCGGGGTGTTGATCGCCGAAAAGCTCGGCGTCAGTCAGCCCACCGTGAGCGAGCACCTGAAAATACTATCGCAAGCGGGACTGGTGAGCGCCAAGCGCGTCAAGCAGTGGACGTTCTACAAGCGCGACGAAGCGCGCATCGCCAAGCTGAAGGCCGCTATGCTCGAAAAGATCTGATGTTCGGTCTTTGGCCACGCCATCTTGCGGGGACTCCGGATTTTCCCGTGCTGACATTTTGAGCAGCGACGCTCGCTTATCCGTTCGACCTTGGCATCATCAACGCCTAGTCTCGGCTGAAACGGGGATGATGCAAAATGCGCGCGGTGCTGGATTATTGTACCGGGGGGACGAAGCGATCCGTGCCGGCCGGCACGCTCGTGCTCCATGAAGGCAGCAGGACCGGACATCTGTTCGTGTTGCTGGAAGGACGGCTGGAGGTCATCAAGGGCGATAGCGTCGTCGCCGTTCTGACCGAGCCGGGGGCGATGCTGGGCGAAATGTCGGTGCTGCTCGAGCAGCCGCATACCGCGACCGTGCGCGCCGCCGCCGATTCCGTCGTCTACGAATTCGATGACGCCGCGGCGTTCCTGCGCGACCAGCCCGCGATGGCGCTCTTGATCGCGCGTCTGCTGGCGCAGCGCCTCAACGTCGCCAACACCTATCTGGCCGATCTGATGCATCAATATGCCGGCCAGGGTAACCATCTCTCGATGGTCGGCGAGCTCCTGCAGAGCATGATCAACCTGCCGCCGACGCAGGTTTCGCCAGGCTCGGATCGGCAATCCGACCCAAGGATATGAGCCAGGGCGGAACGATCGTGACCGGCGCGGCCGGCCGCTGCAGGGGCGCCTTGAGATCGATGTAATGCGCCTCGCCCGCCGGCAGCCAGAACGCCGTGCCCTCATCGAGATCGAGCACGATATAGACCGGCGGACGACCAGGCTGCAGCCCCGCATTGAACACCCAGGTTGCGCCCAGTCGGTCGAACCACGAGCCGTCGGCGATGAACGGCGACTGATGCACGTGGCCCGAGATCACCATCGACGGCTGATACTGCTCGATCCATTGCGCCAGTTCGACGTCGCCGAAGAACCGCTTGCCGCCCCAGCTCGTCGGCGAATCAGCCGGCGGCGCGTGATGCACCCAGATCCAGCGCGGCGCCCGAGCTGCCGCGGCATCGCGAAGCTGGGCCTCGATCCGGCCCTTGACCAGCGGCCCGTCCCACCACGGACACACCGTGAAGCCGACGTCAGCGATGGTCAGGCTGTCGCCGTCGCAGGCGATGCCGAGCTCGCGGACCTCGCCGATCCAGCGCGCGATCTTCTCGCCTTCGGCGCTGCGGTCGTCGAGATCGTGATTGCCCGAGCAGAGAATGACGCGCGTCGTTTGGGACAGCAGCGACAGGTATTTCTTCACCACCAGAATCTGCGCGCGGAAATCGACGAACGATCCGATATCGAGCGCGTCGCCGGCAAAGATGACGACGTCGAATTCAGGCGCTGCCGCCAATAGCCAGTCGAACTGCGGCAATGAATAATGCAAATCGGCAACGACAAGGCATCGCATAAAAATCAAATCCAAAAATGCCCGGGAAACAGGCGATCCGCTGGCGGATGTATTCAGGCAGGCTGGATTCGAGCAAGAATTGTGCCGGTCGTGATCAGACGGGATCCGTCCGTCTTGTCTGGCCGAAGATGCGGTATTCGGACTTCCCTTTACTGATGTGGCCGCCGAATCGTGGCGCCTTCCTTTGCTGCGACGCTAGCCTCGGAGCTAACGGGGCCCTTCTCGGCTGACATGTCGATCGACTGCACCCAGCGGCTTGCAATGATCACGAAGGCGCAGACCGCATAAGAGCACACCCCCAACGCATAGGTGTTGGCGATGCCGAACTGGATCGACAACGCCACACCCAGCACCGAGGCGAACATCGACGTAATTCCGTTGGTGCTCCAGAAGAACGGCAGCAGTTCATGATGACGGCGCCAGACACCGAGGCCGAGCGGAAACATCATCCCCATGCAGAGTGCAGGAGGAGCCAGCAGCAGGACAGACACCAGAATGCGCATGTCGGTTGACAGCGCCCGCCCCCACGTGGTGACCAGCGGCGTCAGCAGCCCTGCCACCACGAGCGTGGTGAGGAGGGCGGCAATCCTGAAGACGGTGACGCGTGATCGGGAGGAGGTATCCGCACCGACCGTGGCGCTGCCAATCCCGCTAAAGAGAAGAATTGTGAATAGCACGACGCTCAGCCCGTAAACGGGGTGTCCGAGAAAGACCATCAGGCGCTGCATCTGCGATATCTCGATCAGCATGAAGCCTATCCCGATCGCGCTGAAATAGGCCACGGGCGGCGTCAGTGTCGCCATTGGCATCCGCGTCGCAAGACGGAGGAAGGGCAGCACGATGTAATATCCGCAAGCGCAGAGCGCTACGATGATGAGCAAGCCGGTGACACCGATCGCGACATTGTTGCTCATGATGTCCCAACTATGGATGCTCACGAAATCGCTGAAGCGCGACGTATAGAAGAAGAACGGATTGTCGTCCGTCGAAGCAGCGATGTTTTCCGGCAGCGAATCGAAGAAGGCCTGGTCTGCCTTGTCGGACAGCAATGTCGCGGTGATGGCATCGAAGGTGACGTCCGGGCCCAACAATATCTTGAAGCCCTGCGCCTGAAGCCTCTCGCGCGCGCCTTGCCATTGTGCGTCGCTGAATGCGTCAGGCCGGGTAATGACCGTCACGATGTTGCCGACGTTGACCGCAACGACGTGATGCCGCAGTTCTCCGGCCGAAACTCCCTTGCGCTGCAGCGCGCTCGCGGCAATCGCAATCAGCCGGTACAGCTCGCCACGGTGCTTCTCGGCACCGTACCAGCGTGATACCGACAACAGCCCGCCAGGCTTGAGCGCCCGGTAAAAATCATCCCACGCCTCAACGGTATAGAGACGATTTTCGGTGAGCGTAAGGCCACCGGCCACCGTCGCCGCCCAGGTATCGATGAGCGAAATCTGCACGAGGTCGTACCGCTCGGACGAGTGGTTGATGTAGCTTCGCGCTTCGGCATTGACCAAGGATACACCGGGCTGGCGATCGAGATGGCCAGAGAAATCGGCGAATTTTTCGGTGAGCACTTCGAAGATCGCCGGGTTGATCTCAATTGCGCGAATCCGGCTGGCGCCGAAGAGCAGACCGGAAAGGATGTCACGACCGCCGCCGACGCCAACGACAGCGACGTCGGTCGCCGGCTGCACGAGGTAGGCTGCATTGATGACATCATCCTTCAGATAGGCGAGCTTTCCGATGTCGCCATCATATCTGGTGATGACCGTGCCTGCATCGGCATCGATGTCGAGGTGGTGTTGGTCGACCCGGGCATCAGGAGTGCGGACTAGGCCCCAGCCAATCGGGACCTTCTCGGCCAATTCGCGCACCCTTACCCGCGAATAGGTATTCCAGCGTTCGAACAGCGTGCCGGTCTGCTCAGCGCCCTTGGCCCAGAACACACCGAGATGGCTTCGACCGGTCAGGTCAAGGCCGGAGTGCATGGTGGCCGCGACGGCCAGCGCTAGCGCGACAGCCCCGCTCAAGCGCACACTGCGGATGTCATCGCTGGTTCGCACGACGATCCAGCCAACGCCGGCAGCAAAGGCCCCGATCCATAACGTGGCGCTTACGGGGTCAATCACCAGCAGTATGAAGATCACCCCGAGACATCCAACTGCGGCGCCCAGGAGATCGGCCGCATAGAGCCACCCGCCGCGATAGGGCAAGCGTGTGAGCAACAGCGTGATGCAAACCCCGCCTTCCGTGAACGGAGCCACGAAGGCGATGGTCGCCAGCGCCAGAGCGAGGGGCACATTTTCTGCAGATACGACGAGCGGCA
This sequence comes from Bradyrhizobium icense, assembly GCF_001693385.1. Classification (NCBI taxonomy): domain Bacteria; kingdom Pseudomonadati; phylum Pseudomonadota; class Alphaproteobacteria; order Hyphomicrobiales; family Nitrobacteraceae; genus Bradyrhizobium; species Bradyrhizobium icense. Next base: position 945,985 of record NZ_CP016428.1, read on the forward strand.
CGCACAGGAAGACGATCATTGCGCCAACGCTGCTGAGTGCGAACCATGACGCGTGTCGCGCAAATTCGATTCCGACCCGCTCGGCGGCATAACGGGCGGGCTTGCCGTAGACCTGCATCGCTCCACGAGTGAGCCCCAGCATGGCAAGTGAAATGGCCGCGAATGCGAAATGATAGTGAAGCATAACGCTGAAGAAGCGCGTTATCAGGATCTGGTAGGAAAGCGTCGCGAACGCCAGCACAAAGATTGCCAGATAATAGCGACCGGGAATCTTGGATACGGAGTGCAATACGCTGCCCTCTTGATGGGGGACTTTATTGAGTGCGCTTTGACCGTTCGCGCTACACGCGATCGCCGGATAACTTCCTGCTCAAGCAGGTCATCGCGGGTATTGTAGCGATCAACCAATCCAAATTCTACGAGCAAACAAGGCTGTGTTCATGAACAAGGACGCGCCGAGGAGTCCTATCACTCCTGCCAAAAGCCACTTCGCTCGCAATCCTAAACTCGCCAACGTCACAAACAGGGGAAATGAGACGAGATTGAATCGACTCATTGAGACGAAGCCTGCTGGCCCGCCGCTGAGTGTTAGATATGGCAGCAACAGGACTGCCACGGCGAACAGTGTCCAGCTTGCGCGCAGTCGAGACCAACCCAAAACGATCAGGGTGATGAACAATAATGTAAACCAGCTGGCTTGTCCCCATGGATTCCAATCATTGAGCACCATTCGTGTGAACGGCTCAAGCCTCAGTGCCGCGATCAATCTTGTCGCTAGCGTCGTTCCTTGATGGAATGCCATCTGCCCCTCGGCAAAAGCGAACGGAGTTCCGAAAGCGCTCCAGAGGTAGATCATGAATAACCAGATGCCCGACGTCGCAAGAAGGACGCATGGCACAAGGGCAGGAAGGAACTTCGTCTGATCGCGATTGGCCCACATCTCCCAAAGAAGGACAGGCAACAGGACGACGCCCGTCGATCGGGTAGAGACTGCCAAGCCTGCCAGCAGTGCTGCCGACAAATAGTATCTTCGTTTCAAAGCAAGAAAAAACGAGACGATCAGCAGCAGTGCCAAGGGCTCGGTATAGCCGGCCGATAGCAAGACCGAAGCGGGAAAAAAGCTGAGCAGCGCGGTTGTGGCGAGAGCCAGTTGATCGCCAAATTCCTCGCGAACCAGCTTGAAAAGGACCACAATCGCGAGCAATCCCGCGACGTTCGATACCAACAGCAATGCATCCGCAGGCGTGAGACCGCTAATCGTCGCCAGGCCCCGTGCGAGCATCGGATACAGCGGGTAAAATACGATGTTCTGTTGAACAGTCGGATCGCCGTTATACTGATAGCCATCTGTGACGATCTTGAAATACCATTCCGAATCCCATTGCAACAATTGGTGGTACCAGATTGGTCCCGCAGACCAGACATCGGCCCTCCCGATGGTCAGATATTTTTGAGAGAATACCAGTCCGAGCGCGACCACCACCCGCGAACAAAAAAATATCAAGATGGCCAAACAATAGGGAAGCCAAGAAGGATCTCTCCGGATCGGATGGCGCGTCTCCATGTCGATACTGTCGCTCCGGAAGAGCTCAAGATCAATTGCCCCAGGTGTACCGCTTTGACATTTGGCGGGCTTGAAGCGGCAGATTTCCGAACGCCCTGCTTTGAGATGGATCTCGGCCAGCCTGAAGATCTTGGAGGACGCGGGCTGCGGCAACCATGATGTCTGTTTCGGGGGAAAACCGAACCTGGTTAGGCCGTCTGAATGTCGCCTATCTGGCCCTTTTCGGACTTCAGGCGACGTCTGCTTCTAGTCCGCAAAGCGCCGGATAGTGGACATCGATCAAGCCGCGCTCACGAATCTGGATTGATGAGTACACGGACTAGTCCTCGCTCGCCTTGAACCGGTTCATCCCCTTCAGCACAAACGGCGCCACTAGCGCGATCAGCGCAATGCCGAGCAGCGTCGCCGACATCGGGCTTTGCAGCAGCACGAGGGGATCGCCGAGGCTGATCGCGAGCGCGCGGCGCAACTGGCTTTCGGCGATCGGCCCCAGGATGAGGCCGACGACGACGGGCGCGATCGGGAAATCGAACCGGCGCATCAGAAAGCCCAGCACGCCAAAACCCGCCAGCATCGACAGCTCGACCACCGACGGCTTCGCCGCGATCGTGCCCATGGTCGCGAAGACGAGAATGCCGGCGTACAGCCATGGCTGGGGGATCGCGAGCAGTTTCACCCACAGCCCGACCAGCGGCAGGTTGAGCACCAGCAGCATCACGTTGGCGATGAAAAGACTCGCGATCAGGCCCCACACCAGGTCGGGCCGCTCGGCAAACAGCAGCGGTCCCGGGTTCAGCCCATATTGCTGAAAGCCCGCCAGCATCATCGCAGCCGTGGCCGAGGTCGGCAGCCCCAGCGTCAATAGCGGCACGAGGGTGCCGGCGGCGGAGGCATTGTTGGCGGCTTCCGGCCCGGCGACGCCTTCGATCGCGCCCTTGCCGAACTCTTCCGGATGTTTCGACAGCCGCCTCTCGGTCGAGTAGGACAGGAATGTCGGAATTTCCGCGCCGCCGGCAGGCAATGCGCCGATCGGAAAGCCGAACATGGTCCCGCGCAGCCACGGCTTCCACGATCGCATCCAATCCCGCTTCGTCATCCACAGCGAACCGCGCACCGGCTCGATCTGCTCCTCGGCGTGATGGCGGCGCGATGCCACGTAAAGCGCTTCGCCGACGGCGAATAGGCCGACCGCCAGCGTCGTCACCTCGACGCCGTCGAGCAGTTCGGGAATGCCGAACGCGAGCCGGGCCTGGCCGGTAAGCTTGTCGATGCCGATCAGCCCGAGCGTCAGTCCGATGAACAGGCTGGTCAATCCGCGGATTGGCGAATCGCCGAAGGTCGCCGATACCGTCACGAAGGCCACGCACATCAACGCGAAATAATCTTCAGGTCCGAAGCGCACCGCGAAATCCACCAGCCACGGCGCCAGAAATGCCAGGCCGATGGTGGCAATGGTGCCCGCGACGAACGAGCCGATCGCCGATGTCGCCAGCGCCGGACCGCCGCGGCCGGCTTTGGCCATCTTGTTACCTTCGAGCGCGGTTGCCATCGACGCACTCTCGCCGGGCGTATTGATGAGGATGGCGGTGGTCGAGCCGCCATACATGCCGCCGTAGTAGATGCCAGCGAACATGATCAGCGAGCCGCCGGGGTCGAGCTTGTAGGTCACCGGCAGCAGCAATGCGACCGTGAGTGCCGGACCGATGCCGGGCAGCACGCCGACGGCGGTGCCGAGAAACACGCCGATCAGCGCATAGAGCAGGTTCATCGGCTGCATGGCGACGGCCATGCCATGCGCGAGCGCGGCGAAGGTTTCCATTACAGCAGTCTTTCCAGAGGGCCGGCGGGCAGGCTCAACGTCAGTAGCCGATCGAAGGCGAGATAGATCAGCGTGGTCATCACGAGCGCGATGACGAGGTCGGTAAGGATGGCGCGCCGCCCGAACGCCGCCGAGGTGGTGACGAACAACGCCGATGTCGCGAGGATAAAGCCGCCGCCAAGGCCGATGATGGCGATCAGCAGCGCAAGCCCACCAAGGATCAGCAGCACAGGCTTGGGATCGGCGCTCTCGCGCGGCGGCAGGTTGCCGCGCAGCGCGTCGATCAGGTTGGCGATCGCGAGGATGCCGAGCCCGATCGCGACGACGATGGGCATCGCCTCGGGCCCCATGCCGTACATCGTGGTGGATGACAGCGTGCTGGCGTCCCAAACCAGCACCGCAGCAAGTACCGCGAGCGCCGCGGCAATGACCAGACCTGCGGGATCGATGCGCCGCGACGCCGGCCGCTGCGGAAGATCGCTGGACGCGCCGTCCGTCATGATTTGATAAGGCCGACCGACTTCAGCACGTCGGTGACGCGCGTCGTTTCCTTCTTCAGGAAATCCGCGAACGCGTCGCCGGAAAGATAGGCGTCATCCCAGCCCTTCTGCTTGAGGATGTCCTTCCAGGCGTCGGACTTGACCATCTTCTCGACCGCTTCGCTCAGGACTTTGCGCTGTTCCGGCGTGATGCCGGGAGGAGCGACCACCGAACGCCAATTGGCGAGCACGAGGTCGATCCCTTGTTCCTTGAAGGTCGGAATATCGACGCCGGCGATACGCTTCTCCGAGGTGACGCCGAGCGCGCGCAGCTTGCCGGATTTGATCTGTCCTTCGTATTCGCTCAGCCCCGAAATGCCTGCGGTGACTTTGCTGCCGAGAATGGCCGCCAGCGACTCGCCGCCGCCGGAGAACGGAATGTAATTGATCTTCTTGGCGTCGGCGCCGATCGTTCCCGCAAACAACGCCGCCATCACGTGATCGACGCCGCCGGCCGAGCCGCCGGCAAAGGTCACCTTGGCGATGTCGGCCTTCACGGCGGCGGCCAGATCCTGCGCCGTCTTGATCGGCGAATTCGCCGGCACGACGATCACCTGGATCTCCTCGGTGAGGCGCGCAATCGGCGTCACCTGTTCGAGCGTCACCGGCGACTTGTTCATGGCGAGCGCACCGACCATGACGAAGCCGTTCACCATCATCTGGTTGCCGTCGCCCTTGGCGCCGTTGACGAACTGTGCGATGCCGACGCTGCCGCCTGCGCCGGCCACGTTGGTGACCTGGACGCTGCGGGCGATCTTGGCGGCGACCAGTGCCTGCTGCATCGCGCGGGCGGTCTGATCCCACCCGCCGCCGGGGGCTGCGGGCGCCATGATCTTGAGTTCGAGCTGCTGCGAGAGGGCAGGTGCTGTGGTCGCAACGGTCAACGCGACGACCGCGCCGAACAGGCGCGCATGAAACGGGATCATGGGGTTCCTCCAGGCTCGCGCGGAGCTGCTGTGTGTCAATTCGTCGCATATCAGCCGGAAAACCCGCCGCTGTCCAGAAGGACCTTTGCGCGTCCGGACCGGGTCTTTCAGATTTCGCTACGGCCTTGCAGCGCGCGCCACGCGCCTGAGTAGGATGCTATGATGAAGGTGGCCCGTTGAAGTGGGACAGGAATCGATGCACGAGAACGTTCAATCCAGTCGAGCAGCGGATGGCAGCACCGGCCGCAAGATGCGGCTGTTCTCCGGCCCCCTGAGCATGTTCGGCGCCAAGGTTCAGATCGCCCTGCACGAGAAGGATATCGATTTCGAACTGATCATGGTCCCCTTCACCATGAAGGAGGGCTACGCGCCAAAGCATCCGGAAGTCCTGCGCATCAATCCGAAGCGCCAGGTCCCGGTGCTGATCGACGGCGATCTCGAGATTTTCGATTCCACTCAGATCTTCGAGTATCTTGAAGACATCAATCCGGATCCTGCGCTGTGGCCCGCTGCTCCTGCAGCGCGAGCCTGGTGTCGCCGGCTGGAGCATGAATCGGACGAGGTCTATTTCCCTCACATCATCAAATTGATGCAGCTCTGGAAGACGCCGCTCGATCCCGCCGCGGAGCTCGCGCGCGGGAGCGCTGCCGCCTGTTATCGAACCATGGAGAGTGTGTTAGGCGATAGCGAATTTCTCGGTGGCGCCTATTCCTTTGCCGATATCGCGTTCTATATGGCCCAACTCTTCGGCGCGCGCATGGGCGCCGACATGACCGGCGAAACGCCGAGACTTCTGCAATGGCGGCAACGCATGACGGCAAGACCGTCCGTCCTCAAGGTCGTCGGACCGATGGCCGATTACTTGCGTGGCCAAGGCCTCAGCGTTCCCACGTTTCTTCCGTCCAAAGCGACGTGAGCAACGCGGCGCCCACGCGAGCCTGCTTGTCCGGTCAGGCGCGCACCACCGCATGCGGAAACACGATCTCGATCAGCGTGCCGGAGCGGCCGCCGGTCTTGATCTGGAATTTGGCGCGGTTGGCTTCGACCAGCGCCTTGGTCAGCGACAGGCTGACGGCCGCGCTCTCGGATTGATCCGACGGCGCCCGCGTGCGGAACGGCTCTAGCGCTGCGGCGACTTCGTTGTCGTTGAGGCCGTGGCCGGTGTCGCGGACCCGCAGCATCACCTCGCCGAAATCGGACAGCGCGGTCGAGACGATGACCTGGCCGCCGGCGTTGGCGAGATGGATCGAATTGCCGATCAGGTTCAGCGTGATCTGGCGCAACGCCCGCGCGTCCGCGATCACGGGCGGCAGCGTGTGCGCGAGCGACGTGCGGATAATGATGCGCTCGCGGTTGGCCTGCGGCTGCATCACCGCAACGCAGCTCTCGACCAGCTCGTTGAGATTCTGGTTGGTGAAGGCGAGATCGAGTTTGCCGGTTTCGATCCGGCTGAGGTCGAGTAGGTCGTTGACGATGGCGATCACGTGTTCGCCGGCCGCACGGATGTCCTTCATGTATTCGCGGTAACGCTCGTTGCCGAGCGCGCCGAACCGCTCGCCGAGCATCACTTCGGCAAAGCCGATGATGGCATTCAGCGGCGTGCGCACCTCGTGGCTGATCCGGGCCAGCACGTCGGCCTTGGCATTGGCGGCGCGTTCCGCCATCCGCCGCGCCTCGCGCAACTCGCTCTCGGTCTTCCTGGCCTGCGAGAGATCGCGGAATACCGCGAAGAAATTCGGGCCGTCGGCTCGCGTGCGGCCGATGGTCATCGACAGCGGAATGATGCCGCCCTTGCTTTCGCGACCCAGCACCTCGCGGCCGTGATCGAGCAGGCTTTCGACGCCGGAGGCCTTGATGCCGGCGAGATATTCGAACACGCCGTGCCGGCTTTCCGGCGCAAAGAGGTCGGCGAGATTGCGTTGGACGAGTTCGTCGCCGTCATGGCCGAACAGCGCCTCGGCGCTGCGATTGGCCGCGTTGATATTGCCCTCGGCATCGAACATCAGGATGCCTTCGGCCGTGGTGTCGAGGATGGCGGCGAGTTCTTCGGCATTGGCATGGCCGACATCGGACGGCCCGAAAACGTCAGGCTCTGCTGCCGGCTCGGCTTGCGCGATGGCAGCCGCGATCGCCGCGCCTTCGTGGCGCGCGGTCGAGAAGATCAAGGCCAGCGCCGAATCGCCGTCCCACGAAATCGTGTAGAGGCGGGCCTCGGCGGCCGATGACGGCGCGTCAGCATCCGCCGGCCCGCTTGCGGAGATCGTCACCGGCCTGCCGGTGTCCGATGTCGAGGGCGCATTCGACGTGCCGGGTTCGACATAGAGCGCGTCGAGGCCGCCGGCATCTTCCAGTGCATGCAGGCTGGCGTAGCCCATCTGCGTCAGGAAGGCGGGGTTGGCATACAGCAGGCGGTCGAGCCGATAGATCAGGATGCCGACAGGTAAGAGATCGAGCAGCGCCTTGTCGCGCGCGGGTTCGCCTTGCGCGGGCGGTTCGGGCGGCGCCAGCCATTCGGGCGGCTCGCCGGCTGGTTCGCGCGCGAACGCTGCGACGGTTGGTTCAAAGATCGTTTCACCGGTGACGTTCGGCACCGCCTCGCCGCCATTCTCGGTGTCGAGCCGCGCCGACAATTGCCGCGCGAGTTCGTCGAAGGCGCTGTTTTCGACGGGCGTCAGCGATAGCGACCGAGCCTCGCCGGGGGCGCGGAATGGCACGACATTGGGAGCGTCTGCGGGCAATTCCGTTCCGGTGTCCTTCAAGGCTTCGCTGGCGCTTTCCATGACGCTTTGCTTGACGCTTTCCTTGGCGCTTTCCTTGGGAGGTTCCACGGGCGCTTCCAAATCGTTTTGATGTGAAGTCTCGACAGCAATCGGTTCGGGCAATTCGTCGTCCAAAGGCGGTGCAACGCCTGTCGGCTCGGAAAATTCTGGGGCGGGCGGTTGTTGCGGCATTGCCATCCCGCCGGACAATTCGGCCAGGCGCAGGGCGGCGAGCAGGGCGAGGGCGTCGAAATCGCGGCAGACGCCAAAGCCGCGATAGCCGATGAAATTCCGCTGCCCGTCGAAGATCGGCAAGCCGGACAGTTCAACCGGCAGAGTGCCGCCGCCATCGACCGGCCAGTTCAGCATGATGCCGCTCCAGGTCGCGCATGTGGCGAACGCCTTCATCACGCGCCCGTCGGGATCGAGCGCGAAGTTCTCGGCGATCTCGCGCCATGGCCGGCCGAAGCCGGCCGTGGTGCGCGGGCCGATCAGGCCGGTGAATTCGTCGGTGCCGAGCGTGAAGCGGCCTTCCCGATCCATCTGCCAGGTGAAACGCAGCGGCAGGCGGCGCGCCGGTTGGCTGGCAAATACTTCGAGTGCAGGCGATGGCGTGCGTGCAGCGGCCTCAGTCGCGGCCGGCTCCTCCGCGGCGGCAGGCTCGGTAAACGCATCGAACAATGCGAACTCGGCGGGCGCTTCGCCCGATTGCGCCGGCTGTTCGTAATCGGGAGCCGGCTGCGCCGCGACCGGTTGCTCGATGACGGGCGCGCTCGGCTGCGGGGCTGACGTCGACGCCGTGGTGTCGCGCTGCATCCCGTTCTCGGGGGGCTCATGCGCCCGCGCCGGCCGCGGCGCGATCAGCGCAATATCGCCGGCGGCGATCAGGACGCCGTGGCTGCCATTGGGGAAGTCGAACCGCGAACAGCCGCAGGTCGCAAGCATGCCGGGCGCCGCGCCAAATCCCTGTAACCGCTCCAGGCGGATGGCGCCGTTGGCGAGCAGCCGTCCTGCGAGCCGCGCGACCTGCCGCCGGTGCCGGTCGGCCGGTCCGAAGGTCTTCTCGGCAAGGGCTGCGGCGCTGGCGGCGCCGAACAAGCGGACGCCGGCCGGATTGGCCCACAGGATCCGCGTGCCGTCGGCCGTCCACAGCCATGCCGGCAGGCGGCTCGCTGAGTAGGCTGCCAATCGCGGATCGGTCTGCGCCCGCAACTGAAATTCCGTGTCCTTCATCGCAACTACATGACCGTCCGGCATCACGATCGGCAGCCAGAATGCCGACAGCGTTAAGGGATCGTTACTATCGCAAGCCGGTGGCGGCAGGTCCACGGCCCGGCGCGCCAGGGGCGGTTTAAGCGGCGGATAACCTTAACCCGGCTGAACCCTTAGGCCGCCGGCCGCGTTAGGTGGTTGCAAATGGCCGTCAGGGGTCAACCATGAGGAACCTCCGGCGCCATCGTTCCGGCCGCGACCCACGACCCCCGGTATCCGGACGCAATCCCTGCCCACGCAAAGGAGCGCACCATGAGCGACGACGTGCGAGACCGTTTTGAGATACCCAAGGAAATGCGATCGATGGCGGAAGCGAGCCTGGAGCAGGCCCGCAAGACGTTTGAGAAATTCGTCGCCGCCGCGCAGACCACCGCCGATACCATCGAGGAGCGCAATGCCTCGGTGCGCGAAGGTGCCAAGGACGTCAGGCAGAAGGCCGTCGCCTATGCCGAGAAGAACGTGCAGGGCTCGCTCGATCACGCGCAGTCCCTCCTGAACGCCAAGGACCTCAGCGAAGTCATGCGGTTGCATAGCGAATACGTTCAGGGGCAAATGCGTGTGCTGACGGAGCAGGCCAGCGAAATGAGCCAGATCGTCGGCAAGGCCGCCATGGAGGCGGCGAAGCCGAAGGCCTGACCGACGCATATCGGGTTGTATTTCAACCGCGGGATGGACCGGCTGGAACGCGCATCCGGTGCGGGTTCCGTATGCGGCGTCGCACCAGAAATTGCACTGCGTTGCACAAATTTGACATGATAAGGGTGCTTATTGGGCGAGCCCGTGATGGGCACTTCCGTGAGTGCGTGTGTACGTGATCCCTTCGGCGTTCCGGCCGATTGCCCGCCAGGCGTCCGCGAGGGGGAACATCGTTTAACCCCATTGTGAAGGATGCAAGCCGTGACCAGCTCCACCGATCCCTTCTCCGCCGCCATCATTCCCTTCGAAGTTCCCGAACAGATGCGCGCGCTCGCTGAAAAGGGCGTTTCGCAGGCCCGCGACAACTATGCCAAGTTCAAGGATGCAGCCGAAACCCATAACGGCACCATCGAGGCCGTGTTCACCACGGCCAGCAAGGGCGTCAGCGAGTACAACGCCAAGCTGATCGAGTTCTTCAAGGCCAACACCACTTCGTCCCTCGACTTCGCGCAGGAACTGCTCGGCGCAAAGACGCCGGCGGTGGCGCTGGAGCTGTGGACCGCGCATGCCAGGAAGCAGTACGAGACCTTCACCGCCCAGGCCAAGGAGCTCGCTGAGCTCGGTCAGAAGGTTGCGACCGAGACCGTCGAGCCGATCAAGGCCTCCGCCTCGAAGTACTACAAGCCCGCCGCCTGATCGGGCCGAGCCATCGCCAACGGAAAGCCCGGGCGAAGCGGCCCGGGCTTTTTGCTGTCACGGGGCTATTTTGCCGGGCTCCGGCGCGACCCGCATTTGAACGCAACCCGCGCCCAAAACGACTTATAAATCGGACGCTTCTCCGGCCTTGCCAAAGGCAGGCGTTGCACCTAGTTTCCGGCCCATTCGCGCCCCCCTTTTGGGGCCCAGCGTGAGGGATGCAGTTGTAGCTCAGTTGGTTAGAGCGCCTGTCTGTGGAACAGGAGGTCGGTGGTTCGAGCCCACCCAACTGTACCAGTCTTTCCTTCAACTGAACCGCCTCTCGCCTGCCGCGACACTTGTGCTGTGGCGCGTTGGCCGCCCGTGCTTGCGAATCCGGAAGCCTTCACCCACAATTCCACCAGACTATGCGCTGGGGGATTTGATGACGATTTTTCGAGCAGCGAATTTCTGGTTTGGATTGATGCTGACTACGGCGCTGTTCGCATCGACGATCCCAGTCGCCAGTCAGACCTACACCCCCGAACAGGAGCAGGCCTGCACCGGCGACGCATTCCGCCTCTGCAGCTCCCATATCCCGGACATCAGCCGCGTCACCGCCTGCATGGTGCGCAACAAGTCCCAGCTCTCGCCGGCTTGCCGGGCGCACTTCCGTCCCGAGCCCGATGAAATCGGGGCCCGGCCCGTGGGCCGGCCGACGGTCATCCGGCCGGCAGCCCCGCGCAAGGCAACTGCCGCCAAGCCGCGCACCGCCAAAAAGCCGAAAAAGCCCGCGACGTGACGGCGGCGCGCCATTTCAAGACCTCTCCTCGCGACAGACTGACACTTGCCGACGGTCTCTCCAATGAACATCTCCTCGCAGAAGAGGAGAGGGGTCGTTGAGCCAACATCAAAAAGAACTCGACCGGCATTTTGCCTGGTTCGAGAGGAAGCTGCCGCCGGGGCCGTCGAAGTTCGTCGGCTGGGTGCGCAAGCCATCGTCGATCTACGTCCGAGTACCGCTCGCCATACTGCTGGTCGCCGGCGGCTTTCTCAGCTTCCTGCCGGTGCTCGGGCTCTGGATGCTGCCGCTCGGACTCCTTTTGTTCGCGCAGGACGTGCCGCCTCTGCAGAAGCCGCTGGCGCAGGGGCTTGGATGGATCGAACGCAAATGGCTCGAACGTCAGCGCGTAAAACTCGAGCGCGAGCGCGCGAAAAGCGCGCAATAAGCCAGGCGAGGCGGGCTTTGCAATTCCTTTCGGCTCACCGGAGCTGCACGGTGTGACTCAAAAACCAGCCTTATTGGCAATTAAGTGGCTTCATCGCGGCTGGCGATAAATTTTTCTTTCACGAATCAGCGCGGTGATTCATTTTCGGCTTCTGGGGTCAACTGGAGGCCAAGGTATGAACGTAATTGTTTTCGCATCACGTAAGGGGGGCTCGGGAAAGAGTACCCTGGCTGCTCACCTCGCTGCCCATGTTCACAAGGCAACGAAGCCCATCCTGCTCGTCGATGCCGATCCGCAGGGCTCGCTTACGCTCTGGCACAAGTTGCGCGGCACCAATGAGCCGCCGATCAAGGCCGCGGTGAATTCCGTCAGCGGCATCGTCGCTGCCGCCAAGCGCGACGGCATCGAATGGGTGTTCATCGACACGCCGCCGAATTTGTCGGCCGTCGTCGACGACGCGATCCGTAACGCCACCATGGTGATCATTCCGGCGCGGCCCGGCGTGTTCGACGTCAACGCGGTGCAGGAAACCATTCAGACCTGCCGCTCGGCGCGCAAGCCCTACGCGGTCGTGATCAACGGCGCGCCTGCCGAGCGCGACGGCGCCGAGAGCCGCATTGTCAGCCTCGCGCGCGAAGCGCTGGCGAAATTCCGCGCGCCGGTGTGGAGCGGCCAGATCACCAACCGCGCCGATCTGATCATGGCGCTGAGCCAGGGCGAAGGCGCCCGCGAATATTACGCGGAAGGCCGGGCGGCTGCGGAGATCACCAGGCTGTGGGGCGCGATCGAACGTTCGATCAAGGCGATCCGCGGAACGGCGTCGGCATCGGGCGCCATGCACAAGCAGGCGGCGTAACAACGCCGCTCTCGATCTGCCGGGACCGATAAGAACGCGCGGGCTCCGCGCGTTTTTCTTTTGGTGGTCTTACGCCACCATCAGCACGTAGAACACGACGACCGGCGACAGCGTCAGGATCACGGACCAGATGCCGACAGCCCACAAAATGTCTTCGGTCGAAAAGCCCTGTTCAGGAATGTTGTTGTTCTCGAAATGCACGACGCGCCCCCGCGTTTTTCTGTTGTATGGGGGTCTTGATACGCGAACGGCTTTAAAAACCAGGTTGCGATTTCGCTTGCATTTGACGGCACCTGCTACCGCCGATTAACCACCGCCACATCTGGTTAACTTTCTCTGATCGCACGACGTCAAAGTCGAGCGAAGCCTCGCCCGCAACGTTAGAATTTTATGCATATGGATCTCCCTCCAAGAAAACAGACGGGGGATAGCGATGAGCGCTCACGACAGGAAATTTCGGATTCCCGAATACGCCCAAAGCATGCACGACGTTCTTCTGGTGTCGTCATTCGCCGTTTGGGCGATGCTGCTCGGCTTCGCGCCCGTGATGACCTATCGCCTGCTGGTGAGCTGATTCGATTTTCTCCCTCCCGCCGGTGAGGCGAGAGGGAGCCGATCGCATCCGTTAGGCTCGCCGCAGGAGCTGCGGCGTGCGCCGCTCGATCTCCTCGTCCAGCAACGCCGCCAGTTCCGCGCTCACTTCCACCATCGGCAGGCGAACCTCGGCGCTGTCGATCAGTCCGCTGCGTTCAAGCCAGTACTTGGCCGGTGCCGGGCTCGGCTCGGCAAACAACAGCCGGGTCAGCCGGGAGAGCTCCTTCCAGCACGCCCGTGCGCCGTCACGGTCGCCTTGGCGCAGCAGCGTCCGCAGCGATGCGAAGGCCTCGGTCTCCAGATGCGCCGACAAAAGGATCGCGCCGTCGGCGCCGTCGACGAGCGCGTCGTGATATTCCGCATCTTCGCCGGTCAACACGCGAAAGCCGGATGGCCGTCTCGCCAGCAGATCAATCGACTGCGCGCGGTCGGCGCCGCAGTCCTTCATGCCGACGATGTTCGGGTGCTCCGCGAGCTGCAGCAGTGTCTCGTTGCTGAGGCTGACGGCGGTCCGGTAGGGAATGTTGTAGAGCACGATCGGCCACGAGGCGTGATCGGCGAGCGCAGTGAAGTGTTGCACGAGGCCGCGCTGCGACGGCCGGATGTAATAGGGGCTCGCGATCAGATAGCCATCGATCGGCCAGGTCGCGGTCTCATCCAGCACATCCAGCATCTTCGCGGTGGAGGCGCCCGAGAGGCCCAGCAGGATCGGCAAGTGGCGCCGGCTGGCGGAGAGCTCGCTCCGCGTCAACGTCACCAGCCGCTCGAGTTCGCCTGCGCGGAGCGACATGCCTTCGCCCGAGGTCGCCGCGAGAATGAAGCCGTCGACCGGGCCGGCCGTATAGTGCCAGACGAGCCGGCGCAGCGACGCTTCGTCGAGTTCACCGTCGCGAAACGGCGTGATCAGCGGCAGCCACAGGCCCTGCAGCCGGCTTGCCAGGTCGTTGGTCGAAGGGGCAGTCATCGTTCCATCTCCTCTTGGGGGTGAGCCGGAGACGGGACCAACAAAAACACCCCGTCCTGACGGCGGGGCTTCGGGATCGCTAAGTTGCGGCAGTCTAGCGCGCGCGTCGATCTCGGGTCCCCGGATGGGGACCTTTTTTCGACGACAGGGCTGCGCACGAACTCGTGATCATGTGTGGATGATGGAGGCCGCGAACCTCAATGTCAATCTGTGCGGGAACATGACACGGACGCGAAAAAAAGCCGGGCCCGAAAGAGCCCGGCTTGAGGTATTGGCCACGTGAGGCCGACACAATCACCTTCCAAGAGGGATTACTGAACTGCCGCGTCACTGGAGGAGGGGGACATATGCGCGACGCGACCGCTCAGCGTTTGAGTACTATGATCCTCATCAGTGCCTTGCAGCAACCGTCCGAGCCGCATGTCAGTCATGCGGAGAGCGGGGCCTCTATAAAAACAGCTGATTAGGACGGCCAGCGCTGCGCCTTGCTGACCACGAAGTCGCGGAACACCTGCACGCGCGCCACCGTCTTCAGCTCTTCGGGATAAACGAAATAGGTGTCGAGCTGGATCGAGTCGGACTCGCCGAATAGCTGCACCAAGCGGCTGTTCTCCTCGACCAGATAGTCGGGCAGGGCGGCGATGCCGAGCCCCTGCTGGCAGGCACGGACTAAACCTAAGATGTTGTTGACCTTGAAGTAGGCCTCGCGCGGACCCGAGCCGTTGCGCCCTGCATCGATCAGCCAGCTCCGGTTCTGCAGGTGCGTCGGAACCTGCGCGTCGCCGAGCATGATGATGCGATGCGAATCCAGGTCGTCGAGCGTCCGCGGCGTGCCGAAGCGCTTGATGTATTCCGGCGAGCAATAGGCGTGGAAGCCGATCGAGAACAGCTTTCGCTGGATCAGGTCCGGCTGGGTCGGCTTGCGGGTCCGGATCGCGACGTCGGCCTCGCGCATCGACAGGTCGAGATCCTCGTCGGTGACGATCAGCGAGATGCGGATGTCGGGATAAAGCGCGGTGAACTCGTCGAGCCGCGGGATCAGCCAGTTGATGCCGAGCGCCGGCGGCGTCGTGATCTTGAGGTCGCCGCTCGGCCGCTCGCGGCTGTCGGTGAGCTTGGCGCGTGCCGCCTGCAACTGCATGAACACGTCATGCGCGGTGCGAAACAGCAGATCGCCCTGCTCGGTGAGGATGAGCCCACGCGCGTGGCGGTGGAACAGCGAGACCGCAAGCTCCTGCTCCAGCGCGCTGACCTGCCGCGATACCGCGGACTGCGAGAGCCCCAATTGCTCGCCGGCATGGGTAAAGCTTCCCGCTTCCGCCGCCGCGTGAAAGACCTTCAGCTTGTCCCAGTCCATGTCAAATCCGTCTCGTGTTCTAGGCATGACTATTCAGCCGCAGCGCGATCGCTCGCGCGCAAAGCCAGGAAGCGTTCGGCCTCGAGGGCTGCCATGCAGCCAAGGCCGGCGGCCGTGACCGCCTGGCGGTAGGTTTCGTCCGCCACGTCGCCGGCGGCAAACAGGCCGGGAATCGAAGTTGCGGTCGAGTTCGGCGCCACCTCGACATAGCCTGATGGTTTCAGCTTGATCTGGCCTTTGACGAGGTCAGTTGCCGGCGCATGCCCGATGGCGATGAAGACGCCGTCGGCGGCAACATCCGTGAGCGCGCCGGTCTTGACGTTCTTCAGGCGCACATGGGTGACCCTGCTCGGGTTCTCGGCGCCGCAGATCTCGTCGATCGCCGAGTCCCACACCACCTTGATCTTCGGGTTCTTGAACAGGCGGTCCTGCAGGATGCGCTCGGCGCGGAAATGATTGCGGCGATGCACGATCGTCACCTGCGAGGCGAAGTTGGTCAGGAACAGCGCTTCCTCGACCGCGGTATTGCCGCCGCCGACCACGATCACTTCCTTGCCGCGGTAGAAGAAGCCGTCGCAGGTCGCGCAGGCCGAAACGCCAAAGCCCTTGAACTTTTCTTCCGAGGAAATGCCGAGCCAGCGCGCCTGTGCACCGGTGGCGAGGACCACGGTTTCCGCCAGATAGACGTCGCCGCTGTCGCAGGTCAGCCGGAACGGCCGCTGCGCCAGTTCGAGTTTGGTGACGAGATCGGTGACGATCTTGGTGCCGACATGGGCCGCCTGCTTCTCCATCTGCTCCATCAGCCAGGGTCCCTGGATGACGTCGGCAAAGCCCGGATAGTTTTCCACGTCGGTGGTGATGGTGAGTTGTCCGCCGGGCTGGATGCCCTGGATCAGCACCGGCTCCAGCATCGCGCGCGCCGCGTAGATCGCCGCGGTGTAGCCGGCGGGGCCGGAACCGATAATGACGACCTTGGCATGGATAGGCGCAGGCATCGGCGGATCCCTCTCTTATTCGGGGGTTTGTTTTTGACTTGAGTAGAAAGCGCCCGGAAGGAGGTCGCGGCGGCGCTGAAAGTGTCAAATCCAAGTCTAAGATATCTGGGTAGCTATGCAAGAATTGCAATTCATCCCAGCGAATTTTCCCCGGAACTGAAGTAACAATCGCGAAATATGGCGTTGCACGCGCAATAAAATTGCGCAAGCGGCGCGGCCTGCGCTAAGAGAGTTGCAGTAGGGCCCGCCCAGCGCGGCCAGAATCAGGGAACCCGACGCGCGTGTCGAAGAATCTTGACGAAATCGACCTTCGAATACTTGCCGAAATCCAGGCCGATGGCCGAATCACCAACGTGGAACTGGCCAAGCGCGTCGGCATTTCGCCGCCGCCCTGCCTGCGCCGGGTCCGCACGTTGGAGGAGGAAGGCTACATCCAGGGCTATCGCGGCCTGTTGGATCCGCGCCGGTTAGGCTTCGACGTCACCGTGTTCGCTTCCGTCCACCTCTCCAGCCAGGCGGACGCGGATTTGCGCGCGTTCGAGGATTTCGTCCGCGCCGAGCCCCTGGTGCGGGAATGCTGGATGCTGTCGGGCGAGGTCGACTTCATCCTCAAATGCGTCGCGCCCGACATGGCGACGTTTCAGGATTTTGTCACGCACCTCACGGCCGCGCCGCATGTGCGCAACGTCAGAACGTCGCTGGTGCTGCACAATTCGAAATACGAAGCAGCCGTGCCGCTCGATGTGAAGGTGGCGGGGTGACGCGAGGGCGCGTCGTTACGTGCTTCGTAGGGTGGGCAAAAGCGCAGCGTGCCCACCATTCAGAGCAATGTCGTGATGGTGGGCACGACGCGAAGGCGCGTCTTTGCCCACCCTACGAGTCTCTACTTACTTCTTCCGCATCGCGTCGACGCTGTACGGCCCGCCGCCTGCCGTCGAAAGATAAAGACAGGCGAAGCAGAACAGAATCGCGAGCGTGCCGCCGTTGATGAGCGGAAAAAAACTCCTCGGCGCATGACCGATGAAATAAGCAAAGGCCATCTCGCCGGCAAGAATGAAGGCGACGGGCCGTGTGAACAGTCCGAGCAGCAAAAGCGCGCCGAAGATCAACTCAATCAGGCCGGCGGCTCCCGATAGCGACATCAGTTGCACCTTGTTGAGGAAGGCGTAGGCGTTACCCTCCGGAATTGTCGGAAACTTCAGAATCTTGGCGACGCCGTACTGAAACAGCAACAGCCCGGTCATGAAGCGAAACAGGCTCAGCGCCGTCGGTTGCCATTTCGCGAGCAATTTGTCGAATTGGTCCATGTCATCGTCCCCTTTGTTTGACGCGCTAGAATTTAGCGCCACGAGATTACGCGGTCTTGCCGGATCGCGTGTGATGCCGACACAACACCCCTGAAATTGAATCATTCCCCTTCAAGTCCCGCTGTGCGATATTGTTGCGATTGCAGCGCAACAATATGCCACCCCGGCAGACGGCTGTCTTGTCGACGCAAACGACGAGGTTTCGCCGCATCGGCGCCGATCCACTTAGTTATGATCGATAAGCATTGCCCGGGATTCGGATATTCTGAAATCCACCGCGCCACCACTCACAATCCTGTCAGCACGCCGGCAACAAAAAAGCCGCGTGGGAAACGCGGCTTTGTCGCAACAGTAACTTGCAGGTGACTACAGCATGATCCGGAAAAGTGGAGACCGGTTTTCCCTCGCGACAAACGCGGAACGCGTTTGCGCGGAGATCATGCTCAAATCAAAGAGGTAGAGCGGGAGGACGATTTGAAGAACGTCAGCGCGCTTTATCGCCACTCGACCTTGGTGATCTCGTAGGCCTTGGCGCCGCCAGGAGCCACGACCTCAACGGTCGAGCCCTTCTTCTTGCCGATCAGCGCGCGAGCCAGCGGCGAAGTGATCGAGATGCGGCCCTTCTTGGCATCGGCTTCCGGCTCGCCCACGATTTGCCACACCGTTTTCTTCTCGGTGTCTTCGTCGACCAGCGTGACGGTGGCGCCGAACTTCACGGTGTCGCCCGAGAGCTTCGAGATGTCGATCACGTCGGCGCGCGCGAGCTTGTCTTCGAGCTCGGCAATGCGGCCTTCGTTGTGCGACTGCTCTTCCTTGGCGGCGTGATATTCCGCGTTCTCCGAAAGGTCACCGTGCGAGCGCGCCTCGGCGATATGTTCGATGATGCGCGGACGCTCCACCGACTGGCGCTGCTTCAATTCGACCTCCAGGGCGGCATACCCGCTAGCAGTCATCGGAACCTTGTCCATCATCTCTTTCCGTCCTTCCCTCGTGCGAGCCGCCAGAGGTTGCGCGCACGAGCCACGCTTTCGATTTCGATCAGGCCCTTGAACTCGACACACGAACCCGCCAGCCCGTTGATTTTAGGCCCCGTTAGGGGCCTTACAACATCCAAACGGGCGGTGGGTTCCAGCCATGCCGGCTTTGTTGCCGATCGTTTCGCGGGCATTTTCGCCCGGCGAACGATCAGTTTTCGGAAAAATAGCTCTGTAGTGTGCGGACCTCAAGGTCCCCGCCCAGATAGGCGCGGATGCCCTGGGCGGCCGCAACAGCACCCGAAAGAGTGGTGTAATACGGCACTTTATGCAAGAGGGCAGCCCGCCGCAACGAGCGGCTGTCGGCCAGCGCCTGCGGCCCTTCGGTGGTGTTGAAAACGAGCTGAATGTCGCCGTTGGTGATGGCGTCGACGATGTGCGGCCGCCCTTCCAGCACCTTGTTGACCTTCTCCGTCGGAATGCCCTTGTCGGTCAGGAAGCGCTGGGTGCCCGAGGTGCCCATCACCTTGAAGCCGAGCGAGTGCAAGAGCCGGACCGCCTCGGCGATACGGGTCTTGTCGATCTCTCGCACCGAGACGAAGACGGTGCCCTTGCGCGGCACGCGGGTGCCGCCGCCGAGCTGGCTCTTTGCGAACGCCACCTCGAACGAGCGGTCGATGCCCATCACCTCGCCGGTCGAGCGCATCTCCGGACCGAGCACGGTATCGACACCGGGGAAACGCGCGAAGGGGAAGACGGACTCTTTCACGCCGACATGGCCGAGCTGCTTCTTCTTCAGCTTGAAATCGGCGAGCTTCTCGCCGGCCATGATCCGCGCCGCGATCTTCGCCACCGGCGTGCCGACGACCTTGGCGACGAACGGAACGGTGCGCGAGGCCCGCGGATTGACCTCGAGCACGTAGATCTCGCCGTTCTTGATCGCATATTGCACGTTCATCAGCCCGACCACGTCGAGGCCGAGCGCGAGCTCGCGGGTCTGCCGCTCCAGTTCTTCGATCATATTTGCGTCGAGCGAATGCGGCGGCAGCGAGCAGGCGGAGTCGCCGGAGTGAATGCCGGCTTCCTCGATATGCTCCATGATGCCGACGATGAAGGTGTCCTTGCCGTCGCAGAGGCAGTCGACGTCGATCTCGGTGGCATCGGACAGATAGCGGTCGAACAATAGCGGGTTCTTGCCGAGCACGGTGTTGATCTGCCCGGTCTTGTCGTTCGGGTAGCGTGCCTTGACGTCGGCCGGCACCAGCTCGGGTAGCGTCCCGAGCAGGTAATCGTCGAGTTGGGTTTCCTCGCGGATGATCTGCATCGCGCGGCCGCCGAGCACGTAGGACGGGCGCACCACCAGCGGCAGGCCGAGATCGGCGGACACCAGCCGCGCCTGCTCGACCGAATAGGCGATGCCGTTCTTCGGCTGCTTCAGGCGCAATTTGTCGAGCACGCGCTTGAAGCGGTCGCGGTCCTCGGCGAGGTCGATGGCGTCGGGCGAAGTGCCGAGGATCGGCACCTCGGCCGCTTCCAGCGCGCGCGCGAGTTTGAGCGGGGTCTGGCCGCCGAACTGCACGATCACGCCGTGCAGCGTGCCGTTCTGCCGCTCGGTGGCGACGATTTCCAGCACGTCCTCGGCAGTGAGCGGCTCGAAATAGAGCCGGTCGGCGGTGTCGTAGTCGGTCGACACGGTCTCCGGATTGCAGTTGATCATGATGGTCTCATACCCGGCATCGTCGAGCGCGAAGCAGGCGTGGCAGCAGCAATAGTCGAATTCGATGCCCTGGCCGATCCGGTTCGGGCCGCCGCCGAGAATGATGACCTTCTTGCGGTCGGAGGGCGCGCTCTCGTCGGCGAGCGCGCCCGCAAACGGCGCCTCGTAGCTCGAATACATGTAGGCGGTGGGGGAGGCGAATTCGGCGGCGCAGGTGTCGATGCGCTTGAAAACCGGTCGTACGCCGAGCGCGTGACGCTTCGCGGTGATCTCGGCTTCGGTGGACTCGGACAGCACGGCAAGCCGTGCGTCGGAAAAGCCCATCGCCTTCAGCATGCGCATGCCATAGCCGTTCGGCGGCAGGCCGTGCGTCCTGATCTTCGCTTCCATGTCGATGATGCCGCGCATCTCGGCGAGGAACCACGGATCGATCTTGCAGGAATTGAAGATGTCTTCGTTCGACCAGCCGAGCCGCATCGCCTGCGCGACCTGCAGGATGCGGTTCGGCGTCGGCGTGCCCAATGCGGCGCGGATCGCGTTCTTGTCGTCGCCGCGGCCGAGCCCCTCGATCTCGATCTCGTCGAGCCCGGTCAGTCCGGTCTCGAGCCCGCGCAACGCCTTCTGCAGGCTCTCCTGGAAGGTGCGGCCGATTGCCATGACTTCGCCGACCGACTTCATCGAGGTCGTCAGCGTAGTGGAGGCGCCGGGAAATTTTTCGAACGCAAAGCGGGGGACCTTGGTGACGACATAGTCGATGGTCGGCTCGAACGAGGCGGGCGTCGCGCCGCCGGTGATGTCGTTGGCGATTTCATCGAGCGTGTAGCCGACCGCGAGCTTGGCGGCGACCTTTGCGATCGGAAAGCCGGTGGCCTTCGATGCCAGCGCCGAGGAGCGCGACACGCGCGGGTTCATCTCGATCACCACCATGCGGCCGTCGTCGGGGTTGACGCCGAACTGCACGTTGGATCCGCCGGTCTCCACGCCGATCTCGCGCAGCACCGCGATCGAGGCGTCGCGCATGATCTGGTATTCTTTGTCGGTCAGCGTCAGCGCCGGCGCCACCGTGATGGAATCGCCGGTATGCACGCCCATCGGATCGAGGTTCTCGATCGAGCAGACGATGATGCAATTGTCCTTCTTGTCGCGCACCACCTCCATCTCGAACTCTTTCCAGCCGAGCACGGATTCCTCGATCAGCACTTCGTTGGTCGGGGAGGCGTCGAGACCGCGTTCGATGATGTCGAGGAATTCTTCCTTGTTGTAGGCGATGCCGCCGCCGGTGCCGCCCATGGTGAAGGAGGGTCGGATGATCGCGGGCAGCCCGATTTCGGACAGCGCCATCAGCGCCTCGCCGAGCGCATGCTCCTGGTAGCGCTTGCGGCGCTCGTTTTCCCCGATCGTCCATTGCCGCTCGAGCTCATCCAGCGCGTTGCCGGATAGTTTCTCGCGTTCGGCGAGGTATTTGTCGCGATAGGACTTCTTCAGCGCCGAGGCGTTGGCGAGCCGCGATTTCGGCGTCTGGAGGCCGATCTTCTCCATCGCATTGCGAAAAAGCTGGCGGTCTTCGGCCTTGTCGATGGCGTCGGCAGTGGCGCCGATCATCTCGACGTCGAATTTGTCGAGCGTGCCCTGACGGCGCAGCGACAGCGCGCAGTTCAGCGCGGTCTGGCCGCCCATGGTCGGCAACAGCGCAAAGCCGCCGGGGACGACGTAGCGCTCCTTCTCGATGATCTTGGCGACGATTTCAGGCGTGATCGGCTCGATATAGGTCGCATCCGCCAATTCCGGATCGGTCATGATGGTGGCCGGATTGGAATTGACGAGGACGATGCGGTAGCCCTCTTCCTTCAGCGTCTTCACCGCCTGGGTGCCGGAATAATCGAATTCGCAGGCCTGGCCGATCACGATGGGACCGGCGCCGATGATCATGATGGTGGAGATATCTGTTCTTTTGGGCATCAGCTCTCAGACTGGATTTTGGGCACAAAAAAAGGGCGCGCAGCCGCGCGTCCCCTAAGCCAAGAGCGCGGGTCACCCTCGCGCGCGGGTGGTCTTTAGACCAGATTCCGCACCCGCGAAACCCCCAAAGAGCCCCAATCAACCGCGTTTTTTGGAGGAAGTTGCGATGATTGCCGAGGCCCGGCTTCGCCTTTGGGCTACGCCGCGGGAGCCTTCGCTACGATAGGGCTTGCCGAGCCGAGGTCCGCCTTCGCTCCGCTACGGCGCGACAGCCTTCGCCACCGCTGGCTTGCCGAGCCGAAGCTGCGGAGCAGCGAAGGCTGGAGGCCCGGCCTGGATTTGAACCAGGATAAAGAGCATTGCACTGCTCCCGCGTCGACGCTTCCGCCACCGGGCCGAGGCAATCATTGCCCATCACGGTGCGGTGAACCATCCTTACCGTGCTTTAGGGTTAACAACCCTAGCGCGCGTTGTGCTCAATGG
The DNA here is from genome assembly GCF_001693385.1 of Bradyrhizobium icense. Taxonomy (NCBI): domain Bacteria; kingdom Pseudomonadati; phylum Pseudomonadota; class Alphaproteobacteria; order Hyphomicrobiales; family Nitrobacteraceae; genus Bradyrhizobium; species Bradyrhizobium icense. The sequence continues at coordinate 968,610 of NZ_CP016428.1, forward strand.
CGTTGGAGTGCGTGCCGCGCCACAAATGTCATGCGCCACGGATTGTGGCCGATGTTCTGATGCGCGCGGGAGGCGGTGAAGCCGGCGGCGGCGAGCTTCTCGATCATCTCGCCTTCGCTGTAGCGCTGCAGCCCGACGCGGGTACGCAGTTGGCGGTAGTCCGACAGCGCCGTGCTGGCGAGGCCGTAGAGCGCGTCCTTCAGAAAGCCATGAGTGCGCGCGAACTTCAGGAGCGCCACCACGTCTCTGGCCATGCCGACTTCTGGCCGCAGGATGTCGCCGAGCACCAGGCGACCGTTGGGCTTCAACAACCGGCGAATGACGGCAAACGCTGAATCCAGCTCCCCTGGCGTCATGTATTGCGCGACCGAATTCATGACGACGAGATCGATCGAGCTCTCGTTCATCGTCCGCAGTTCATCGAGCGAGCGGACGCGGATCTTGGTGTTCGGCGCAAAACGCGCGATCAGCCGGCCGCGAACGCCGGGCGCCGGTTCGGCCAGATAGAGTTTTGCGCAGGCATCCGCCACCTTGGCGGCTGAAAGCGCCTCGCCGCAGGCATAGTCCAGCACGACGGCCTCGGGCGAAGCGATATAGCCGATGATATCGCGTGCGATGATCTGGAAGTGCACGTCGCGATGCAGCCTGCTCGCATAAATCGTATGCGTGGAATCGTAGTAGTCGATCCATTCGTCCATCGCAGTCGGGTCCGGCAAAACTGGGGGGTTCCTGCAGCGGAACCGGTACTTAGGTGGGGCGTTAGACGGTCCGGCGCTCCCTGCCAATGCCGTCGTGCCAATTCCTAACAGGAAGGTTCAACGTGAGCAAAACAAGCAATAAATCCGACAAAATATCCCCCGACCTCGATACGCCGACCGACCTGCCACCGGCCGCCGTGGACAAGATCTCGGCCTCGCTCAATACGCTGCTGGCAGACGCTTTCGCACTCTATCTGAAGACCAAGAACTTCCACTGGCACGTCAGCGGCCGTCATTTCCGCGACTATCACCTCATGCTTGACGAGCAGTCGGAAGCGATCTTCGCCACCACCGACCAACTCGCTGAACGGGTGCGCAAACTCGGCGGTACCACGTTGCGCTCGATCGGGCAGGTCGCCAAGCTGCAGACCATCAAGGACAACAACGAGGACTACGTGCCGCCGCGCGAAATGCTGCGCGAGCTGATGGAAGACAACAAGCATGTGGCGGCCGCGATGCGCAAGGCACACAAGCTCGCCGACGAGCACGAGGATTCCGGCACTGCGGGCCTGCTCGAAACCTTCATCGACGAAACCGAGCGCCGCACCTGGTTCCTGTTCGAGGCCAGCCGTCAGGAAGGCGCCAACGTGGCATGAGTCGTTGAGGGCGAACGGCTCCGGCGATAGCCGGAGCCCGCCCGCGCCCGGTCAACGGGCCCGGAAGGCAGGCGCGCACAAAGCAGGCGCGCATAAAGAATGTGCTGCGCGATTCCGATAATCAATTTAAGCGAGCCTGCGCGAGACTGCCTTTATGCTGCATAGCGGCCGGCGCATTTGGGTGTCTGGCGGTCTGGCGATATGAATGCAACTTTAAAGCGCATACTGTAAAATTTGGAATCCAGCGATGCAGAAAATTGTCGAATTCCGTGACGTGACGTCGTCCGGCCGTCGTGCCGGCCCATCCGGACAGCGCGCCGGCGACACGCCGGTCGCGCCATCGGCGCCGCCGTCGATCGAACCGATCTATGCGGTGGTCGATTCATTGTCTCGCACCCTGGAATGCATCAAGACGATGTGCGCGAACGTTCCGAACGGGCCGATCCGCGACAAGCTGGAGATCGAACGGACAAATCTCGTCATCGGGCTTTTCGTCGCGCGGATCGCGGCGATGCGGATTTCGTCGAGCGAGCCGGTGCCGGCGGCCTTGGCCCAGCCGAGTTTTCCGATTGCCAGGCGCGGATGACGGCTTTTCACCGCGTGCTGCGTTTCCATAGCCGGACCAGCGGCCCGTCTTCGCCCCGCACCGGATCGGTCTTCGGCAACTTCACCTCCGGGATCGTCTTCAGCGCCTTGGCGTGGTTCTCCGGCGTCGGACGCGTGATCTGCATCGGCGGTCCGGGCGGATAGGCGCCGACCACGCAGAAATCGGGAGTTGCGAACACGCATTGATGCCCGGTGCCGGCCGGGAGGATGGCGACATCGCCGGGCGTGATCTCGAACTCCTGGCCGCGGTTGCCGCCGAAGCGGACGCAGGCCCGGCCGCGGGCGACGCCGAGCGCCTCATGCACCGTGGCGTGGTAGTGCACATAGTCGTAGACGCCATTGCGCCACATCGCGCCCCAGCCATTTGCGCCGAACAACCCCTCGATGGTCTTCTCCGGGTGATCGTTGGCGACATCGACCGCGCCTTTGTAGACCAGGAACGGCAGGGGATTGTTGGGCACGAGGCCGTCATCCTCGAACACAAAGGTGAGCGGCTCGATATCGGTGCTGACGACGGACATGGTTGCTCTCCACAAATCGCAGCAGATCGTAGGGTGGGCAAAGGAGCGTTAGCGACGTGCCCACCATTCCGCGCGCGGACGTGAATGGTGGGCACGGCGCAAGTGCGCCTTTGCCTACCCTACAGCTCCAAACCACCCTCCGCGCTTCACGTTCCCTTCGGAATCTCGAAAACCAGGCACGTTGTCGTCGCATGCGCGAGCAGCCGGCCTTTGGCGTCGGTGATGCGCGCTTCCGCCGTCGCTGCGCGGCGACCGACATTGAGCGTCTTGCCCTCGCTGCGGACGGGGCCGGTATCCTTGGTCATGCCCCTGATGAAAGAGATCTTGAATTCCAGCGTGGTGTAGCCGGTGCCGGCGGGAAGGGCGCTATGCACCGCGAGCCCCATCGCGGAATCCAGCAGGATCGCGGCATAGCCGCCATGCACCGAACCGATCGGATTGTAATGCCGGAAGCCCGGCACGCTGTAGAACACCACATGTCCCTTCTCGGCGGTGGAATCGAACGGCTCGACGTTCTGCATGATCGGCGGCGCCGGCAGCTTGCCGTCGAAGATGCCGCGGACGAATTCGAGGCCCGACATCGAGGCCATCACCTCCGTCGGCGTTACGCCGTATTCGACCTGCGGAGCGACGGGATTGTCGTCCATGGAGTTGGCTCCCGATGTTCGATGATGAATACCATATTAACGCGCGCCGATGCCCGCAATCATCGTGTCCCGGACGCGGTGCAGCCTAGAGCGTTAGCCTATCAGGTTGCAAGTAGCCGGCGGCGGTGAAGTAGTTTGTGGATTCTGCTGGCGTGTAGGTGTCGACGGTGCGCCCGATAGCGTCCCAAAGGCCGCCGACGGTGCGTTCGGCGGCCTTTCGCAAGCTTGCTTTGAGCTTGGCGAAGGCGTTTTCGATCGGGTTGAAGTCGGGGCTATAGGGCGGAAGGTAGAGAAGCGTCGCGCCAGCTGCCTCGATCATCTCACGTATGCGGGGCCCTTTGTGGCTGGAGAGGTTGTCCATGATGACAATAGCGTCGTCCGGGAGCTCGGGGACGAGCACCTTTTCGATGTAGGTTTCAAAGGCATCGCGATTGATGGGACCATCGAGCACCCAGGGCGCGATGATGCCGCGCGTGGTGAGGGCGGCGACGCAGGTTGTTGTTTTCCAGTGGCCGTGAGGAACGCTGGCCCGCAGGCGTTCTCCGCGCAGACATCGACCATGTGTTCGCGCCATGTTGGTCGATGCCCAGGTCTCGTCGATGAAGACGAGCCGATCCCGGTCGAGCTTGCCCTGGCTCTCGCGCCAGGCCTGGCGTCGCGTCAAGACATCCGGGCGATCTTGCTCTGTGGCATGGGCGGTCTTTTTTTACGCGTGATCTTGTGCCGCTCGAAGAAGCGTCGGATCGTGCCATAACCAAAGGACAGGCCTTGTTTGCTCAAGCTATCACGCAATTCCTCGATGGTGATGTCGGGTGAGGCCTTGAGCAGAGCCACGATCGTCGCATGATGGGCATCAATCCGGTGGGACTTGCGATCGCCGCCCTGAGCTCTCGGCTGGGCATCGCCTTGCTCCCGCTCGCGCGTTCGCCAGCGGCTTACGCTCGCCGCGCTGACGCCAAATCGCTCAGCAGCCTGCCGACCTGAAACGCCGCCTCCAATACAGGCCAGCACACGTTCGCGCAGATCCATCGACAGCGGTTTCGCCATGCCCGCCGGCCTCCAGTCCGGCGACCAGCTTGAATCACTAAAATGCTGATTTGTGAATCCCCGACGATTCAGTCAGATGGGCTAACGCTCTAGACGATGCGAAGCATCGTCCGGCAACGCTGCTCCGCAGAGCCGGGACCCATTTAGCTGGGTGGATGGAGCGTGGGCCCCGGATCAGCAGCGTACCGCGTCGCAAGAGCGGCGCGCGGCGCAGCATCCGGGGCACCGAGAGCGCTTACGCCCGCTTGTTCGCCCGCATCAATTCGGCAAACCGCTTGAACAAATAATGCGAGTCGCGCGGGCCCGGGGAGGCTTCCGGGTGATACTGCACGGAGAACACCGGCTTATCCTTGAGCTCGATGCCGCAATTGGAGCCGTCGAACAGCGAGATGTGGGTCTGCATCGCGCCCTCGGGCAGCGTGTCCTGGTCGACGGCAAAGCCGTGGTTCATCGAGGTGATCTCCACCTTGCCGGTGGTCTCGTCCTTGACCGGATGATTGGCACCGTGATGGCCCTGATGCATCTTTTTCGTCTTGGCGCCGACGGCCAGGCCCAGCATCTGATGACCCAGACAAATACCGAAAGTCGGCGTGCCGGACTGGATCACCTGCTGAATCACGGGCACCGCATATTTCCCGGTCGCGGCCGGGTCGCCCGGGCCGTTGGAAAGAAACACGCCGTCCGGCTTCATCGCCAGAATGTCTTCGGCCGAGGTCGTCGCCGGCACCACCGTGACCTTGCAGCCCTCGCCGGCCAAGAGCCGCAAAATGTTGCGCTTGATGCCGTAGTCGATCGCGACGACGTTGAATTCAGGCCCGTTCTGCCGGCCAAAACCCTTCTGCCAGGCCCACGGCGTTTCGTCCCAGGTGAAGCGCTGGCCGGAAGTCACCATCGGCACCAGGTCCATGCCCTCGAGGCCCGGCCATTCGCGCGCCTCTTCCTTCAGGCCGTGCAGGTCGAACACGCCGTTCTTCGAATGCGCGATCACCGCGTTCGGCATGCCCTTGCTGCGGATCAGCGCGGTCAGCGCGCGGGTGTCGATGCCGGAGAGGCCGATGATGCCGCGGGCGCGCAGCCACTGGTCGAGGTGCCGCGTGGCGCGGTAGTTCGAGGGATCGGTAATCGCCGAGCGCAGGATCACCCCGCGCGCGCCCGGCGTCGCCGCCATGTTCACCGTCTCGATGTCCTCGTCGTTGGTGCCGACATTGCCGATATGCGGGAAGGTGAAGGTGATGAGCTGCCCGGCATAGGAGGGATCGGTGAGGATCTCCTCATAACCGGTCATCGCGGTGTTGAAGCAGACCTCGCCGACGGCGTGGCCTTCCGCGCCGAGGCCGAAGCCTTCCAGCACGGTACCATCGGCAAGCACGAGGAGCGCGGTCGGTTTCAGGTCCGGCCAGGCTGAAGCGTTTTCAGATGTTGTCATGAGCGCACTTCATAGTCGCAAGCGCCCCCGCGCGTCAAAGCCGGAAGGCCAGAAAAGCGAGGGGATTCACATGCGTTTACCGCATATTTGACAACCGGTTCCGCCGGCCCCCCGCGGTTTTTGGCCAAATCCGGCCGGAGCGGGGGGACATTCGGTGCCGATGCTCCCGTCTCCGGCGCGTCGGTCCCTTCGCGGATCGCACCGGAATGCCAGTGGCGTGGCCCGCGCAGCCCCTATATAGACGCGGAATCTTCCGATAGACCAAGATCTTTCCGGCGGCACCATTCTCAGTGAGGCACCATGCTGCGCGACGACATCAACAACGCGGTCAAGGAGGCCATGAAGGCCAAGGACGAGCGCAAGCTCTCCACGCTGCGCATGGTCAATTCGACCATCAAGAACGCCGACATCGACGCGCGCGGGCAGGGCAAGCCGCCGCTGTCGGACGCCGACGTGCTCGGCGTGCTGCAGAAGATGATCAAGCAGCGCCAGGAGTCGGTCGAGCTCTACGACAAGGGCGGCCGTGCCGAGCTTGCCGCGCAGGAGCGCGAGGAGATCGCGGTGATCTCGGCCTATCTGCCGAAGCAGATGTCGGACGACGAGGTGAAGGCCGCGATCTCGGCTGCGATTGCCGAAACCGGCGCCGCCGGCATGAAGGACATGGGCAAGGTGATCGGCGTGCTGCGCGCGAAATTCGCGGGGCAAATGGATTTCGGCAAGGCCAGCGGCTTGGTGAAGGCGGCGCTGACGGGATAATATTTTTTGTGCCTGGGAACCTTCGCGCTGATGAAACATCGAATGAGTTCAAACCCGGAGTGATGACGTAGCGCAAAGCGCGGAGGAAGGCATGGCTGACCAGCAAGCTCCGCCCGCCGGTCCCGACCTGTCAAAGGGCATAGCCCCGTCCGAATTCGCAGGGGAGATGTTGCTCGGCCATGTCGGCGACGATGAAGTGCTGCTGGTGCGTTCGGGATCGGAAATTTTCGCGATCGGTGCGCATTGCACCCATTATCACGGGCCGCTCGCAGAGGGCCTCGTCACCGGCGAGGGAATCCGCTGCCCCTGGCATCATGCCTGTTTCGATTTGCGCACCGGCGAAGCGATCCGGGCGCCGGCGCTCAGCCCGGTCGCAGTCTGGAAGGTCGAGCAGCAAGACGGTCGCATCTTCGTTCGGGAAAAGCGCGAGCAGCCCAAGCCGCAGGTAATGGGCGTCACCGACGCGCCCGGCAGGATCGTGATCGTCGGTGGTGGTGCTGCCGGCTTTGCCGCCGCCGAGATGCTGCGGCGGCAGGATTATCGCGGCGGCATCGTGATGTTGAGCAACGAGGCGGCTGCGCCGGTAGACCGGCCGAACCTGTCCAAGGATTATCTCGCCGGCAGCGCGCCGGAGGAATGGGTGCCGCTGCGGCCGGATGATTTCTACACCGAGGCGAAGATCGACCTGCGGCTCAACACCGAGGTCACGTCAATCGATTCCAACGCGCGCCATGTCGTCACATCGGGCGGTGAGACTATCCCCTATGACCGTTTGCTGCTGGCGACCGGCGCGGAGCCGGTGCGCCTGCCGATACCGGGCGCAGATCAGCCACACGTCCACGTGCTCCGCTCACTGGCCAACTCCCGTGCGATCATTGCGTCGGCCGGCGGCGCGCAACGCGCGGTCGTGATCGGCGCGAGCTTTATCGGGTTAGAGGCCGCCGCGTCGCTGCGCGCCAGAAATATCGAGGTTCATGTCGTGGGTCTCGAGCAGCGGCCGATGGAGCGCGTGCTGGGGCCCGAGCTGGGCGACTTCGTCCGCGCCCTGCATGAAGAGCACGGCGTCATCTTCCATCTCCAAGACACCGTAACCGGTATCGATGGTAAACACGCGACGCTGAAGAGCGGCAGCACGATCGAGGCCGATATCGTGGTGGTCGGCGTCGGCGTGCGCCCGCGTCTTGAACTGGCCGAGAAGGCGGGGCTGGCGATCGATCGGGGCGTCACGGTCAACGCCTATCTGGAAACCAGCATCCCCGACATCTATGCCGCGGGCGATATTGCGCGCTGGCCCGATCCGCATTCCCTCGAGACCATTCGAGTCGAACATTGGGTGGTGGCAGAGCGCCAGGGCCAGACGGCGGCACGAAACATGCTCGGGCAGCGCGAGCCGTTTCACGCGGTGCCGTTTTTCTGGAGCCAGCACTACGATGTGCCGATCAATTATGTCGGTCACGCCGAGACATGGGACGAAATTACCGTCGACGGCGATATTTCCGGCAAGGATTGCCTGCTGCAGTACAAGCGCAACGGCCGCGTGCTCGCCGTCGCCTCGATCTATCGGGACATCGCAAGCCTCGAGGCCGAGCTTGCGATGGAGAAGGCGCGGGCGCCTTAAGTCAGGCCACAAAACGTAACCCCACGTCATGCCCGGGCTTGTCCCGGGCATCCACGTCTTTAAACTCGCGGTAGGCAAGCAAGACGTGGATGGCCGGAACCCAGCTACGCCACGGCTTCACCGGGCACTCCAGTATCAGGCCGGCGTGGCTTTAGCGAAGCCGGCAAGCCCCGGCCATGACGAAGAACGGAAACGACCAAGGCCATGCTCACCGAAGCCTCAACCTATGACGAGCTCTACCGCAACTTCCGCTGGGACATTCCCGCGCGCTTCAACATGGCGACTGCCTGCTGCGACCGCCATGCGGACGGCACCAACCGTCTCGCGCTGATTTACGTCGATGAGGACGGCGCGACGACGCGAACCTCGTTCGACGAGGTGGCCGAGATGTCGCGCCGTTTTGCCAATGTGCTGAAGGCCGACGGCCTGGTGCGCGGCGACCGTGTCGCGGTGTTTTTGTCGCAGTCGCTGGAACTACCGATCGCGCATCTCGCGGCGTTTCGTTCAGGCCTGATCTCGATTCCGCTGTTTGCGTTGTTCGGCGAGGATGCGCTGGAATTCCGCCTGTCGAATTCCGGCGCCAGGGCCATCATTACCGACGAGGCTGGCTGGGAGAAGCTCACGAAAATTCGCGACCGGCTGCCTTATCTTCAGGATATCTACGTCACCACCAGCATCGCGCATGCCGGCGCAAAACCGTTCTGGCCGGCGATCGAGGCGGCAGACGAAGAGTTCCCCACCGTCGACACCTCGGCCGACGATCCCGCCTTGATCATCTACACCTCCGGCACGACAGGAAATCCGAAGGGTGCGCTGCATGCGCACCGGGTGGTGCTGGGTCATCTGCCGAATGTCGAGATGTGCCACAACTTCTTGCCGCGCCCCGGCGACCTGATGTGGACACCGGCCGACTGGGCCTGGATCGGCGGGCTGATCAACGGCCTGCTGGCGTTCTGGTATCACGGCATTCCCCTGGTCGGCCATCGCGCGCGCAAATTCGAGCCGCAGGCGGCGATGGCGATGATGGCGGACCTGGGCATCCGCAACACCTTCCTGCCGCCGACCGCGCTGAAACTGATGCGGCAGGCCGGCGTGAAAAATTCCGGCGTAAAACTGCGCAGCATCTTTACCGGCGGTGAATCGCTGGGCGGCGAATTGCTCGGCTGGGTGCGCGAAACCTTCGGCATCGACGCGCACGAAGTGTTCGGCCAGACCGAATGCAACCTCGTGATCGGCAGCAATTCGAACCTGTTTCCGATCCGCCCCGGCTCGATGGGCAAGGCGACGCCGGGCTTCGACGTCCGCATCGTCAACGATCGCGGCGAGGAATTGCCGAGGGGTGAGCGCGGCGTCATCGGCGTGCGCCAGCCCTGTCCCTGCACCATGATCGAATACTGGAAGAGTCCGGAAGCGACCGCGAAGAAATATGCCGGCGAATTCCTGCTGACCGGCGATCTCGGCGTGCAGGATGAGGACGGCTATTTCTGGTACGTCAGCCGCGAGGACGACGTCATCACCACCGCCGGCTATCGCGTCGGCCCGTCGGAAATCGAGCACACGCTGATGAAGCATCCGGCGGTGGCGATGTCGGCGGTGGTCGGGATTCCCGATCCGATCCGCACCGAATCCATCAAGGCCTGGATCGTGCTGCGCCCGGGCTTTGCGGCGAGCGACGAACTGGCGCGCGAGATCCAGGAGTTCGTGAAGGTGCAGCTCGCCGCCCACGAATACCCGCGCTTCGTACAGTTCGCCGAGACGCTGCCGATGACGGCGACAGGCAAGGTGCTGCGGCGCGAGCTGCGGGCGCTTGGCTAGCTTCTCTTCGGTCAATTCGACGCGGTAGATACATGCAAAAAAATGCTTCTCACGCCGCGGGCCTGCACCGCGCCTCGCTCACGAAGCTCCACGAACTGGATGCGGCGCTGGAGCTCATGTATTACGGCTGGCGCGGCATGACGCTCGCGGCCGACCAGTATCTCGCCACGCTCGGCCTCTCACGTCCGCACCATCGCATTCTTTACGTGGTCGCGCGACAGCCCGACATCTCGATCGGCGCACTGATCGAGATCCTCGGCATATCCAAGCAAGCCGTGAACCGGCCGCTAAACCTGTTGCTGCAGCGTAAACTCCTGACATCGAAGCGGTCGCCCGAGCAGCATCGCTCCAAATTGCTGCGGCTGACGGAAGCAGGAAAACGCATCGAGCAACGGGCATCGGGCCATGAGCGCAGGGTTCTGCGCGAGGCGTTCGATCGTGTCGGCCCGCCCGGGGCTGCCGCCTGGATGGCCGTCATGGGGGTCATTGCCGACAACAACTGACAATTTTCTCAAGTCAACGTGATTGACGTGAGAGCCGCCCTATGTCATCTCCTTCCGGCAGTTGCACCGAGGGAGGGCGCGAGCATGAGCGAATACGCAATGGACCGCGCGGCGGCCGGACGCTTTGTCGAGGCGTGGTGCGCGAACTGGCGCAAGGTCGATATCGACGCGGTCGTTTCGCACTTCGCCGAAAACGCCGAGATGCGCAGCCCGTTGGCGCTCAAATTGACGGAGTCCCCGGTAGTCGCAGGCGCCGAGAACATCCGCGCCTATTGGCAGAGGCTTACGGCGACATCAAGAGCGCAGATCTGAAAATCCTGAACTGGAGCTGGGACGACACGATCGCGCGCCTGACGGTGTGGTGGCAACTGGGCGACAGCCGCGCCAGCGAGTTCATGGACTTCGACGGTGCCGGCCGTGTGGTGCGCAGCGAGGCCTTCTACGGAAAGTAGCCATGCGATTTTCGGATTTCGTACTCCTTCTCAACGCGCTCTGGTTCGGCGCCGCATTCATCCAGTTCAGCATTGCCCAGGGCAATACGCTGAAGATACTGGTACCCCGGGAGGAGCGCGGCAATCCGATCGCGCCGACCTTGTCGGCCAGCGTGGCATTTCTGGGCGCGATCAATCTGCCGATCGGCCTGCTGTCGCTCTATCTGTTGGTTGCCCGGCCGGCCTTCTTTCAGGCGATCGAAGCGCAGCTCGCGTTGTTCCTGTTCTTCGCCGCGTGTCACTTCAGTCAGTTCGCCTACAACCTTCCGGTCCTCATGCGCGGAGGACGCGTCGGGGTGGCTTATTGGCCGGTACTGAGGGGGCCGATGCTCAGGATCTTCGTCATCGATGCCACGCTGTTCGTGGCCAATGCGGTCGTGGCGATGGTGTTGGGGTCGTGACGGCGAGCCGGCGGCTCGCCGCCCACGAATACCCGCGCGCCGTGCAGTTTGCGGAAACGCTGCCGATGACGGCGAACGGCAAGGTGTTGCGGCGGGAGTTAAGGGTGCTGGGGTGATGGGCAACTCCCGCCGTCGTCCCTGCGAAACGCAGGGACCCATAACCACCGGCCGTAATTGTTGAGCCCGGATTTAGTTCTCTGTCTTTCCAGCAATAATGGCCGCGGAGTATGGGTCCCTGCGTTCGCAGGACGACGGGGAGGGCGGTGCTCGCCTCTCAAATGTTGACCGAGATCAACACGTCTCCCGCGCCGTCTGCCTCAATATCCGGAAGGCCAAATGCGGAGGAATCGATGGCCACGGTCTCCGGAAAAGCCGATCCGGTGGTGCGCCCGATTGCGGCGTCCGATATCGCGGAGGCGCTGGGACGAGGGTTGCGGGATTTTCAGGCAATGCCGCTTTACGGGCTCGCCTTTGGCGCGCTCTATGCCGCCGGCGGCATTGCGATCCTGCTCTGCCTGACGGCGTTCAGTATGGTCTATCTGGCCTATCCGCTCGCTGCCGGCTTTGCGATGATCGGCCCGTTCGTCGCCGTCGGGCTTTACGAGGTGAGCCGCCGCCGCGAGACCGGGCTGCCGATCTCGTTTCCCGCCATCTGGGCAACAGTGAGCACGCGCAGCGAGATCGGCTGGATGGCCTTCGTTACGCTATTCGTGTTCGTGATCTGGATGTATCAGGTGCGTCTCCTGATCGCGCTGCTGCTCGGCCTCAACGCCTCCTTCGCCAGCCTGAACGAATTCATCACTGTGGTGCTCACCACCAACGAGGGATTGTTGTTCCTTGCCATCGGCAATGCCGTCGGCGCCGCACTGTCGCTGATCCTGTTTGCGCTTACCGTGGTGTCGTTTCCGCTGCTGCTCGACCGCGACGTCGATTTCGTCACCGCGATGATCACCAGCGTACGCGCGGTCGTGACGAGCCCGCTGCCGATGATCGGCTGGGCGGCCCTGATCGTGGTGCTGCTCGCGGTCTCGGCGATGCCGTACTTCCTCGGCCTCGTGGTGACACTGCCGGTGCTCGGCCACACCACATGGCACCTCTACCGCCGGATCATCGCGCCGGTGGGTGAGCGAAAAGAGATGCTGTCGTCCCTGCGAACCGCAGGGGCCCATAGCCACCGGCCGCAATTGTGTTGCACGCTGGTCGTTATTTAGTCTGTTCCAACAACGACGGCCGCGGAGTGTGGTCCCCTGCGCAGGGACGACGAAAAACTGACGGCGATGTTACGGCGTCCCGATCCCCAATTCCTTCAGCGCAGCCAGCATCCGTTCCGGCGGCTGCATCTGGATCTCCAGCGCGTTGCCGGTTTCGAGGAGGCTCTTCAGGCTGGAGAGGATCGCGGGCCAGCCGGTGCGGCCACCCGAGAGGATATCGTCGCTGATCTCTCTATCATGCGACTGCAGCATCGTCAGCTTCACGGCGTCGCCGACCTGCTCGATCTCGTAGGTGACGAGCGTCGGCCCGAGCTTCTCGAGCAGCGCCGGCCAGTTGACGTTGAAGGTGACGGTGAGCCTCTTCAAGGGTTCGCATTCGATCACTTCGCCCGAGATATGCAGTGCGCCGTCCGGCGTGCGCATGATGAAGGCGCCGCCGACCCTGAGATCGACTTCCACCGCGTGGCCGGAGAAATACTGCCTGGAAAACTCCGCCTGCGTCAGCGCCTCCCACACTTTCTCCGGCGTCGAGGCGATGTAGATGGTGTAGACGATGGCAGGCTTGAAGTTCTTGACGTCGATTTCCTTCCGCTTACTCATCACGCTTCTCCAACCGTCGTTTCAACTCAGAGAGCGCGACGAGTTTCCCGCGCTCGAATTTCCTGATCCAGCGTTCGCCGATCTGATGGATCGGAACCGGATTGAGGTAGTGCAGCTTCTCGCGGCCATGTTTGTGCGTCGTGACGAGGTTGGCCGCCTCGAGAATCCCAAGGTGCTTGGTCACGGCCTGCCGCGTCATCGCAAGCCCGTCACAGAGTTCGTTGAGCGTCAGTCCGTTTTTGGCGTGAAGCCTGTCCAGCAAAGAGCGCCGTGACGCGTCGGCAAGCGCTTTGAAGACCTCATCCATGCCAAAAATAATAGGCAACTAAATGGTTGCATGTCAAGCTGTGTTTTGGGTACAATCTCAAGGATGTGTTATCGTGCCGTCAGCCAACGCAGATTGGCTTTGAACAATCGGGGTGGAACATGAGCGGTCGCCTCAAGCTCGCAGCCTGTTTCTCGATCTATTTCCTTGCATCAGGCCTGGTTTGGGCGCAGCAGCAGGTGATTGGGGCGCCGCCCGAAGCACTCAACATGAAGCTGGTTGGAACCAGCGATCTGCAGGCGCGCAGCGCCTATCAACCCACCATCCATCATCAGGGCGAGCGCTGGATCGCCTATATCGGCCATCACGGCGGCAGCGACGAGACTCCGATGCCGGTCAATCCGCAGATCGGGAAGGCCGAACCGAACGGCACGTCGATCATCGATGTCACCGATCCCTCACAGCCGAAATATCTGCGCCACCTTCCGGGTCAGGAGGGCAAATATGAACGCGGCGGCGCTCAGATGGTGCGGATCTGCGACGGCAAGGCATTGCCGAAGGGCGATCGGAACGCGGTCTATATGTTGCGCACCTTTGGCGGCGAGGCGCATGAGATCTGGAACGTTGCCGATCCCGCCAATCCCGTGTTGATCACGCGGATTGCGGGATTGAAGGACACGCACAAGAGCTGGTGGGAATGCGACACCGGCATTGCCTTCCTGGTGTCGGGCGCGCCGGACTGGCGCACGCGCCGCATGACGCAGGTCTATGATCTTTCCGATCCCGCGCACCCGCAGAAAATCCGCGATTTCGGTCTTCCCGGCCAGGAGCCGGGCTCGACCGGTGCGGTGCCGACCGAATTGCACGGGCCGATCTCGACCGGGCCGTCCGGCAACCGGGTTTATTTCGGCTACGGCACTAACAAGGGCGGGATTTTGCAGATCGTCGATCGCGACAAGCTGCTCAACGGTCCCAAAGAGCCGACCGCGGACAATCTGCGCTCGCCGGAAATTGCGCGGCTGACCATGTCGCCGTTCAACGGCGCCCACACGACGTTTCCGATGCCGGGCATGCCGATTGCGGAATTCGCGCGCGACAAGGACGGCAAAACCCGCGACATCATGATGATCGTCAATGAGGCGATTTTGAACGAATGCAACGAGCCGCGGCAGATGGTGTGGTTCGCCGACGTCACGGTCGAAAACCGGCCGATGATGATCTCGAGCTACACCGTGCCGGAGGCGAGCGGCACATTCTGCGAGCGGGGCGGGCGGTTCGGCGCGCATTCCTCCAACGAGAGCATGGCGCCGGTCTTCTACAAGAAGATGGCGTTCATCTCCTTCTTCAATGCCGGCGTCCGCGCGCTCGACATTCGCGATCCCTTTCATCCCAGGGAAGTCGGCTATTTCATCCCGTCGATCACGGCGGCGACCGACAAACGCTGCGCCAAGATCGACGGCAAGGACCGCTGCAAGGTCGCAATCCAGACCAACAATGTCGAGACCGACGAGCGCGGCTACATCTATATCGTCGATCGCGCCAATACCGGCCTGCACATCCTGGAACTGACCGGCGCGGCGCGCACCGTCGCCGGCCTGCCGTGAGGATGCCGGCGATGCGCCGCTGGCCGGTCATGGTCGTTGCGGTCGTGACGCTCGGCGCGTTGTCGGGCGCCGTGGCCTATCAGCACGTCGTGCCGCGCCAGGGCGACCATAAAGGCGCGTGGCAGGAGATCGCCTGGCCATTCCCGCGCGACGGCTGGCCTGCCGGACGCGCCTTTCGTTGCCGCGGCGCGTCGTGTGGCGATGGCGTCGAGGTATACGTTCGGCCGAAACTCGGCTTCTGCAATTGCGACCGCGGTGTCGCCGATGACGACGAAGTCGACCGCGTCGCCGATGTTGATTTGATCAGCCAGGGCTTCGTGCCGCTCGCGCCGGGCGAGGTCGTCCAGGTCGCCGATATGGCCGGGCGGACCAGGGCCTATGATCTCAAAGCATCCGATGGTTCGCGGCGCGTCGCCACCGGCATCGCCGTGTCGCGCCGCTGCGATCTCCTCGTCGCCGTCGCGCACGGTAACGGTGACGCGTGGGAAACGCGGCGCGCGGCGCTGGCGTTGCTGGCGAACCGCGAAATGACGCGCTGGATGATGGCCGCGATGGAGGGGCGATGACGATAAAGACGGGAGAGGGAGCAGAAGCGCAGCTTCCATCTCTCGTCCGCGCATGCATAATGACGTAACCGCTCTCCCACCGAGTTCATCCCATGTCCCTCCAGGTCTATCTCGCCTTTGTCGCCGCCTGCATTGCGCTCGCGCTGTTGCCGGGTCCCGTTGTCACGCTGCTGATCGCGAACGGCCTGCGGCACGGCACCCGCGCGGCGCTGATCAATTGCGCCGGTGCGCAAACCGGCCTCGCCATCGTGATCGGCATCGTCGCGGTCGGGCTCACGTCGCTGATGGCGACCATGGGCTACTGGTTCGACTGGGTGCGCTTTGCCGGCGCCGCCTATCTGATATGGCTCGGCATCAAGCTGATCTGGCAGCCCGCGGAAGGCGTCAACGCCGACGAGCCGCCACCGCCGCCGCGCGGCGGATTTTTCCTGCAGGGCCTGCTGGTGCTGCTCTCCAATCCGAAGGTGCTGGTCTTCTTCGGCGCGTTCATTCCGCAGTTCATGGACATGGAGAAGGACCACTTCCCGCAGGTGGCCTTGCTCGGCATCACCTTCATGGTGATCGCGGCATCGACCGACGCGGTCTACGCGCTGCTGGCCGGCCGCGCGCGAATGTTCTTCTCCAAGCAGCGGACGCGGCTGGTGTCGCGCGTCTCCGGCGGCTTCATGATCGGCGGCGGCATCTGGCTGGCGCTGACGCGAGCGCGGTGAGCGCGCGGTCCCGTCTACAGGTGAGCTTGCTTCAATGGAGCGGCATAGTCAGGTGAGCCCCCTAGCTAGCCCTCCCCCGCAAGAGGGGAGGGAACGGGCCCTTCGCCTTGGCGAGACGCGATCAGTTGCTGCTTGCGCAACATCTCCTCAATTTCCCCAAGTATCCGCGCCAGCCGTTCGGCCCACGCTTTTTCGCCCGCCTGATCCGAAATCAAATCCTGGCGGATTTCGATGCCCGTATTCATCAACCCGCGCGCCTCGCCATGCACCGGAATCGTGTAATCGGTCTCGTCGCTGACCGCATAGGGCTCGTTGTCGCCGACCACCAGATCGCCCTCGGCGCGCAACAGCTTTAGCAACAGCGGCGGCAGATGCTTGTCGCGGTGGTAGAGCGTGCCGATATGCCAGGGCCGTGCGATCCCGGCATAGACGGGCGTGAAACTGTGCAGCGACACCAGCACCGTCGGCATGGCAGTGCTGCTGCGCTGGTCGATGATCTCGTCGATCCGCCGGTGGTACGGATCGAAGATCTGCGCCCGCCGTATCGCGGCTGCCTCGCGCGAAATGCCTTCATTGCCGGGAATCGTGGTCGCCTCGCTGATGCGCGGTATCGAGCTTGCGACATGCGGCGGACGGTTGCAGTCGATGACGAGCCGTGAGTAGCGCTGCACGATCAGATGAGCATCGAGATGTCTTGAGAGCGCTTCCGCGACGCCGGCAATGCCGATGTCCCAGGCAATATGGCGTGTCAGTTCGCTCTCGGGCAGGCCGAGGTCGCCGAGCACGCGCGGAATGAGCCTTCCATAGTGGTCGCACGTGAGCAGAAACGGCGAGCAGCCTGCGCTGTTGTATTCGTGGACTGGAGGAACATCCTCGGCGCTGAGGAGCAGGGCGGGGCCGGCGGCGTCGTTCAACGTAGTTTCCTTGAAGGATTGCGGTTCGATGAGAATTATCAGAATCGATGGTCGCTTGACGATGCCGTTCCGGATGCTTCCCCACAAGACCGTTTTGGCGCCGGGCCGCCCGGTGGATTGCATCGCTTCGCCCGCAATGACATAGAAATTCCATGATTTCAGATCGACTGTTCGTCTACGGCACGCTGATGCGCGGCTTCGACCATCCGATGGCGCAGCTATTGTCGCGCAGTGCGGATTTTTTGGGCACGGCTACCTGCCGCGGCCGGCTCTATCTCATCAAGCATTATCCGGGGCTGGTGCTGTCGGATGAGCCTGACGACGTCGTGTTCGGCGAACTCTATCGCCTGCGCGATCGCGACGCGTTGCTGGCCGAGTTCGACATGTATGAGGCCTGCGGCGCCGGCTTTCCTGAGCCGACCGAATACATCCGCCGCATGCTGCCGCTGTCGCTCGAAGACGGTACCGTCGGCGAGGCGTGGACCTATGTCTACAACTGGCCGGTCACCAGCCTGCCGCGCATCGCCTCGGGGAAATTTCTGGAGGACTAGCCCGCATCCAGCCTTTCCCGCTCCAATCTGATATCCACCTCGCGCTCGACATAGCGCCATTCCTCGGTGGCGCGCAGCGTGCGGACCAGCTCCTCGAACGTATCAGCATGTTCGGGCGCGTATTCGAACCAGGTCAGGAAGTCGAAGGGCTCGCCGAGATCGCGGCTGTGATAGAGCTGGCGGGCGATCGCCGGCAGGTATTTCAGGCTGTCGGCGATGTGGTGGGATTTGTCCTCGAAGATCTGCCGCCGCTCCTCCTGCGTCAGCTCCCACCACGCCGCCGATTTCTTGATCGGGATCAGTGCGGCATAGGTCGCCTCAGGCCGGCCGATCTCGGCCCGCGCGGCCTCGAGCTCGTTCTTCTCAGCGCGCTCGGTGTAGCGCAGATGGCTGGCGACGCCGGCCAGCCGCCAGGAGGTCGGCGAGGGCAGGATCGGCAATGCGATCGACAGGGAATGCACAACCGACAGCGACGGCGTTGGCGAAAGCGCCGCGCCCTTGACCGGCGCAAACCGCGTCACCCGCCACGCCCCGCTCCTGCCACCCCGGAACACCGTGAACATGCGGGGTATGGAAGCGCGGAACTGGAAGGGATTCAAGCCTCACGCCGTCATTTCCGGCGCGCGAAGCGAACCTGAAATCTCGTCAGGCCCGCTTCTTCGGCTTGACCTTCTGCTGCATGTAGGAGCGCAGCACCGCATTGATACGGCGCTGATAGCCGTCGCCTTCCTTCTTGAAGAAGTCGAGCACGTCCTCATCGACGCGAATGGAGATGGCTCTTTTCTTCGCGGGAATAACCAGAACGGCATCAGACCAGTCGACATCGATCGCAGCCGCATCGGGATCGTTTGCGACGGCCTTGGCGATCTCTTCATCGGTGAGCGCGTCGACTCGCGCCCAGTCAGTCTTGCCCTTTCGGCGGTCGCCCCATTTTCGCGTGACGATATGCTCTTTCTTCATTTTTCCTTGCGCGGCGAGCTGAGATGATCCGGATAACGTCCGCCCGCCGTGTAAACACGACGGTGATCAGTCGATCTCCTGATGAGCCTACAGCGATCCAGCGCTCCTCGTTGTTGCGATCGGATCGTCGAAGAAGATAGGTTCGTAAAAGATTTCGATTGCACCGTCGAAATCAATTCCGTGTTTGGCAAGATTCGAATCGCTTTTACGACTATCCCACTCGAACCCATTAACGGATTCATGGTCGAAGCTTTCGGTCATGTTCACGTTCCATACGATAGTGGCCTCGCGCGACTACCCACGGACGATTCCATCCCGAAATTTTCTTCTATTGTTGTATGTATATACAAATGTATCGCGCCTGTCAACCCGACCAACCGCTCGGATTTTTCCAAGACTGAATGACCTGTGAATAGCGGCGAGAAGCCCGATAAACATCGCTTTCGGGGTCGTCCTCCCTATATCCCTATCGGTTGGCACAAGCCTTCGACTCGGCAAAAACTCACCCCATGCGCTTCACGCCCCAATTTCTCGACGAACTGCGCGCCCGGCTTCCGGTTTCGGAAGTCGTGGGCCGGCGCGTCAAGTTGAAGAAGGCGGGAAGGGAATTTAAGGGGCTGTCGCCGTTCCAGCAGGAGAAGACGCCCTCTTTCACGGTCAACGACCAGAAGCAATTCTACCACGACTTCTCGACCGGAAAGCACGGCAACATTTTCGACTTCGTCATGGAGACGGAAGGCGTGTCGTTTCCGGAGGCCGTCGAGCGCCTCGCCGGGATGGCCGGCATGGCGCTGCCGGCGGCGACCCCTGACGCTGCGCGCCACGAGCAGCGCCGCAAGACGCTGCACGACGTGATGGAACTTGCGGCAAAATTCTTTGCCGATACGCTGGCCTCGCGCAACGGCGCCAAGGCGCGCGGCTATCTCGGCGACCGCGGCATTTCGCCGGCAACGCAATTGCAGTTTCGCCTCGGCTATGCCCCGGGCGAGCGCTTTGCGCTGAAAGAGTATCTGGGCGCGCAGGGCATTTCCACCGAGGACATGGTGGAAGCAGGGCTACTCGTCGGCGGCGACGATATTCCCGTGCCCTATGATCGCTTCCGCGACCGCGTGATGTTTCCGATCGCGGATGCCCGAGGCCGCGTCATCGCCTTCGGCGGCCGCGCGCTGGAAAAGGACGTTCCGGCAAAATATCTGAACTCGCCGGAAACGCCGCTGTTTCACAAGGGCGACAATCTCTACAACCTCGCCACCGCACGGCAGGCGACGCATAACGGCGCGCCGCTGATCGTGGTCGAAGGCTATGTCGACGTCATCGCCATGGTCACCGCGGGCTTTGCCGGCGCGGTTGCCCCGCTCGGCACCGCGCTGACCGAAAACCAGCTCGCGTTGCTCTGGAAGATGGCGGACGAGCCGCTCCTCTGCTTCGACGGCGACCGCGCCGGACAGAAAGCAGCGTACCGCGCCGCCGATCTGGCGATGCCGAATCTGTTGCCCGGCAAGAGCCTGCGCTTCGCGCTGCTGCCGGAGGGGCAGGACCCCGACGACCTCGCGCGAACCGGCGGCCGCGTCGCGATCGAAGAGGTGATCGGAGCCGCGCGCGGGCTCGCTGATATGATCTGGTCGCGGGAGATCGAGGGCGGCACGTTTGCAACTCCCGAACGGCGCGCGGCGCTGGAAGCACGTATCAACGAACTCTCCAACGGCATCCGCGACGAGGTCGTGCGCCGCTATTATCGCCAGGATCTCGCCGAACGCCTGCAGCGCACCTTTGCGCCGGACGGCGCCCGTGGCGGCTATGGCCGGGGTGGCTTCCAGACCAGGCGAGGCGAATCAC
Organism: Bradyrhizobium icense; assembly: GCF_001693385.1. NCBI lineage: Bacteria > Pseudomonadati > Pseudomonadota > Alphaproteobacteria > Hyphomicrobiales > Nitrobacteraceae > Bradyrhizobium > Bradyrhizobium icense. The sequence continues at coordinate 989,012 of NZ_CP016428.1, forward strand.
CCCGCGGCTTTGCCCCGCGCGGAGCCGGGCCGGCCGGCCGATTCGCCCCCCGTGGCGGCCGCCCGCCGGGGATAGTTTCAGGAATTGCCCCCGGCCCCTACCAGGCGGCGAGCCCCCAGCTTGCGACCAGCCCGATCATGCGCGGCCAGCGCAGCGCGATGTCCCGCCGCGAGGCCCTGATCCTGCAATCCCTGATCAACCACCCCTGGCTGCTGCACGATCATCTGGAGGAAGTGGCCGCCCTGGAACTGGCCCATCCCGAGGCCAACAAGCTCCGCGCCGGCATTATCGCAGCCTTCGCCAACGACCATCACCATTCCCCCGATGTCGAGGAGCAGGCCGAGAAAATGCGCGCCGATCTCGAAGCACGTGGATTAGGCGAGGTTCTTCAACGGGTTGAGCGGGCGATCACGACCGCGGCGGTATGGGCCGCCATGCCCGGTGCGGCCCGCGAGGACGTTTTGGCGACCTGGCAGCAACTCGTTGTCTTGCATCAGAAAACGCACGCCCTACTTAGGGAGAGGAAAGATGCCGAACTGGCATTGGCCGAGGAGACCAGCGAGGCCAATCTGGCATGGCTGAAGGACGTCAGCGCCCGGCTGGACTCCCTTGACGGCACCGAGGCCCTGATCGAGGGCTTTGGCGAGCTTTCGGGCCGGTTCCGCAAAAGTGTTTGACGATTAAAAAATGATGCGGACGGCCTTGGCCGGGCCCGCGAAAAGACTCGCCAAATCCATGATTTGGCGGCAAAAACAGGGTTAAGCAAAGCTTAAGGGCCTTCGGGCTACGAAAGACAGAAACCGGTGATGCGGAAGGCAGGGGTGGCGACGGTCTGCGCCGCCCTTTGCGCGTCGTAACCATGGTGCGGAAAAGCGGGTGCCGCTTTCGGCCGATCATGCGAAGGCGAATGAACAGAGCAAGGTGACGGTCGAACGACGTCATCTCGAACGAATTGAGTTGAAGAGCGCGGGTGGCGGCGACGCACGCCCGCATGAAGCGCGTTTCGGGAGCTTGATGAATGGCCACCAAGGCAAAGACGCTGCAGGTTAAGGACAAGGAAAAAGACGACAAGGCAGCGGACGCCCCTGAGAAGGATAGCCCCGACGCGCCGTCGCCGTTGCTCGACCTGTCGGATGCCGCGGTCAAGAAGATGATCAAGCAGGCCAAGAAGCGCGGCTTCGTGACCTTCGATCAGCTCAACGAAGTCTTGCCCTCCGACACCACCTCGCCCGAGCAGATCGAGGACATCATGTCGATGCTCTCGGACATGGGCATCAACGTCTCCGAGGCCGAGGAGGCCGATGAAGAGGCCGAGAAGGAAGAGGCCGACGACGACACCGACAACGAGCTTGTCGAGGTCACGGCGAAGGCCGTCACCGAGGTCAAGAAATCCGAGCCCGGCGAGCGCACCGACGATCCGGTGCGCATGTATCTGCGCGAGATGGGCACGGTCGAGCTGTTGTCGCGCGAAGGCGAAATCGCGATCGCCAAACGCATCGAGGCCGGCCGCGAGGCGATGATTGCAGGTCTCTGCGAGAGCCCGCTGACTTTCCAGGCCATCATCATCTGGCGCGATGAACTCAACGAAGGAAAGATCTTCCTTCGCGACATCATCGATCTCGAAGCCACCTATGCCGGCCCCGACGCCAAGAGCAACATGAACCCGGCGATGATCGCCGCCCCCGCAGGCGACGGCCAGGCCGCCAACGGCGAGGCCGCGCCGGCGCACGTTGCGCCGCCGGCTGCACCTCCCGCGCCGACTCCGTTCCGTGCAGCCCCTGCGGGCGAGGCGGAGACGGAAGAGAAGGATCCCGCGGAAGCCGCCGCCGAAGGCGACATGGATGACGACGAGTTCGAAAACCAGATGTCGCTGGCTGCGATCGAGGCCGAGCTGAAGCCGAAGGTGGTCGAGACCTTCGACAAGATCGCGTCCGAATACAAGAAGCTGCGCCGTCTGCAGGAGCAGGACATCGCCAATCAGCTTCAGAGCGAGTCGCTCTCGCCTTCGCAGGAGCGCAAGTACAAGAAGCTGAAGGACGAAATCATCGTCGAGGTGAAGTCGCTGCGCCTGAACCAGGCGCGCATCGATTCGCTTGTCGAGCAGCTCTACGACATCAACAAGAAGCTGGTCTCGTTCGAGGGCCGCCTCTTGCGCCTCGGCGACAGCCACGGCGTCGCGCGCGAAGACTTTTTGCGCAACTACCAGGGCTCGGAGCTCGATCCGCGCTGGCTCAACCGTGTCTCGAAACTCTCCGCCAAGGGCTGGAAGAATTTCGTCCATCACGAGAAGGACCGCATCAAGGAGCTGCGCCACGAGATCCAGTCGCTGGCGGCGCTGACCGGTCTTGAGATCGGCGAATTCCGCAAGATCGTGCACGGCGTGCAGAAGGGCGAACGCGAGGCGCGACAGGCCAAGAAGGAAATGGTCGAGGCCAACCTGCGTCTGGTGATCTCGATCGCCAAGAAATACACCAACCGCGGCCTGCAGTTCCTCGATCTGATCCAGGAAGGCAATATCGGCTTGATGAAGGCGGTGGACAAGTTCGAGTATCGCCGCGGCTACAAGTTCTCGACCTACGCCACGTGGTGGATCCGGCAGGCGATCACGCGCTCGATCGCCGACCAGGCCCGCACCATCCGCATCCCCGTGCACATGATCGAGACCATCAACAAGATCGTGCGCACCAGCCGCCAGATGCTCAACGAGATCGGCCGCGAGCCGACCCCGGAAGAGCTCGCCGAAAAGCTCGGCATGCCCCTGGAGAAGGTTCGCAAGGTCCTGAAGATCGCGAAAGAGCCGCTCTCGCTGGAGACACCCGTCGGTGACGAGGAAGATTCACACCTCGGCGATTTCATCGAGGACAAGAACGCGATCCTGCCCATCGACGCGGCGATCCAGTCCAACCTGCGCGAAACCACCACGCGGGTGCTGGCCTCGCTCACCCCGCGCGAAGAACGCGTGCTCCGCATGCGCTTCGGCATCGGCATGAACACCGACCACACGCTGGAAGAAGTCGGCCAGCAGTTCTCGGTGACGAGAGAGCGTATCCGCCAGATCGAGGCGAAGGCGCTGCGCAAGCTGAAGCATCCGTCAAGGAGCCGGAAGCTGCGGAGCTTTTTGGATAACTGAGGTTGCTTATGCCCTTGTTCTTCCGAGGGCTTGAGAGTGACACGAGGACTAGCTTAGCTGAATCAAGAGAAGAAGCCGCTTGTGGAGCGGTTTCTTAATTGATCGTCCCTGACTTGAAGAAGGCTTACGAACAAGGTTAGGGTTGTCTATGCTGATTGGCGCCAAGAGCTTTCAAAATCGTGAAGAAGGGCATGCGGAGCGGCTCAGCGAGAACGCTTCGGATCTATATTTTTCGGCTGATGTTGAGACTGACGGACCTATTCCGGGACCATATTCCATTTTGTCGTTCGCGATTGTGTATGCTGGGTCGTTCGACGGGCACAAATTCGTGCGTCCGCAGGATTACAATCAAGTTTTCTACCGCGAGTTGAGGCCGATTTCCGATTCTTTCCAGCAGGAAGCTTTGGATGTAAACGGGCTTGATCGCGATCGGCTGTGCGCGGAAGGCGCCGCGCCTGAGTCAGCTATGACTGAGGCGTTCCATTGGATTACTGCGAATGCAAATGGCGCGAAGCCGGTACTGGTTGCATATCCGCTCAGTTTTGATTGGACTTGGTTGTATTGGTATTTCACAAATTTCTGTCCGAAGGGCTCTCCTTTCGACTATTCACGATGCTTTGATATAAAGACTGCACATGCGGTCAAGGCCGGGATACCGATATCGCGAGCCGGTCGTTCGAAACTTAATTCCTATTTGTCGTCCAAGCGGCAACACACCCATCATGCCGTTGACGACGCGATTGAGCAGGCGGAGATTTTCGCAAACATATTCGAGTGGGCGGGTGTTTATGAGCGAACTCGTTAGACGCCGGGACTATTCTGCCGAGATCATCCAAAAACTTCGAACTGAATTCGTTGGTGCCAGCAAGTTTGCCGCAGGTAAAGCATGCGTCTATGCGACGGGGTCGTTCGGCCGCTGGGAAGCCAGCGAACATAGCGACTTGGATCTATTTATTGCAGGAATGAGCGAGAGGGTTCCGCGCGCCGATAGTTCCGGCGAAGATTTCGGGCCGGCAAACATCCTCAATCATCTTGACGAAATCTGTGTACAAGCGGAACTCATCCAGCGATCTCGCAGTCTTGGATTTCCGGAGTTTTCTGGAGATGGCCGATATCTCGATCATCATTCCATCTATGAGTTTACCAACGCGCTCGGAACAGAAAAAGACGATGTAGCAAATACATTTACAGCGAGGCTTCTGTTATTGCTGGAGAGCAAGCCGCTTGTGGAAGACGGGATCTACGACGAGATCGTCAGGGGTGTCATCGATAGTTACTGGAGGGACTATCCGGATCACAACGCAACCTTCATGCCAGCATTTTTGGCGAATGATATTCTGAGAATTTGGCGAACCTTCTGTGTGAACTATGAAGCTAGGACTGAGCGAGAGCCTGAAGATAAGAAGGCTAGTGGGAAACTCAAGAACTACAAGTTAAAGCACAGCAGGATGCTAACCTGCTATTCCGCCCTCCTGTACCTGCTCGCAGTCTACAATTCAAAGAAATCCGTTGCGCCTTCCGATGCAGTTGCAATGACGAAGTTGACTCCAACCGGACGATTGGAGTGGCTTCAAGACAACGTCGCTCCAAAGGAAGCAAAGGGCACGCTCGTCAACCTTTTAGGCCACTATGATCGATTTTTGGAGACGACCAACTTTAAGGAAGAAGATCTGATCCAGAAATTCTTGGATAAGGAATTGCGCCACAAATATGCGGCAGCAGCTCATGAATTCGGTGATTCAATGTTTGAAGCGTTGGAGATAATAGGAGCGAGAAGTCCGTTCCATCGACTTTTGGTCGTCTAGGCCTTTGACTTGCCGACTTAGATAGCGATCAAGTCGGCCCTGACCGTCCAGATGCGCGGCGTCTTATTTCTTCTTCGCCCCAACCCGACTGATGCTCTTGATCTTGAGCTGCGGGCGGCCGGATTTCTCGGCGATCTCGCGATCCTGCTCCATGATGTAGCCGCGTGCCGGCTCGTCGCCGTCAAGCCCGCCGAGCAGTTCGGCAGGCACGCGTCGGTTGGAGCGCTGCGAGTCGTCTTCATAGACGACATTGAAAAAGGCGAATTCGCCTTTGGGATTGGTTCCGGGTTTTTTGGCCATGGGCGGCTTGTCGTCGATAGGACCGTCGCTGTCAATCGCCATCGCTCCGCGCCGGTTTTGCCTTGCGGGACGCCGGCGACGCGATTGTCTATGACCACTTTGCCGACATACTGTTCGCCTGAAACAAGGGGAAGGGCATTGGTGATGCCGGCAGCTTGCAACACCAAGAGTGATCTCCGACCGGTGCTGATGGCCTGCTGCCTTGCCATGCTGGCGGTGGGGGACAACAGCACGGCGATCATGGCGGCGCTGCCCGAAATGAGAGCTGGCCTGCAACTTGGTCCGGCGGAAGTCGAATGGGTAGTCAATGCCTATCTGCTCACCGCAGCGATATTCATAATCGTCGGCGGCGGCGCGGCGGATCAGCTTGGGGCGCAAAGATCCTCGGTTGCGGGCATCGCCCTGTTCGCCCTCGCCTCGCTGATCATTGCGCTTGCACCAGCCGGATTCGTGGTGGTCGGGGCTCGTGCGCTGCAGGGGCTGGGGGCTGCGTTCGCCGTGGCCGGCACGCTTGCCGCAGTGACCGAAGCTGCGCCCGACGCGCGGCGGGCGGAGGCGATCGGGGCATGGACCGGCTTCCTGATGCTCGGCTTCAGCATCGGTCCGCTGATTGGCGGCGCCGTGACGCATTACGCGGGCTGGCGCTTTATCTTCTGGCTGAACGTCGTCGCCATGGTGCCCGCAGCGCTGATGCTGTTGCGGCATCCCGGAGCGGAAGGCCGCCGCTCGGTTTCGATGGACTGGGTGGGCCTTGGCATTCTCGCGGTCTTCATGGTGACGTTGATAACGGGATTGCAGGCGTTAGCGCATGTTCGAGTCAATCCGCAAGCCGCAATCGTCCCGCTCGCGCTGGCAGTGATTTCGTTTCTTGGATTGATCCGGACCGAGACGCGGCGCTCTTATCCGCTCGTCGATTTCGAACTGTTCTCGAACCGCAATTTCGCGGTCGCCGCTGGCCTCCTGTTCCTCGTGATGTTCGACATCATGACGCTGCTGCTCTACTACAATCTCTTTGCGCAATCCGCAGGCGGACTCGGCATGTCCGCCGTTGCTGCCGGCCTATCGCTGCTGCCGCTCTCGGTTGCGCTGTTTGCCTTCGCGCGAACGGCTCCTTCCATTGGAATACGGATCGGCGTGCGGCGCATGCTGACAGCTGGATCGCTCCTGCTTGCGCTCGGCTGCGCGATTATCTGGTCGTCGTTTCAGATCGAAGCGATATACACTGTTCTGATGCCAGGCCTCTTTATCGCCGGCGCTGGAATCGCGCTCATTTACGCTTCGGCACCGCGGCTCGGACTTGCAACGTTGCCCCAATCGCAGACGGGAAAAGGCTCCGGGCTACTGAATTCGTGCAGCTTTCTCGGCGGCACAGTCGGGGTGACGTTCGGGGGCATCGTCTTCGCGCTGAGTGGATTCTCCGGCGTGCTCGTGCTTCTCGGAGTTTCAGCGCTGGCCAGCGCGGTGCTCTGCCTTCGGCTGCGCGCGGATTGAAGCCCGCTGGACGGACCGGGCAACGATTCAATCGCATGCCGGATTTTTTGCGTCCGCGACCGTGAGGAAAGCGATCGTGGCAGGTCCGATCTCGATCGAACCCGGCGGCGATGTCACTGCGGCAAGCCGCGGAAGATCGTCATTCGGGCCGAGCTCCAAAACCGTTCCATTCAGCTTAACCGTGTCGCTCTGAAGATCGTCCGCCGAAAGCGTGTAACGCTCGCTCGCCGCAGGCAACCGCAGCATCGCGGTGGTCGTCCTGTCAGTATTGATGGCGAGCAGTGTGACGGCGCCGCGCGCGCCCCATCGGCAATGCGCGTAGAGGTGAATCCCCTCGTGCACGCCGGCGTCGAGAACGGTCGTGCCCATCAGCCTGCGCCACAGCAGCGCCGCCCAGTAGTTTGGCCGCGGCCGCAACGTCGTCTCCTCGAGCAGGCCGTAATCGCTGGCAGCCAGCGTATTGTGCGCCACGATCTGGACGGCAGCCCTGGCAAGCCGGCCGAGCTGATCGAGATATCGGAACGTATCGAGGAAAGTGGCGGCCCAGGGATTGCCGCCGCAGGCGGCCTCGGCGGTTTCGGTCAGCCACATCGGCTTACCAGGCGCAAACTCGCCCCTCAGCGATCGGTAAAACGCGAACGTTTGCTCTGTGCTCTTGAGCCACGCTTCCGAAAGCGCGGCCTCCGGCGTGGTCTGGCCCGGAATCCCGGAGCATCGCTGCGAGAGGGCGCCGTAGTGATGATAGGAAAACGCGTCGATGCCGGGGCCGGATGCGGCAAGCAGATCCCGCGTGCTGATGAATCCGGAGCTCGATTGCGACGCCATCGTCTCTCCGACCGAACCGGGACCCAGGACGATCACATCCGGTTCGCTGTCCCTGATGAACGCAACAAAGGCCTTGAAGTCCCGCCCGTAAGCCGCCGCATCATATCCCGTCGGCGCACCGCCCATGGCGGTCAGCGTCGGCTCATTCATGAACTCGGCGGCGGCAATTCTGCCACCGACGGATTTGGTGTAGTCGAACAAGTGCCGCGCCTGATCGCTCCGCCATCGACCTGCCGCGTCCCGGGCACCGCGGCTTATCGCCATCGAGGTCACGATCTCCGCGCCGGCCGCGCGGGCAAAGTCGATGACGCCTCTCCAGCGCTCGCGGCTCAGCACCGCGCGGAAGCCGTCAGGCGGCGGCGTCGGAGGCGTCGCATCGCTTCCGGCAAAGTAGGTGCTATTCGCCCAGGTGCCGCTGACGCGGATGTAGGCTGGAGCGAGAGCGGCAGCCAATGCGCGCAGCCGGCGGTTCGACAGGTCGATCGGCTCCCGATACGCGTAGAGATCAGGCTTTGCGCCCGCCGGGATATTTCCGGTGTTATCAGCGCCGCGATTTGGCGGCGCCGAGGCACTCGCTTTGTAAGGCTTCCAGAACCGTCCGCCGGTGACCTCGACCATTTCCACATTGTACGATTGAAAGCGCTCGTCGACGGTGCCGAGGCGGGGCAAGCGCGACGGATCGACGGAAGGCGTCGACACCTGGGCGGCTGCCTTGTGGCTTGCCGCGAGCGCGGCGATCACAATGCCAATTCCGACTTTGCAGCCACTGGATCTGGTCATAGCCATCGTCCTTGGGATGCGCCAAGGCGGGCGTCGGCCTACGCGTTGGCGCTACGGCGCCACCAATTCGACACACGGCGATTCAACGAACGGTCAGCGTATCGATCGATTCAAATTAGTCGCAATCATGGCCGTTTTCGAGATGGCTAAGGGATACAGATTCTGCCCATGCATCTGCCGCAACTCTCGAAGCGCGGCTGAGGACGTGCTAGAAACCGATGCGTACTTGCAGCGCTCTCTCAGGAATGGTCTTTCCATGCTCCGTATCGCATTTGCTTTCAGCGCCACTGTCGCATTGTTCGCATCGTTGAGCCCCCACGCCCACGCCGCCCAATGCGGCAGCTCCGCCGCCGGCTACGAATCCTGGAAGCAGCAATTCGCAGGCGAAGCCCGTGCAAAAGGCATCGGCGCCTCCACCATCCAGGCCTTGATGGCGACGAACTACGCGCAAACGACGATCAATGCCGACCGCGGCCAGCGCAGTTTCAGTCTCTCGCTCGATCAGTTTCTCGCCAAGCGCGGCGCCACCGCCATCGTTGCGAAGGGGAGGCGGCTCAAGCAATCGCAGGCGGCGCTGTTCGCTTCCATTCAGAGCCGCTATGGCGTGCCGCCGGGGCCGCTGCTCGCGATCTGGGGCATGGAAACCGGGTTCGGCAGCCAGCGCGGCAATCAGAACATGCTCGCCTCGATCGCGACGCTCGCCTATGACTGCCGGCGCTCAGCCTATTTCACCGAGCATCTCTACGCGGCGCTGCAATTGATCGATCGCGGCGCGCTCCCTGCCAGCCAGCGCGGCTCGATGCATGGCGAAGTCGGCCAGACGCAGTTCATGCCAAAAGCCATTCTGGCTTACGGTACCGGCAATCTCGAAAACGCGGCGAACGCGCTGATGTCGACCGCGAACTTTCTGCGGGCGCATGGCTGGCGCGCCGGTGCGGGCTATCAGCCGGGCGAGCCGAATTTTGCGGCGATCCAGGCCTGGAATGCCGCGGGCGTCTATCAGAAGGCGATCGCACTGATGGGCCGTCAGATCGACGGCGGGGAGTAGGGCCTCGCTGAGCGCAGGCGTAATTGGCCGCCGCCTATGCAGCGGAGGCCGTATCGATCGCGCCACGTCCTGCCTTCTGCTGGCTCGCGAGGATGTTCTGCCACAGCGCGGCAACGCTGCGCTGCGTCTCCGGCGCGATCAAGCAGTGTCCCTGGCTGTCGAACCCGCAGAACCTGGCGGAGGCATCGCCGCGGACGCGGGCGAAGGCCGCGTTGATTGCTTCCAAACATTCCATGACCTGTTCGACGTTCTGCAATCGGGTATGATAGAGGATGTCGATCAGGCGGAACGCCATCACCGGCGGCTGGCCGAACGAGATGCCCGGCCTTGCGAATTCGAAGAACACGTTGAACGCCGGCATCAGGCCCTGAATTTGCGCCAGCACGGCCGCCGCCTCCTCGGGATTGCAGGCAACGAGGTGCTCGGCTTGCGGATGCTGCGCCGCCGGCGCATCGGCCGCCAGGCCGAGCGAGGCAATGACTTGATGCTCGATCCATTGCCGAACCGGCACGGGAGCATTGCGGATCTGGTCCGTGGTCAGGGTTATTCCGATCATCGGGGCTCTCCTTTGGCGCCAATCCTAGGAAAACCGGGACGCGCCAATATTGACGCGGATCAAATGGCCCGCGCAAACCCGTCAAGCCTCGAACCGGGAAAGCGGACATGCTAGAAGGCGGGCCGATTTGCCCGTGCCCTCCAGGAATGCTTCCCCATGCTTTCATCCCGTTCTGCATTTGCCGCGCTATTCTGCGCGCTTGTCTCCCTGGTCCTTGCCAGTCCTTCCCACGCCGCCCGCTGCGGCGGCGATTTCAACACCTTCGTTTCCGCGATGGCGCAGGAAGCGCAGGCGGCCGGCGTGTCGCAAGCGGTGATCGGCCAGGCCTTTGCCGGCATCACGCAGGACCCGGCGGTGCTCGCTTTCGACCGCCGCCAGCGCGGCACCTTCAACAAGACGTTCGAGCAATATGTCTCCACCCGCGTCGGCCCCGGGCGCATCAACATCGGCCGGCAGATGCTGCAGCGGCACGCGTCACTGCTGGCGCGCATCGAACAGAAGTTCGGTGTGCCGCCGCAAATCATCGTCGCGATCTGGGGGCTGGAGTCGGACTACGGCAAGGGCGACATTGGCAAGATGCCGGTGATCCGCACGCTGATGACCATGGCCCATGATTGCCGCCGCACCGAATTGTTCCAGGGCGAACTCCTGGCCGCGCTGAAGATCGTGCAGCGCGGCGATCTTCCGCTGCGCGACCTGATCGGCGCCTTCGCCGGCGAGCTCGGCCAGACGCAATTCCTGCCGTCGTCCTACATCAAATACGGCGTCGATTTCGACGGCAACGGCCATGTCGATCTCCGCCACAGCGTGCCGGACGTGCTCGCCTCCACCGCGAACCTGCTGCATGTATCTGGCTTCAAGGCCGGCGCGCCGTATGGCGAGGGCACGGCGAATTTCGAAGCGATGCGGGAATGGAACAGGGCCACGATCTACCGCAAGACGATCGGCTACTTTGCGGACCGGCTGGTGGGACGCTAGCCACCGCTCTCCGTCATTCTTCGATGTGCAATAGTATGTGTTGCATTCCCGCTCCAGCAACGGCACCGGTGGTTATGGGTCCCTGCGTTCGCAGGGACGACGGCTGTTGTGCCATCGCTCACTTCGCCTGCGCGCCCATCTTCTCGATCCGTTTTGCCAACACCGCCCAATAGGTCGCCGGGCGAAACCGCTGCAGGAGGTCCATGAACTTGGCGTCGTTGCCGATCAGAATGCGCGGCTGGTTTTTCTCGATGCCGAGAATGATGCGTTGCGCCGCGGCCGGCGGCGTGGTCCTGGCGATCGTATCGAAACGCTCGATCGATTCGGCGCGGCGCGAATTGTCGGCGATGCCAGAGCCGGTGCGGGAGTTGCGCACGATGTTGGTCAGGACACCGCCGGGATGCACCACCGAGAGCTTCACCGGGCTGTTCGCCATCGCGAGTTCATGCCGCAGGCTTTCGGAGAATCCGCGCACCGCGAACTTCGCCGCGCAATAGGCGGTCTGGCCGGGCGGGGCGACGATGCCGAAGATCGAGGAGAGGTTGACGATATGCGCCTCGGGCCTCGTCGACAGATGCGGCAGGAACGCGCGCGTGCCGTGCACCACGCCCCAGAAATTGATGTTGATCAGCCACTCCATCTGCGCCTGGTCGACCTCGGCGAAGGCGCCGAGCAGGGCGACGCCGGCATTGTTGATGACGATGTTCAGCTCCGGATGCGCGCTGGTAGCCGCGTTGGCAAATTCCTGGATCTGCGCGGGCTCGCCGACATCGACGCGGTGGGTCGTTACCTTGCGCTTGTGTGCCTTTCCGATCTCGGCGGCCACCTGCTGCAGCCCGGCCTCGTCGCGGTCGGCGAGCGCGAGATCGCAGCCGCGCGCGGCCAGTTCCAGCGCCAGGGCACGGCCGATGCCGCTGGCGGCGCCGGTCACGGCGGCCGCGCTTCCAGATATCGCAGTCATGTCGGATCAGGCTCCTTGCAGGTCGAGGACGAGCGGGTTCCTGCAAACTTTCGCAAATTGGAACCGAACCATAAAGCGGTTTCCGCGCTTAGTGTCGAATACCCGACAAAGGCGGCATCGCCAGCCGACGCGATCCTGAGAGGAGGCTCATATGGGACAATCGAAACCCCATCGCGCAACCGCCCTGATTGTCGAAGACGACCCGATGCAGCGGAACATGATCTGCCTGCTGCTGGAGGAGAGCGAGGTCGATGTCATCGAATGCGAGAGCGCCGAGGCGGCCGAGCTGGTGCTGGAGCGCGCCGCCGGCAGTCTGGTTTTGATGATGACCGACGTGCAGCTTGCCGGCAACATGGACGGCGTCGAACTCGCGCACATCGCAAGGAAGTACAATCCCGAGATGGGCGTGATCGTCACCTCGGGCAAGCCGCTGCATCAGGAATTGCCCGATGGCGTGCTGTTCTGGGCCAAGCCCTGGGCGCCGCTCGACGTGATCCGCGAGGCGGAGCGCATGGTCTATGCAAGAGAGCACGGCGGCGAACAGCGTCCGTAAGCCGCCGCCCTGCTTTCGCGCCTGACGCCGCCGTGTTAATGGCAGGACATGACCCTGTCGTTCCTGCTGACCTCGCTGATCGTCGTCGCTTCCCCCGGCACCGGCGTGCTCTACACGCTGGCAGTGGCGCTGACGCTGGGCGCGCGGCCCGGTATCGCGGCGGCCTTCGGCTGCACCCTCGGTATCGTGCCGCATATGCTGGCCGCCATGCTCGGGCTCGCCGCCGTGCTGCACACCAGCGCTCTGGCGTTTGCCGCGCTGAAATGGTGCGGCGTGGCGTATCTGCTTTATATGGCCTGGCAGGCATTGCGCGAGACGGGTGCGCTTGCGATCGACACCCGCCCGGCAGCGCGGGCGCGCTCCAGCCGGCGCGTCATCGTCACCGCCGTCCTGGTCAACATCCTCAATCCAAAGCTCTCGATCTTCTTCCTCGCCTTCCTGCCGCAGTTCGTGGCGATCGACGAGCCGCATCCGTTAGGCCGCATGCTGGAATTGAGCGCAGCCTTCATGGCGATGACGTTTGCGGTGTTCGCGGCCTACGGCCTGTTCGCCGCCGCGGTGCGCGACCGCGTCATCACGCGGCCGAAAGCGATGGCCTGGCTGCGCCGCAGTTTCGCGGCGGGATTTGCCGCGCTCGGCGCCAAGCTGGCGTTGGCGGAGCGGTAGATTTTTCGCGCCGCCATCAGTGCAGCAACGGGATCCATATCGAGTTCGTAGCCGCAAATAAAAAGGCGGACCTTTGGCCCGCCATTCTCCAAAAATTCACCCGGAGTTGGGAGCCCGGGCGGAGCTGAGCACTCCACCCGGGCCGAAATTCACTTCTTCTTCGACTTCTTGGCCTTCTTGGCCTTCGCCTTTTTCGCCTTCTTCGCTTTCTTAGCCATAGTATCCTCTCAAGGTTTTCATGGATTGAAACGCGACACCGAGGCATGCTTGGCGGAGGGCCAGCCTCGCAACATCCTCGTGCACGATCCCAGCAGATTCGCAGGCCGATGCCGCGTGCCGTCATGGCGGTGTCATCACGTTATCCACAGTTGTTATGCGTTTTGATGCGATTTCTAGCCGAAACCAGCGTCGCCGCCGCCGTTCGCATGCGCGCGCATCATGCTTAACGATGTCCGAACGCGCGCGATCTTCATCAATTCAAAACCACGGTTTGGATTGGTCGGCGGCCGTCAGACTCCGTTAAGCGGCGCAGATGCACCTTGTCCCGTAAGACGACGGGGATCGTCGTGGGAGAAGGCGGGGCGCGCGGAAGTCCCAGGCGGCCGTTAGACAACAGGGGAGACGGGACGTGCACGCGTCCTGAGTTCGCGATGCTGAGCGTTCCAACGCTGTGGACGGTGTTCGTCATCAATTTTCTCGCGCTGGGCCTGATCTGGGCCTACGTCATGCGCTGCTATCCGTCGTTCGAAGCCGCGCGGTTCTGGACCGGCTCGGCATTCACAGCGGCGGCGGGCGCTGCGATGGCGATGCTGCGCGTAGTCTTCCCGGATTCTCTCGTGCCGTTGCTGTTCGCCGGCACCACGCTTGTACTGGCGATCTGCCTTGCCACGATGGGAATTCAGAAATTCTTCATCCGGCCCGTTTCGTGGCTTCACACCTCGTTGACCACCGGCTTTGGCTTTGTCGGTCTGTCCTTTTTCATTTTCGTCTACGATAGCGTGCCAGCGCGGATGACCGTCTTCACGATCGCCCAAGTGCTGCCGATGGCGATGGGCCTGAAGCTGTTGCTGACCCCGCATCAGGGTCGCATCAATCCGGGCGCCCGGCTGGCCGGAATCGTCACCATCATCATCATGATCATTTTGGCGGCTCGGTTGGTCGGCGCGGTCACCGGAATGGGCCCCAGCTTCTCCTACATGCATTTCACCCCGGCGCAGTCGGTCGTCATCCTGGTGCTGGTGTTCCTGTCGATGTCGCTGAATTTCGGCTTCCTGCTGATGGCAATGGACCGCCTGCGCAACGAGGTCGCGGAACTGGCACTGCTCGACGATCTCACCGGCGTCGGCAACCGCCGCCATCTGGTGCAGCGGCTCACGGAAGAATGCGCGCGCTCGGAGCGCAGCGGCCAGCCCTTCGCGCTGTTGGTAATCGATCTCGACGGCTTCAAGGGCATCAACGATACCTACGGTCACGCCGCCGGCGACGCCTGCCTGCAGCATTTCACCCTGATGGCGCAAACCCGGCTGCGGCCCGGCGACATGCTGGCACGCACCGGCGGCGACGAATTCTGCATCGTGTTGCCGTCCTCGACGCTGCGCGAGGGCGCGATGATCGCGCGCCGCGTGCTGGAAGTCTGCCGCGCGGATGCCGAACAATGCACCGGCAACGACATCCCGATCGCGGTCTCGATCGGCGTCGCGCAATGGACCCGCGAGATGGGCGGCTTCCCCGATCGCCTGATCGCTGCCGCCGACCATGCGCTCTACGACGCCAAGAAGGCGGGCCGGAACGGCTTTGCTGTCTACGATCCGGCGCCGCCGCTGGCGCCCGAACCCGAAACGGCATCGGACATGGCCCTGCGCAAGCGGGCGTGACCATGGTAATCAGGCCCGTCACCGGGGGCTTGAGACATGAATCTTCGTTTGCTCACGCTGGCGCTTGCCGCCCATGCACTTTCGGCTTCCGCCGCCGCGCAAACGCCCGATCTCGCCGCGATCTCGCGGTCGGCGGGCACGCCGGATATTCCCGGCTTGAAGATGGTCTGGCTGGCGCCATGGGGCGATCTCGCAAAGGCCCATCCCTGGCGCAACATCATCGTGCATCAGACCGAAGGGCCGGCCGGCTCCGCGCGCGGCGGCGCGCTGGCGCAATCGAAGAACCCGACCCGGCGCGGCGTCATGGTCTGGGTCGAGACCGACGGCACGGTGTACTGGGCAGTCGGCGAACATCTCGTTCCTACCCATGGCGACGGCGCCAACCGCAACGACAACAGATACATCGACAACGGGTCGACCTATCGCCAGGTGGTCGGCAGCAATTCGGTCGGCGTCGAATTCGCCGGCAATTATCCGGACGTGACGCGGGGCCCGACGGATGCGCAAATCGCGGCGTGGCGTATTCTGGTGAAGGTGCTGCGCGCGCGTTACGGCATTCCGCTCGATCGCGTCTATGCGCACAACTGGATCGACTACAAGGACGCCCGCTATTGCGAGGGCTGCGCCCTGGCAAAGATGGCGCGGGAGTGGGGTGAGTAGGGGCGGGCTTCATCAACACGTCGTCCTCGCGAACGCGAGGACCCATAACCACTAGAGCGTTGGCCCATCTGACTGAATCGTCGGGGATTCACAAATCAGCGTTTTAGTGATTCAAGCTGGTCGCCGGACTGGAGGCCGGCGGGCATGGCGAAACCGCTGTCGATGGATCTGCGCGAACGTGTGCTGGCCTGTATTGGAGGCGGCGTTTCAGGCCGGCAGGCTGCTGAGCGATTTGGCGTCAGCGCGGCGAGCGTAAGCCGCTGGCGAACGCGCGAGCGGGAGCAAGGCGATGCCCAGCCGAGAGCTCAGGGCGGCGATCGCAAGTCCCACCGGATTGATGCCCATCATGCGACGATCGTGGCTCTGCTCAAGGCCTCACCCGACATCACCATCGAGGAATTGCGTGATAGCTTGAGCAAACAAGGCTTGTCCTTTGGTTATGGCACGATCCGACGCTTCTTCGAGCGGCACAAGATCACGCGTAAAAAAAGACCGCCCATGCCACAGAGCAAGATCGCCCGGATGTCTTGACGCGACGCCAGGCCTGGCGCGAGAGCCAGGGCAAGCTCGACCGGGATCGGCTCGTCTTCATCGACGAGACCTGGGCATCGACCAACATGGCGCGAACACATGGTCGATGTCTGCGCGGAGAACGCCTGCGGGCCAGCGTTCCTCACGGCCACTGGAAAACAACAACCTGCGTCGCCGCCCTCACCACGCGCGGCATCATCGCGCCCTGGGTGCTCGATGGTCCCATCAATCGCGATGCCTTTGAAACCTACATCGAAAAGGTGCTCGTCCCCGAGCTCCCGGACGACGCTATTGTCATCATGGACAACCTCTCCAGCCACAAAGGGCCCCGCATACGTGAGATGATCGAGGCAGCTGGCGCGACGCTTCTCTACCTTCCGCCCTACAGCCCCGACTTCAACCCGATCGAAAACGCCTTCGCCAAGCTCAAAGCAAGCTTGCGAAAGGCCGCCGAACGCACCGTCGGCGGCCTTTGGGATGCTATCGGGCGCACCGTCGACACCTACACGCCAGCAGAATCCACAAACTACTTCACCGCCGCCGGCTACTTGCAACCTGATAGGCTAACGCTCTAATGTTTGTTGTTGCGGCGCGGACGACGGACATCGCCCTTCTCACATCCGCCGCGGCGTATGGGCCCCTGCGGTTCGCAGGGACGACAGCGATATTGGTGCAGCAGCACGCACCTCCAAAACAAAAAGCCGGCGTTGCCGCCGGCTTTCGTCAACTGATACCTCTGCCGCGATTAGTGCGCGGCTTCGAGTTCGGCTTCCTGTCGGGCAATCGTGCCCTTGACGGCCGACTGCACCTTTTCGAACGCGCGGACCTCGATCTGCCGCACGCGTTCGCGCGAGACGCCGAATTCGGCGGCGAGGTCTTCCAGCGTCATCGGCTCTTCCGCCAGGCGCCGCGCCTCGAAGATGCGGCGTTCGCGCGGGTTGAGCACGCCGATGGCGCCGTTCAGCGCCCGACGGCGATGATCGAACTCCTCGTGCTCGGCCATCACGGCTTCCTGGTTGGGCGAGTTATCGACCAGCCAGTCCTGCCATTCGCCGGCTTCGCCGTCGTCGCGGATCGGCGCGTTGAGCGACGCATCGCCGCCGAGACGGCGGTTCATGTCGATCACGTCCTGATCCGTCACGCCGAGGCGCTTGGCAATCAGCTTCACCTGATCGGGGTGGAGATCACCCTCGTCCAGCGCGGAGATCTTGCTCTTCGCCTTGCGCAGGTTGAAGAACAGCTTCTTCTGGTTCGCGGTGGTTCCCATTTTCACGAGCGACCACGAACGCAGAATGTACTCTTGAATCGAGGCCTTGATCCACCACATGGCGTAGGTGGCGAGACGAAAACCCTTCTCGGGCTCGAATCGCTTGACCGCCTGCATCAGGCCGACATTGCCCTCTGAGACGACCTCAGAGATCGGCAAGCCGTAGCCGCGATAGCCCATGGCGATCTTGGCCACGAGCCGGAGATGGCTGGTGACAAGGTGATGCGCCGCGTCGCGATCGTCATGCTCGCGCCAGCGTTTGGCGAGCATGTATTCCTGCTGGGGTTCCAGCATCGGAAATTTGCGAATCTCGGCGAGGTATCTAGAGAGACCGGATTCTCCATTGAGAACCGGCAACGTAGCTGTACGGGCCATTTGAGCGCCCTCCAGTGGTTCAGGCCCCCGATAGCGGCGGGCCCGGCAGGTGATCGCTGTGTTAAAGCCAATCACGCTGCGATGTTCCGCGTTGGATATTCAACGCATATGCAACATAGCAAAAAACGAACAAATAGGGAAGGAATGCTGACGTCACGTCCCCGTGTGGCAGATGTAACCTATTGGTATAGCTTAAGTTTCCTGAAAAGCCTGCGTCATAGGGCCGCTTCCAGGGCGCTCTGCAGGAGGATGAGATCCTCCGGCAGGGGCGCTTCCCAATGCAGAAGTTCTCCCGTCCGGGGGTGCTCCAGGGCGAGCAGATAGGCGTGCAGAGCCTGCCGGCCGAGGGCGGCCAGCGCCGCCTGGCCCTCGGGGCCAAGGCGGCCGGCCTTGGTCTTGAAGTGCGGGCCATAGACGGCATCGCCCATCAAGGGGTGGCCGATATGGGCAAGATGCACCCGGATCTGATGGGTCCGTCCGGTCTCGAGCTGGCAGGCGAGGAGGGAAGCGACCGGCTTGCCGTCGCGTCCCTGATAGGCCGCCTGCAATTCCCAATGGGTGACGGCCTCGCGGCCGCTTTGGCGCACCGCCATTTTTTCGCGTGCATAGGGATGCCGGTCGATTGGGGCTGCGACCGTGCCGCGCTGGCGGTTGGGTACGCCCCAGATGAAGGCCATGTAGCCGCGCTGCATCGGACCGGTGCGGCCGTGATCGGAAAATTGCGCGGTCAGCGATTGATGGGCGTGGTCGTTCTTGGCGACCACCATCAGGCCCGTCGTGTCCTTGTCGAGCCGGTGCACGATGCCCGGACGGCGTACGCCGCCAATGCCGGAAAGGCTGGCGCCGCAATGCGCGATCAAGGCATTTACCAGCGTGCCGCTTTCGTGGCCGGCGGCCGGATGCACGACCAGCCCCTTCGGCTTGTCGATGACGATGATGTCGTCGTCCTCATAGACGATGTCGAGCGCGATATCTTCGCCCAAGGGCTCCGGCGCCGCGGCTTCGGGGACGTCGATTGTGATCGTATCCCCGCGCGCGACATGATAAGCGGGGTCGCGGATGGGGGTGCCCCGGGCGGTGACGGAGCCGGCCAGGATCAGCGCTTTCAGCCGCGAGCGCGACAGTTCCGGGCGGAGCACCGCGAGCACGCGGTCGAGGCGGGGTGATCCCTCTACGCCGCCGACGGTAACCTCCAGCCTTTGACCGCTATTTGATGATCCCTGTTCCTTCATGTTTGACGCATGATCCTGATCGAAAACCGGTTTCCACTTTTCCGGATCATGCTCTAAAGAGTCCTGCATGACCGATACCGTTGCGCCCGAACCGACCCCCGAGCAGGCCGCGCTGATTGCGCGGGTGCGGCGGATGATGCTGATCGCGGGCCTGACCTCGGCCCTTGCGGTGGCCGTGGTCCTGATCGCCGTCGGGTACCGTCTTTACCGCGGCGAGGGAAGCCCCACACCGGGCACGACGGACATCACGGAAACCCTACCCAAGGGCGCCCGCATCGTCTCGACCGCGGTCGCCGGCGATCGGCTGGTGCTGACGCTGGATATAAGCGGGGTGACCGAAATCCGCAGTTTCGACGCCAAGACGCTGAAACCCGCCGGAAAGCTCAGATTCGTGAGCGAACCCTGACGCCTGCGCGATCGGCCCAAAATGCCCCCGGGCCGGCCCAGGGGATGCCAGGCAACAGATTTACCCAACCGTGCGAGGGCCTTCAGACTTGCCTTGCCCACCGCACATTTCGCGGCTATTCCCTGAGGCCGTACGCTCTCTTCGTCTAGCGGTTAGGACGCGGCCCTCTCAAGGCTGAAACAGGGGTTCGATTCCCCTAGGGAGCGCCAGCCTCACTCCTTTCGATCTGATTTTCCTCTCGTTTTTGGCGTTTTCCCCAAACCCACGGAAGTGGTTTGGGCAATCCTGTTCGCCTTGTGTCCTTCAAGCTTGATCACTGCGTCTTCGGCGAGGCCCGCCTGATCAGCCTCTTCCGTATAGCGCTCAGCTTCAGCAAGTGTCGTGTGTCCGAGGACAGACATGATCATCTTGGCCGTTGCGCCGGCTTCGGCGAGCAAACGTCCGGCGGCTTTCCGAAGCCCATGCGGCTTGCAATCGAGAGGCAGTCCGGCCTCCGAGATAGCGTCCCGCATCCATCCACTAAAACCATCGACCGTGAAGGACTTGCCGTAAGCAGTCGTAATGATCACGACGTGTTGCATGTCATAAGCGTCGAGCGCTTCAACGGTGTCCCGATGCAACGGGATGAGAAGCTCGCGCCCGGTCTTCTGCTGCTTTATCCTGATCTTCCGTTCTGGCGTGATGTGCGTCTGCGCCATCCGTACTACGTCAGAGCGGCGCTGACCCAAATTGAGGAAAAGGTGAAATGCCGTGCGCTGCTTGGTGCCAAGCGGCCAGCGCTTTTTGAATTGCTCAATTTCGTCATCGGTCCATGATCGAATTTTTTTGATCTTCGGCCGCTTGATTCCCAATGACGGATCATGCTTCAGCCATCCGATGTTGATCGCGTGACGGATCAGGATCCGAAGCTTCTTCAGAGTATCGAGTGCCGCACCGGGGCGATCCGCATAGGGCTGAAGAATGCCAGTAACGATGCGCTCGCGCGAGAGCCCGGCAACGGTGCGATGACCGTGTTCGGTGCGGAGCGTCTCAAGGCGGCTAATGTAGCCCGTCTTGCTCGTATCACGGAGGCCAATGTATTCGGCGCTCCTCATGTAGGACGCAATGAGCGCAGCAATGGTGCCTGGCGCGGCCGGTGCAAGCCGATCTCGAACCGGCGCGGACTGGCCTAGCAGTGCGGCTTGGTAGGCCGCCATGAATTCCTCGCTTGTGGGATCGTTCGGCAAACGAACACGAGGTCCTTTGCCGCGACGAAACGATAGATATGTATGGCCCTTGACTTGATTGCGCTCAACGTGAGGTGGCAGCTTGCGGGGCATCGACATCACTCCACGTTTCGTCAACGCGAGTATTATTGCCATCTGAAGGCAACTGATCAATGGCGATGTCAAGCTGACGCACGTCCCATGCTCGCCGTCGCTCTCCGAGCAATCTAGCTCGGGGCATTTGGCCGCTCTTCACCATCTCGTCGAACGTGTTGGGTGACACGCAGATGTAGGCGGCAGCAGCCTCGCGACTGATGAGACGGGGCGCAAGTGATAGCGGTAGCGCTGTCTGCCGTGGCATCGCTGTGCCCTGTGCCGGGCGATATCCATTCCGCCGATCTATGAATATCGAACAGCATGAAACTGCTTGGCCGGCACAAGCAAGGGCGTGTGCTCCGTTCGGAGACACCTGCGTGCAATGGCGTACAAATCGGATGGTGAGCACGGTACAATGCGAAGCAGCTCGTTCAGCTTCAATATTTCTCGCCGATGAAAGTCGGGCCCTCATCAAAAGCGGCGTGAAGGAACGGCAAACTAGAATTTCCGCGGATTCGTATGGCCCGAACCTGCAACCAGACCGTTGTGAGCGGCAAAATGTCGGAAGGCTTGGTTGATTTTGCTGCGATTTCGTTTGCATTCGGCGCCGCGCGCTCCGTTGCCTCTCCGTTTCGGATCGGAACCGCGACCGCGCCCCCAATCCGCCTTTGTCTGCATGAAGAGCCCAAACCGGGGCGGCGTCAGGCCGTCAAGGCCGAAGCCGCGAAGCGGGGGCGCGACAGCGCCAGCCTTTACGGCCTGATGCCGGTCCGGTTCGCTGTCATCAGGCAGCAAGCGACGACAGACCTCGTCAGCCCGCATCTGACTCGTGCTTCGGGCGCCATGCGACGGGATCGGCAATCCAGCGGTTGATGTCGGATTCATGCCAGCCGCTCCCGTTGACGCTGATCTTGATCTGCGGCGGGAACGTGCCCTCGGCGATCTTGCGGTAGAGGGTGGACCGGGACAGCCCGGTCCGGGCGAGGACGGTCTTCAGGCGGATGATACGGTCCGGTTGGCGCATGGCCGCGTTGCCTCCTGCTGGCTAATTCTGACGGCTTCTGAGACCAGACAGGACAAGCAGTTACAGGCGGGCAAGAGGGTTGTTCGACTCGTCATAGCCTGGCGTAAAGACGGCGGCAGATGGATGGATCAAATTCCGATGCTCCGGCCTCTGCCGATGTCGATGCCGTGGGTGAAGGCCAATTCCTGGCCGAGCCGGCGGCCTGAATCGAATGCGATGCCGAGGTCTTTCTTGCGATTGGCGAGGATGGATTCCAGTTGCGGATCGCGCTCGAGGCCCTTCGCCATGTCACCCATCGCCAAGCGCGTTTTCTTGTAACCGGATATGTCGCCAGCCTGGTACTGGCGCTGGCTGGCCTGCTCGAGCTTCTGCCAGTGCTCTACGAAACGGTCGGCGCGGCGGCCCGGATCGGTGCGCAGTTCGGATTCGAGCTGAAGCGCGCGGATGGCGCGGGCGGAGTTGCCCGAAGCGGCTTCAAGGGCGAGTTCCGGGTTCTTCTTGTAGGCAGCTTCGGCATCGTACGAGCCATAGGGCCGCACCTCCTCGAAGGCCTCGCGAGCCTCCTGCAATTCTTCCACCTGCTCGGGGCTCGCCTTGCCGCCTCGCTCCTGCATATCGAAGATCGCATTCACGCTTCGGGCATGACGGATGAGCGCCTTCGTGCGGGCCTTGCGCAGAGCCGCTTCCAGGTCTTCCGCCGCCTTCCTTTCCGGCGCTTCCCGTTGCGGCCTCCGGGCGCTGTCCGTGCCAGGCACAACTTCGGCAGACGGGCGCAGGCCACCGAACATGTTGCGCACCCTCTCAGGCACGACCTTGCGCACAATCTCGGCCACGCGCTCGCGGAAGGTGATCCCACGCCGCTCGGCATAGTTTTGGGCCGGATCGGCACGTTCGTAGTCCGAGGCCATGTCCTTAGCCCGGTCGCGCGACAGAGTTCGGGTGAGCCGGTCCTGACTGGCAAAATCGTCGCGGCCATAATGCAGGTCCACGCCGTCGCGGTGCCGTGACAGCGCGACATAGCTGCCATGGGCATCCATACCCGGCGTCGCCAGCACATGGGTACGGTCTACCGTCATGCCCTGCGCCTTGTGGATGGTCGCGGCATAGCCCTGATCGATCCGGCTATAGTCCTTCAGATCGAAGCGAACGGATCGGCCGTCATCGGTCCGCACGGCCATGGATTGCGCGTCGACCTGTTCGATGGTTCCCAGCGTGCCGTTCTTCACGCCAAGGCCGCGCTCATTTTGCAGGAACATGACGCGGTCTCCGCTGGCGAAGTGGCGCTCGCCGCGTTCGACCGTCAGGCGCACGTCATCCCCAAGATCGCCTGCTGCCCGCATCCGCTCCCGGGCAGCCTCATTGAGGGCGCGCACCTCGTCGTTGGTATGGGTGAGGATGATCCGGCTGCGCTCCGGCGCGGCCTGCCGGTCGCGGTCCCAACGATCGATCAAATCGCCGCGCGCCTGCTCCCGGGTTTGGGCCCCATGCACCATGCGGTGAGAGTGATAGGCCTCAAGCGCATTGCCGGTCCTGCCGGTCGCAAGATCGCGTGTGGCCTCCCGCTGCCAGTCCTCCCGTTGACGGCGGACCTCGCCGATTTCCGCGCCGCCATGACGCTCATGGATCGACCGGAACGCCGCGCCGGCTTCGATGGCTTGCAACTGGGCGGGATCTCCGACCAGCACCACTTTTGCACCGGCCTCTGCCGCATGGGATAGCACCCGCTCCAGCTGGCGCGTGCCGACCATGCCGGCCTCGTCGATCACCAGCACATCGCGGGTCGTGAGCAAGTCGCGGCCTTGTTCCCAGCCATGCTCCATGCTGGCAATGGTGCGCGACGCAATGCCCGATCCACTTTCGAGGTTTTCCGCCGCGATGCCGGAAAGTGCCACGCCCCGGACCTCATAGCCCGCCGCCTCCCAGGTCTCCCGCGCTACGCCCAGCATCGCGCTCTTGCCGGTCCCGGCATGGCCGACGACGACGCCGAGATCGCGCCCATCCGTGATATGCGCCAGCGCGTCGACCTGCTCGCCGGACAGAATAAGTCCACGCTGTTCAGCTCTCGCCAAAGCGGCTTCGCGGGTCGCGCCACGTACCCCATGGCGATCCCGTTCGGCCATCAGTTCGGCGGCGCGGTGCAGGCGCTGCTCCGCCTCGATCATGGCGCGCGTGGTGAAGCGATCTTCGCCGCGAGCGTCCTTGCCGAGCTCGACCAGATCGGGCGCTCCGCGCATCGCGCCCATGACCTCGTTGAACTGGTCCATCCCGTCGCTATGCCGGTGCGCGAACTTCGCCATGTCGCGGCGCGTGAAGGTCGATTGTTGATGCGTGATCGCGTCCAATGCAACCGAAGGATCGGCGATGATCCGCGCGCCATTGCCGCGCGCGATCTCCCGGTGCATCTCGGCGCGATCGGCCTCTATCCCTTCGCCCTCGATGCGCCGATCCTCGATACGTTTGGCGGGCGCACCGATCTGGCTTTGCGGCTCCAGTGCGATGCGCTGTGCATCGAGGCTGCGATGGTCGATACGCGCGTCGATGTCGAGTTCGGCCAGCCGCTCATTGGCAAGCTCTGCCCAGCGTTCGCGCCAGCGCTCCACCATCTCGGTGCGGTTCCAGTCTCGCACCTTCTGGCCAAAACCGTTCTCGTCCACCGCGCGCATGGTCAGCATGACATGGGCATGAGGTTTGGGCGTGCCGTCCTCGGCCATGTCCCAATGCACGTTGAGATCGGCCATCATGCCCCGAGCCACGAACTCCGCCTGCGCGAAGTCGCGGGCGAGCTCGATGCCCTGAGCCTGGGTCATCTCGCGGGGAAGCGAGAATTCGACCTCGCGGGCGAGCTGCGCATCCTTCCTGACCTCGAAGGCTTCGACATCGTTCCACAGCCGTTCTCGGTCGCGCCAGGCCTCCGGCGCGTTCTCCGGCAGCAGCACCTCGGAATGGACGACGCCGCGCTTGGCGGAAAAGTCTTGGGCACGGTCGAGCCGCTCGTCGCGCAGCCGCGAGCCTGAGCGGTAGGCGGCCGACGCCACCGCGCTTGAGCCAGATTTGCGGCCAATGACCTTGACGTGAAGATGATAGATCGCCATCGCGACTAGATCATTGCCACGGCAAAGCGCACGTCGGAACGACGTATAAGCGCGCCCTCCCTCGAAAAAATCTCGGGCGGGACTACCCCGTCTCAGGCTGTCCCGGCTGCCTTACAGCATTTTGCAGGCTGCTCAATTATCATTACTTCATCCACTGCTGCACAGCTTACGGAGGATATCATGCGCAAGCCGAGGGACTTTGACTCGGAACTGAAAGCGCTCGACGATAAGGCCAAAGAGCTGAAGACCCGAAAGGTAAGGCAGCTCGGCGAACTCGTCATCGCCACCGGGGCAGACACACTCACCGCCAATGAACTGGCGGGTGCGCTGATTGTGCTGGCCGAGACCAAAGAGGCCGGTAGGAGGGAGGCATGGGCCAGGCGCGGGGCCGCGTTCTTTCAGGGACGGGCGCGGCGATCTGCACCGGCAACTAACCGCGACACGGACGGCGCTGCGGCGCAACCGAGCGGCGCGCAACCGGTATCAGGCCGCAAGGGCGCGACATGACATGCGCACCTGGCAGGTCGAGCGCCGCAAGCGAACACGGCACCTGATCGAACTCGGCGGCCTCGTCGTGAAGGCCGGGATCGTGGACCTGACCGGCGACGACCGTGCCATGATCTACGGCGCGCTGCTCTGGATGGCTGAAAAGCTCAAAAGCGATCGCCACGAACAGGCGCGGGCACTTTGGGCGGCAAAGGGGAAACGGGCGTTCGAGGCCGGCCTGGCGACACACAAGGGGACAGATCGAACTGGTCCAGCAGTTCATCGTTGATGCAAGACAATGGCATGTCAGCCAAGTGACGACGTGCGCGGACCGTCTGTGGCGTCCGTGCCGAGATGTCGGCCAAAAGGTATTGACGGCGGCACTGACGATCTTACCGTGCCGTTGCCGCGCATTAGAATGCCGCGGGCTTCGCCAAACTCTTTGGCAAGCGAGCTCACCTAGTGATCATTGACATTCAGGAAGCGAGTGACTTTGGGGGGCACATCGGCGTCAATTGAAAGTAACATTCGCTACCTTGGCCACATCGCTCCATGCCTTCAAGTCCGCCTTGATGCGGTCGGTGAATTCGGCCGGCGAGCTGCTTGCTGCATCCGTTGCTAGCGACCGCAACTTTTGTCTGACGTCCGCATCCTGCATCGCGGTTCGCACCTCGGCTTCCAGTCGGTCTACTATTTCTTTCGGCGTGTTCTTGGGCACGAAGAGACCTGTCCAGAAAGCTGCCTCAGCGCCTGTAACACCCGCTTCGGCAGTGGTCGGCACGTCAGGCAACTCCGGAAGCCTGATGGTAGACGTGACTGCAAGCGCACGCAATTTGCCGTCCTTCAGCAGCGGGATCGCCGGCAAAGGATCGCATATGGCCGCAGTAACCTGGTTACCCAGAACCGCGAGCACTGCATCGTTGCTTCCACGATAGGAGACGCGCTGCATCGAAGCCCCGGATCGCAGCTTCAACAGCTCCGCCGCCAGCGTGAAGGTTGGCGAAGCGCTCGCATAGTTTGCCGTCGATGGATTGGCCTTCGACCATGCGACCAGATCCTTCAGGGTCTTGTGCGGCGCCGTGGCACTTACCACGAGCACGAGCGGAGACGTCCCGAGCATACTGACGGGCTGGAAGTCGGCCAGAGTTTCATAGGACGCCGGCGCGCCGATGGCAGGGCCGACGACCATGGCGCCTGTTGCGCCGACAAGCAGCGTATATCCGTCGGCCGGCTGGCTCTTCACAAAGCTTGCTGCCACGGCGCCGCCGGCGCCGGGCTTGTTTTCGACGATGACCGGCTGGCCCAGAGATCTGTTGAGCTTGTCGGCGAGTAGGCGCGCAATGATGTCGTTGCTTCCTCCGGGGGCGAACCCTACGACAATGCGAAGCGCCCGGCTGGGATAGGAGTCAGCTTGCGCGAGGGCCACTGGAGCGGCGGATATGCTGAGGGCACCCAGAATCGCAAGCTTGAGTAACCACAAACGCCCGGAAAGCTTCATGGAGTCTCTCCTTTGTTGACCCAGGACATCGCCGGCCCTGCTAGCCGCTCTGGACCAGGGCCCGCATCTTTGTGGATTCCCGCTCCAGGAATTCGCTGAACTCATGCGGGCCGAGGAAAGCCTCGACGCACGCAAGATTTCGGACGCGCGAGCGGAATGCGTCATCGGACAGTGCTGTCCGCAAATGGCCGGACACTTGCTCGACGATCGTTGCCGCGAGTCCTGCGGGACCGAACATCCCCATCCACGCGCTGACGTCGAATCCCGGAACAGCGCTCTGCGCGATTGTTGGAATTTCCGGCGCCAGCTCGACGCGCTTCGACGAAGTGACTGCGAGGGCGATCACCTTGCCGGCCTTGATATGCGCCGCCGCCGAAGTCAGATCGACGGAGGCCATTTGGATTTGTTCGCCGAGCAGGTCGGTCATCGCCGGCGCGCTCCCACGGTAGGGCACATGCACGAGGTTTGCGCCAGTAGCCTTCTTCAAGAGCTCGACCGACAGATGTTGCGACGAATTGGTCCCGGTCGATCCGAAGGCAATACCGCCCGATCTATCTTTCGACTGTGAAATCATTTCCGGCAAGGTGCGGAATCCCGACCCGGGGTGCGTCACCAGAACGAGCGGAATGTCGATGAGCTTTGCGATCGGCGTCAGCTCTCGCAGCGGATTGAAATTCAGTCCGAGCTCGGGAACGTGCGGATTGATGACCAAGGCACCTGTCGCCCCGACTCCCAGGGTATGCCCATCCGCCGTCGAGCGCGCGAGCCCAATGAGACCTGTCGTGCCGCCGGCTCCGGGCCGATTGTCGGTCACCACGGCTTTGCCAAGGGCGTCGCCAAGCTTCTCGCCGACCATCCTTGCGATCCCGTCGGCTGAGCCCCCGGGAGCGAAAGGGACAATGATCGAGATATTCCGGGACGGGAATGTCTCCGCATAGCACAGGGTCGGGGCCAGCAGTCCGGCGCCCAGCAAAACACGCCTCGAAAGCATCCGATGAACTCCCTTCATTGATCTCACTGCGGCTGGAAATTGATGGCGCTCAGCAGCGCCGAGTTGCGCGCCAAATCGGTTGCGATGAAGCTCGCAAACTCTTCCGGCGTGCCGGAAACGGGCTCGAACCCGAGAGCCTTGAGGCGCTCGATAACAGCGGGATCGCGCATTCCCTCGGTCAGAACAGCGTTGACCTTGGTCACGATTTCCTTGGGCAAGTTCCTCGGTCCCCACAAGCCATACCAGGAGGAAAACTCTAGGCCCGGCAGTCCGCTTTCGGCAGTCGTGGGAAGTTCCGGAAGGACCGAGCTACGGCGTGCGCTGGTCACCGCAAGTGCCCGAAGCTGTCCGCCCTGCACGAGTGGCAGTGCCGTGATGATCGGGTCGATCATCAATTGCACCTGACCACTTACGAGATCCGTCAAGGCCGGCGCCGAACCGCGATAGGGGATGATCTGGAGATTGAGCCCGGTAAGCTTGTTGAATTCGAGCACGGCCAGATGATTGGCAGCTCCGAGCGCAGATAGTCCGAAGCGGAAGTCGTCGCGCTTCTTGCGGATTTCCGCAAGGGCTTCGGTGATCGTCTTGCCTTGTACGGCTGCCGGATTGGCGAGTACGACCAGAGGTCCCTCGCCGTAGCGGGCGATCGGCGTGAAATCGTCGACGGGATCGTAGGGCACCGCCTTTACGACCTGGCGGCCGAGTACATGAACACTCGGCGCGGCGAGAAAGGTGTACCCGTCGGGTGCAGACTGACGGACCGTTTCGGCCCCGATGGTGCCGCTCGCTCCGGACCGGTTCTCGACGACGACAGTGGCTCCCAGTTTCTCCTGAAGCTTTTGCGCGGCCAACCGGCCCATGAAATCCGCCGGCCCTCCGGCGGGATAAGGAACGATCACGCGGATCGTCCGACTTGGCCAATCCTGTGCTGCCGCCGGCATGGTAACAAGCAGGGCGACCAGCAAAGTGAGCCATCGCATGACCTTCTCGGTACCCTTCAAAAGCCCTTCGATCTGCATCGTTCAGCTCACGATCCGGTTCTCATGAGAGTGCTGCGGTTCGCCTAACGGATTGGCCGGGGCGGGCCGGTCTGCCGCGAACGGCGGCCGCATCAAGCGCAACAGATGCCAGGGGCTTGGCATCGCTTCGACATGCGCTTCGATAAGTGTTGGCCCACCGCGCTCGCGATGTTCGCGCAGCGCTCTTTCCAGATGCGCCGGATCAGCGGCGGCGACGTAAGGAATCTCGAACGCCGATGCGAGCCGATCGAAATGCGGATTCACAAGGGCGGTGGCGTATTCGTGTCCAAACTGGTCAAGCTGCATCCTGCGGACATTGCCGAAATGCCCGTCATTGAAGACGACAATAGCGAGGGGAATGTTGTATTTCCGCGCCGTCGCCAGCTCCTGCAGATTCCATCCAAACCCGCCGTCGCCGTTGATGCTGACCACCAGCCGTCCCTTGCTGCCCAGCGCAGCCCCAAGTGCCGTGGGAAACCCGTAGCCGAGCGTGCCTTGGTAGCCGGGTGTGATGAACGTATTCGGGTGATAGACGGGATAGGCGATCCGCGCGAAGTATCCCACCTGGGTCAGTTCGTTCACCAGGATGCCATCGTCCGGGATGGCACGCCGCAGCGCCCTCAGCCATGCGCCTTGCGGCTCGATCTCTCGCATCTGCTCGGCGGCCCATTGCCGGACCGCCGCCAGATTCATTTTCAGGGCAGGCCGCTGCGGCACAGCGCGCTCAAGGCTCTCGAGCGTCAGCCTGCAATCGCCCTGGACAAAGAGATCCGCGCGTCGTGGCGGAGCCGCCACGCCGGGATCGATGTTGATGTAGACATAGCGCGCGGCATCTGACGGCCAGGCCGGACGCCCCATTGCGGTGTCGACGAAGCGGCTGCCGACCACGAGCACCAGGTCGCAATGTGGAAGGACCGCGCGTCCCTCCAATGCGTTGAGCGCCAGAGGATGACGATCGGAGACAGCCCCGCGTCCGTTCTCCCCCATGATGACGGGCGCCTGAATTCGCTCGGCAAAGGCGGCAAGCGCGTCGGATGCCTTTGCCGCCAGCGCGCCACCGCCTGTGTAAATGGCAGGCGACCGGCTGCCCGCAAGAAGCCTGGCCGCGCGTTCGATCTGGTCCGGCAAAGGGGCGAGGGGACGGGAGGTAAAGTCAGGTTCTTGCGCGGGCACTTCCGCAACCGAGCTCAGAACGTCGTGCGAAATTTCCACGGCGACCGGCTTCGGCTCGTACCCGCGGAGCTGCGCAAACGCCTCGGAGACAATCCGCGGTACCTCTTCGGCGCGCTCGGCCCGGCCTTGCCATTTCGTGACCGACGAGAGGATGCTCGTCTGATCGCGCACTTCATGCAGCAGCCCAAGGCCTCTGCCAACGGCTGGCGAATAGATGTCGCCTGCGATGCAGAGTACCCGGGAGTTGCAGGCATAGGCGGTTGAAAGTCCCGCCATCGCATTGAGAACGCCGGGTCCGGGCACGACGAGGCAGACGCCGATCTTCCCGCTCGCACGGGCATAGCCATCGGCCATATAGGAGGTCGATTGCTCGTGGCGGGTCGCCACAAAGGTGATGCGGTCAGCGGCCTTGCGTAGTCCGTCGATGGCCCAATCCAGCTGAACGCCGGGTACGCCGAAGACGACCTCGACGCCTTCTCGCGCCAACTGGCAGGCGAGCGCATCTCCCCCTGTCTGACGACTGGTCATCGCGTTTTCCCTAGAGCTGTTCCCGCATTCTTGAGTGCAGGGTCGATCGCCTTTAGAAGAATTTGAGATTGGTGTCCACAAAAAATGAAATATATGTCCATCTAATGGACATTGCCATTTCGGCCTATCGAGACAAGCGGGGTGTCGATCCGCCGAGGATCGGTTTGATGCGGGCTACCGGATAACGCGCCCCGCGTTGACGAAAGTAGTGGACTGTCCGAAACAGAACAGGCACCGTGACAGGAACTGGAAATTGAGCGGAACGAAACCCTTCATGGACACGGAAGACGCTGAGGCGAAGGGCGAGGGCTCCACGGTGCGCGCGGTCGATCGCGCCATAGCGATCCTACAGTGCTTCACGGCGGAGAAGCCGGCCCTCAGCGTGCTGGAAATCCAGCGTCGCGTGGGCCTGAGCAGGCCGACCCTGTATCGGCTGCTGCAGACCCTGGCAGCGACCGGGCTGGTCAAGGCCGAGGGCGACCCGCAGCGATTCCGCCTCGCGCACGGCGTGATGGAGCTGGCTCACGTCTGGCTTGCAGGGCTGAACGAGGTCGACGTTGCGAGGCCCATCCTCGAAAGGCTGCGCGAGAGCACGGGCGAGACCGCGGCCCTGTTCGTCCTGCGCGAACAAAAACGCATCTGCGTGCTGGAGCTGGAAAGCCATCATGCGCTCACCATCGTTCGGGGGGTGGGTGACACCGGCGACATCACGCTGGGGGCGAGCGGGAAGGCGATCCTCGCGTACCTCGACGAGGGCCGTCGAAAAGCCATCCTTGATCAGACCCCAAAGGCCCGCCGTGCCGAACTCGTCAAGGCACTGGAGGTCGTTCGCAGCCGCGGTTTTGCAACCAGCCAGGGCGAAGTCATTGTCGGCGCCGTCGCGCTCGCCGCCCCGACCTTCAACCACAACGGGGAGGTGGCCGGCTGCATCGGCGTTTTCGGTCCGAAGGCCCGTGTCAAGGACAGCGACATCCCGCGATTTGGTGCGCTGGTTGTCCGCGCGGCCAACGCGGTTTCCGAGCAGTTTGGCAGTCGAGGCGGGCAGGACGCCGCCGGAAAGCAGCCAAGGTCAGGCCGCGACCGCAAGGAGCGCGGGATCGCCTAAAGGCCCTAGAAGCGCTGAACGAGAAAGTCGTCGGTGAACTCTCCAAGCGAGACCTTGACCGGGATCTCGCCTTCGACGCCGAGCTCGATGATGTCGGATCCCGACTTCTGGTGCGCAGGCGTGAGCTGCTCGATTCGTTCGGCAATTTTCTCGGCCTGCCAGCTATTCAGCCCCCAGCGAAAACCATCACCGTCCGGCCTCATGCCGAAATCGCCTGCTTCGCCCTCGACCGGGACCAGCCGCAGCGTCGTGCGCGACCTTGAACCGCTGAGTTGCTCCCTGAGGTCGATTGAGCGCGGCGAGCTGGCAAACGAGCGCAGCAGGTTGGCCAGCGCAGTCAGGTCCTGCCTCTCTCCGAGGAACAGGAACAACGGATTGAAATCGCTTGGCAGATGATCGAACCGGAGCATCGGCATCCTCAGAAATCAGCTCGCGTTCAAGACCTTCACGATATCCTGCGCGTGGCATAGCTCCACCACGCCGGCATCGCCAGGCCGTTCCGGAACCTCGATGAACCTGGCCTCGACCCACATTCCATCGCCCATATTCTCGGTCACTTCAGCAATGATACCCTTCTGCAGCAGCAGGCGGTCGCCGGACTTCAAGGTTATCAGGTCAATCATGGCCGTCCTTCAGAAGAAGGTGCTCAGATTCTTCGCGAGCAGCACGTTCTGATCCAGCAGGATCTCGCGTCGTGCAATCTTCCAGCCATCGGCCGTCTTGCGAAGGGTGTCGGTGCGCTTCCCGACAAAGGTGTAGGTCTCGTATTCGATGCGGTTCTGATAGACCAGAAAGCGGCAACGAACCTCGACCTCGCGGGGCTCATCCAGTGAAGGCGCCACGCGCAGGACCTGCACGTTGCTGACCATATGGCAGACGCGAGAAAGCGGTTCTTCCGCATAGTGGACGCCGGTAAGTATCTGGTCGACGCGCTTGGTGAGCGTCCATTTGTCCTCGTCGAACCAGCTTATGCCAGTGCCCTGGCGGGTGTTCTCGCGCTCCGAATGCTGACCGAATTTCACGTTGCGCCGGATCGGCATGAAGTAGGTAACGTCTTCGGCGAGGAGATTCAGCCAATCGCGGAATCGCCTGTTATCGAGCAGGTCGGCTTCCGCATACAGAAAATCCTCGATATCGGCCTTGAGCCGATAATAGGCGTCGTTACGCGGGAGATCGGGCGTCATGGTCTGCGGCGCTTCGGCCGCGAGCAGGTCAGCACTCATGCTTTTTCTCCCTGAAGGGCTATTGTCGCGGGCTTCGCCGGCACCGGACCGCCCTGGTGCGCAAAGCAGCCAACATCGATGACCGTTCCGGAAATCGCCTCACCTTCGGCCGAGATCAGGAAGGCGATAACGTTGGCAATGTCGTCACCCGTTGCGGGCCGACCCGCCGCGGTGCCTGGCGCTCCCTGGCCGAGCCGGGCGGGATCGCCTCCGACCCGGCCAAGACTCATCCCGCTCACGATGCCGCCGCCGCCGGGCACCACCGTGTTCACGCGGATGCGGTGGTGCAAGAAATCGTAGGCCATCGCAGCGCTAAGGGCGAACACGCCGCCCTTGCTGGCGGAGTAGGCGGCCATATTGGGTTTACCCCAGCCTGCGCCGGAGCCGACATTGACGATGGCGCCGCCACCCATCCGGATCATGTGCGGCAACACGGCGCGGCTGCACAGGTACGGCCCCTTGAGATTGACCGCCATGATGCGATCGAACGTCGCCTCGTCGGTGTCGAGCACCGTGCCCAGCGGGCCAATGGCTGCATTGTTGACAAGCGCGTCGATGCGCCCATGACGCTGCAACGTTGTCGCGACGACCTTGGAAACGCCATCCGGATTCGATACGTCCGCTTCCATCAGATCGGCGTGGAGACCGCGCTCTCTGAGCTCGGATGCCAACCCGGGAATCGCGGCCGCTGCCGTGCTCGATATTTGCGGCGCCTCAAGGCCAAAGCCCACGACCGCGTGCCCGAGAGCAGCAAGACGTAGCGTGATCGCGCGGCCAATACCGAACGTGCCGCCGGTCACGATGACGACGCGCGCGGTGGTCACTCGGCGGCCCTCTGCGCCAAGCCGTCGTTGCCGCCAAGCAGTTCGTCCCAGCCACCGCCGCCCATATAGGACTTCCAGCGCCGGTAATAGCCGCGCGCGATTTCCTCGGTGATCTGGACGCTGACGGTGCCGCCGAGCGACTGATGCTCGCGCGTCCAGGCGCCGAGCGATTGCTGGTAGTTGAAGGGATAGCGGCGTGCGACGGTGCCGAGGCTTGCCGACGTCGCATAGAGCCAGTTCTCCATGTCGTCTTGCTCGGTCATACCGGCCGGGCCCGAATAGCGCATATAATAGTGGCGCAGATAATCCTTCACCTCTTGCGGCGCGTCCGCATCTACCAGGAAGAAGCGCCAGCCCTCGGTCGTGGTCGGGCTGTGCGGATGCCAGGCGCAGAGGCCGCGCGGCTGCCGGCCGTGATAGGAAGTGTTGGGAAAGATCGTACCGACGAACGGCATCAGTCGCGCCTGTTCGCCGAGCCGGCGCTTGCGTTCCTCGTAGCAATAGCGGAAGTACTTTTCGAGCACGGGATTGTCGAGAAAGGACTCGATGTATTCGTTGTTCTCCGGCTGGATCGCGCTGTGCACGCCATGCCCCTCCGGAAAGCTAATCCAGACGTGCTGGGCCTTTTCCAATTCGTCGTCGCGGCGTCCCTTCTTGCCGGACGCGGCGCTCGGGCCGATGCCGATTAGGTCGACCGAGCGGTGGCTCGGGTTGTGATAGGTGTCGCCGAGGAAATTCTCGGCGGCGAACTTCCAGTTCGACGGGAAAATCCACTTGTGGACGCCGATCACCTCCGAGCCACCCTCGCGGCCGTCGCGGCAGTCCAGTGCCTGGTCGAGATGGACCTTGGCCTCGCCGAGATAGGTGAGGAAGTCCGGCGCGTTCTTGTCCCAGGTCGCCCAGACCGTGCCCTTGTAGATGGCGAGCTTCGCCACCGCGACCAGCGAATTGGCGTCGCGGTCGAGCTGGCCGTCATAGAGCGAGCGATATTGCGGCACGCCCTGCAGCTTGCCGTCGGTTGTGTAGGTCCAGCTGTGATAGGGGCAGGTGAAGATCGAAGTGTTGCCCTGCTCGTAGCGGCACACCTTCATGCCGCGATGGCGGCATGAGTTGAGGAACGCGTGAATGATACCCTTCTTGTCACGGCAGAGGATGACGGACTCTTCACCCATCCGCGTGGTGTAGAAGTCGCCGGGATTGGGGATCAGGCCCTCATGGCCGATGAAGAGCCAGGCCCGTGTGAAGACCTTGTCAAGTTCCTCCTTGTAAAGGTCGGGATCAACGAAGATCTCGCGGCTGATGAAGCCTTGCTCCGTATCAACGAGCTTCGCGACGTCATCGAAGCGGCTCTTGATTGCCATGTTCTCCACCCTGAGCATTTCTTGCGAACGAGATTGCGCCGTTGCGGCTCTTTGAATGTCCGCAGTATGGACATTGATCTCAAATTTATCCGACCTGCCCGGTTGTAGTCAAGGCGATCAGGCCAAGATCCTTCGATTCGCTAAGTCAGGCGGGTCAACAGGTCGTTCGGCGCAGCCTTCAGCAACGCCAGCCATTCTTTGGCGCAGGCGTGCTGATAGGCGACGAACCGCCTAATCAATCTGGAAGCATCTTTTTGGGATTCAGAATCGCTGTCGGATCGATGAGCGATTTGAGCCGATTCATAAGTACGAGTTCGGTCGCACTTTTTTGATACGAAAGCTCGACGCGGTGGAGCTGACCTATGCCGTGTTCCGCACTCACGGTGCCGCCGAGAGACCACACCACGGCATTGGCCGCCGCTTCGATCTTCGCTTTTTTTGTTTCGTAAAGCGCGTGATCCCCGTCCTGCGGTTGGCAGGCGCTAAAATGAAGATTTCCGTCTCCCATATGGCCAAAAGCGAACGGTACGAATTTTGGTTCGATCTCGGCGATGCGCTTGCACAGTTGATGATAAAGCTCGGGGATTCGGCCCAAGGGGACGGCATAGTCAAACCGGAAGGACGGGCCGAGGACTTTGTGGAGATCGGAGAAGGAATCCCTGATCGACCAAAGGTGCTCTTCTTGCGCTGACGATTGGGCCAGGATGGCGTCCGAGCACAGCCCTGTCTCCATTGCATGCGACACAATAGATTCGAGCTTTTCCTGAACGGACTGTTGGCCGGCGAGGCGGCACAACACATACCAGTCCTCGCTCAATTCAATTGGAGGGCTACAGCGCAGAAGCTCCTCGCAAACGCGGCGTATTCCCATAACCGGGAGTAGTTCGATGGCGGATAATTCGCCATTCGCCATTGTGAAGGCCAAGTCCGCATAGCTGCTCGCCGCTTCAATCGACGAGACGCGGAGGAGAGCGGTGGCGCTCATTGTCTCAGGCGGGTGCATTTTAAGCGATGCGGCGGTGACGATCCCGAGCGTTCCTTCGGTGCCTATGAACAGATGTTTCAGGTCGATGCCGCTATTGTCCTTGCGCAAGGCCTTGAGGCCCGACCAAAGCGAACCGTCCGGAAGAGCGACTTCGAGTCCTAAGACGAGATCTCTGCAATTTCCGTAGCGCACCACGCCCATGCCGCCCGCATTTGTCGCGATGATGCCCCCCACCGTTGCCGTCCCGCGAGAGCCGAGATCGAGCCCGAAATAGCGGCCGACCATGCGGGCTGCATTCTGGACTTGATTGACCGTGCATCCGGCCTCGGCAACAAGCGACCATGATGCAGCGTCAACACTCCGCACCTGATTGAGGCCGACCATCGAGAGGATGATCGAGGGCCGCTCGCTGTTGGCTAACGGAACAGAGCCTCCGCACAGGCTCGTATTGCCGCCTTGAGCTACAATGGCACATCCGGATGCAGCAGCCGCGCGAACGACGTCCTGAACTTCTTTGACGCTTCGCGGGCGTGCAAGAGCGATCGCGTCGCCGCAATACCAGCCGCGATAGTCGCGGCACGCGGCGCCGATGACGTCACGATCGGTAACTAGGAGGCCGGGACGATCGAGCGATCTCGTCAATTGCGCCAATGTTAACGATTGCGCTCGGGGTGTCATGGCGTAGCCGGCTATGGCTGGCTACTTCTTCCAGGGCGTCTGGCCTGCGGCGACCGCTTTGGCAAAGACCCCCTGTTCGTAGTCGATGAAGGACCGCACCATGGTGCGATAGGTGTTCTCAGCAATTTTCGGTGACAAGCCGTTTTCTTCGGCAAGCGTCATTGCTTTTCGTACAACGGCTTCCGCGCGCTCGGGCGCTTCAACCTGTGCAGGATTGGCCTTGAAGCGCGACGCCTCGTGGACGTAACGTCCTCGTTCGGCCATCAGCCGTACAAGTTCACGATCAATGCGGTCGATATTCTGCCGCACTTCCGCAAGCGTTGAGCAACAGGCACCATTGTTTACGGTCGGACTACCCCAAAGTGCGGGAGTGTTTGTGGTGGGCTCTTCCGCGCGCGCCGCGGCTGCCGAGGCAACAAGTATCAAAGCAAGGAATAACTGTCTCATAGTCTCCCCCGGTCGATCGGTATCGGCGTTCACTCGTCTATCGAGAAGTTGTCGCTCCTAGGACGGGCCTGCGGCATGCAGCGGCGTCTCGGCCTTGGCGGTCGCGATCCGATCCAGCCGTTTCACTTGCAATTGCGAACCATCGTCACATCCGTCGCGATCTGACATGTTTCAGAAAATAAAACAAGAGTCCATCAGGTGGACGTTGCCGCGACCTGCGCGACGCGCTCGGAAACTATGGAAGCTCCATGAAGACGTCCAGCAACGCGCGCGCCAAGCCCTTTTGCTCGGCAGGCAGGCCGCGACGACGCGCCGTTTCCTGTAGTGCAACGGTCGCCTCCTTGTGGATGCGATATAGCGCCGGGTTTTGGTCGACACCGGCGGCTGCGAAGGCGGGGTCGAATACTATCTGCTGGCAACGCGAAACTGAGGTCGAGGTGAAAGCTCGGCAAGTCAGCGGCCTGACCTCGTAAACCGAACATCGATTGTCCTCGCCCAATAACGGACATCGCCTTCGAAGCAGTGTCGGATCCTCCACCTCGGCAGCAGCGGCGGCAGCTTCATCAAGGCGTGTCACCAGTGCGGTTCGCTCCGCCGGCGGAAAAGTCACCTCGATATGGGCTGCGATCGCCTCGGCAATACCTGGGGGGACGGCCACGAAGAGGTGACAGCAGGCGGCGCAACCGCTTTTGCAGGCATAGACCGGCTGATTGGGAAAATTGTCGCGGAAGCTTGCAGACGCAGCCTCGGTCATTGCCATGGCATAACGCGCCCCATCCGCCATGGTGTCCGCCCCCTGCAAAGCTTCGAGCAGGACAGACCTAAAATGCGAGAAAATTCCCTCGTAGCGTTTCGCCAGGCTCCGGGTGAGAGCACCGACCTCCGCTATATCGGCGATGACACTCGCTTCAGCGGCGGCTGTTTCTGTAGTGAGCGGACTATTCATCGGTAATATGGTGGATCCAGTTGCCTACCCCGCCGGCAGCAGCGTTGGGCGCCAGCCCTTTTCCCTTGAACTTCGCCTCACAAGTTCCGCAACACGCTGGCCGGCTTCTGGCTCAGAGCCAACAACGTGCCGGCCAGCCCCAGACCCACCGTGACGATCAGAGCCACAGCGACCACGCCGGCGGCGCTGCCGGCTTGCCAAGCGAAACTCAGGGTCATCAGCCGGGTCACGATCAGCCAGGCTGCGATCGAGCCGGTGATCACACTGAAGACCGCGGTGGCGAAGCCGATCATCAGGTATTCCACCGCATAGGCTCCGAGCAGCCGCACGCGCGTCGCGCCGAGCGTCTTCAGGATCACGGCGTCGTAGACCCGCTGGTGATGGCCTGCGGCGAGCGCGCCGCCAAGCACAAGGATCGCCGAGATCAGCGTCACGGCGCTGGCGCCGCGGATCGCCAGCGCCAGGTTGGCCACAACCGTGCCGATGGTCTCCAGCGCCTCGCGCATGCGCACGCTCGTTACCATCGGAAAGGCGTCGGCCACCTGCTTGATGACCTTGGCATCGTTGGCCGGGTCGGGATGTGCCTCGGTGAGGGTCGTGACATGGCTGTGCGGCGCGCCCTTGAACGCGTTGGGCGAGAACACCAGCACGAAATTGACGCCCAGTCCCTGCCAGTCGACGGTGCGCAGATTGGCGATTCTGGCCGGAATGTCGCGGCCGAGTACGTTGACGACGATATCGTCACCGATCTTGAGCTTTAGCCCGTCGGCGATCCGCTTCTCCATCGAGACCAGCGGCGGGCCCTGATAGTCAGGCCCCCACCATTCGCCCTCGACGATCTTGGAGCCCTTCGGGATCTCGCTGGTGTAGGTCAGGCCGCGGTCGCTCTGCAGCACCCATTCGGCGTCCTGCGAGGGCTTCATCTCCTCGGCCTTGACGCCACGGACCGCGACAATGCGTCCGCGCAGCATCGGCACGTCCTCGATCGTTGAGGCGGGCATGATCTGCTTCAGGAACGCGCCGAATCGGTCGGCTTCCGAACTGGGTATGTCGAGGAAATAGAATGCCGGCGCGCGCTCGGGGAGCGAAGCGAGGAACTGTCGGCGCAGATTGCCGTCGATCTGGGTGATGGTGACGAGCACCGCCAGTCCAAGGCCGAGCGACAGCACGACCGACGGCGTCAGTGCACCGGGCCGGTGGATGTTGGCAATCGCCAGCCGTAGCATGGTGATGTCGGATCGCGGCAGGCGGCGCGCCAGCGCCATCAGACCGGCGGCGACACCACGCAGCAGCCCAAACACCGCGACTGAGGACACGACGAACACGGCAGCGATCCGCTTGTCGTAGGCGAGCCCGATCGCAACCGTGACCAGGAGGACGGTCACCGCGGCCATCAGCGCCAGATAACTCCAGCGCGGGTGGTGCCATTCGCGGGCAACTTCCTCGCGAAACAGCGCCGCGACCGGCACGTCATGCACGCGGCCGAGTGGCCATAATCCGAACGCAAGCGCGGTCAGCAGGCCGTAGATGAACGACAGCGCCAATTCATCGGGATGCAGGGCAGGGACCACCGGCAGCGGCAGCAGCTTGCCAAATGCGCCGACGATAACGAATGGCAGGGCCGCGCCGGCGGCCAGGCCGATGACCGAGCCGACGCCCGCCAGCACGATCACCT
Organism: Bradyrhizobium icense; assembly: GCF_001693385.1. Lineage (NCBI taxonomy): Bacteria > Pseudomonadati > Pseudomonadota > Alphaproteobacteria > Hyphomicrobiales > Nitrobacteraceae > Bradyrhizobium > Bradyrhizobium icense. Next base: position 1,028,806 of record NZ_CP016428.1, read on the forward strand.
GCATCAGATAGATCTGGAAGACGTCGCGCCCGGTGGCGCCGAGTGCCTTGAACGAGGCGATGACATCGCGTCGTCGATCAATGTGGCTCTTGACCGCATTGGCAACGCCAACGCCGCCGACCAGGAGCGCGGCGAGGCCGACCAGGGTCAGGAACTGCGTAAAGCGGTTGATGGTGCGCTCGAGTTGAGGAGAGGCATTGCTGCGGCTGCGGATCTCCCAGCCGGCTTCGGGTAGGGCGCTGCGCGCGCTCTCGATCAATTGGGTGGCGGCTCGCTCGTCGGACGCGTTGTCCGGCAGCTTGAGCCGGTAGATCCAACGCACGAGGCTGCCGGGCTGCAGTAAGCCGGTGGCGCGCAGGCTCGCGTCGCTGACCAGAACCCGAGGGCCAAGGCCGACACTGCCGGCGAGCTTGTCCGGCTCGGCGTCGACCACGCTGCGAATCTGGAGCGTGGCATTGCCTATCGTAATGCGGTCGCCAAGCTTGAGATCGAGGCGGGTCAACAGCATGGAATCGGCCGCCGCGCCGAACGCGCCGTCGCGCTCGGCCAGGACGTCCGCCATCGGCAGTTTTGGTGCGAGCGTGACGTCCCCAAGCATCGGGTAGTTGCTATCGACCGCCTTGAGTTCGACCAGCGCGAGCTTGCCGTCATGGCTCCGTGCCATCCCCCGCAGCGTGGCTGCCACCGAAACCTGCCCCCGCGCGCGCAGGAAGGCGATTTCCTCCGGCTTGGCCTCGCGCTGGATCAGCGAGAACGCCACATCGCCGCCAAGCAGTGTGCGGCCCTCGCGCTCCAGGCCCCCGCTGAGGCTGGCGGCGACGGAGCCGACGCCGGCAATCGCCATTACACCGAGCGCGATGCAGGCAATGAAGACGTAAAAGCCGCGTAAGCCGCCGCGCAACTCGCGCAGCGCATAGCGGAGAGCCAGCCAGGACGCGCGGCGTGGGTAGACTGGTTCGCAGACGGTGCTCATGAATGTTCCTCGATCCGGCCCGAGCGCGGCCGCACCACGGAATCACAGCGCTGCGCGAGCGAAGGATCATGCGTCACCAGCACCAGTGTCATGCCGCGCTCGGCATGTTTGGTGAAAAGCATGTCGACGATCTGCCCGCCGGTCGTTTCGTCGAGATTTCCGGTCGGCTCGTCCGCGACGAGGATCGCGGGATCGGGCGCAAGCGCGCGGGCGAGCGCCACGCGCTGCTGCTCGCCGCCGGAAAGCTGCGTCGGATAATGATGCAGGCGATCGCCGAGCCCGACTGAGGCCAGTTCCTGCGTCGCGCGCTTGGCGGCGTCGGGATTGCCGGCAAGCTCCAGCGGCACCGCGACGTTTTCCAGCGCCGTCATGGTCGGGATCAGGTGAAACGACTGGAACACGATGCCGACCTGGCGGCCGCGGAAGCGGGCCAGCGCATCCTCATCGAGGGCATCGAACGGCGCGCCGCTCACCACCACTTCTCCGCTGTCAGGGCGCTCCAGCCCCGCCATCACCATCAGCAAGGTCGACTTGCCCGAACCCGACGGTCCGACCAGGCCGATCGCCTCGCCCGATGCCACACGAAGGCTGATATCCTTCAGGATATGAACGCGGGCGGCGCCTGATCCCAGCGAGAGATTGACGTTCGTGATGGAGATGGTGCCCGGCTCGATGCCGGCAAGTCGCGAGGGTTCGACTAGACTGTCCACGGCTTGGTTCCTATGGCGCTTCCGCCGCTTGGGTTGAGACTAACCTGTTGCTTGGTACGCTTTGAATTTTCGCCAAAAGACGAAGCGTTTATGGAGACGCATGATCCACCTTTCGAATCCTTCGACGTAGGTGAATGCCACGGGCACGACCAACAGAGAGAGCGCTGTCGATGTCAGCAGGCCGCCGATAACGCTTATCGCCATCGACTGACGGAAGCTCGCGTCGGCACCAAATCCCAGTGCGATCGGCAGCATGCCTGCGATCATCGCGATCGTGGTCATGACAACAGGGCGCGCGCGCTTGTGACACGCGTCAACCAGCGCTTCATGCATCGAAAGGCCGCGTTCGCGGATACCGACGACCGCGTATTCGACCAGCAGAATGGAATTCTTCGCCACGATACCCATCAGCATCACAAATCCGATCATGACCGGAAGATTGAGTTGACTGCGCGCGATGAGCAGCGCGACGAAAGCGCCGCCGACGGAAAGCGGAAGCGCCGAGAGAATGGTCACGGGTTGGAGAAAATCCTTGAACAGCAGCACAAGCACGCAAAACATGGAAACAATGCCGATGACGATAGCCATACCGAAACCAGCCGCAAGTTCGCCAGCAAGCTCGGAATCGCCGGTTCGGATGAGATTTACAGCCGACGGTAGGTTCTGGATCGCGGGCAGAGCCATGGCTCTAGCTTGCGCGGTTCCGAGCGCCATGCCGCCGAGATCGGCCTCAACGGTTACGTAGCGACGGCGATCATAACGGTCGATTTGTGAGGGGCCGCTTTCAACCGAGATCGCAGCAACGCTCGACAATGGAACTGGACCGTTCCGACCATTCACACGCATGTTCACAAGCGTATCGATCTTCTGCCGCGCCGCGTCCGCGACACGCACCCGGATGTAGACCTGCCGGCTATCAAGATTAAGACGTGCGACCTGCGTGTTGAAGTCGCCACTCGTTGCTATTCGGACCACATCACCAATCGAGGCGGTGCTGACACCGCGATCGGCCGCCCGCAGCAGATCGGGACGGACAATGACCTCGGGACGTTCGAGGCTGGCTGTAGACTTGATATTGGTGAACCCGCCGACGCCTCGCAGTTCCTGTTCGAGCGCCTCCGCGCTGGCTCTGAGCGCCTCCACGTTGTCGCTTGAGAGAATGAATTGGATCTTCTCGCCGAGGCCGCCACTGCCGATCGCGAACCGCGCGCCGGGGATGGCGAGAAGCCTGGGGCGCACGAGGTTCTCGATCGCGACCTGACCTTCACGTTGGCCGCGGGGGGCCAGCATAAGGACCATGGCGCCTCTACGCACCTCGCCAGCTTGCTGCGCTCCCGGCCCCAGTTGTTGGGAGTCGCCGACCGTCGTGAACACATTGTCGATCCCAGGCACGTCCTTCAGCGCGGCGCGCACATCTTCGGCAACTCTCAGCGTGTTCTGTATCGAGCTTCCGGGAGGAAGCTCGATATTCACCGTCGTAGAACCGCGGTCCGCCGGAGGGATCAATCCGGTGGGGATCAACGGTATAAGCGCGAGCGAAGCGACGAAGAACAATATCGTCCCCGCCGCCGTAGTCTTCCGATGGCCCAGGCACCAGCTGACGGCCCGGAGATATGTTGTCATGAGTGGACCGTCCTTGTGCTCCGTCGACGGTCGTGACTTGAGCAGATACGCAGCCATCATCGGCGTGAGCAAACGCGCGACGAGCAGGGATGCCAGCACCGCGATGACCGCCGTCCACCCAAATTGCTTGAAGAGCATTCCAGAAATGCCGCTCATCAAGGCTGTGGGCAGGAACACGACGACCAACGTCATCGTCGTTGCGACAACCGCGAGCCCGATTTCGGTTACGGCTTCGCTTGCCGCCTCACGCATCGGCTTGCCCATTGCGCGATGGCGCTCGATATTCTCGATCTCGACGATCGCGTCATCGACAAGGATCCCGACGATGACCGCGAGCGCGAGCAGCGTCACGGTATTGAGCGAGTACCCCAGCCATGCCATTGCGGCGAAGGCGGGAAGGATTGATAGCGGAAGGGCCGCGCCGGCGATAAGCGTCGCGCGCCAGTCGCGCAGAAACCACCAGACGACAAGGATCGCCAGCAGCGCGCCCTCGTAGAGCATATGCATCGAGCCCGCATACTGCTCGCGCGTATAGTCGATCGAGCCCGAGATCTGCTTGATATGCAGCGTTGGATCGGTCGACTGTAGTTGCTCCATCGCCTTCCGAACCGCGTCGGCGATGCTCGCCTCATCGAAGCCTTTGGCTCGAAATATCCTGAATCCGACGACGGGTTCGCCGTTCAGCAAAGCGACTTGCGTGCGATCAGCGATGGTGTCTTGAACATCTGCAACCTGATCGAGGCGCACCTTGGGTGCGCCCGCGAGCGTGATCGGAAGCGCGGCAAGATCTGAGGCCTGGCGCACGATGGCCGTCGTGCGGACGGCCTGCTCGTTCTGACCTAACTGGGCCCGTCCGCCCGAGGATTGCTGCTGAACCTGGCGTAGTGCGCGCGAGACATCGGCTGCTGTGAGCCCAAGTGCGGCCAGAGGCACGGGATCAACCTCAACGCGCACCTCCCGCTGCACGCCGCCGACACGCTCAAAGCGACCTATGCCGGGCACGCCGAGGATTATCTTTGCGATGGTATCATCGACGAACCACGACAGGGCCTCTTCGTCGAAGCGCGTGGACGATATGGCATAGACGAGCAGGGCGTTGCTACCCGCCCGCTGCGCGCTGACAGTTGGTGGCTGAACGTCCAAGGGCAGTTCCGAACGTACACGGTCGACTGCGTCTTTGGTCTCGATCAAGGCTTCCGACAGATTCTTCTCGAGCACGAACTCGACCCGGATGGCGACCTGGCCGTCCGTGATCGACGTTCGCAGATGCTTGAGGCCGCCGAGCGTCGCAAGCGAGTCTTCGACTTTGCGCGCAACCTCCGTCTCGAGTTGGGAAGGCGCCGCCCCTGGCTGAATCAAGGTGACATTGACGACGGGCAGGTCCAGATCCGGAAAGCTCTGGATTGGCAACACCTTGAAGCCCCAGAACCCGGCAAGTGCCAAGACCGCGAACAGCATGATCGCGGGGATCGGATTTCGAATCGACCACGTCGCCATATTCATTGGTTGGAATCACTATCCTGAGCAGTGAAGACCGAACTGGAATCGCTCATCGCAGCCAATCGCACTATGTCGCCGTCCTTGAGGAAGCCGGCGCCCTGGACAACCACCCGGTCATCGACCTCAATGCCGGAAGTAATCTCGACATCGCTGCCTTGCCGACGCCCGATGGTCACGGCTTGAAGTGCTACACGTGGTCTCGAGTTTCCGTCCGCGATCTTGAGCACGTAACTGCGTCCGTCACGTATGACGACGCTTTCGGACGGGATCACGCGTGCTTGACTTTCGCCCAATATAACTCTTCCGCTCACATACATCCCGGCCCGCGCGCGACTTCCGGGCTCGAGATCGGCATAGACCACGCCGAGGCGCGACTGCGGGTCCAGAGAGGGCGCTGTCTGACGAACCTTTGCAGCGGCGGTGGCGCCGTCCGGCAACGCCAGGATAATGCGCTGACCCGGTACGATTTGCGCAAGTTGTGCGGCCGTGAGTTCGCCCCGCCATTCCAGGCGGTTCTGCCTGATCAGGCGGAACAGTTCCTGTCCGACCGGGACAACGGCGCCGAGCGTCGCCGTTCGTGAGCTGATGACACCGTCATCAGGCGCGACAACCTCGGTATATTTCAGTTGCAACTGCTTCGCTGCGAGAAGCGCCTCTGCGGTCTTCGCCTCGGTCTCCTGCTGCAAGGCATCCTTGTCGCTGAGAAAACCACGGCCCTTTAGGCTCGACGCGCGCTGCCAATTTGCTTCGGCCTGGTCATATCGAGCTTTCAACTGAGCTTCGTCCGCGCGCAACAGGTTCGGATCGAGCCGCGTAAGCACCTGGCCCTTCTTGACTTGATCGCCGACGTTTACAAGTACATCGGACAGCTGATAGCCGCCGATCTGCGCTCCGATATTGGCTTCTTGCCATGCCGCGATCGTGCCAGATGCTTCCATCGCCATGTCCCACGTCAGCTCACGGGGGATTGCGCTCGTGGCCGTCAATGCAGGGGCCTGTTGAACTGAAATGGTCGCGGTCGATGCGCGACGATTCACCATGGCAACCGCCATCACGGCGACCACAATTGCTGCAATCGCTGCCGCGGCAACAAGGAAGCCCCGGCGCCGACGCGGAGGAGCAGCGCCTTCGCCAGACGTTGCCAGCACGGGAAAGTCCACCGGTTCGGCTACAACAATCCTCCGGTTTGGCGCAGATAGGGACAAGTACCTTCTCCTCATTATAGATCGATCGCTCTAATTATAGGAGGCGACTTGCCCGAGTCAATGAAGGAGCCGGGTGGCGTCGTCGCGTTATTCAGCAGGATCAGTTCGACGCTGGAGGCGATTGCGCAGCCGTGCCCTTATCAGTCCAGTCGGGGGGGACTCCAATTCGCTCCCCGATCAGCCCCGCCACGCCTGGTGCTCTTCCAAATGCCTCGCAGGCGGCTTGCTTTGGCGCGCCGCCCAACGTGGTGCTTAGACTCTCCGCCGATGGGAGTGATGGCCCAGTGCCGAACGGACTGTTACCAGAGACGAGCAGTTTGCTGAAGTCGGCGCCAAATGCGCTCGCGAGATCGTATGCGTCTCCGTCCGCCGACACCCGTCCGGCGCTCGTGAAGGAATTCGCTCCGCGTCCCCACACCATGGCGGCTTTCTGCTTGCCGCGAAGGTCCTTGGCCTCAGCCTCCACCGACAGGCTTCCCAGTCCGATAGGAATGCGTGGAACGGGCACGGGTACCCCGGGGAGGAGGATGGTCGGCACCACGGACACGACCTTGGATGCGCCCGCCGCCGCGGGGTCTGTTGGAGCAGCGTGGGTGATAACGGCGTGCGCGATCAGATCTGATTGTTCAGCCCCGCCGACGATCTGAAACCGTTCGCTCAATCCAACGCACACTGCCCGGTCTATGGCATTGCCGATGAGTCTGCGCTGGTCCTCCGAGAATGGAACGCCCGCCGCAGCAGTCGCGGAGAAGCGCGTCGGCACAAGCCGAACGGTCTTCGCTGCAAGGACATAGTCCTTATCCACGCGGAGGACAGATTTCGTGAGAACCCCATCCGAAGCCTTGAGATCATCGTAGGTCGCGAGCGATCCTGCCCGATTGAGCGGCGCTGTCGCGCAACCCGCCGTTACTAGGCACAGTGCTGCTGCAAGCGCTGCCCGTCTAACAGGTGACATCTTTGTAGACTCCGAAGAATACCAATGAGTGGGCGGCTGCAGTCTTCTCAGTTCGCGCGATAGATTCGTGTTTCTCCTTCCCGGAGAGTGATGAACGAGGTCTCATCTATGCCAGCCATCCTGATCGCGGCGGCCAGGTCCACCAGCGGACGGTCAATTGCTTCCGCAGACATCTGAAAGGTCCCGTGGTGCATTCCGATGCTTTGCGTGGCGCCAAGGTCTCGATGCGCCTGGACAGCTTCAGCGGGATTCATATGCATAGGGCTCATGAACCAGCGTGGCTCATATGCACCGATGCCCAGCATCGCGACGTCGGGAGTCCCAAGTCGTCTCCTGATGTCAGAAAAGTGGGTGGAATAGCCCCCATCTCCCCCAAAATAGACCCGGCGATCACCATCCTGAATCAGATAGCTGCCCCAAAGGCTCCTTTGACGATCCCGGATCCCGCGCGCCGAAAAATGCTGTGTCGGTGCGAAGGTCACTTTGCAGCCTGGCCTGATTTGGAGCTCCTCCCACCAGTCAAACTCGCAAACATTGGTAAATCCGATAGAGCGGACCAATTCTCCGTCGCCAGCGGCCACCAGCACGACTGGCGAGAACTTCTGCTGAAGACAACGCAGCGTACCTATGTCCAGGTGGTCGTAGTGATTGTGGCTGATCAGGATGAGATCGATGCGCGGCAATTCATCGATGGCCATGCCGGGCTCCCTGACGCGCTTTGGACCGAGCCATTGGATTGGACTTGCACGCATCGACCAGATGGGATCGGTCAGAATGTTCAAGCCTTTGCACTGAATCAAGAACGTGGCGTGATTCACGAAGGTTATGGCAATGTCATTGGTGCCGCACATCGCGCGCAGCCTGGGCACTGACGCATTCTCCACTGCATCTGGCCACCGGCTTCTCTTGTCAAAGATCATTTTCATCGCGCTCGAAAACGTAGGCGCGAAACCCGTTGGAAGAGTGGGGTTATGGAAGCGTCGCCCGTCAAAGTGGTCTGAGACTGGCCACGTCTTGGGCGCCCGCACTCGAATCTGATCCGGCGATCCCTGATCAGCGAATTCATGCGTCGTCTCGTCAGACGCCAAGAGCGTTGCCGAGCGCGCTTGAAGTGAGCCATCCGAAGTGAAGTTCAAGGGCGCCTCCCGTTCGATATCGATCATAGATCGATTACTCGATCTATACAAGAAACGTATATATGCGCGGTTAAAGTTTCTAGCTTGGACGAATAGCGAAGTTGCCGGGCGTTCTTTATCTTGAACCAGAGCTCGAAAGTTGTGTGAGGCGAGCCTCGAGCGTCATGTAGCCAACCTTCGCTGAGAGCGAGACGGGGATATAAATCCTCTGCGCATCGACCACTCCGAACGCCAGCTCGACGTCGCCGAGCGCTCCATTCGGCCTCTTGGCCTGTGAACTGCTCTCGCTGCGCATTTCTCCCGCGATGGGTGTTATCCGTAGCTCGCAGACCGTAAGCGGCCCAACGTAGGGGCCCTTGTTCGCCATGCGCGTCCCCTTGCTCTTCAAAGAGACGTCAAAACGGCGCCGGCCATCAAAGACCGGCACCGTGCGATCGCAGACTCCGGCTTCACTTTTCCCGTCCTGAGCAACCGCCGGCAGCAATAGAGCGCTCAAGGGGTCGGTGATATTCTTGAGATGCTCTAACGTGACGGGAACGTTGATGTTCTCTGATTTGGCGGGCGGATCGATCGACATTGCGCTGACCTTCCCATCTGACATGGTCAGTCCAATCTTTTGCACTCGTTGGCTTCCTTGATGGGCAAGGTCGAAAGTCGCGGGAATAAGGCGGCCCCGCTTGTAAGCGCCGCTCGACACTGCCTCTCCAGTCGCCGAACCCATCAGCCTCGCCGCTCCGGATGTCCGATAGTTGACCCTGACCTTGTAGGCGCCGCCCCGCACGGCAGCCAGGACGTCGGCCTGCGCAATGGTGAGGCCTGCAAACGCCACCTCATAGGCAGCGCGGATATCGCCGTCTTCAGCGGCCGAGGGTCCTGTAGAGGACGCATAGAGAATGACGGCCCTGATGGTGGCCCTCGTAAGCAAAGCCCGGACCGCCGCGCCGGCTTTCGCCCAGGGTAAACGACGCTCTGGAAGGAAGCTTTTCGTTGCAGGACAAAAACCCATAATCGTTTCCATTTCTATTACTAGAGCGATCGATCTATCTAACTACAATGTGTTCGCAAAATGGCCTTTACGTTAGGTTGCACAGAGCGCGCCTTCTTAATGAGAACGGTGAATTGTGAGGCGCTCGACCTGATCGAGGGGTGGGAGCCATAATTAGAACAATTGATCTAATATATGTTGACGCGCGTGGGTTTGGTTGATAATTGATAGATAGTACGCTCTAGTAATATGAGCAACTGCGTAATGCGTAAATTGGGATGAGTGGCCCCGAATGCATCTGCGAACAACTTCGGGTGTGTCCAGATGGTGCCTCGCATCCGTGTTGCGGGGCAAAGGCATCATCCGTCGGGTGACCGCGCCGGAGATCGAAAATACTTGCCGCGGACTGAAACCATGGCCCCCGGGCCGCACGAATTAGGCGCCCGCATAGTCTCCAATGTTTGCTCTAACTCGCTCGCCCAAATGGACTTCGAAATCTCCCCGCGTCTGCAACGAGAAACCAAACGATCGCCGCGCGCACCTCTCAAGGACATCATCTCCCAAGGAGCAAAGGACATGAGACGTCAGCTCAATGCCGTATTACTGGCGTGCCTCGTCGCCGCGCTTCCAGCGAAAGGCGCGGATGCGCAGGTTGCTATTGCCAAACAAGAGGTGGCGCCCTTTCGCACCGTCGACTTTGATTGGGTCGATACTTCTCGGGGACGCCGAGTCCCTGCGCGCCTGTATTGGCCTGGTGAAGCATCTTCCGGCCGGGTGCCGTTGATCGTGTTTTCACATGGTATCGGAGGTACCCGCAATGGCTACACCTATCTTGCGAGACAGTGGGCCGCACACGGCATCGCCAGCCTGCATGTTCAGCACACCGGCAGCGACTCTGGGGTTTGGTTCGGCAATCCCCTTGGGATCGTGAATCGCCTTCAAGCCGCGGCACAGGACGGCGAAGCGGCAGCGCGGGCCGTCGATTTGCAGTTTGCGCTCGACCGCATTCTCTCCAACGCGAGTCCCTATGCCGGCCTCATTGACCAGCACCGCATTGTCGCCGCAGGGCATTCGTACGGGGCCAACACCACATTGCTGGCTGTCGGCGCGCGGGTCATCCGTAATGGACGGTGGGTCCAGTTCCGCGATCAACGCTATCGGGCTGCGATCGTGATTTCCGCGCCGCCCTTCTACGGCGAAAAGGACCTGACCGGCGTGCTCGCCAATATCAACGTGCCGACTCTGCACGTGACGTCTACCGAGGACATCATAAGAATTCCGGGCTTTTACTCGCCCGCCAGCGATCGCGTGGCAATCTTCAACGCAACTGCCAACCCGCGAAAGCTGCTGGCCGTGTTCCAAGGCGGGTCTCATAGCATGTTCACGGATCGCCCTCTCGTCGGAGGCCCGGCGCTGAACCCGATGGTCAAGGAGGCCACAGCAGATCTGACCCTCGCATTCCTGGACTACGCCTTCAGAGGGCAGGTGACCGGTTTGAGCCATTGGAACGCCACCTGGCAAAACATTCTCGCCGAGCCTCCGGCAGGGACGTTGGTTGCCGCTACGCCAGCGCAGAAGCTTTTGCAGCCGCCAGGGCCCGGGAGGTCAGCCGCCATGATCACCGAGGTGAGCGCCGAAGGCCGGATCGCGCCTGGCGACGATAGGAGCTCTCCGGCAGCGCGCTGTGCGCTGCGCCGCATGAGCTTGCTCAAGGGCTCTTCTGCCTGGGCCGGCGGAGCAGCCTGCACAGATCAGAATGGGACGATAAGCCATGGACCAAGCTAAACCGCAGCGCGTCGTTGTCATGACCGGAGCCACAGCCGGACTTGGCGCTCATGCCCTGCAGCACTTTGCCGCCCAGCCCGACACGCGAGTCATCATCGGTGCCCGTGGTAGCGGGCGAACAGTGCCAAGTGGCGTCGAGGTCACGCCGCTCGATCTGGCCTCGCTCGCCAGTGTCCGGGAATTTGCAGATGCAGTGACGCGGCAACTCGGGGACGCCCGCATCAACGTTCTGGTCCTCAACGCCGGCATCCATGGGTCGGACGCCAAGCAACAGAGCGCGGAGGGCTATGGCCTGACCTTCGCGGTGAACCACCTTGCCCACTATCTGCTGGCCCGGCTCCTGCTGCCGCATATGGCCGATCACGGCCGCCTGCTGATCACTTCGAGCAACATGCACGATCCTCCCCTCAAGCGGATCGCGCCTAAGACGCTCGACCTGCAGGAGTGGGCCCACCCGACCGAAAATGGTTCCGGCGTGGGCATACGCTCCTACACGGCTTCAAAGCTATGCAATCTGATGACGGCGCTGTCCTTCGCCCAACTCGACGAGGCGAAGGCTCGTCAGATCAGCGTCGTTGCCTTCAATCCCGGACTTACCGGCGGCGTTGCGGGGCGTGACGCGTCCGCTTTGCAGAGAGCGTTCGTCAAAGTCCTGACGCGTACGGTCTTTCCGCTGATCGGCCTGTTCCGTCCCGAGTTCGTCATGAATACACCCGAACACTCCGGCAAAATGCTCGCTGACGTCGCTCTAGGGGCAATCACCCCGCCCGACGGCCGGATTTACATTTCCCTGGTCAAGGGCGAACCGACCTTTCCCGACCCCTCCGAATTAGCGCGAAGCCGGGACGGTCAGGATCGACTGTGGCGCGAAAGCGCAGCCATGGTCGGCCTCGAATCATAAGTGCCTTTGGTCAAGACAAAACAGACCAGGAAAACAAGGAAGCAAGTACCACGTATGAAAATCACCTTTACGAGAAAGGTCCACGAATACGACGACGTCTACTCGTTTTTCTTCGATGCAACCGGAGTCAAATATAGAGCTGGTCAGTATACCCATTTGAGGGTCGGCGGTGCGCTCGACTTCTTCCTTGGCTCGATACGCGAGCTGTCCTTCGCTTCAGCTCCTGGAGATCCGGAGCTCATGTTCAGCATGCATGTCGGCTCAAAAAGCAAATTCAAGGAAAAAATGAGCGCGCTCCAACCAAACGATAAGATCAGCCTGTTTGGCACAGGCGCACACATCAAACTGCCTGAAAGCAGACCTGCAAGCTTGGTTTTCATAGCGGGCGGAGTGGGGATGACACCCTTCCGCTCCATGATCTTGGAAGCACACAAGGCGGGCAACTATCCGATGACGCTGGTTCAGGTACAGCGAGGCGATTTCCTGTATCGCAAGGAGTTGAAGCCGCTTGTATCGGACTATAATGCCGTCCGTCCGGAGGCGTTCGTCGATACCGTCAAGAATGTGGCGAGAGGCCGGAGCGATGATGTGATCTTCTATGTATGCGGCTCGAGCAGGCTCATTGCATCTGTCGTTGAAGCCCTAAATGAAGCTGGTGTTGAGAAAGACAGCATACAGATAGAAAATTACAAGTAGGGAAGCTCGGACAGAGGCGCACCAGTGAGAGGCGCACCAGAATGAAGGCGGCCTGTGCCGCAGCCACTCAAGCGCGGTTGCCTGGCCTCAATCGATCGCCACGCCTACCACCGGCGATCCTTCTTCGGGGTGGCATCATTGCTGCGAGCGGTGGCTTCGCGGCCATCGCCATCGCACTCTCGGTGGCACGGGCGCAGGAGGCGAGGGGCGTCGCCAACTATGGTCCGGTGGGCAGAGCCCGCGAGGTCGGGCGCGCAATACTCTTTGGGGCAGATAGCTTCGTGCTCATGGCCGATACTTCGGCACGACAGGCCCGTGCATGCGCTCTGTTTTGCTCCGACCGGGCAGCTTCACGCGAGAATGAAGGAATATTCAGCGCGCGATGATCAGGCCCTTGCTGGTCACGACCACCCAGCGGCCGTCCTGCTTGCGAATGGCATCGACACGGCCGAGGCCGGGCACGGGGTCGCCGGCATAGACCTCATACATGCCGCCACGACTTTCGATCAGTGCGATGCCGTTGGCGACGTCCCGCAATATCCAGCCTTCGACGGTCGGCGGCCGTGCAAGTTCGGGCTTGGGCGAAGGCAAAGGAGCGGGTGCGGCTGCAGCTTGCTGCGGCATCGATCCAGTCACGTCCTTCGCGGCAAGCGGCGCGGCGGCAGCCGTCGTCGCGGACGCCTGGGCGACGCGCAGCTTGTCGACGGTTTCGCTGAGTTTGGCGAGTTTCACGGCAGGCTCGGCCTACGCCTTCTCGACCTTGTCGAGGCGATCGCTGGCCTTGTTGAACTGGGTGGCGTCCGCCTTGGCAGTATGATCGATGCTCGCCTTCAGAGCTGCGATATCTGCATCGATCCGCGCCACGGAGGCCTCCAGCGCATGGTCGTTCGCCGGCGCCGCAGCCGAAACCGCCCCTCCGGCCATCAACTTTCCAATGCCTGCGGTTGCCAGCCCGCCGCCAATCGCACCCGCCGCCGTCGCCAGCGCCAGTACGGCGGCCATCGCTCCGAACCGGCGCTTGCCGGACGATGCTTCTGCCGGCGCAGCCTTTGCGCCGGCGCCGAGGCGGTCGCCAGGCGACATGATCGTCACGTTACGGGGGAAGCGCAGTGCTTCCGGCTTTCCGGTGTCGATCGCGGGAGCTTCACCCTGTAACGCTTCAAGTTTTGGCGCTTCAGTCGCGACGGCCTCCACCTTGGGCGCGTCGGGCTTCGGCGAGGTTTCTTCCTGGTTGGACGCGAATCTCGCGGTCTCGACCTCAGCCGCGGCCGCCGCCGGCTCGCTGGGCGGCGGCACATCGGGAGCGGCTGGGCCTGCGCCAAGGGTTCCGGTTTCACCGCTGCTGGGCCGGGGTTGCTGATCGCTCACGTAGGATCCTCCGGGATTGAATATCTCTAATACTAGATTGATCAATCTATCTATCAAATGTGTTCGCATAGTGACCCACTCTATGATAGACGGAGCGCTCTAAATTAAGGTAGGTGACTATGAGGAAACTCGATCCGGTCAAGCACGAAGAGAAACGGCAGCAAATTCTGCAAGCTGCAGCACGCTGTTTTGTGCGGGACGGTTTTAGAGGCGCGAGCACGTCCGACATTTGTGCAGAGGCCAAGATCAGCCCCGGACACCTCTACCACTATTTCCCGAGCAAGGAGGCGATCGTCAGCGCCATCACCGTATTCGGACTGGCGATGGCCACCGAGATCTTCAGCGCTATCGCTCAAGGGCCCGACGTGGTCACGGCGCTCCTCGCAGAGCTGGAGCGCGGGATCTTCGGCGGCGACCGTTCGAAGGGGACTTTCATGCTCGATTTGCTTGCGGAATCCGCCCGTAATCCCGGGATCGGCGAAATCCTGCGCGAGCGTCATTGTGAAATTAGGGCGTTGCTCGCGAAGCTCTTGCAGGAAGGCCAAGAGCGCGGCCAAGTCGATGTCGACCTGGATCCGGACTTGGCAGCGTCGATCCTCATCAGCTTCATCGATGGCGCCAAGGCGATGACGATCCGGGATCCTGGGCTGGACGCGGCGAACACCACCGAGATGCTAAAGATCGCTATCTCGCGCTTCCTGCGGCCTCCATCGAACAAGGCGTCGGCGAAAAAGCGCCAGCATCGCGGTGTGTAGGCTGGGATGCAATTCCAATTCTACCGATCATTGCCAAGGGCGTTGGGTCTTCCTACGATTGCAGCCGGGAGAAGAGCTGTTTCCTGGCCGAGGGCCTCGTGCTGGGTCAATTGGCCCTGGGAGCTTTGTTCGTTGAGCGGCACAACGTCGCCTCATAGACTTGGGCTTCATAGGATTCCAGAAGAGGTTTTCTCCTGTCATCAAATGCCACATAATGCGGCATGTTGATGTGGTTTTCCAAATCTTTCAAGGTCTCCCACATCTCGAATACGAACATCTCTTGTTCGTTTTCTAAAGAGGGATAATGGGAATAGGCTAGATTTCCGTTCTCCTTCCTTGTGTTTTTTACATTGTCCATCACGAAGGACAAAAGCTCATCCCGCTTTCCGGGCTTGAGAACATACTTGACCGACACGACAATGGTCACTTCAAACTATCCCTTCAAGCAACGTCATCGTTAAGGAGAATGCGTAGATATTGGTATCATGAAATAACGCTGTCAACGCATGTGTTCGCCGGCAAGCTCGCCCTACGCCGCGTTGAACTTAATGTATGCAGCGGTGTCGAGCCAACGCGGGTCTGATGTGCCCTCGGGATCGTCAGGAAGGATCAAGATTGAGGATCAAGATCGTGTCCTATGTTTTCATCAGCAACACGACCTTGCCGGACAGCCTTGGTCCTAGTTCCGCTTTCGTCAGTGTACTCAGAGCGTCTTCGAAGCGCGCCTCCACGCCAACGGCTGGCCTCAACGCACCCTTGCAAGCAAGTTCAGCGATTGCCGAGAGGTGCTTGATTCCCATGGTCGCGAAGGCGAGTTTATAGCGTCGCGACACCATTCCTCGAATGAGCCTCGGGGCTGTCGGATTGATATCGACGAACACGCCGTCGGGGTTGAGCATTGAAAGGCCGTCGCCAACACCGAGCGTTCCGAGGGTATCGAACACGGCGTCGAACTTTTCGCCATTAAGGTACGCACTCTTGTTGGAGTACGCGAATATCGGCTGGACACCCGCCGCGCTTGCGCTTGCCATGGAGGTGGGCCCGCTTGTCCCGGCAACGCGTGCTCCGTGGGTGATCGCCAACTGCACGGCGGACGAGCCGACCGCGCCCGCGCAGCCATTCACAAATATACTTGAGCCAGGCCGTGCTCGAGCTCGGTCGACGACCGCAGCCCAGGCGGTCATCGCCGGAATGGGAAGGCAGGCTGCTTCGGCAAAGGAAAGCTGCGGGGGCTTCTTTGCTACAAGATTGGCGTCCAGGGTGACCTGTTCCGCGAAGGCGCCCGACTTCTTGAAGTCCATGGTGCCGAAGACTTCATCCCCGACACGAACAGTGGTGACGTCGTTTCCGACGGCCTCGACGACCCCGGCAGAATCGGTACCCATCCCTTTCGGAAATGACCTATTCATGAAGAGTTTCATCGCCCCTTGGCGAAGCTTCCAGTCAAAGGGATTGATCGCCGCGGCCCGGACGGCAACGCGCACGTGGTTGCGCCCAAGCAGAGGTAAGTCGAACTCTCCGAAATGCATTTCCGCAGGTCCGCCGTAACGGTCGTATTGTACTCTTCTCATCGTAGCTCTCGGTTGGTAGTTGAAGATTAGTCCCGGGCTCCGGCATCCTTGGCACTAGAGGCCGCGCGCGGCAGGCTGCGACCTCCAGGCGATGGCAGGAGCGCCTCGGGCGGCGCTGCCGAGCGCCGCGAATGAAGCCGCTACTAAGCCTTTAGCGGCTGATCTTCAGGTCAGGCTTGTCCCCTTCCCAAGCCTGAAGCCCTCCAGAAATCTCTTGGAACCGAAGGCACTTCGACATCGTGGTGCCGGAGAGGCACATTGCATCGCCTTTGACCGTCCAGGTGACGGATTGCGTAAACAGCGTCGCACGTATGCTGCCGGTGCCGTCCTTGTTCAGCGTGAGCTTGAAGCTCCTACCGT
The DNA here is from genome assembly GCF_001693385.1 of Bradyrhizobium icense. Lineage (NCBI taxonomy): Bacteria > Pseudomonadati > Pseudomonadota > Alphaproteobacteria > Hyphomicrobiales > Nitrobacteraceae > Bradyrhizobium > Bradyrhizobium icense. Next base: position 1,045,329 of record NZ_CP016428.1, read on the forward strand.
TTGGCGAATCGGCCGACCAGGGAGCGCCGTCAACGAGAATCGCGACCGCCTTCTGCGGCGGCAGGTACGCCTGCCCCGCGGCGGCAAACGCGGGGATTGAGGCAAGAATTGCGGCGGCTGCCGCTGCGAGCTTTAAGTGTGTTTTCATGTGGATGTCCTTCTTCCTTTGATCTGCCTGAAGTGCGGCGGCAGGCGCCGCATTTTGCGAGCGTCTCGCGAGGTATGTGTCTTCTCGAGGGACTGAGCGAACGGATGATCGCATGCGGCCTGCGCTGCCATGAGGATCGGCATAAGCAGGGCAGGCGAGGGCCTCTGAACAGACTTCATCGATTTAAAACTACGTTCTTCGAGAGAGACTGGGTGGAGCGCCGCCCGTCCGGGGAGGTCTGGGACTCGTTTTCCTCAAAAAGACCAGACAGGCGACGCTCCGAGGCGGACCTTTTAGGCAGATCGAGTGCCTCGTCAATAAAAATAGACTGATTGCTCTATAATTATTTCGTGATCTGCCCGATCTTGTGGTTCTCTCCATCACTTGTTTATGCATCGTCTAAGAGAGTTTGAAGATGGTCGGAGGGGCACGCGCCGAGCGTATCCCTCCATAGGGGCTCCTGCCGCGCAGGTGACCGGGTGGCACATAGCGCCTTTTCAGAGCGATCAGTCGAATCAAAACGGGATGCCTGGGACCGGCAGACCCCCACGCGCAGTCGCCCGATCGGGTCGACGGGCTCATCTAGTCAGGCGAGGCGAGGTCGGTAAGGTCTTCTTCCGTGAGAATGACATCGCCGGCAGCAGTGTTTTCTTCCAGGTGACCGATAGAGCCGGTGCCGGGAATCGCGATCATTGCCGGCGAGAGAATCAGCAACCAGGCCAAGGCAATCTGGTTGATGGTTGCTCCGTGCCGGCTCGCAACCCGTGCCAGGCGGCCGTCGTCGATGATCGTCATTCCTCCGCCGAGAGGAAAGAAGGGGCTGAAAGCGATATTCCCAACCTCGCACGCCTTCAATAGCCAAAGGTCTCCGCGCTGGACGAAGTTGAAGTAGTTCTGTACGGCGGCAACCGGGGCGATCGCGCGCGCTTCGGAAAGATGGTCCTTGTGGATATTGCTGAGACCGAGGTGACGGATCAGACCTTCTTCGCGCAGGGCGGCAAGAGCCTCGAAGCGTTCCGCCAGCGACTCGCCGCGTGGCGGCCTCATTTCCCCAATTCGCAGATAGACCAGATCGAGCCGATCCAGGCCGAGGTCCTGAAGGTTTTCCTCGACCAGTCGCCGCATGTCGGAGCCGGTGGCGGTCCGGTGGCTGTCGTCCCGGTTGAAAACGTGTCCCACCTTGGTCGCGATCACCAGGCTCGGCGGGTAGGGATGAAGCGCCTGCCTGATCAGGTTGTTCGCGCGAACCGCCTTGTCGCTGCTCTGGTAAAAGGCAGCCGTATCGATAAGGTTGACCCCGAGCTCGACGGCGCGGCGCAGCACGGCGCGGCCAGTGGCAGGGTCCCGGGCCGGGCAGCGAAATCCGTTAGCCGCGAGGCGCATGGCGCCGAGCCCCACGCGCTTGACGGCCATGTCACCGCCGATGAGGAATTCCGTAGCTTTGCTTGATGACACAGTATGCACTCCTAAAAAAGTTTGGCAGTGGCGCTGCCTGCATCCAAGTCTCATTGCGGACGCAATGGGTCCTATCCCCGGCTGAGCCGATGGAACTGTGTGTCAGGCCCTTTCAGTTATAATTAGATTGATTGATCTAGTCATGCAATATCAGGTGACATCGTGTCAATCAATTGTTAGATGGATCGCTCTATGTTGTCGAGCAGGGGACCAGGATCATGTTTCGGTATGGGATGCTCATTTTGCGGATTGTGGGAATGTTCTTGATGGCAGTGTAGATCATCGCGCCAGCCTGCGCGCAGCAGAGCTTCGATGAAGTGACCGGTTCGTGGTCCGGCGTGGGTTCGATGAAGCCTTCGGATGGGCCGCGCGAGCGTGTCCGTTGCAAGGTCGATTACGCAGCTAAGAACGAGGGGCGGTCCGTAAAAATGAATGTGCGCTGCGCGAGCGATGCTTACAAAATGGAGCTGACCGCGAACATTGATCAAAGGGGCTCCGCGCTTTCGGGCAATTGGTTTGAAAGCCAGTACCGCCAGGGAGGCAAGATTTCGGGCCAGAACGTCAACGGTCTAATCGAAGCGAAGATCGAGAGCGAAACGATCACGGCCCTGCTGACGGTTCGGACAAAAGGGAACCGTCAATCGTTCGCTATGGAATCGCCCGGGGCGTGGGTTTCACAAGTCTCGATTGATCTTCATCGAGATTCTCGATGAATCCGCAACCGCCAGCGAGCAACGGCGCCATTGGAGCGGCGTATTCAAATTGAGGTCGCCCAAAACCAGTCATCAGCAGAAGAGCTGGATACGACTTTCGTGGGTGCCGCTCTGTATTCTCCTGGCAGCGTGTTCCTCGGACCCGGCGCGTCTGCCCAGCGCCACGATTAGTGCGCCGGACCTATCGAAGGTCATGGAGTCGCTGAAGAAGGCTGCCGCTGAAGCCAAGCTTGCGGAGCCGCATGAGATTTCAGCGCCCATCCGAGCCCATCCAATATCTTCGGTCCCGTGGATCATATGTCTCCGGAGCGGCGCTACGGAACTCTCAAGGAGACGCCCCTTGGCGGTCTTCTATAAGGGCAATGAGTACGTGACGACCCGAATGTCGGTGATTGTTGACCGTTGCGAGAGCCAGGTATTCACCGCACTGACGAAGTGACGGCCATAGCACGGCACTGAAATCCGTTAGCCGCAAGGCGCATGGGCGCCGAATACGACTGGCTCGACGGCAATGTCATCGGGTCTTCTCGGCGATCAAGCTCTGGATCGTGCCAGCGCCTTTTTCGTCCGACCAGGTTCTTTTCTCGCGTCTTCGAGGGAGGTCGTAAGCAGGCGAACCAGAAGCTGTTGGAGCAGGGACACGACCTTGCTCGCATCCTGCTTCGGATCCTGCAATGCGACCGCCTTCACGGCGTGGGTAAGCCCGATGATCGCGGCACCCGCGACCTCCGGATCCAATTGGGTCTGGATCTCGCCCCGCGATTGGCCGTAGCGAACTACTTCCGCCAGAAGCCCACGCATGCTTCGGTTGTGGCCGTGTACTATCTTGCCCAATTCGGGATTGCGCCTGCTCTCTGCGAGTATCTCGAAGAACAGGGCGAACCCCGCCGGCCCCCCGGGCTGTCCCTCCAGCTCCGACAGGAGGGCCGCCACTACCGAGCGCCCGCCGGAGACGATGTCCTTTAGCCGTTCCGATATCTTCTCGAGTCGCCCCTCCGCCAGCGCCGCGATGATCGCGTCCTTGCTTTCGAAGTAGTGATAGAGGTGGCCGGGGCTGATTCCCGCCTCGCCGCAAATTTCCGCTGTCGATGCACCTTTCAAGCCGCTCCGGAGGAAGCAGCGCATCGCCGCGCCCAAAATTTCCTGACGTTTCTTTTCGTGCTTCTCAGGGTCGAGTTTTCGCATAACTACTTCTTTAAACTGGACTAATTGATCTATCAACCGCTGTTTCAGCTGGAAGACCCCACGCGACGGGCCTCCCGCGCGGCCGGTCGCGTCGGCCTTCACCCCGATGAGCGACATTCGAAATGTCCGGAGTACGATCTCGTGGTAAGCGAGGCCTGCACAATGATCTCGCAAAAGAAGCTGTCTCGGGGGACAACCAGATTCTTCTCTTGGCCGCAAGCCAAGCGTCCAGGCGACCGCCTGAAACAGCAATTCGAGATGGTTGCATCCCCGGGGAAACCGGCCGAGATTTTAGGCCGTCGACTTTCCAGTTTGGGCGGCCATCCTGAAACGCCTTGAAAAACAATGAGGCGTCTCTTACCCAAACAATTCTGTAAGCCATTGAGTTCATTATTTTGTTTCGCTTCCCTAGGGAGCGCCAGCGGCCAAAGCGGCCTCAGAAATCATTTTCAGCGGTTTGCCACCCCTTGACTGTGATTGGTATGTCGGCTCCGCACGTGTAGCGCGGTCCCATTGATGATGACTTAGCGATTCCTGCAAACGTTTGCGGTTGAGCGTTGCACCCCACCAACTTCCTGCCGTCGCAGTGCAGGCTTCTGGTAAGGTGGTCCATGGTGAAGTTTGCAATTAAAGATAGTTGCCATTTGAGCCATCCATCTGAAGATTCTCGCCGGATCTGGAGTTTCCGCGATGCCGGACAGCTATGTCCTCGTCTACACCGAAGCGATTAGGAGAATTTTCGTCATTCTCTCGTCCACCTATGGCAAATTCGTCCTGACGAAGGAATGCGCCGGCGATGGCTGTGGATGCCTTGGTTGCAGGCTTCTGGCCGGGACTGTTCAAACTGCGGATGGCAATTTCCCGGTGCTCGACCTCGACGATGGGAGACAACTTCAGGAAAGACTGCTCGTCTATACATTCACTGAGCAGGGGGAAGCGTTCATTGAGGCGCTCGATAGACCACGATATGCAGACTATCGCGGACCGATCGGCAAGGCAGATCTTGATAGACTGTTCCAACGGCCGAACGCGGCAATCATTATAGGGCAGGAGGGCGACGGCACCTTCACCCACTCTTTCGTATCGTCGACTGTGGACATGAGAGTCATCTCACGAGGTTGCCGAGCTACGAGGCATTGTCCGTGCGTCGGATGCCGTATCGTGGATATGCAATATTCAGAAATGCCAGGCCACCTTGTTCCGGCAGTAGATCTATCGTCGCGCCGGGCCACGACCGATGGTAAACTGGTTTTGCCCATCTTTGTCGATGACTCTATCATATCGGCTTTGCTAAATCGTGATCCGGCCGTCCGACACAGCTTCACGCCAGACTTCTTCGACTCGCCGCTCGAAAAAATGTTCTATGAACTGGCATTCCTCGATCTACATCTGTATCCACAGCATCGTGCTGGAAAGTATCGACTTGATTTTGCTATTCCGGACAAGATGATCGCTATTGAATTGGATGGTCACGAGTACCACAAGACTAAGTATCATCGGACGCACGATGCTCAACGAGACCGGTGGCTGTACGGGCAGGGCTGGCACGTGCTTCGCTTTACGGGTACCGAGATATGCAAAGATCTTGATCGGTGCATCGACGAGATCTGCTATCTTGCCAATGTCGAAAGACTGAGCGCGCGCCGCTAGCAAGCGCAGTCCGGACGAGAGCAGCGACATCCGGGGATGATCTTAGGCGATCCGGTCGTGGGCCCACCAGCACTGTCACCGTAATCTCCCGTGCAAGCGAATGCGGGCCCCGTTCCCCACGTTTGTCTTTTCCTTGCAATCAAACGCCGTGGAAGGACAACGCGACGGAAAGACCACCGTCACCATTACACTCGACAGCGAAGTCTACACTGTCCGCAGCGACCTCGGCCTTGGTTGCACTCTTGGAAAGGCGAATCGCATCGGACGCGCACAGATTCGCGTTTGATACGAATGACTTAGGCAGGTGATCACGACGTGACTACTTGTGTGCACTCTTTTGCCGAGAGCGCGCATAAGAGGCAAGCCATTGATTCAAAGAACGTTTCCCAAAACCACGCGAGCGAATTTGCAATAATTTGACAGGCGTAGCACCAATACGTTGCTGACCCTTCGGGCTGGTTCTCGAGATTTCTAAATGGAGAACCACGCCCAATGCCCAATCCTCGTTTTGAAGTTAAGACCTTCGGTGCCCGCATTCGGGGAGAGGGAATTGCCGGGATCATCGGCGCCATCATTGCCCTCTTTCTACTCCTGCTATTTTCTCCGATACTGATGACATGGATCTCCTCGGCAATCACTCGCTTGGGGTCAATTTGATATGGGACTTACGATTGCGAGCCTGATTAAGGCCTATAAAACTGACGCTGAGTCGACTCACCATCAACTCAGTCATGCGGTGAGAATTGATCGAGAGCGTTATCTGAGTCGGATTGACCGACAGTACGGCGATCATCTTGTCAGCAACGTCACGAGCCGCACTCTGGTCAGCTGGCACAAGGGTTGGGCTCATGGGCAAAAGTATGCGACGGGCCAAGCATTCATTGGACAGCTTCGCGCCCTCTTTCGCTACGGATTTTTGTATCTCAGGGACGATGATTGTCGGCGCCTGTGTGGCGTGCTCGACAACATGAAGTTCGCGACGACCAAGCCACGCGATGCTCGACTAACTTCCGCGCAGGCGGATGCGATCCGATCAGAGGCTCGAAAAATTGGGTGGTACTCAATCGCGCTGGCGCAAGCATTTCAATTTGAGCTGATGATGTCCCAAAAGGATGTGATCGGTGAATGGCTGCCCGCCATGGAAGCAGTTGGCCCGGCCAAAGTTGTAGAGGAGGGTTACGTTTGGGGCGGCGGCCTGTTCTCAGGCATCCGACGACCACGCGCGAGGGGTGCATAGAGGTTGATTTGACCAAGGCTCCCTCTGTGTTCGAAGAGTTGGAACACTCAGTTTATGCATATGAGCGAAGCAAACCGATCTCGCGCAGTTATTTTCCCAAGTCCGGTCCAGTGATTCTCTGTGAAGCCACAGGAGTGCCATTTAGCGGTCCGGAGTTCCGTAAGAAATGGAGACGGACAGCGACTCGGGTTGGCGTCCCTCCGTCAATCAAGAACATGGATAGTCGCGCCGGTGTAACGATCGTCGAGATCGCGGGAAGAAACTTCAGTTTCTTTGAGCGGCCGAGGCCAGGACAGCTCTGAGCGAGCGGCGCATCATCGGAACAGGGCAGGAATTACGGTGAACGAAACTCTCACCCGCAGTTGAGTGCACTGTCGCCGTAATCTTCCAAAAGAAAGGAAGCGACTTGATATACGAATATTCTGCGCAGAACCACGATTGGGATCTGACGCTTCATGCCGCCGCCGAACTGATCAAAGCGGGTTTGATAGCAGATAAGCAGCCAAGGGCTGGTACCCTGTCGATGGGCTTTTCCTTCTTTACCGGAGGGATGGTTCTGTCTTTCGCCGCAATCGAGAGCTTTTCGGCATCGGTTGCTTTCTCGATGCCCTCGCACGAGCGCTTCTCAGGTTTCGACTTCCAGCGTTATCGCAATGCGCGGCGGTTCTGGGACAAGATGGAAATGCTGATGTCCGCTGCTGGCATCGAGATCAATAAAGGTAACCGGCTATTCCAGCATATTGGGCAGATGCAGGAATGGCGTAATCTAGTGACACACGCATCGCCTTACGAAATCGAACCAACCGAGATCGAGAACACAACAAGTGCTCCCAGCAAGCTGCACGAGAAGAAAAGGCGCCTTGAATACACGAGAATGGCCGATTGTGAGAATGCCAAGAAGTTCTACGGAACTGCTCTTGAGTTCATCAACTTGGTCACAGATCGGACCAGCATAGATCCTCGCGCTTCAGCCACATTTAAGCCGACGGCATAAGGTGATGGCGGAGAGGGCCAAAGGCTGACGTCGGCGAGGCGCAGCCCGCGATTGCCTGACGAACGTCGCGGGACAAGCAGCCTCACGGATGCGCAAAACGGCAACTGTCCCTGGAAAGCTATCGCGCCGCCGTCACTCGCAACGATTTCCTCGGAGCCCGTTCGGGGCTCGATCCCGGATCCGCGATCGGGCGGCGGTAGGTCGCGACGCGGCGCAGCCAGCCGACCTCGAAGACACGGTTGGATGGAAGGTTGCGAACCCTCTGCTGCAGGACGAACTGCGCCGCATCGGCGAATTCGGCGCGCACGGCCTTCGGATCGGCGGTCACGCCGTTCATCCTGAGCAGCACCTGCTTGAGACCCCAGCCCTGCCGCCGCCCGGTCTCGCTGTTCATGGCGACTTCGTTCGGGTTGGTGCCCTCGCCCTTGAAGTTGATGTAGTCGATCAGCGGATAAAAATTCTCGGAGGCGCGAACGACGCGCGTGAACTGGATGACGATATGTTCGCGCTCCGTGCCGTCGGGCGTCGTCTTGAGGATCTTCTCCATCGCACCTTGCGCCCGCGCCACCATGAATTGCGTCTGCTCCGCCACGGTGTCGAGCAGAAACTGCCTCAACTCTTTCATCTGCGGTGAGTTGGCGTTCCTCCTGAACTCGGCCCGGCTTGTCCACGGGTTGGCCGGAATTTGCGTCTGGTCCAGCCAGGCGGGCAAACGCACGTTCTTCTTGCGCATGAATTCGAGCAGGGCCGGAAAGCTCTCCTCGAAAGGCAGCCATTTGCCGACAGGAAACCAGATGAAATGACCGATGCCTAAGGAAGCGAATTCCTCGTTCGCATTCCATGACGTGATCGCATCACGTCTTCCGCCTGTTTCATTCAGCCAGATCTTCCGGCCGATCTGCTTCGCCAGATCGCCCGGCAAGACGAGCTGTGGTACAGGTAAATCCTTGGCCTCGTGACTCGATTTCCGTGCTTCCGGCATTTGAACGGCAGCTTCCGGCGCTGGCTTCTGCACCTCAGGCTGCCGCAGGACTGTTTCGGATGTCGCGGCCGGCGCGGCTGTTTCCGCCCATGCCGTTTGTGTCGCCATGCCAGCGACGACGACACACGAGAGCAGCAATGAGTCGCAAGCAAGCACCTTCGCGCTGTACTGTCCGGGTTTCGCTTGCCGTGCCGTTCTCCTGCCGCTACCCGCACGCCAGCGGCCAATGAAATCACCGCCCATGTCCATTTTCCGAAGGCCAGCCTGACGGGAAGGGTCGTGCGGTCGAACAACACGATGCGTATGGCGAAATCGTGGGGGCATAGCGGCGGCCCGGTGCCGTCGCAACATGGGCGACAATCCTGCGCTCAAGGCGATGGGTGACGTGGCCAAGGCGCGCGGCATGGCGGAGGTCGCGAAGGCGTCCGGTCTTGGCCGGGAAAGCCTCTACAAGACGCTGGCACCGGGTGCCAAGCCGCGTTTCGAAACGATTGCCACCATCATGCGGGCGCTGAATGTCGGGTTTTCAATCGAAAGCAGGTTGCCAGTGCGAGCGAAGAAGGCCCGCAAGCTGATACAGGCCTAGCTCACCGCTTTTTGCTTCTCGGAGACGTTGCCAGTCCGAGGAACACGAGCAATGCCTGATTGAGGCGCAAGACATCCTCATCGTCCAGGCGCCCGACGCGTGTTCCGATTTTGGATTTCGGAACGGTGGTGATCTTGTCCACCATGAGACGGCAAGGCGCGCGCAAGCCGTTGCGCTCATTCGGCGCGACAGCGAGCCGGAAGAGCGGTGCATTCGTCTCATCTGTCGTAAACGCGCAGATCGTGATGGAAGCAGTTGCGTCGAAACTGTCGTCCTGAACGATGACGACGGGCCTCGCCTTGCCCGCATCGTGTTTACCGCCCGCCACAGTCCAGATGTCGCCGCGCTTCATTCATTTCCATCCACATCATCACTGAATGCAGAGACGGAATCGATGAACGCCTGATCGTCGCGGCCATGAGAACTGGCGGCAACGGCAAGCGACTGACGGTGCGCAGCCGAACGAAACGCCGGCGCACGTACGTCCGGGACCCAGATCTGGATCGGGCGTAGTCCTTGCCTGCGCAGCCTTTCACGATGCTCCCGGACCTTCACTCGGGAAGGCTTCGCACGGGAAGACCCAGGCTTCGATGCCGACGCCATGACAAATTCCTCGAATGGTTACATGTAACCTAAGTGATGGAAAAGAATCTGACAAGGCCATCCTTTGCGACGGCTCACTCACCTCATCTCTTCCAGCAGCCTCCGCGCTTCACCCAACAACGCCTGAATCTGCCTTCGCTCGGCGATCGCATCCCTGGTGAACAGGCCGTGCTTGCGCGCGTTCTGGTTTGCCTTGAGCGCGCCGGATCCATGTGCACCGCCGTGCATGCGGCAGCGCTTCTTGCCTTGCACGGCCGGTGAGCGGCACGCGCCACTGGCGCGGGTTTTGGCGCCACAACGTGGGCTCGCCAGCATCGGGCCGGTGTTTCTGATGTGATCGCTCATGCCTGTGCTGCCTGCTTGGCGACAGCGGAAGGGGGCCTTCGCCTGGAGCCCGCGGCCTTCCGTGCCTTCCGCGCCGCGGATGCCGGGTTTTTGTCGGACACGATCACGCGCATGCTGCGTGACGTTGCCGACAATGGCCTTGCCGCCGTCGCCGACCGACACGTTCTGCACGGTGATCGCTGGCTCGCCATGGCTGCGGTAGCGGTTGAGCGCCTCGATCTGGGCTGGAAACGTGCGGGCGAGCCGGCCCAATGCGCGGGCGGCGCTGTCGTGCTGAGCGAGATCGTCCGCATTCGCAAGGTGATGGGCACATCGCATCGCCATCACATGAACCGAAACCATTTGCGCCACCAGCATGGCCTCGACGGAATCCCGTGGGCGAATGCTCTTCACCATGCGCGCGGTCGATCGTCGAGGCGGGGCGCGTGACACGGTGGAGGGCAGCCCACATCAGAGACAATAGACGTGTTTTGCTGCGCCGCAGCAGGTGTGGCTGCGACCGCCTGTTGCTTGTCAGCAACCGGCGAAAGGCGCATCCTCGACACGTAAATTAATTTGAGCAAGTCCGGAATTATCGGTTGGCACTGCCTGAAGGCCCGTCCCGTTCGAAGGACGCGCCGGAATGAAAATGACCCCGCAGCCAAGGGGTCTCGAGCGGCAAGTCCGCTTACGTACCGATAGGGAGGACATCCATGGAAAGCCAGAAACCTCATCGTGGGCTATCGCGCCGCGATGCGATCATGACGGCGACTGCCGCGGGCGTCGCCGCAAGTATCGGCCCGTTCTTCCATGTCACGCCTGCACGGGCCGCCAAGACACTGAAAATCCTGCAATGGAGCCACTTCGTCCCCGGTTACGACCGGTGGTTCAACAACACCTACACCAAGGAATGGGGCAAGAAGAACGACACCGAGGTGATCGTCGACAACATCAATCTTGCTCTACTCGAGTCGCGCGCCGCAGCAGAGGTGTCCGCCCAGAAGGGCCACGACCTCTTCATGCTCCTCATGCCGCCTTCGGTGTTCGAGGATCAGGTTGTACCCATGAACGACGTCTATGCTGAATGCGAAAAGGCGAGTGGCAAGGCGATCGAACTCGGCATCAAGAGCACCTACAACCCGAAGACCAAGCAATACTTCGCCTTCTCCGACAGCTACGTGCCGGACCCGGTGAACTACCGCACCGATCTCTGGGGTGACATTGGCATGAAGCCGGACACCTGGGACGACATCCGTGTCGGCGGCAAGAAGATCAAGGACAAGACCCGTATTCCGGTCGGCATCGGTCTCTCCGCCGAGATCGACACCGGCGTGGCCATGCGCGCGATCATGTATTCGTTCGGCGCGCATGAGCAGGACGAGGCCGGCAACCTCACCATCAATTCCAAGAACACGTTGGAGGCCCTGCGCTTCGTTAAGGGACTCTTTGAGGACTGCATGACGGCGGAAGTGCTGGCTTGGGATGCCTCCTCCAACAACCGGCAGATGCTCGCCGGCCGCTCCTCGCTGGTGCTCAACGCCATCTCGGTGACGCGCACCGGAGAGAATCAGAAGATGGCGATTCACGAGAAGATCGCCGTTGCCAAGGCCGCCAAGGGTCCTGTGCGTCGCATGGGCCTCGAGCATGTGATGGACTGCTACGTGATCTGGAAGTTCGCGGAGAATATCCCGGGCGCGCAGAAATTCCTGGTCGACTACATTGCCAACTTCAAGGAAGCCTTCCTGGCCAGCGAGTTCTACAACTTCCCGTGCTTCCCTCAGACCGTGCCAGACCTCAAGCAGCTCATCTCCCACGACAAGAAGGCGGTGCCGCCGGACAAGTACGCGGTGCTCGAGGACGTGCTCGATTGGGCGACCAACATTGGCTATCCCGGCTACTCCACTGCGCCCATTTCCGACACGTACCAGACCTGGCTGCTTAACACCGCCTTCGCCGAGGCGGCGACCGGCGCCGAGACGCCCGAAGACGCCTTGAAGAAGCTCGATACCAAGATGAAGGCGATCTGGGCAAAGTGGAAAGAGCGCGGGATGATCTGATCGCGCGCGCATTGTGATCGGCGGGGCCCGGCGGCGGCCCGGCCTCGTTCGACGCCGACGCGAGAGAGCCGAGAGGCATTCATGGCGACGGTCGAAGCACGGCACATATCGAAGCATTTTGACGAGGTGCGCGCGGTCGACGGCATCGACCTCCTCGCGCGCGAAGGCGAATTCCTCGTCCTGCTCGGCCCCTCCGGCTGCGGCAAGACCACGTTGATGCGGCTCATCGCCGGACTCGAACAACCGACTGCGGGCGATATCGTCATCGACGGCAGCGTCGTCACCGACCTGCCGCCGCGCGCGCGCAATGTCGCGATGGTGTTCCAGAGCTACGCGCTGTATCCGCATCTCACGGTCGCGAAGAACATCTCGTTTCCGCTGCGCGCGGTCGGCATGCAAAGGGACGCGATCCGCAAGAAGGTGGAATGGGCCGCGCGCATGTTCGGGATCGAGCGCTTCCTCGATCGCAAGCCGCGCCAGCTCTCCGGCGGCGAACGTCAGCGCGTGGCGCTCGCACGCGCGGTGGTGCGTGAACCGGTGGTGTTCCTGCTCGACGAGCCTCTGTCCAATCTCGACGCCAAGTTGCGGAATTCCGCCCGCGACGAGCTCAAGCAGTTCCAGCGCGACCTCGCCACCACCACCATTTACGTCACCCATGATCAGGCTGAAGCCATGGGGCTCGGCGATCGCATTGCAGTGCTGAACCAGGGCAAGGTGATCCAGATCGGCACGCCGCAGGAGATTTACGGCAAGCCGATGGACACCTTCGTCGCCACCTTCATCGGCTCGCCGCCGATGAATCTGGTGGAGGAGGGCGCCTTCTATGTCGGCTTTCGGCCGGAGGCGTTTCTGCCGCGCGAGGTAGGTAATTCGGACGACAGCATCGGCTTTCCCTTCCGCGTCACCCGCGTCGAATATCTGGGCGCCGATCGGCTGGTCTACGGCGTGCTCGAAGGCCGCACGGCCGAGGCGCATGTGATCTCGAAACTGCCGAACAACATCCGCGCCGAAGTCGTCGCAGGCGAGCGCTACGATTTCGTGGTGCGCAAGCGCGAGATTCATCGCTTCGACCGGAACAGCGGCCGGCACATCGACGGGAGCGGGCGATGACGACGGCAACCGCTGACGCCTTCACCGCGAAAGCGGGCTGGCGCACGCGGCTTGCCGACAACGAGCGCCTGTTGTGGCCGCTGATGCTCGCGCCAGCGATCCTCTACATCGTATTGCTGGTCGGCTTTCCGTTCTTCCTCTCGCTGTTCTACAGCGTCTCCGATGTCACCGTCGGCAGCCGCAGCATGAGCTTCGTTGGTCTGGAAAACTTCCGCCGCGTGCTGGCGACCGACACCTTCTGGACCTCGCTCTGGAACACGCTCATCTTCACCATCGTCTCGCAGTTCTTTGTTCTTGTCTTCGCCAATATCCTGGCAATGGCGCTGTCTGCCGATTTCCGTGGCAAGTGGCTGGTGCGCCTTCTGATCCTTCTGCCGTGGGTCGCCCCGATCTCGCTCGGCGCGATCGGCTGGCTGTGGATCTACGATTCGATATATTCGGTGATCAACTGGACCGGGCAGGCCTTGCGCATCCTCGGTCCGAATGACTGGCCGATCTGGCTTGGCCAGCCCAACCTTGCGATGGCCTCGATCATCATCGTGCAGATCTGGCGCATCGTGCCGCTCGCCACCGTGATCCTGCTTGCAGGGCTCACCTCGATTCCCCAGGACATCCATGACGCCGCCGCTGTCGACGGCGCCGGCTTCTGGCGCCGCACCTTGCAGATCACATTCCCGCTGCTGCTGCCGATCACGCTCGTCGCCGTGCTGTTCGGGATCATCTTCACCTTCACCGATATGATCGTGGTGTTCTTGCTCACCCGCGGCGGCCCTTACGACCAGACCCAGGTGCTCGCGACCTGGGCCTTCTTCACCGGCATTCAGGGCGGCGATCTTGCGGGAGGTGCGGCGGTGTCGCTGTTCCTGTTCCCGGTATTGGTGGCGGTGGCGATCGTGTTCCTGTTGCTTGCGCGGCGTTCGGAGGTGACGTGATGGCGCGCCGTCCGTTCAAGCTGGTGCGCATCGCCAGGGCCGGCGGCCATGCCAGCGTCCTGGTCTTCTTCATCACCTTCCTCGCATTTCCGTTCTATTGGATGCTGATGACGACATTCAAGACCACCATCGATCTGCACGACGTCAGCAAGAACCCGTTCCTGTTCAACGAGCCGCCGACGCTTGAGCATCTCGCCGTGCTGTTTCAGGACACCCAGTATCTGCAATGGCTGATCAATACCGGCGCGGTGGGGGTCGCAGTCGTCCTCATTACGCTTGTACTGGCGGTACCGGCGGGCTACGCACTCGCGCGCATGACCGGCCCCTGGGCGCAGACGCTCGGCATCGCTATCTTTCTAACCTATCTCGTGCCGCCGACCATCCTGTTCATCCCGTTCGCGCGCATCATCGCGACGCTTGGCCTGCAGGATTCGCTTTGGTCCTTGGTACTCGTCTATCCGAGCTTCACGGTGCCGTTCTGCACCTGGCTGCTTATGGGATTCTTCAAGGCGATCCCGCGCGACCTTGAGGATGCGGCGATGATCGACGGGCTTTCACGGCTCGGCGCGTTCCTCAAGGTGGTGATGCCGATCTCGCTCGCGGGCGTGCTGACCGCAGTTATCTTCGCTTTCACGCTGGTGACGCAGGAATTCGTCTACGGCGTCACCTTCATCACCTCCGCATCGAGCTACACCGTCAGCGTCGGCGTGCCGACCTTCCTGGTGCGCGGCGACGTCTATTTCTGGGGCTCGATGATGGGCGCCTGCTTGATCGCAAGCGTTCCCATCGCAATTATCTACAATCTCTTCGTCGACCGCTTCGTGGCCGGCTTTACGGTGGGGGCGGTGAAGTAGGGCGGTGGCGCATGTCAGGCGCGAGCATGTCGGATCAGGAACGCGAACTGCACGAGGTGAATGGCTGCCTTGAACTTCTTTTCACCTTGCGCTCGGAATTCGCGCAATGGCTGGGAGAGGCGCGGGACGGCTCCGCGCGCGAAGCGTTGGAGAATGTCCTGGGGCATATCGAGGCGCTGGAACGCGAGTACCGCACGCGTCAGAACGAACTGCGGGAGCATCAGGCTACGAGATCCTAGCTCGCCGACCCGCGAGCGCGGACGGCCGTCCTCAATCTGAGAGCACGATCGGCAGCATGGCTTGATGGCCGCGCAATGAGGCGCTTCTTACCCCAAACAATTCCGTAAGACATTGAACTCATTGATTTATCTCGCTTTCCTAGGGTTTCTCGTCGCTCCATGATGGTATTCATAGGTCGCCGG
The DNA here is from genome assembly GCF_001693385.1 of Bradyrhizobium icense. Taxonomy (NCBI): domain Bacteria; kingdom Pseudomonadati; phylum Pseudomonadota; class Alphaproteobacteria; order Hyphomicrobiales; family Nitrobacteraceae; genus Bradyrhizobium; species Bradyrhizobium icense. Next base: position 1,060,581 of record NZ_CP016428.1, read on the forward strand.
TCCTGACCATCGGGCGACCGGTGTTGAAGCCGCTCGCTGCCAAAGATGAACCGCGGCTGGCCCGCGTTTTCGAAGGCGCAAGCGTTCTCGCGGTGCAGCAACCGGCGGAAACGAGCCTTCCTGCAACGTGCGACGTCCAACGAAGTCGAACCCGTGCGGCTGCCTCGCACGCACGGCACCGCAGCATGCTGCCGGATGCTCAGGATTCGTAATAGGTTAGGCAAGGACAAACAGGGGCGGAGCATGTAAAGTCAGTTCGCGCGACCTTGGAGGCCAGCAGTCTGGCTTGCTGCACGATCGGGGGTCGCTGCGTCATCGGGCGGGCTCGGCTGAGGTTTTGGGAGGGCGAGAGCGAAAACGGAGGAACCGATGAAAAAGGACATCTGGCAAGAAAACAAAGAGCGCTACTTCGAGTGGAATCCTATCGAAGGCCTCGGTGCCAAGTTCACATGGGCTGCGATCGGGGCAGTTGCGGCTGTCATCGCCATGTACCTGCTGCGCTAGAGCGCGATGGGATTAGATGGACTTGCGATCGCGCTCCAGGTTTTGATTGAACATGATCTTTTCGGCAAACCGGTACCCACCCCCGACCACGTCGAGGGCAAGCTCTTCGGGATCATGCTCTAGCTAACTGGCGCGGAGTGGGACGGAGCGCACTCTTCGCTTGCCGCGCTCTCGTGCGGTCGAGCAAGGCGACCCCTGGAGGATGCAATGGCGCAAAGCGTGCTCGTGGTCGATGACGAGGCCAACATCCTGCTGTCCCTCGAATTCCTGATGAAAAAGGCCGGTTACGAAGTTCGCCTCGCCCGTGACGGCGAGGAGGCGCTCGCCGAGATAGGCAAGACGCGGCCGGATCTCGTGCTCCTCGATGTCATGATGCCGAAGCGCAACGGTTTCGACGTGTGCGAGGCCATCCGGGCCAATCCGGAGTGGCGGGCGGTGCGTGTCATCCTGCTGACAGCCAAGGGCCGTGACATCGAACGCGAAAAAGGCCTGGCGGTGGGCGCCGACGACTACATCACCAAACCGTTCTCGACGCGCGAGGTCGTGGAACGGGTTACCGCTTGGATCGGGCCGGCCAAGTAACCGGGCAACAAGGGCGAGCGATGCAGGCTGCCGTTGCGATACCAATCCTCCTCGCAGCATTGGCGCTCGCCGCCTTCGCTGTGTCCGGCGTTGCGCTGTGGCAGGCGGTGCAACTTGGCGGAGCGGTCGGCGTTTACATGTCCATCGCATTTGCCGTCGTCGCCGCTTTGGTGGCGCTGGCTTGGGCTCTGCTGCATGTCAAGCTCCTCAAGCCCTTGGCCGCTCTGAAGCGGGAACTGCTGATGCAGTCGCAGATACGCGTCGATCGACCGCTCGCGGTCGATCGCGGCCACTTGCTCAATGGGCTCCCGACGGCGGTCGACAAAATACTCGGCACGCTCCGAGCTGCGCGTGGCGAGACACAGGAGGCCGTTGATGCTGCCACGCGGCGAGCGGAGGAACAGAAGAGCCGGCTCGAGGCCATCCTGCTCGATCTCTCCGAAGGTGTGATCGTCTGCAATCTCGAGCACCGCATACTCCTCTACAACCAGGCTGCCGCCCGGATACTCAACGCGCGCGACACGCTTGGGCTTGCCCGCTCATTGTTTGGCGTGCTGACGCGAGAGCCCGTGCTATTGACGCTTGAGCTGCTCCTGCAACGGTCAGAGGACGCAGCCGGCGATGAAGCCCGGTCCACCGCAGAATCGACGCTCGATTCCACGACGCGCCGCTTCGTCTGTGCGTCGGTCGACCTTGCTACTTTGCTGCAGGCGAGGCTCAGCCTGGTGCGCGAACCTTCGGGCCGCGCCTCAGGCTACGTGTTGACCTTTGCCGATGTCGGCGCCGAACTCGAGAACGTGGCCCAGCGCGATGCGCTCTTGCGTGAGGTCGCCATGGAATGGCGACGGCCACTTGCAAGCTTGCGCGCCGCCGCCGAAATGCTGGCGGGAGAGCTCGAAGCGGGCGAGCGCCGCGTCTTTCAGGACATCGTTGGCAAGGAGATCGGAACCCTCGATCGGAGCTTTGCCGACGTTGCGCAGCGTTACGAACGCCTTGCGACGGGTCAGTGGCCGTTGGCCGACATTTACTCGCTGGATCTGTTCCGCGCCGTCCGCAGGCATTTGGCCGACGCCGACGGCATCCAGGTCACCCCCGTGGGCGTGCCGGTCTGGATTCATGCCGACAGCCACTCGCTGGTGCTTGCGCTCGAGCATCTCATCCGCGCCGTTGCCAGGCACACGGCGAAAGCCGCCTTCGATATCGGCGCCGTGGTGCGAGGCGAGTACGTCTACGTCGAGGTGGTTTGGGACGGCGCACCGCTCGCCTCGGCGATTATCGAAGCCTGGCTGGCGGAGCCGCTGAAGGGCACGATCGGCAACCGCACGGTCCACCAGATCGTGGAGCGACATGGCAGCGAGCTATGGAGCCAGGCGCTGCCAGAGGGGCGCACGTGCCTCAGATTGCCGCTAAGGAAGACCGAGCAGCCACGCGTCCCGGAACGGTTGGACCGCGTTGCGCCGATGCCGGAGCTATATGACTTCGACTTGTTTGCTCCTTCGACTGAGGCAATCAGGGACACGCCGTTGCACAAGCTCAACCTGGTCGTCTTCGACACCGAGACCACCGGCCTCAGGCCCAACGAGGGCGATGAGCTCATCTCAGTCGGCGCGGTTCGTGTGGTCAATGGTCGCATCCTGACGGGCGAGACCTTCGAGCGGCTGATCAATCCGAGCCGCGTTATCCCGGCCAGCACCACGCGAATTCACGGCATCACCACCGAAATGGTGCGCGACAAGCCCCCTGCCCATGTCATCTTGCCACAGTTCAAGTCCTTCATCGGTGACTCCGTGCTCGTCGCCTACAACGCCGCGTTCGACATGAAATTCCTTGAGAACGGAGCCGAGCAGGCAGGCGTCAAATTCGACAACCCGGTGCTCGATGCCCTGCTTCTGTCCATGTATCTGCAGCCGGATGTGTCCGATTTTTCGCTGACCGCCACTGCCGAACGACTGGGTGTCGAGGTCATTCGCAGGCACACCGCAATCGGCGACGCCATGACCACGGCCGCGATCTTCGTGAAGCTCCTGGATCTGTTGAAAGCCCGCGGGATCGAGACGCTCGGTCAAGCCGCCAGGATCTCAAGCCGGATGATGGAGCAGCGTCGTCAGCAGGCACAACTTACATGATCGCGCGCCGCCGAGGCAGCAACGCAGCGAGGAGCGCATAGAGGTGACACACATGCCAAGGCGAGGATTGGTTGCCGAGCGCTTGATCGGCTTGTTCCTGTTCGGTTTGCTGCTGCTCACACCGCCGTTGATCGGCGCCTTCGATAAGGCCACCTTCGTGGGTGGGATACCACTGCTCTACCTCTATTTGTTTCTCTCCTGGGCGTTGCTGATCGCCCTCACGGCGTTGATCGTCGAGCGGCCCGACCCCGACGAGGAGATTGCCGAAAGCGAGCCTGGCGCGGATCCCGACCAAGTCACCAACCGCGCACCGCGAGGGTGAGCCATGCTGGGCGGGTACGTCATAGTCACGGTCTCCTTCCTCTACCTCTCGATCCTGTTCGCCATCGCCTACTATGGTGACCGCCGCGCGGATCAGCGTAGGAGCATTATCGCGAGCCCCTACATCTTTGCGCTATCCATCGCCGTGTATGCCACAGCCTGGACCTTTTACGGTAGCGTCGGACGGGCTGCGTCCTCGGGCGTCAGTTTCCTGCCCATCTATCTTGGCCCGACGCTGACCTTCATCCTTGGCTGGTTTTTGATCCGCAAGATCATCCGCATCAGCAAGGTCAATCGCATTACCTCAATTGCCGACTTCGTTGCGTCGCGCTACGGCAAGAGTTCCTTCCTGGGCGGGCTGGTGACTATCATCGCGGTCGTCGGCATCATGCCGTATATCTCGCTGCAGCTGAAGGCGATCTCGACGAGTTTCGCCGTGCTCCAGCATTACCCGGACATCGTGATGCCGGCCAAGCTTGGCTCGACTCCGGTCTTGCAGGATACAGCGCTATACGTCGCGGTGATCATGGCCGCATTTGCCATCTTGTTTGGCACGCGGCACATCGACGCCAGCGAGCGTCATGAGGGCATGGTGGCGGCGATTGCCTTCGAGTCGGTGGTCAAGCTGTTCGCTTTCCTAGCGGTTGGGCTATTCGTCACCTTCGGTATCTATGGCGGCTTCGGCGAAGTGTTCTCGCGCGCGGCCACCGATCCAGCCCTCGCGCGTCTCTTTACGCTCGAGGCAGCCGGCGGGTACACGAGCTGGATTTCGCTGACGCTGGTCTCGATGGCAGCCATTGTCTTGCTGCCGCGCCAGTTTCAGGTGCTGGTGGTCGAGAATGTGGATGAGCGCCACATCAAGAAGGCCATCTGGCTGTTCCCGCTGTACATGCTGCTCATCAACATTTTCGTCCTGCCGATCGCTTTTGGCGGGCTCCTCCACTTTCCCGGAAATACGGTCGATGCCGACACCTTCGTGTTGACCGTGCCAATGGCCGAGCATTTTTGGACCATCGCGTTGTTCGCATTCATCGGCGGCCTCTCCGCGGCAACGGGCATGATCATTGTCGAAACCATTGCCCTGGCCACCATGGTGTCGAACGATCTCGTCATGCCGCTCCTCTTGCGTTTCGGCCGCCTGCATCTCTCGGAGCGCAAGGATCTGTCTGGCCTCATGCTCGCCATCCGCCGCAGCGCCATCATCTTCGTGATCCTGCTCGGCTACGCGTATGTCCGGTTGATCGGCGAATCTTACGCGCTCGTCTCCATCGGGCTGATGTCATTCGTCGCCGCCGCACAGTTCGCGCCCGCTATCCTCGGCGGCATCCTGTGGAAGGGAGCGACCCGCCTCGGCGCGCTGGCTGGAATGAGCGCCGGGTTCCTGGTGTGGATCTACACGCTGCTGCTGCCTTCGTTCGCACGATCGGGGTGGATCTCAGAGAGCTTTCTGCAGGATGGCCCGTGGGGGCTTGCGCTGTTCAGTCCCTATGCGTTGCTCGGGCTTTCCGGTCTCGATCCCGTTGCACACGCCCTGTTCTGGACCATGGCGGTCAATGTCGGGTTGTACGTTGCTGTGTCGCTTGTGACGACGCAGACCATGATCGAGCGCAGCCAGGCCGTACAGTTTGTCGACATCTTCAAGCAGCCATCCGAGGGCGCGCGCATTTGGCGTGGCACGGCCACCATTGGCGACCTCCGTCGCCTCTCGAACCGCTTCATCGGTGAGACCCTGACGGAACAAGCCCTCCAGCGCTTCGAGCGCGACCGAGGGCGCCGGCTCGACGATGCGCATGCGGCGGACGCGGACATCGTGCATTACGCGGAGCGGCAACTCGCCGGCGCCATTGGTGCGGCCTCCGCGCGGATCATGATCGCCTCAGTGTTGAGGGAGGAGATGCACGACATCGACGAGGTCATGCAGATCCTCGATGAGGCTTCTCAACTCGTTGTCTACAGCCGTCAACTGGAGGAGAAGTCGCAGCAGCTCGAGGCTGCGACGGCAGAGCTCAGGGCGGCCAACGAGCGGCTCAAGGAGCTCGACAAGATGAAGGATGACTTTGTCTCGACGATCAGCCATGAGTTCAGGACACCGCTCACCTCGATCCGCTCCTTCAGTGAGATCGTGCACGACAATCCGGACATTCCCGTCGAGCAGCGCAAGATGTTCCTTGGTACTATCGTTCAGGAAACCGAGCGGCTGACCAGGCTTGTCAACGACATCCTCGACCTCGCCAAGATGGAGGCCGGCCAGACGGATTGGCAACTGGCCAGGATCGAGCCAAGGAAGGTGATCGACAACGCGCTCGCCGCAACGGCCGGCCTCTTCGCCAAGAACCCTCGCATCAAGCTCAAGTGTCGCGTGGCCGAGGACCTGCCGAGGATTCTCGTTGACGCCGACCGGATCACGCAAGTGCTGGTCAATCTGATTTCCAACGCGGTCAAGTTCTGCGACAAGGACGATGGTTTGATAACCATTGTGGGGCGAGCAGAAGCGGGATCCATCCTGGTCAGTGTGCGTGACAATGGTGTCGGTATCGCCAAGGAGGATCACAAGAAGATTTTCGAGCGCTTCCGCCAGGCGGGTGACACATTGATCGGCAAGCCGCAGGGCACCGGTCTGGGGCTGCCGATCAGCTTGCATATCCTTGAGCGCTTCGGGGGCACCATCTGGGTCGAAAGCGAACTCGGCAAGGGTGCGACTTTTTTCGTCCGCATCCCCTCGGCCGCCGCTTCGGCCGAGTTCCTCCACTCGGCCACCGCCGCTCGCGAAATCACTTGATCGCAACGTGGCGAGTTGCGCGCCAGCTAGTTCAGAGCGAGCGTTCCGCGAATTCCATATTCAGTGTTGCACGCAGGTTTTCGATGGCGCGGAAAGACGCCACGAGATGTTTGTTTTCGCGTGGTGAGAGATCAGCCACGGGGACATAATTGGTGATCTTGCGCCCGGCCTTGAAGTCCTCCAGCTGCTGGCGCAGCAGGAGACGGGTTATATGCCTGAACGCGTCGGCAAGATCCTCATGGTCTCCAGCGCTGATGGCTCCCTTCTCCTTGAGGCAGTCAAGCCGGGTGAGAGTCGACGTGGCCGGAATGCCGGCTTTAAGCGCAAGTAGCCGCGCACCCTCCACGAGCGGTAGCGTTCCACGAAGCTTCAGGTTCACCACACCCTGCCGATCCTCCCCATGGTACTCCTTGCGCAAGCGTCCGAACCAGCCGAGAGCCACCTTGTGTTCGGCTTCGATGGCGAACAGGTGTCGGAGGAACTGAGGGTACGCCGGTGTTACTGCAGTGACGTGGGTGCGGAGTTCGCTTGAGAGTGCGGGATCGCCGAACGCATGACGGAAATCGAAGAAGATATCGCAGTTCAACAGCATCTCGGACTCGCGCCGCCTGATCCAGTTGTCGATCTGCCGGCGCCAATCCGACAGGCTCTTGCGCCAGACGGGATTGGTGGCCATGACATCGCCGACGCAGAGGCGAAAGCCGATCGCGTCAAGCATCCGCGTCATGCGCTCGGCAAGCTCCAGAAAATATGCGTCCGCACGCTTGCCTTGGCCGCCGACGTCGTCAGCGAGGATGAAGCCATTGTCCTGGTCGGGCGCCAGAAAGTTTTCGCCGCGCCCACCCGACCCCATGATAATGAGAGCGAACCGCGCAGGAGGCTCCCCCCAGCCGTCGTCGCGCATCGCCGCTTCGACCAGCCTCAAGACACGTCGGTGGATATCGTTGTTGATCTCCGTGAGCAGCGACTGCACCTCCGGCGCCGGAACGTTGTTGTCCAACAGTGCGCTGGCAAGCTGGGCCTGCGCCTCCTTTATGAGGTGCAGGCCCTCGACGCTCTCCTCGTGCGTGAGTTGCTCGATGAGCGACATACTCTCGCTCGACAAAGAGGCGAGCGCTTCGTCCAGGGCGAGCATGCCGATCATCGCTCCGCTCCAGTCCACGACGGGGACATGCCGAAGCTTGCTACGGCGCATCAAGGCGACCGCCTGGAAAAGGTATTCGTCGGCCCCCGCCACGACGACCGGCGACGTCATCACCGACTCGACGCCTTGATCGGGCTCCGTACGCCACGCGATCCGACGCACGACGTCTTGTTCCGTCACGATGCCCCTGGGCCGGCCCGCGCCATCGATGACGACAGCGCAGGACGCAGGCGTCGCCGTCATCAGGCTTACGACCTCGCTCACCGTCGCGCTCGGTGCAACACGCACAGGCGGCGGTCGCATATGGTCGCGTACGAGGCGCCGGAAAATCTCGGTTTGCGTACTCAATGGTGGTTTGCTCCGTGGACCCACATGCTCCAGGCACGATCATCAGGCCACGATTTGAACCTACCACTACGCGGTTCGCGCTTATGGCCTCCGGCTACAGTCTAGATTATATTGTAGTTCACATGGGAGTTCGAAGTCTTGTTCTGGGTGGCGCGCCATGGCTCTGGACGCTCGGAATTTTCACGGTTTCAGCTAACGGTCCACTCTGTTTTGGCCGGGGGGAGCGCCACTATCTTTGATGCAGGTTTGTCACGCCGCACCTAGCTGGTGCTGAAATGTGTCAGCGACCGATCGCCCGCTGGACACCCAGCTCTCGCCGTCCGCGACTGCTGCGCGCTCCGTGGTTCCCGCGATTGGCGCTACTGCGGCTGATATCCCTCAATGCGCGTCAGCAGTTGTTCTTCCAGCCCGGCCCGGCGCTTTTTGAGCCACTCAACTTCCGCCTCCTGATCAGCTTCCGCCTCGTAAACCTTAAGGAGATCAGTGACGCGGCAATATTGGTGGCAAAGCGCGTCGAAGGTTCCGTCCGTCGCCGCCAACCGGCGCACCACCTCTTCATCCTCGGAGAACCTCGCCAGCAATGGCCGGATGCACTCCACGATTTCGTTCGTTCCCATCGCTCCTCGCTGTTCTGTCCGACGCGTTTCGCGGGACAAGCCGCGAAGACCGCGGACTAGGATTTCATCTTTCGAATCTCATCGACGATCTCGGGATTGGCCAGCGTCGAGATGTCGCCGGCGTCCTCGTCGTTCGAAATCGCCGCAAGCACACGGCGCATGATCTTGCCAGAACGGGTCTTTGGCATGTCGGGCACCATCACGATACGGCGCGGGCGCGCGATGGCCCCAATCTCCCGGATTACGGAATCTTCTACTCGCTTGCGGATGGATTCGTTTGGTGCGAGTCCGGGCTTCAGCGATACGTAAAGGTCGGGGATCTTGCCTTTGATCTCGTCTCTGGCGGGGACGACTGCCGCTTCCGCGATCTCTTCAACAAGCAGGCTGGCGGATTCGATCTCCTTGGTCCCAAGCCTATGCCCGGCCACGTTGATGACATCGTCGATTCGACCCAGGATGCGATAATAGCCATCGGCCGCCTGCAGAGCGCCGTCGCCGGCCATGTACGGCCAATCGCGCCAGTCACGGCTCGTTCGGTCCTTGCAGTAGCGCGCGTAGTACTGTTGGACGAAGCGATCGGGGTCTTTCCAGATCGTCTGAAATGAGCCCGGCCAGGGGTTCTGGATGCAGATGTTTCCGGCACGGCCGGAGCGCGGTGGAATCTCGGCGCCTGCCTCGTCATAGATGATCGGGTGAATGCCGGGCACGGCCGGCCCCGCGCTTCCCGGCTTCATGGGATGAAGAGCCGGCACCGTGCTGCACAGAAAGCCGCCGTTCTCCGTTTGCCACCAGGTGTCGACGATGGCCGCCTCGCCCTTGCCAACGACCTCGTGGTACCACTTCCACACTGCCGGTTCGATGGGCTCGCCCACCGTGGTCATATGCTTGAAGTGGTGATTGTACTTCGGCGGCTCGTCGGGCCCAGCGCGCCGAAGCGCCCGTATTGCTGTCGGCGAGGTGTGAAAGATGTTGACGTCGAGTTCTTCGGCGATGCGCCACGGACGCCCCGCGTCGGGATAGGTAGGAAGCCCCTCGTACACCACCGAGGAGGCTGCGAGCGCCAGTGGCCCATAGACGATGTAGGAGTGACCTGTGATCCAGCCAATATCGGCCATGCACCAGTAGACATCCTCCGGATGGATGTCCTGAATGTATTTCGACGTTCCCGCGACGTAGGACAGATATCCACCGATGCTGTGCTGACATCCCTTCGGCCTCCCGGTGGTGCCGCTGGTGTACATCAGGAACAGCGGATCTTCCGCAGCCATTTCCACAGGGTCGACCCGGCGCCGCCGATAGGCCGACAACATCTCGTTCATGACGAAATCGCGGCCCCCAACCAGCGGCGTTTTGCTTGAATATCGCCCCGGATACCTCTGCCACACGAGCACCTTCTCGACATTGACGCCTTCCTTCTCTGCCTCGCTGACGGCGACGTCGGCTTTCTCCTTGTGATCGAGAAGCTGGCCGCCACGGCAATAGGCGTCCATTGTGATCAGCACTCGGCTTTCGGAATCGACGATGCGATCTGCCGTGGCCTTCCCGCTGAAGCCGCTAAAGACTTGCGAGTGAATGACCCCGAGCCTGGCGCACGCGAGCATCGTAATCGGAAGCTCTGGCACCATGGGCATGTGCAACGTCACCCGGTCGCCCTTCTTGAGACCGCAGCCATCTCGCAACAATGCGGCGACCTCGTTCACGCGCACATAGAGATCCTGGTAGGTGACGTGCTGGATCGCTTCGTGCTCCGGCTCGGGGACGAAGTGGATCGCCGTCTTGTTCTTGTACTTGGCGAGATGGCGATCGACGCAGTTGTAACTGGCGTTGATCCTGCCGCCGACGAACCAGCGCCAGAACGGTGGATTGCTCGTATCGAGCGTGATGTCCCAGGGGCGGTACCAGTCAAGAAGGTCGGCGTATTCCTTGAAGCAGTCCGGGACGTTATCGAGACTGAATCGATCGAAGACCGCTTTGTCGGTCAGGTTGGCCTGCGCGAGAAATCTCTCCGGCGGGTTGACGTAGTTCTCTTCCTGCCAGTGGACCGCGATCTCGGCTTCCGACACTTCTGCTGTGCTTTGTGACATACGCTGTCTCCCAAGCTATCGCGGAGCCTCGAAATCACATGGGCCGCGTGGCGCTTTCGCGCAGACGGGCGCTGGCGGCGCTCGCAGCGCGAGGCCGTCTCAAGGATGCATGTCGAAGAAATTCAATCATCCGGCACTCCCTATGCCGTGGCGGGAGCGCAATTCATGCTGAACGCCCAGCAGGGGCGTTGCGAGCTCACAGCAAGTTTAGATCGTTTCAGTCGACTTGGCGAGACTCGATGGCCTCTCACGCAGACCGCTCCCGGCGAATAGCCTGGCTTGTGTGATGGAACCTGCCTGCCCCGCAGCGGACGTTACATTTCGACGCCAATTGAGATCGACGATCCCCTCAACGAAACGCCGCTGGATTGTGTCGGTATTTCAATGGCATACGAGTTCGCAGTTTTGTTCCGGGTGGCGCGCCAAATGTGCGCCATTCCACGACATTGTATGATACGGCTCCGCTTCGGGAGCGACATGTCGCTCGATGATTGACTGATGGCGGCGGCTGGATCAGCGGCGTTTGCTGCGTTGCGTCCGCTCGAATTGCTACTTTGCGCTGCTCCCGCGATCCTGGCGAAGCAGCTTCGAGCATCGCCCGCCTTGAGACGGAATGCCGACCGCGAATCAAGCGGCGGGCTTCCCTCATTTCCGCTATGATCAAGCCATGACGATCGGGATTACCGGACCCGAACGGAAGGTACCAAGGCAGAGCGCCGTGGTCGGGTTCATCATTGCGGCCGTCTTCGCTGGGATTTGCCTGATCCTGCTCTGGCTCGCGAGCGACTTCCTGGTTGACTGGCTGTGGTTTTCCGCGATCGGCTATCCGCAGGTTTTTTGGACGACAATCGGCGCCAAAGCCGCCATCCTTTTTGCAGTCTGGACCGGAACTGCGGTTGTCCTTTGGTTGAACGGATGGCTCGCGGTGCGCTTTGCCCGAAGGCAGCCGCCGCAATCCGTCGCGGACTTCGTTTCGAATCTTGCGGGCAATGTGCCGTCACCCGACCTTTTCGCGGTCGCGCGCGATCGGCTGCGGTGGCCCCGCATCATCGCGGGCGGTGCAGGTTTGCTCGCTCTGCTGGTTGCCGCGTTGGAAGTCGGCAATTGGGGCATCATCCTGCAGTTTCTCTATCGCGTTCCCTACGGCGCAGAGGATCCGCTCTTCAACAAGGACATCAGTTTCTATCTCTTCGTGCTGCCGGTCTATATCCTCGTCAAAAACTGGATGCTGCTCACACTCGTTCTGAGCGCGCTTTTCGCCGGAGCGATCTACTGGGTGCACGGCGACATCGAATACGACGTTCAGCATCGATCGATGTCGCCGACAGCAATCGCTCACGGCTCGGCGTTGCTGGCTCTCCTTTTCGTTGTGAAGGCTTGGTCGTACGTTCTCGACCGTTATCTGCTTCTATATGGCGACAACGGCGTCGTCGTCGGCGCCAGTTACACCGACGTGTATGTGGGGCTACCAGGCCTGTGGCTAATGATCGGGCTGTCGATCATCGCCGCGTTTGCTGCGTTGGCAAACCTCCGGGTGAGGACCTACCGGCTTCCTGCCGCCGCGGTCATGCTTCTCGTCATCGGCTCTTTCGTGCTGTCCGGCGTAGTCCCCGTGCTGTTCCGTCAGTTCTTCGTCAAACCAAGCGAGTTGGAGCTGGAGAAGCCCTACATCGAACGCAACATCGCGCTCACCCGGCAGGCATACAATCTCGATCAGATCGTAGCCAAGCCGTTTGCTGCCGAACAGAAGCTTACCTTCAAGACGCTCGACGACAACAAGGCGACAATCGACAATATCAGGCTGTGGGACTGGCAGCCCTTGTCGAACACCTACGCGCAGCTCCAAGAGATCCGCACTTACTACAAATTCCATCATCTTGACGTTGATCGCTATTGGCTCGATGGCTCCTACCAAAGCGTAATGATCTCGGCCCGCGAACTGCGACCCTCGCTGCTGCCGCCGAATGCCCAGACATGGGTCAACCGCCACGTGCTGTTTACCCACGGCACTGGCGCGGTGATGAGCCCGGTCACGCGCAAGACCACCGAGGGGCTGCCATTCCTATATTTGCGCGACATACCTCCTGTTGCGGACGGAGGCCCTCAGATCCGTGAACCGCGCATCTATTACGGCGAGGAACCCGACAGCTATGTCATCGTCAAGGGAAGCACACCCGAGTTCGACTATCCGAAGGGAAAGGACAATGTCTACGCGGCCTATGACGGCACCGGTGGCGTTCCGATAGGAGCGATGGTGTGGAGAGGCCTGTTTGCCTATTACTTCAACGACCCCAACCTGGTGCTCACAAGCTACATCACCACCGACAGCCGGATCATGATCCGCCGCAATATCCAGCAGCGGGTACGAACGATCGCTCCCTTCCTCAGGCTCGATCACGATCCCTATCTGGTCATCAGCGATGGGCGGATGTTCTGGATGCAGGACGCCTATACGGTGAGTTCCTATTTCCCCTATGCACAGCCGGCGCAGAAGCAGGATCTCAACTACATTCGCAATTCAGTGAAGGTCATCGTCGATGCCTATAACGGAACCGTCGACTTTTATCTGATGGACACCGGTGATCCGGTCGCCGCAACCTTCCAGCGCATCTTTCCGAGCTTGTTCAAGCCATTCGCGGCGATGCCGCCAGACTTGCAGAAGCACATTCGCTATCCCGAGGACCTGTTCCTGATCCAGGCGCAACTCTATCAGAGCTACCACATGGAGGCGGCCGACGTTTTCTATAACCGCGAGGATCTCTGGCAGTTTCCGCGCCAGCCGGGCGGCGGTGGCGTTGCAACGATGGCCCCCTATTACATCATCATGCGGCTGCCCGGCGAGCCGCAGGCCGAGTTCTTCCTGATGCTTCCGATGGTGCCTAGCCGCCGCGACAACATGATCGCGTGGCTCGCCGCGCGCTGCGACCCGCCCGACTACGGCAAGCTGATCGTCTACGAGTTTCCCAAGGAGAAGCTGGTCTATGGACCATTCCAGATCGAAGCGCGGATCAATCAGAACACCGAGATAACCCAACAAATCACGCTATGGAATCAAATGGGCTCGCGGGTGATACGCGGTGCGAACTTGCTTGTGATCCCGATCGAGAACTCGATCCTTTATGTAACGCCGCTCTATTTGCGAGCCGAGCATGGACACCTGCCGGAGCTGAAACGCGTGATCGCAGCCTACGGCGAACATGTGGTGATGAAAGAGACGCTCGCCGAGGCTTTGTCAGCGCTGTTCATAGAGCCGGTCACCGCGCCGGCGGTTTCAACCGCGACAGGGGAGAGGCCCGCCACAGGCCCGGCGCCAAGTCAGGCGCGGGAGGCGCTCGATCGCTACAACCAGGCAGTGGAGCGATTGAAGTCCGGAGATTGGAAAGGCTTCGGCACGCAGTTCGATGCAATGCGCGAGCTTCTGGAGGAAATGAACCGACGCTCCACCGGCCACTAGGGCCCCGAACCTGCAGCCCAACCCTGCCTTCGACCCGGAGAAGCGGAAATTGCGAACGCGGCGCCACGATTCAGCGTCGCTGAAAATCATGCGCGATTTCAATTACACAAGAGTTCGTGTTTTATCCCGAGTGGCGCGCCAAGTCCTCATCATAATTGCCGAGCAGTGAGTGGCGCTTCGACGGCGCATGGACGTCAGTCTTTGTTCCCGCTTGCCTCGACCTGAAATGCCCGAACGCCATCGCGATCGGCTTTGATGCGTCGTCCTGCCAGGCCTAGGCCTGGAAGGCGACGATGCGCTGGCCCTGCTTGACGATCGAGACGTTCGCAAAGCTGTCCAGCGCCCGCCCCGAACGCAGATAGTTGATGGTCAGGCCGATCGACTTGGGCGGCGCTGCGAAGTCGAGCTCGCGCGCTGCTTACAGTCGCTGTTCCCTCCCGGAACGCCGGTGATGCGTCGTTGATGGGGGCGGGACCTGGTTGCCGATGATCCTTGGCGTGACTGAATGGGCAAAGCGGTATCACTTCATCTCTTCCAGCAGCTTCCGCGCTTCACCCAACAACACCTGAATCTGCCTTCGCTCGGCGATCGCATCCCTGGTGAAGAGGCTGTGCTTGCGCGCGTTCTGGTTTGCCCTTGGCGCGCCGGATTCCTGTGCGCCGCCGTGCATGCGGCAGCGCTTCTTGCCGTACACCGCCGGCGAACGGCACGCGCCACTGGTGCGGGTTTTGGCGCCACAGCGTGGGCTCGCCAGCATCGGGCCGGTATTGCGGGCGTGATCGCTCATGCCTGTGCTTCCCGCTTGGCATCAGCGGAAGTGCGCCTTCGCCTGGAGCCCGAGGCCTTCGGCGCATTCCGCGCCGCGGATGTCGGCTTTTTGTCCGAAACGATCACGCTCGCATGCTGCGTGACGTTGCCGACAATGGCCTTGCCGCCGTCCCCGACCGATACGTTCTGCACGGTGATGGCCGGCTCGCCATGGCTCCGGTAGCGGTTGAGCGCCTCGATCTGGGCTGGAAACGTGCGGGCGAGCCGGCCCAATGCGCGCGCGGCACTGTCGTGCTGAGCGAGATCGTCCGCATTCGCAAGGTGATGGGCACATCGCATCGCCATCACATGAACGGAGACCATCTGCGCCACCAGCATGGCCTCGACGGAATCCCTGGGCTTGATGCTCTTCACCATCGAAATCATGAAGGAGAGGCTGACCTCGTCAGGACTCTCGCCGCTCACACTGGCCTTTACCAATTGTCGGAGAATGCCATGCATCGCTTCGCGGTCGGCGACCCCCAGTGTATCAGCCATGAGCTGTTCGCCGAGCTCCGGGTCTGGATGGTCGATGGAGAAGCCGTGCGACAGAAGCTTTATCCGCGGGGCGGCGGCAGCTTTGGTCTGGTCGGTTGCGGCGATCGTCGTTGGCATAGTGACGTCAGAAGCGGTGTTCATGTCGAGATTCCCTGGCACGCGCGGCAAGCGCGGGGTTCGGCCACGCGCAGGCGATCGTTCGCTGCGGCGGTCCGGTGCATTTCAAATGTGGGTGAGGATTGGAGCCGCAATCGCAACCGATGCGCCCGCTATTGCGGGGCGACGGGCGTCTACAAGATTGCGGGATAATGAAGAAATGCCGCTGATTTGCCCGACGTGTCAAGTTGCTTTCTCGAATGCCGGCGGCCGCCTGCTACTTTGCATGGGGTTGTTTTCGATATTTTCGGGAGCGCGTATGTCGAGGCTCCCTTGCCATTGCAAGCGGTGGTGGGCAGGAGTCTTGCCGCTGGCCCGGTTTGCCAGCCATTTCGCCGCCGCACACGCTCTGCTTATTCCCGCTCCATGATGTCGGCGATCGCCTTGATGCGGCTTCTGGCGTATTTCGGCAGGCCGGCGCTCAGCGAATCGCCGCTGTTGAAGGAGCTGTTGCCCATGAGCAGTTGCGCGGGCACGAGGTTTCGCAGCATGGGTGTATTGCTGTATTCCTTTTGCTTGTTCAGCACGTCGTTCCTGACCGCAATCAGGATGTAGACCGTCGCGATGGCGGCTTCCCGCTCGGTCGGATGCTGTTGCAGAACCGCAAGCAGCTTGCCGAACTGGATGACCTGGTTGACCCAAAAGATGTTCTGCTCGAGCGCGCTGGTGACTGTGGAGTCGAGCCCGGTCAGGCTCGGCAGCTCGGCAAGGTGCGGCTGCGTGACCAACATGATCTCACTCTGGAACTCGATGAAATCCGGAATCGGCTTTTTGCTCTCCTCGCGCAGCTTGTTGGCAAGCTGAATGCCTGCCGGAATTTTCCCTTCGAACATGTAGCGGGACTGCACGCAGATCGCGTTTGCGTCCTCGCACCAGCGGCGATCCGGCGGACGGTTGTGCGCGGCGCCGGCGTCCTTGTTGGGAACAGCATCGGCGGCCGTGATCGTCCGGTGCTTGACTGCCGGATCGATCTGCTCGAGGAACGCGACATTCGCATACCGCGACAGATCCAATGCCGCTGCCGGTCTTGTTAGTCGAAACCGCGCCTCCGCCTGGTAGACCGAGAGCTTCAGCTTCGTTTGTTGTTTGAGCGTGGGCTCAACGAAGCTCGGGAAGAGCGAGAGGAAGCGCCGCTGAACCGGACGTGAGCGGGCCCAATCGTCGAAAGGAATGAGCCCGGTCGAGGAATCGGCGAGCTTGTCGTTGCGTTGGTCGGCGAAGATGACCGTGCGCGGTTTGATCTGTTCGATCGGAACGCTGGCGGCTGCCGGCACGTCCTCGAGCTGGAATTCCTGCGCGGCCGCGCCGTTGCAAGTAACCACGCAGGCAGCGATGAGGACAGCGGCACGGTGGAGGCTCATGTCAATGCTCAATTCAGCCGCCGCCAGAAATAATCGGGATCGACTCGGAGCGGCGGTCGCGGGAGGCGGTCCTCGTCATCGGGATATTCGCGCCAGGAGGGATATCCGCGCGGATCAAGACGCCAGGCTGGGAAAGGAAAGGGCAGACGGTTATCGCCGTAAAGGCGATTGCCGTGGGACCACTGCTGGAATGGCCCGTCGTCTTCGTCACGACCGCCGCGATAGGTGTAGCTTTCTGCACGTGAGACGATCCGAAATTGCGAATCATCGATTCTGCCCGCCGGATCCCTCTTGAAGTACTCGGTGAAAGCGCGCCCGGAGCCGGCCGGTACAGGATCGCCGGTATAGGGATCGATCGACAGAGTAGCGAGCTGGCGCATGGCTTCGCGTGAAGGGCCGTTCAATGCCGTCTTGGGAGCATGCAGCCCCCAGGCTGCCTGCACGATCGGCTCGAACATCGGCAGCGCCACTTTCCCCCCGGTCTGGCCGGGCCCAAGGGTACGGCGCCCGCCGTCGCTGTTGTCGTAGCCGACCCAGATGGCGACGGTGACGTCATTTGTGAAACCGACGAACCAGGCATCGGCCGAATTATCAGTGGTGCCAGTCTTGCCGCCGACATAGGGCGACAGATGCTTCGCCGCGCGCGCGGTTCCGCGTGCGAGCACGCCCTGCAGCATTGATTTCAACTGGTAAAACGATGCGCGGTCGGCGAAGCCGATCCAGTCCACCGCACGCGGATCGTGCCGGTAGATTGCGCGGCCGTCCTGTTCGATCGTTTCGATCGCATGCGGCTGGGGCCGTGCGCCTTCGTTGGCGATCGCTGCATAGAACGCCGCAAGGTCGATGAGCCGCACAGTTTGGGCACCGAGCACGAACGGGTAGTAGCGCATGCATTCCTTGTAGAGCTGCGCTTCCATCGCGAGCTCGCAGACTCGGTCGAGGCCTCGCTCGGCGCTTTCGTCGAGGCCGGTGGCGAGCAGTTGCGCGGTGGCGAGATTCCGGGAGTTTTCCAGCGCACGCCGCAGTGTAATGGCGCCCGAAGCGCCGCCGTCGTAGTTCTTCGGCGACCAGAAACCGCGCTGGCGCGCGTAGCCCGTCGCGCCGATCGGTGCCAGCGTAATGGGTTCGTCCATCACCAGCGTGTTGGGCTGCAATCCCTTCCGAAGGGCGGCGAGGTAGGTCAGCGGCTTAAAGGTCGAGCCGGGTTGCCGCTGGCTCTGGACGGCGCGGTTGAGCTGGCTTGCCGGATACGAAAAGCCGCCCGCCATCGCTAGAATGCGGCCGGTTTCGTTCCCGAGTACGAGCGCCGCTCCCTGCACGGTCGGTCGAATGCGCAGATCGGCACGCGCCGCTTGCTTACCCTTGGCTTCGCGCACCTGCACATAGACCACGTCGTACGGCTTGAGACCGCGCCCGATCGCCGCGCTCCAGGTGTTCAGCGGCAGGACGCTTCCGTCGGTCAGACCGACGCGGATCGCATGGCCGCGCTTGCCACGCGCATTCTCCAGGACGACCGCCGACTGCCAATGAACGTCATAGAGCGGTAGCCGCGTCGTCTTCAACGCCGCGAGCCAAGCCGGTTCCGTGGCCCTCGGGTCAGCCGCACGGACAGCATCCGAAATGTTCGCCTCGGGTCCCTCAAATTTGTAACGACCGGTGTTCAGCTCGTATCGCGCGAGGCCCTCCTGCAATGTTGCTTCGACTACGCGCTGCAAGGCCGAGTTGACGGTCGAGTGCACCGTGTAGGAGGAATTGGTGAGAGTATCGAGGCCCGCGACCGCCTTTGCCTCGCGGGCGATGTGATCGACGAAGTGAAAGGCGAAGTCCCGTCGCGTCGGCCGGTACTCGACGAGCTGCGGCAATACCGCTTGCGCCGCGGCGGCGTCGATCACGGCGTCGTCCTGCATGCGGCGCAGCACGTAAGCAAGGCGCTCGCGCGCACGCTCAGGGTGGCGGTCGGGATTGAAGTAGTTCGGTCCCTTGGCGAGCCCGGCGAGCAGCGCGCCCTCGACTGCGGAGAGCGCCTTGGCTGGTTTACCGAAATAGCTGCGCGCCGCCATCTCGATGCCCCAGGCTCCGCGACCGAGATAAATCGAGTTGAGATAGAGCTCGAGGATTTCCGCCTTGGTCAGGGCACGCTCCATCCGCGAGGCAACGATCATTTCGCGCAGTTTTCTTTCGTAAGTGACGTCGTTGCCCACCAGCAGGTTCTTGGCGACCTGCTGCGTAATGGTCGAGCCGCCCTGCGGCCGGCCCGGCTTCGTGAAGTTGCCGAGGAAGGCGCGGACCAGTCCGCGCTCGTCAATTCCGGAGTGTTGGAAGAAGCGCTTGTCCTCGGCGGCGATGAATGCGTTGCGTACCGCTTCCGGGATATCCGCAAGCTTGACCCAGATGCGGCGATTATTCGGCGCGTAAATCTCGGCAACGCGCTGGCTCTTGTTATCGAGGATTACGCTGGTGCCGGGAAGCCTGAGGTCTTTAAGCTGCCCAGCATCGGGCAGATCCTTGACCGCGCTGTTGTAGAAAGCGATCACCTGACCGAGATCGACCGGAGATCCTTCCACTTTTTCGACCTTGCAGAACTCCCTGTAGGCCACGTGGAGGTCGGCCAGATTCAGTCCTTTGAGCGCCTTGATCTCGCCGCTCAACGCTTCCTTGTCATCCATGGCAGTGGCAATCAGATCGTCCAGGTTGATGTCCTCGATGTCGAAAGCCTTGCGCATGTGGGCGCAGCCGGCACTCAAAAGCTGCGCCACCTCGGAGCGGTCGTGCACCGCATCGAACTCCGTCTTGACCCCATCCGGACGAGTGGTGACCTGGCTGAAGGCAAGCGCCGTGGCGAAGATCTTGATGAGAATCGAGTCCATGACCTGCCGACGGTCGAAAACCGCCTCCGTAAGGTCCCTTATTGTAGGACAATATTAAACAAGGCTGTTTTGAGGAAAAAGTTCCCGCTAGCTCGCTTTGGCCGCGGTGAGATGCCGGTCATTCAGGAAAAGCCAGTCGGGACCTCTGGTACCGCCGGTGCATGGCGATGCGCATGTCGGGATTAGTCTTTCGAGCTACCTCGACAACATCCGGTCGGCTCAAGCCTGTGCAGCCGATTACATCGCCATAGCCAAAGAAGAGATCATCTACGGCTGAGCGCAAACATGCAATGGCGCGCGCCCCGGCCGCTTCTCGGGCCGTTCAGCACCGCTCCCGGCAGCGGAACCAACGCTGCCGCCAGTGCGTTTTAGAAGCACAGCATTGGCAGCGCACTCATGAATGCCCTTTTCCCGGTCGTGCTTGCCGCGGCGCTCTTCAGCGCCACCGCCACGATGCCTGCGGATGCCGCTCCTCGAAAAAAGAAGACCGCGGTCCCCCCTGCCGCTAGCGTCGCTCAGCCACCCACGGACAGATTTTTTGCCTGCGACGTCCGGGTGCGAGACTATCTTCGCGAAGGCGGAGCCGCGATACAGGTCACCAAGATCGAAGTGGATGATGCCCGACTGCAGTTGAACATTCATCATGAATACGGAGAGGCGGGAAAGTCGTCTCGAAAATACCTGCGCGGGGACAGTGAAGAAGAAATGCGAAAAAATCTGCGCGCAATATTGGATGAGTTCGCGGCGGCTGCGAAGGCCGCAGCGGCTGGTCGCGCTTGGTATGTGATTGCTGCTCGCAAGGTCATGCCGGACCTCCGCAACGGTTCGGGCGAGAACAGTAGCCCGTGGACGGCCATTGTCCTCGCGGATTTCGATGGAAAATGCAGACCCATCACGTTCTATCAGTCTGTCGATCGGAACAAGCTCAATCCTGAACTGAGCAAGAAATTGGATGAGTGAAGTTCTGCACTTGAAGTGATTTGCAGTCGTAGCGACGCCGCCAGGCGGCCGAGGTCAGTTCGCCCACAGGGTGGCCCGCGTGAGGTCGCATCGCAGCGGCGAGCTGTTGCTTCGAAGGCAGCGCGGAGCGAGCCCTCCTGTATGTCGACCCAGTCGCCGGCGCGCGCGCCCCAAAGCCATGATCTGCTCCTTCAGCGAAGCGGTGTCGTGATCCTTCGCCGCCTAAGGTCGTCTGCAGGTCGCGAGATGCGCCGATATGCCGAAAGCAAGTCCATCGGCCGTGAGATAGCGAGCGAAGATTGATTCCGCCTCTGCCAAGATACGATTGATCTGCGGCTCCGGCAGCACAACTCCCATGACGGGCAGCCACCCCCTGAGTTCCGCCTCCACGAATTCGCGTATGTTAGGGAACCGCGCCGTACCGTTAAGGGTCGTAAGATCTACCAGGCTGGCTCCGGCACCCTTGTACAACGCGGCGAGCCCCTGCCTGTCGCCCAGCACAAACGGTGCGCGAAGCGCGTCACCGGCGGGCTTTCCAGCGACGCGATCCAGCAGGTCCACGAGGGCAGCGAATGCGGGGGCGTGCTCGATGACATCCCAAACTGCGACGGCGCACCTGCCGCCAGGCACCATCACGCGCAGCATCTCCCGGACCGCCTTGTCGCGATCCGAAAAGAACATCAGACCGAATTGACAGACAACGACATCAAACGAACGATCCGGAAACGGCAGCGCCTCCGCCGCTCCATCGCGCCAGTCGATGCCAGGCGCGAGGTCCCGCGCCACGGCCAGCATTCCTGCGTTTGGATCGAGCCCGGCGACACGAGCTGAGCTTCCGGTCCGCCTTGCAGCCTCGCGCGCCAGAACGCCGGTGCCGCAGGCAATATCCAGAACGCGATCGCCGCGCTCAATCCTGGCGGCATCTGCCACCATCGGCGCCCATTGCTGAAAGAGTGCCGGAACGAACAGGGCCTCGTAGGCCCTCGCAGCGTCGATCAAGGTTTGCGAAACAGGTGAGGTCATCGTGTCACCTCGCTCAAGGCAAACTGGTGCTGGGAGACGGAAAAGCTTCATGGTCGGGGAAGCTGATGCCTCGATCCGGGAGGCCTTCACAAGCCGGTATCGGGTTCGCTTGCCGACCAAGCTTTGACATCCTCGCGGAAGTCGTGTGGATCGGCAAGCACCATGGCGTGATAGAGCCGCGGAGGGTTCCGCTCCTGGACACCGTCTTTCCCTGTAAGGGCACCGTGGCCCGTCGGCTATGCCGCCCGTCCGGCAGCGATGGCCTTCACCTTTTCGGACGTCAACCTCTCTCCGCCGATCGCCCAGTCGCCGCTTGCGACCTCGTTGATCTTCACCCAGGTGACGCCGCGCATGTTCTCGCCCTCTACGGCGACCATCGCTTCGGTCACCTTCTCGATCAACTGTTGCTTCTGGGCCGGTGTGAAAACGTCGCGAATGACGTGAATATCGACGAGTGGCATGGTCTGTTGCTCCTGTTCCAAGTTCACGTTTTGGATCGCCGCTCTCGACGCGGCTCATTCAGCGGACGCAATGGGTGCCGGTCCGCGGAATCTCGTGTCCACCGCGATGTCGCTACGCAAGGTCTGTAAGACGACGCAGCACCGCTCGGCGGTTGATGCAAGGTGACTGATCTGCGCCGGATCGGTGTGTTCGTCGGCCTCGATGAGCACGTCGAC
The DNA here is from genome assembly GCF_001693385.1 of Bradyrhizobium icense. NCBI lineage: Bacteria > Pseudomonadati > Pseudomonadota > Alphaproteobacteria > Hyphomicrobiales > Nitrobacteraceae > Bradyrhizobium > Bradyrhizobium icense. The sequence goes on from NZ_CP016428.1 coordinate 1,082,889, forward strand.
ATCGATCCGCTGGAAACCGACGGGGACCTGACGATCCACCACCAGACAGCCGCGCACGTCGGCGAAGGCCCTCACCTCGACCGCCAGAGTCTTGAGTGCTACTCCCATGCGCGCCGCGATCATCCGAAGCGTGGAGTCCAGGCAGGCGGCCAGCGCTGCACACAGCATGTCGCCCGGATTCAGCAGATCATGGTCGCCGCCAATGGCTCGGTGGATGCCGAAACCCAGCGAGACCTCACCATCGCCTGCAACGACCGCACCATGGAAGGGATCCCGGTCTATGTTTGCAGCCCGTGCGTGATCTGCGATCTGCGCCTGTTCCGGCTTCTCGCGATAGCGTCGGCGCAGAGGCTCCTGACGCGGCGTTACCATATCGATCGTGCTTGCGCTCATCGGGCCGCTCCCATGTATGTTGGCGATGATGCGAACCATGCCGCAAGGCAGGTGAGGGTGCATGAGGCGCCAGTCCCATCGATGCGGATTATTTTTCGGTGAAAGGCGTCGACTCGGGACGTTTGTCCCGTTCAGTTGCGGCCGAGGCCGGCCTCGCGCGCGGTGACGATCGCCTGCGCGCGGCTAGCAAGGCCGAGCTTGGCAAAGATCGTCGTCAAGTGATTTCGCACGGTCTTCTCGGAAATGCGCAGCAGCTTCGCGATCTCACCGTTGCTGAGCCCGCGGGCGACGCTGTCCAGTATCTCCCTTTCGCGTGACGTCAGACCGGACAACTCGCTGGTCGCGACTGTCTGGACAGGCTCATCAGCCTTGAGGAAGTCGTCGAGCTCTTTGCGGAATTCAGACCAGGCTTTCTCATACGGAAGCAGAATGTGGTTATTGCTCTCAAGCGGCACGAACCGGGCATTCGGGATCATCCCCGCAACCTGTCGACCCGCCTCGAACGGCACCATCGCATCGCCGCGAACGTGAAAGACGAGTGTCGGCACGCTCACCTTGCCCGCCTCAGCACGTATGTCGAAGGCGTGGAAGGCATTCCAGAGCCGGCAAGCGGTCTCAGGCGAGGCGCTGCGCCGCTGCAGCTCGCCGATCCATTTGAGCTGCTCCTTGCCGCCGTCCGGCATCAGGAGATTGGCAAAGACCTCGCGGAACGCTCCGGCATTCCGGCCCCAACCGATCTCGATCATCTGCGCGAGTGTCTGGGCCTGCCTGGCAGTTTTCTCTGCTGCACCGTCGACATAGGCACCGTGCGGATAGGCGCTGTAGAGGATGAGCCTGCTGACCCGGTCCGGGTGGCGTGCCGCGTAGGCAATCGCAACTGAGCCGCCCTGGCACAATCCAAAGAGCGGGAACCGGCGCAGGCCGGCAGCATCGACTACCGCTTCGAGGTCTGCCACCCAGGCATCCAGGGAGAAATCCGTCACGTTCCTGTCGGAAAGGCCCGAGCCTCTGGGATCGTGGCGGATAAGCGTGCGCTGCTGCACGAATGCCTCCAGCCAGTGTCGCCAGACCGGACTATCCCAATCGATCTCGAGGTGCGTGAACCAGTTATTCACGCGAACAATGGGTGGTCCATGGCCGGCCGTGGCAAAGGCAATGCGTACTCCGTCGCGGGACGTGCAGAACCGTATCGTCTGCCTCATCGTTGCTCCGTGGCCCGCCGTCCCCCTCGGCCATAATCATGGTACCATCTACGGAGCTGCGCGCCACATGGTCACCGGAACAGGTGGACGAGCCCGATGCTCAGGCCCAGCAGGAGGAGCAGCGACAGCGTGACCGCGGCGGTGACTCTTCCGCCCACGGTCGAGAGCACGCGTACGTCGACGCCAAGGCCAAGCGCAGCCATCGAGAGGACGGTCAGGATAGCCGCCGTCTTCGTCACCGGCGCAACCACCAGATCCGGCACGAGGTGGAGCGAGCGCAAGGCTGCGAGCACCAGAAAGCCGATGATAAACCAGGGCACCAGCTTGAATGGGCTGATGGCGGCGACCTTCGCTTGATCGGCGTGGAGCTTGCGGCGGCGCGCCGCGACCAGCGAGAGGGCGACCACGATCGGTCCCAGCATCAGCACGCGCACGAGCTTGACGAGCGTGCCAATTTGCGTGCTGACGATACCCGCGGGCACGGTCGCCGCCAGAACCTGCGGAACGGCATAAACGGTAAGGCCCGCCAGAATGCCGTACTGCGTCGCCGACAGGCCAAGCAAGGGAATCAAAAGCGGCAGGCCCAGCACCATCAACACGCCGAGAATGGCGGTGAAGGAGATCGACGAGGCGACGTCGTCGCTGTTGGCTCCGATCACTGGCGCGACGGCGGCGATTGCCGAGTTGCCGCAGATCGAATTGCCACAGGCGATCAGGATCGACATTTTCGTAGGAAGCCCGAGCATACGGCTGAGGCTAAAGCTCACCGCAAGCATCACCACGACGGTGGCGACGATTGCGCCGACCAAGAGATAACCGGAGGCCGCGATTGCGGCAAAGCTGACGGACGCGCCGAGCAGCATGACGGCGACCTCGAGCAGTTGCTTGGCGCTGAAGGCAATGCCGGAAAGCCAGCGTTCGGATGGCTGCCAGACGGTGCGAATCGCCATCCCGAGCAGGATCGCGATGACCAGCGCCTCGACGTATGGATGGATGAAGACGTGCTCTTCGAGGCGTTGCGCGCCGAGCGAAACGGCGGTGATGATGCCGCAGAGCGCGATACCGGGAATGAGAGCCAGGCCGCGACCGAGCATGCCGGGCCGTGGCTTTGCGTCGTCAGAACTGCTTTGGGGTGGCGGCACTTATCCTCCTTGGAGAATAATTTATGCGCCGGACCACGCGGGCTCGCTAGTCCATTTTCGGATTGTGCCCATACAGAGAGGTTATATCCCTCAACCTGTATTTGCAGGCGTCGGCGTGGCCGTCGCCCCGGTGGCGACCAATGACGATCAGATCAACTCGCGGTTCAAGGCAATCCTGCGGTCGCGTTCGAACGGATCATTGGATAGGGACGTCCGGGCAACTCAGCCCGTACAGCGCATGCCGGCAGGATATTAAAGCGAGGCGAGCAAGCTCTGCGTCCACGCGACGGCGCGCTCGAAGCTGAGGTCGCCCGGCTCGAAGAAGACCGCACGCGCCAGCACGATGACGCCGACAAGTCCCCAGAACAAGCTTACGCCGGCCGATTTCAGCCATTTGGACGCGCGTACCGGTGAGGTCGAAGGAACGACCGCCGGAACCGGCTCTCCAAAGGGATCGAATGCAGGCTGGATCATGGTAGCTTCCGTTTCGCTGAGGCTAATGTCGCCAATAGCCGCGCGGAAGCAAGGGTAGAGGAATGCCTTTTGTGGTAGCGGCGTGGAAGCGCGTTTTCCGCTGCCGCCCCGGGGTAGGGTTTTCTTCTCTCGACCGGAATATCGCCCTCAGCCCGCGAGAAATCCGCCATCGACGGCGACAACTGTGCCGGTTGCATATTGCGACGCCGGCATGCAGAGAAATGCGACGGCCCCGGCAATGTCCTCCGGCTGTCCCCACCGTTTGAACGCCGTACGATCGGCAATGCGCTGGTAGTGCGCGCGATCGGATCGTCCTGCTGCATTGATCGCCGTCTCGATGTAGCCCGGCGCGACTGCATTGACGCGGATGCCTTCTTCCGCCCAGGCCAGTGCCAGCGCCTTGGTCAGCATGACGACGCCGCCCTTGCTCGCGCAATAGGCGGGGATGCGCGGCAGCGCGAGCGTCGCGTTCATCGACGCGATGTTCACGATCGAACCTTTGGTGTCGGCAAGCGCGGCCCGAAAGGCCATGCAGGTGCGGAACGTGCCGATGAGGTTGACATCGAGCACCTTTGTGAAGGTCTCGATCTCGAATTCCTTGTCGCGCGCCAATATACCGGCGCAGTTGACCAGCGCATCGACGCGTGCCTGTCGGCCTGCCAACGATGCGACTGCTTCGTCATTGGTGATATCGAGGGGAGCCAACTGCAATCCCGGCCGGGGCCGCAGCACGGTGCGCGCGATATCGGTCTCGTCGACGCCGGTGGCGGTTACCGTCGCGCCGAGCTCGCAGAACAGGTTGGCGATGGCAGCGCCGATATCGCCGGCGCCGCCGATCACCACGGCGTGGAATCCCGGAGCCAGCGCGAAGGGAGCGTTCATCGGATTGTTCCTTGCTATTTGGACGATCGCGTCGGCGATGCGGTCGACTCCCGGACGATCAGCGAATAGTCGACTTCGTGATGCATGATGGTCTGCTCGCCCGCGAGGTGACGCACGAGATACTCGCCGGCGCGCTGCCAGGTATCTCCAGTCGGTACATGGATGGTCGTGAGGCTGGGGCGCAAATGCCGACTCCAGTCGAGGTCGTCGAAGCCGACCACCGACAGATCGTCGGGTACCGAAAATCCGCTGCGTTCGGCCTCCAGCAGCACGCCATAGGCGATAACGTCATTGCCGCAGACCACCGCCGTCGGCCGGTCCTTGAGGCCAAGCAGGTAGCGGGCGGCTTCGCGCGCATCGTCCAGCGTATAGGGAACCTCGACATGCCATTGCGGGGGCATTTCGATGCCGTGTTCGGCCATCGCGCGGCGAAAGCCGGCGACGCGGGCGCTCGCCCGATCGTTATTACGCTGGAGTGCGGACACGATCCCGATTCGACGATGGCCGAGTTCGATCACATGCAAGGCAGCGCGGTGCGCGGCGGCTTCATTGTCGGTGCCGACACAGGGATACGGCCGGTCGGGACGATAGATGCCGACGTTGATGAAGGGCACGGAGTAGTCGGCAAGCATCTTGCGCAAGCCGTCGTGATGGCAGTCGCCGCGCAGCACCAGGCCGTCGACGCCACGGCTGACGAGGTTGCGCGCCTGCTCCAGTTCGGCATCGAGGTCGTAGCCGCTCGTGGTCAGAAACAGCATGTAGCCGACGGAAGAGAGATACTTTTGCAGCGAGGCGATGCCGCGCGCGAACATGGTGTTGTCTATAGTCGGGACGATCGCACCAAGCGTGCGTGAACGGCGCGACGACAACTCGCGTGCCGGTGCGTGCGGAATATAGCCGACTGTCTCGACGGCGCGCGCAATGCGCGCCCGCAACGGCGCGCTCACCGAGTCCGGGTTGTTGAGGGCGCGCGATACCGAGGCGGTCGACACGCCGGCCTCGGCCGCCACCGCGCGAATTCCCTGCTTTGCGGATCTTTCCATCACCATGTCGGTCGGCATCTGGATGTAACGTTACAAATGCAAGGATGGCGAATAGCGGGTGGAAAGTCCATCGATATTTGCCTTCAAAGTTGTATTTTGCACCAACTTGACAGCCAACTTCATCGGTCTAGTATGTAACCGTTTTCAAGGAAAATCCGGTTGAGCCGGAACGAGGGCGTCAGCCCCATCAGGGAGGAGACCGATGAAAGCCAGAGCCTTTGTGGCACACCTTGCGCTTGCCCTTGTCGCGACCGGTAACGCTGCCTCGGTAGCTTGCGCCGCTGATTTCGACTGGAAGAAATTCCAGGGCAAGACCGTTACCTTCCTCGCCAACAACAATCCGGTGTCGCAGGCGCTGCTGACGCACAAGGCTGATTTCGAGAAGCTCACCGGCATCACGCTGAAGGTCGACGGCTATCAGGAGCAGCAGATGCGCCAGCGCCTGGTGACCGTGATGAACGCACGCAGCGACGAGGTCGACGTGTTCATGTCCTTGCCGTCGCGCGAAGGCCCACAATTCGCTGCCGCCGGCTGGTACGCCAATCTGACGCCCATGACCAAGGGCGCGGTTGCCGGCGACTACGACTATGCAGGTCTCAGCCAGGCTCTGTTGAAGGCGGCGACCTTCGAGGGCAAGCTTACGAGCATGCCGATGAACATCGAAGGGCCGATCCTCTATTATCGAACCGACATCCTCAAGAAATGCGGCGTCGAGCCGCCCGCGACCATCAAGGACATCGAGCCGGCGGCGAAGAAGCTGAAGGCGTGCGACGCCAACATCACGCCGTTCGTCTCGCGCGGCCTGAAGCCTGCGATCGCCTATACCTTCAGCAACGTGCTGCACAATATCGGCGGCAATTACATCGCCAATGGCAAGTCCAATCTCTGCTCGGCCAAGGGCAAGGAAGCGCTCGAGACTTACAGCAGCCTGCTCAGGGACTATGGACCGCCCGGCGTCGTCAATTACAGCTTTCAGCAGATTTCGGCGCTCTATCGCAGCGGCCGCGCGGCCATGTCATTCGAATCCTCGAACGAGCTGCGCACCGTGATGGATGGCGGCGAGCGGCTGAAGGACACCGCGCTTGTCCCGTTCCCGGCCGGCGATGCGGGCCAGGTCCCGACAGCGATCGGCTGGGGCTTGGCCGTCTCCGCCCACAGCAAGCAGCCCGAGGCTGCCTGGTATTTCGTGCAATGGGCAACGAGCCCGGAGATTCAGAAGCGCATGGCGCTGCAGGGGATTGCGCCGCCGCGCTCTGCAGTTGCCAACGATCCCGCGTATCGCAAGTGGATTGAGGAAGAGCCGGTGCGCAAGCAGTGGCAGGCCGCGCTCGATGTCCTGGCTGCGAAAGGCTCATCCGAGGTCGGCTATCCCATTGTCGCCAATCCGGAGTCGCGCGAATTCATCGGTCAGGCCGTGCAGGATTTGATCCTCAAGCAAAAGACCGTCGATCAGGCCTGCGCCGATGCCGACAAAGGGCTCGATGCCCTGATCGCACAGAAGTAGTCCAAACCGCGTCGGCCGCATTGCTGCGGTCGACGCCTTTCGATTCCAGATTAAATCCGGGAAAACATGCAGGCATGTCCGAGGCTGCCGCCACATTGACTGAAGATCGGCAGAGGCTGGAGTTGGCCGCGCTTTCGGCGCCGGCAGTGATTTTCACCGTCGCCATGATTGCGTTCCCGGTCGTCTATACGGTCTGGCTCGGGCTGCACAGCTTTTCCTCCACCGGGAAGCAGTCCTTCGTTGGTCTGGCGAATTATTCAAGGCTGGCCGCCGATACCGAATTCTGGCACGGGCTGTGGGTGACGATTGCGCTCTATGTTCTCTCGCTGGTGCTGCAACTCGTGTTCGGGGTGTGGCTGGCGCTGGTTCTGTTTCACGCCAAACGCCTTCCGGGCATCGTACGCTCGCTCTTCATCTCGCCATTCATGATGCCGCCGGTGGTCGCCGGCATGATGTGGCTCGTCATCCTCGATCCGTCGCTCGGCGCCGCTAACTACATCCTGCAATCCCTCGGGTTGCCGCCGTCGGAGTGGCTGGCCTCGCCGGTCTGGGTGATCCCGACGGTTGCGCTGATCGACACCTGGCAATGGACGCCCTATGTCGCGCTAATCGTACTGGGAGGTCTGCAGTCGCTGCCGGCGAGCGTTTACGAGGCGGCGCAAATCGATGGCGCCTCGGCGTTCAAGACCTTCCAGCGCATCACGTTGCCGCTGTTGTTGCCGACGATCGTCACGGCGACGATCCTGCGCAGTGTCGATCTGCTGCGCTTCTTCGACATCATCTACATCACGACCCAAGGCGGCCCCGGCAATGCGTCGAACACGCTCAACATCTACGGTTTCCGGGTCGGCTTCGAGTTCTTCAACATCGGCTATGCGAGCGCGCTGATGCTGACATTGACCGCGATCGTGTTCGGCGCCGTGCTGGCATTCAACCGCCTGCGTGGCGCAGTGGCCTGGTGAGGTGAAGCCATGACCGACGCACCGATCACCGATGCCTGGATCCGCCGCCTCAACCTGCTTCAGCTCGTGGTCGCCGGCATCATCGTGCTGACGCCGACGCTCTGGATGGTGCTGTCCTCGCTGAAGCCGTCATTCGAGGTGACCGCCTATCCGCCGACCCTGATATTCGCGCCGACGCTGGAAAATTATGCGCAGCTTACGAAAACGACGCCCTTCCTGAGCTACGCAATCAACAGCCTGATCGTCACCATCGGCTCGACCGCCCTTGGCCTGTTGTTCGGGATTCCCGCGGCGTTTGCGGTATCGTGGACGCGCATTTCATGGCCGGCGATATTGACGCTGGCGGCGCGGATGGCGCCCGGCACATTGTTCCTGCTGCCGTGGTACGTGATGTTCCGCCAGGTCGGCATGATCGGCTCCTACACTGCGCTCATCCTGAGCCATGCCGTCATCACGCTTCCGATTGTCATATGGGTGCTGTTGCCGTCGTTCGACGGCATCCCGCGCAGCGTCTTTGAGGCAGCACAGGTCGATGGTTGCAGCGTCACGCGCATCCTCTGGCGGATCGCGCTGCCGCTGGTCGCCTCCGGCGTCGCGGTGGCATCCATCCTGGCCTTTGTGTTTTCCTGGAACTACTTCCTGTTTGCGCTGGTGCTCTCGAACGGCGACAGCAAGACGCTGATTGCAGCAGCATTCAATTTCATCGGCGAGGGATCGACGCAATGGGGCGCGTTGATGGCCGCGGCGACGCTGATTGCGCTGCCACCGCTGATTTTGGCGGCGCTGGTTCAGCGCTGGCTGGTATCCGGACTGACGCTTGGCGCAGTGAAAGGCTAGGGATTGGATGAACGTCGTTCCGCTACCCAACTCGATCATGCAGGCTGCCGTGTTCCACGGCGGCGACCGCATCACCATCGAGCGCATCGCAATGCCGGAAGTAGCGGCCGGCGAGGTGCTGGTGCGAGTCTCGCGAACCGCGCTGTGCGGCTCTGATTTCAAGCTCTGGCACAAGGGCGCCGAGTTTACCGCTGGCCATGAGATCTTCGGTGTGGTCGAGCAGCCCGACCATCCCATGCACGGCAAACGTTGCGCCGTCTACATCCCGCTGCATTGCGACCGCTGTGCGGCGTGCCAACGCGGCGATACGCAGATGTGCCTGGAGATATCGAGCCTGATCGGCTGGAACAGGCCGGGCGGTTATGCCGAATACGTGCCGGTCCCGGAAAATTGCCTGCTTCCGGTACCTGACGACATCGAGGACAGCCTGGCGCCGCTTCTGCTCGACGTGATCGGCACGTCGGGTCATGCCGTGCGTTTTGTCAGCCGTATTGTGCCGCCGCAAGAGGCGGGGCCGGTTCTGGTGATGGGCGCCGGGCCCGTTGGGCTCGGCGTGGTGCTGGCGCTCCGCGGCCTCGGCTATCGCGACGTTCACGTCGCCGATCCCAATGCGGCGCGCCTCAAGATCGCGCAGTCCTTCGGCGCAAAGGCGCACCCGGTCGGCGATACGTCGAGGCGATTTGCGCTGATCATGGAATGTTCGGGCGCGCATGCGGCCCGCAACCTCGGCATCGAGCTCGTCTTGCCGCGCGGAGCATTGGTGCTGGTTGGCGAGAACGCCGCGCCATGGACGATCGAGGAAGGCAAGGTGTTCCGGCGCAAGGATTTCTACATGATCCGCACGTTCTACTTCCCGATCGGCGATTTCGAGCCGAACGTGGCCTTGCTGCGCCAGTACAAGGAGGAATATCGCGTCCTGGTCGACGGCGAATTCGGGCTCTCGGCCCTGCCTGAAAACTTTGCGCGGTTCGCCCAGGGCGAATTGATCAAGCCCGTACTGGCGCTGGACTAGCGGTCATGGCCTCGATCTCGATCCGCAATCTCGTCAAGCGCTACGGCAACTTCACCGTCATTCCCGATCTCAATCTCGAGATTGCGGACCACGAGTTTGTCGTTTTCGTCGGCCCGTCCGGATGCGGCAAGTCGACCTTGCTGCGGATCATCGCCGGCCTTGAACCGATCAGCGCCGGCGAGCTCTATATCGGCGACAATCGCGTCAACGGCGTTCCCGCCGCCCAGCGCGATATCGCCATGGTGTTTCAGGATTACGCGCTGTATCCGCACATGCGGGTCTACGAGAACATGTCCTTTGCGCTCGAACTGCGCGGTACGCCGAAGGCCGAGATCGATGCACGGGTCAAGCGCGCGGCGGCCTTGCTGCACATCGAGCCCTATCTCGACCGCAAGCCGAAGGAATTGTCAGGCGGCCAGCGGCAACGAGTGGCGATGGGGCGCGCGATCGTGCGCAATCCAAAAGCCTTTCTGTTCGACGAGCCGCTATCCAACCTCGACGCCAAACTGCGCGGGCAGGTGCGCGCCGAAATCAAGGCGCTGTCGCAGCAGCTCAAGACCACGATGGTCTTCGTCACGCACGACCAGATCGAAGCCATGACCATGGCTGACCGCATCGTGGTGATGCAGAGCGGCACGGTTCAGCAATACGACGCGCCGGAAACGGTCTATGAGCGGCCGTCCAACCAATTCGTCGCCGGCTTCATTGGTTCGCCGGCGATGAATTTCTTTCCGGTGGAGCTGCGGGGGGAACAGATCGTCTTTTCGCAGGCCGGCACTGAAGCGCCGCTCGATGCGAAAAGCCGCGATCTGTTGCGCAAAGCCGGCCATGGCGTACTCGGAATCCGTCCTGAGCATTTTTCGGTGACGGCAGATGCCGCCGGAGCCGCAGCGGTGACGGTGAATCTGGTCGAGCCGCTCGGCTCGGATACGTTGATTCATTTCGACCTGGCCGGCGCATCGGCGATCGCGCGGGTCGATCCCTCGCTGCGGCCGAAGGTCGGCGATCGCCTAAACCTGCGCCCGCAGCCCGGCAGGACGCATCTGTTCGACAGCACCAGTGGCCAGGTGCTGCGGTGAACGAGCACACCAATCCCGCGCTGCGGACGAGTTTGTCCGACATGGCCTCCAAAGCAAAGCGCGCGCGTGTGATCTGCCTCGGCCTCTCGGCGCTTGATCAGATCTGGCGCGTCGACCAAAGGTTTTCAGGCGAAAGCGAAAAGATCAGGAGTCTCGACTATTCCACACTGGGCGGTGGCATGGCCGCAAACGCTGCGGTCGCCATCGCGCGCCTCGGTGGATCCGCTGCTTTCTGGGGCCGTGGCGGCGATGACGCCGCCGGGCATGAGATGCGGTCAGCGCTATCAGCCGAAGGCATTGATGTTGCGAATTTCAAACTGTTTCCGGAAGGCCGCTCATCCGTATCGGGCGTGATCGTCGACAAGTCCGGTGAGCGGCAGATCGTGAATTTTCGAGGGTCGTATCCCGAGCAAGCGGATTGGCTGCCGCTCGATGCCGTTGCAGGCGCTTCCGCCGTACTGGCCGATCCGCGCTGGCCGGAGGGAGCCGTTGCCCTGTTCGGTAGGGCGCGTGCACTGGGCATTCCGACCGTCCTCGACGGCGATGTCGCCGAAGCCGCCATATTCGAGCGCCTGCTTCCGCTCACCGATCACGCCGTATTCTCCGAACCGGCGCTTGCGGCCTTCCTTGGGTCGGCCGACGACGCGTCGCTGGCCAAAATGGCGCGCTTCAATTGCCGCATCGTCGCGGTCACCCGCGGACATGAAGGGGTGAGTTGGTACGAAAATGGCAGCCTGCAAAAGCAGGCCGCCTTCCGCGTTAGCGTCGTGGACACGACGGGTGCCGGCGACGTCTTTCACGGCGCCTATGCCTTTGCGATCGGTATGGGTCTCGCCGTGCGCGACGCGATGCAGTTCGCTGCCGCCACGGCGGCGTTGAAATGTGAGCATTCGGGCGGACGCGCCGGAATTCCCTCGATCGAAAATTGTCTTGCATTCATGAGGACGAACCAATGAGAACAATTGGAAAGAACCGTGGGCTTGCGCGCCTGGCCGATGCGGAAGGGCACTTTCGCATGGTCGCGCTCGACCAGCGGCCGCCGCTGTTTGATGCCATAGCCCAGGCGAAAGGTATCACCAGGGACCAGGTAGAGTATGCCGATGTAACCGCGGCCAAGCGGCTGCTGGTCGAGGCGTTGGCGCCACACTGCAGCTCGATGCTGTTTGATCCGAATTTTGCGGTACCTGCGGCCATCGACCTCTTGCCGGCCCGCTGCGGCCTCATCATGACGCTGGAGGAGCATCGCGTCGAAGAAACTCCGGGTGGCCGCAAGTCGCGGGCCATCACCGATTGGAGCGTGGAGAAGATCCGCGCGATCGGCGGCGATGCAGTGAAAGTGCTCGCCTGGTACCGGCCAGATGCCGATCCGGCCGTCAACGAACATCAGAAGCGCTTCGTGCGGTCGGTCGGCGAGGACTGCGCCCGTCACGACATCCCCTATGTGCTCGAGCTGCTGGTATACCCCTTCCTCGGGAGCGCCAACCACACCGCCGACTATGTGGAATCGCCGGGCAAGCTGCCGAAGCTTGTCATCGATAGCGTGCAGGAGTTTGCGAAGCCCGAATATGGCGTCGATCTGCTGAAGCTCGAAAGTCCGCTTGCGGCCAACAGCCTGCCGCCGCGCGACGGAAGCGCTGCGTCCAAGGCTGCGCAGAAGGAGTTCGATGCAATCGGCGACATCTGTCGCCAACGCAACATCCCCTGGGTGCTGCTGTCAGGCGGTGCGGCACCGGAAAAATTCGAGCGCGTGCTGGACTTCGCCTACGCCGCCGGCGCCGGCGGCTTTCTGGCCGGCCGCACGATCTGGCTGGATGCCGTGCGCAGCCATTTCCCCGATCGCGCCGCAGTCGCCGCCAGCCTTCGCAAGGACGGTGTCGGCGTGCTCGAACGGCTCAACACACTCACCAAGGCCAAAGCAAAGGCCTGGACAGCGCGCTTTCCCGGCTTCAGCGAAATCAGGCAGGAAGGTGATTTCGCGCGAGCATATTGATTTTCGGTTCCTGACATGACGTCGCAACCATTCACCGTCCGTAGCGTGCAGGCCTTCTGCTATCGTTACCCGTTGTCGACGCCGGTGGTTACCTCCTTCGGCAAGATGCTTGACCGGCCGGCGGTATTCGTTCGCGTGGAAGACACTGACGGCAATGCCGGCTGGGGCGAGATTTGGTCAAACTTTCCATCGGTCGGAGCCGAACATCGAATGCGACTCGTCAACGAGGTTCTGGCGCCCGCGACATGCGGGCGCACAGTCAGCGCCCCCGAGGAAATCTTCGAGGCCCTGACACAGGGCGCAGCCGTGCTGGCACTGCAATCCGGCGAGCCCGGTCCGTTCGCGCAGGCGATAGCCGGAATTGATCTTGCAATTTGGGATCTGTTCGCGCGGCGGCGGAAGCTGCCATTGTGGCGGTTGCTTGGTGGCAACGGCAAGACGATAAGGGTCTACGCCAGCGGAATTAATCCGACCGGTTCGCGGCAGGTGGCGGAAGCAGCCATCAAGCGCGGGCATCGCGCACTGAAACTGAAGATCGGCTTCGAACTGGCGACAGATCGCGCCAATCTGGCGTCGCTACGCGATCTGGTGGGCGACGGCGTGCTGGCAGCGGATGCCAATCAGGGCTGGTCGTTGGCCCGTGCGCTGGAGATTGCGCCGCATCTCCGTGAGTTCGATCTTGCCTGGCTGGAAGAGCCGATCCGTGCCGATCGGCCGTGGCGGGAATGGCAGGAGCTCCGTGAGAACGTCGGCATCCCGCTGGCGGCCGGAGAGAACATCGCGAGCCGCGCGGGGTTTGAGCAAGCGCTCGGTGACAACGTATTGCGCGTCGTCCAGCCCGACATCGCCAAATGGGGTGGCCTGAGCATGTGCCTAGGTATCGCGCGCGACATCCTGGCATCGGGCAAGACCTTCTGCCCGCACTATCTCGGCGGCGGAATTGGTCTGCTCGCATCGGCGCATCTGCTTGCCGGGATCGGTGGCGACGGTCTGCTGGAAGTCGATTCAAACGACAATGTGCTGCGCGACCGACTTTGCGGACCGCTCATCGACGTGACGAACGGAACCGTGACCTTGGGCGATGAGCCGGGATCGGGAATCGAGCCCGATCTGAGCCCGATCGAGCAGTACCGGACCGCTTGATCCGACGGGGCCGCATGCTTGGTGCGCTCCGTTGTCACTATCCCGGGAATGACTTACGCCGGTAACTTCGCTGCCCACTTCTTCGCCCAAACACCAAGAGGAACAAGAAGCGCATAAAGTTCATGTCCGGTCGGTGTAGCGCGATAACCCTCGTGCGAATGCTCGACCAGGCCTGCTTCGCGCAGTTCTTTCAGGCGCGAATTAAGAACCGTAGGCGAGATCGATTCGCAACGTTCCTGCAGTTCGCGGAACGTGCAGGATCCGTCTTTGCTGAGATTCCACAGAACGCCCAATGTCCAGCGTCGCCCCAACAGGTCCAGTAGCGCCATGACAGGGACGCCCGTCCGCGAGCCTCGGACAGGTCTCCCGGGTTTGGGTGTTCGGCTCATAGGCATCCTTGCTACTAAATAGGTAGCGTTCCATCTGTCAAGCGTGAGGTTGCTGCGTGCGACCCTGCCAGGATTTTTGCAATCGCTTGCCTCTACTCCTGCAACGACGAGACACTTGCGGCAATATTGTCCGCCAGGGCATTCACGAGCGGCACGTAGCGTCCGACGACGTCCGTGCGGTCAAGCGCCGACGTGAAACATCATCCCTTGCCGATGCCGACCTGAAAGCGGCAGTGATCCAGGGCGTTCACGCCTGCTACACCAACGCCGGCCAGAACTGCCAGTCTCCCACACGCATGCTGATTCCGCGTGCGCAGCGCCGCAGATGAGGATTGCTCGTGAGGAGATCTTCGGCCCCGTGCTGTCGATCATGAGCTATGATAGCGAGGAGGAGGCGATCAAGATCGCCAATGACACGCCGTTCGGATTGGCAGGCTTCGTGCAGTCCAAGGATGTGGAGCGCGCTCGCATTGTCGCCAACCGTATCCGCGCAGGGCGCGTCAACGGTGCTCCGTTCGACCGCAGCCTGCCGTTTGGCGGCTACAAGCAGTCCGGCAATGGGCGCGAATTCGGAATCTTCGGATTTAAGGAATATCTCGAGGTGAAGGCGATACTCGGTCACTGAGACTGGCGATGTCGCGGGCGAGTGAGACGCTCAGGCGACAGGGCGGAAATGTCCGGGCGGATGTTTCGTATCGCGCCGGATCAGCCGACGAAGCGTGGAGGGCTCCGCATATCCTACTTGGCGTGCGATCTGCTCGACCGACAGGCGCGTGGTCTCAAGCAGGAAGCGCGCCGTCTCCAGCCTGATCCGCTGCACGAACTGAATCGGTGACATGCCGCAGGTCGCAGCCGTTCGCCGGGCAAATGTCCGCGGCGCCAGCGCGACGGCCGCGGCCAGCTCCTCGATCGCAAAGTCGCGCGCGATGTTGTCGCGCACCCATTTCTCGGCCTTGGCTATCCTGGCGTCCTGGCTTGCCAGATAGGTAATCGCCATGAATGGCGCCTGGGAGCGCCGCTCATCCAGCAAAAGATAATTGGCGCAGGCTTTCGCCAGGCCTGGTCCGGCAAACCGGCCAACGACTGCAAGCATCAGGTCCATCTGTGCCATGGCCGCGCCCGCGGTTGCGATCGGCCAATCGGCGACGACCATCTGCTCCGTCATGAGCTCGACTTGGGGATAGCGCTGCCGGAACAGCGGTGCGAGCCACCATGTCGTGGTCGCGCGCCGGCCGTCGAGCAGGCCCGCCTCTGCCAGCAAAAAGGTGCTGGCGCAGGGCGCGGCGAGCATGGCACTGCGCCCGAACGCGCGGCTAAGCATGTCGGCCGCGCGCCGGCATGCCGGGCTCTTCAACTTCGTCTCCAACTCGTCTGCCGACGCCGTGCCGAGACCGGGGACGATGACGAGCTCCACCCCGCTCAGATCGACGTTGTTGCGGCGGAATCCGCAACGCACCGTTATCACATTGAATGGTGGAGCGCGTTTCGCAGCGCTGATCCGGTTCGCGGTCGCCAACACGTCGTGGGTGATGGCCGCGCTCGAGGCCATGCACCCATCGATCTCGACAACCGCGACTTTGGTCATGTCAAAAAAAGCCCGAAGATGTCATTTTTGACACTAGCCCGGTGGCTCCGAAATCGCAACGATAACCACGAGAGCGGCGTTTGCAGGGATCTTCGGACGCTGGCACCGCTGCGCCTGCCTGAGCATCCATTGATTGACAAGGACTTGCGTTGATGCCGAAACGGTCCATGAAGCAGGACGATCCGCTCGAGGATTTTACGCGCCGCGACATCGCGCTCGGTGGTGTCACCAAAGTCGTCTACGTCGCCGGCGCGGGGCCGGCTGTCATCGTGATGACGGAGATGCCGGGGATCAGCCCGCATGTCGCGCGATTTGCGCGCTGGGTCCGCGACGCCGGCTTCACCGTCTACATGCCGTCGCTGTTCGGCCGCGACGGTGCCGTTCCAGGCGCGGAGGAGGGCGCTGCGATCTTTCAGCGCGCCTGTGTAAGCGCCGAGTTTCGCGCGTTGTCCTCGAACCAATCCAGTCCGGTGACAAAATGGCTGCGGTCGCTGGCGCGATTGGCGCATGGCGAGTGCGGCGGTCCCGGCGTCGGCGCTATTGGGATGTGCTTTACGGGAAACTTTGCGCTGACCATGATGCTTGAACCATCGATGCTGGCGCCGGTGCTTTCGCAGCCGTCGCTGCCGCTGAACGATCCGGCAGGCATCGAAATCACCCCGGACGAAGTCAGGGCCGTCCGCGAACGGCTGGAGCGGGAAGATCTGACGGTGATGGCCTATCGCTTCGAAGGCGACAAGTTCTGCATGGCGCAACGCTTCGCGGCTTATGCGGAAGCGCTCGGCGACCGTTTCGTCGGGCGGGTACTCCCGGACAGCGCGGCAAATACCGATCTTGCGCCGTTCTTCGCGCGTCACGTGACTACCCCGCATAGTGTCGTCACCGCGCACCTGATCGACGAGGCCGGCCAGCCGACGATCGCCGCCCGCGACGAGATCCTGGCTTTCTTCAAGCGCCGGCTCGCGCGTTCGGGAAGCGGCCGCAGCTCATAGCGCTTCAGGCCACTTGCGGCGGCGCCGCCCGGAATTTGCGTCAGGCGTGCTTGTCGAGGCGACGCTTGAGCAGCGTCAAATGTTGCAGCAGGTCCGACTGCGCGACGGGCGATAGCTCGCCGATCAGCGCAATCACCCATTCCTCGTGCCGGCGCGCCATGCGGCCGAATTCCTTGGCGCCTTCCTGCGACAGGCGCAGGCGGAAGGTGCGACGGTCCTCGGAATCGACTTCACGATGGATAAAGCCGTCGGCTTCCAGCTTTTGCACCAGCGCGGTGATGGCGCCGTTTGAAACCATCAGGAGTTCGGAAACCTCGGACATGGTCGCGCCTGCAGGCTTGCGAGCGAGCTGCGCCAAAAGGTCGAAGCGGGCCAGCGTGGTGTTGAACTCCTTGCGCAGCCGTGCGTTCAGCGCCTTCTCGATCCGGGTGGCGCAGGAGAGCAGCCGCAGCCAGATGCGCAATTCAAGATGCGCGCCGTCGGATTCGTGCGCCGGCTCGACTGGCTGCGGCGGCAGTGCACGCGCGCCCTTGGGAGATCGAGCCTTTCGTTTGACCGTGGCATCCATGGCTGACATCTCACCCAAGCTAGATGGAAATCGACCCGATGCTGGCTCCGCCGCAGACGTAAAGCGTCTGCCCGGTGATGAAGTCGGCATCCGGTGAACTGAAGAAACTGACCGCGCGGGCGACGTCGGTGGATTTACCGAGGCGGCCGAGCGGAATCGACTGCGCCAGCCTTTTGGCGCGTTCGGATTCCGGCGACATCACGCTTTCGAACATCTCGGTATCTCCGATCGGACCCGGCGCGACGACATTGACGGTGATTCCGAAGGGCGCAAGCTCGAGTGCCCAGGTTCGCGCCATGCCGATGATGCCCGCCTTGGTGGCCGAATAGACCGTGCGGGTGGCGGCGCCGAGCGCGGCGCGGGACGACAACAGCACGATGCGGCCGAAGCGGGCTTGCTTCATGTTCGGTAGCGCCGCCTGCGCCAGCGCGATTCCCGCGCCGAAATGAAGTTGCGCCAAGGCGCCGACGTCCTCGTCGTCAACCTCTTCCAGCGGCTTAGGCCGAATAGCGCCGGCATTGTGCACGACATGGGTGATCGCAAAACTCGCGGCGATGTCCGCCGCCGCCTGGCGCGTCGCCGTCGCATCGAGCAGGTCGACCTCGCGCGAGGAGAGCTTTGGATGGCTCCAGTCCGGTTTGCGCCGCGACAGCGAGATCACGTCGTAACCTTCATCCAGGAGGCCGCGCGCGATCGCGGCGCCAATGCCGGTGTTGCCGCCGGTTACGATCGCCGTGTATTGGGCCACGCTCATCGTTCCTCACATGAAGAGCTGGATGTTGCCGAAGGCAGCATCGCAATTGATAAGGTCGACGCGCTTGAGCTTGATCTTCAACCTGCCGTTCTCGACGCCGAGATGATGCGTGGCCCAGGCCGCAAAGAGTGTCTGCTCGTCCATGCGGGTCTCGATGTAATGCATCGGGGTCCAGGTGACATAGTTGTTCGCGGCGGGATCGCGCGAATCGACCTGCGGCGTCTGCAGCACATGATGGCAGCGGCTTTTCGGCTTCTGGCTGAACGTCCGCGCGCCCTTGAGCCGTTCGACCCGGATCGAGAGCAAAAGCTTGTCCTCATACATCAGCGAGCAGGTCAGCCGCGGATCGGTTTGATTCCATTCCAGCGGCATCCAGTAATAGGCGTCGTCGGCGTAGAGATCGAGCCATTCGTCGAAACGCTGCTGATCGATCAGCCGCGCCTCGCGGACCACGAAGTCGATCAATTCCTGATCGGTGGGAATCGCATTCTTGAGGGGAGCCTCGGCTACCATGCTCATGTCACATCCCCATCGTCATGAACTTGGTCCAGGCCCGGAACTGGTGGCGCATCGGCCACTCGCTGGTGCCGTTGACCGCTACGTTGGTCTGCCCAGCCTCGTCGGGACTGTAGAGGCGCTGGAGGTTCACCCATTCGTTGCCATTCGAGTGCAGGCCCTCCTGCGCCCGTTCATACATTTCGAGATCGTCGTGGCCGACGATCGAGGTCGGCGCATTGATCAGCCGGTTGTACATCAGCGTGCGCTCGAGCAGCATGTCGGGCGCATCGACGAGCTGGAACGTCCAGGATTCGACCAGCGTCTTGTTGGCTGCGATCGGCTTGAAGTGCCGCAACAACTGGATCGGCCCTTTGATCATGATGTTGGGGAAATAGACCGTGTTGTGCCGGTTCTCGCCGAGGATCGCCTTGGCGCGTTCCTCGCCGTAGGCGACTGTCATCTTCTCGAAATAGCCTGATACCGCCGAATAGTCGGAATGGATCGAGTGATGCACGCCGGTGTGGCCGTGACCGTTGTCCCAGATCCGGATGCCCATGTTCTCGAAGAACTCGTAGGGGCTCATGAAGGGGGCGATGATCTCGACCGCCATCGGCTTCTTGGTGCCGGGCGGGGCCTTCTTCCAGACCTCGACCACCGTTCCGGCGGAGGATTCGTGCGCCACCATCGGATGGCAGGTATCAGTCTGGTTTTCCACCAGCATCTTCCAATTGCAATTGTGCATGTAGCGCAGCACCCCGCCGGCGACCTTGAGCTGGCCGACCGGCGAGCGGTCGATCATGTTGTCGAAGCTCGACAGGCTGTCACCGAAGAACTCTTCGAAGTCGAGGCCGCCGTCGTTGATCTTGGCGAACACGAAGCCGCGGTAGTTGCGAACATGGCGTACCGGCGCCATTCCGCTTGCCGCATGGCTCTGTTCGAAGCCGGTATTCTCGTAGCCCTTCTTCAGGGGAATCGCGAGCAGCGAGCCGTCGGTCCTGAAGCTCCAGGCGTGGTAGGGGCAGCGGAAGAATTTTCCGGCGTTGCCGCAAGTCTCTGACGTGATGCGCGTGCCCTTATGCGGGCAGCGGTTGTGCAGCACCTTTACCGTTCCGTCGGTGTGACGGACCATCAGAATCGGCTGCGTGCCGATCGTGGTGCCAAAATAATCGCCGGCATTGGGGACCTGGCTGTCGTGGCCGACATAGACCCAGCTATTCGGGAACATGTGCTCCATCTCGAGCTGGAACACTTCCTCGCTGACATACACGTCGCGGTGAACCTCCTGGTCGCGGACCAGCGCGCGGAGTGCCGCGGCGTTGCCGGCATATCGGGTCATGCGTTCCTCCTTTACAGGTCGAGCACGAGTCGCTTGGTCTTCGCGCGGGAGATACAGATCTGCATCACCTTGTTCGATGCCTTTTCGCTGTCGCTCAAGATGTAGTCGCGATGATCGGGAATGCCGGAGATCACCGTGGTCTGGCAGATGCCGCAATCGCCGCGTTTGCAGTCATGCATTGGGTCTTCGCCGGCTTCGAGCAGCACGTCGAGGATGGTCTTGCCGGCAGGAATCTCATAGACGCGTCCGCTGCTCTTGAGTTCGACCTCGAAAGCGGAATCTCCGGATTTCTCTTCGGGCGCGGTGAAGATTTCGAAATGCAGCCGCCCCTGCGGCCAGTTCATCCGCTTGGCCAGCGCGATGGCCGCTTCGATCATCGGCAGCGGTCCGCAGAGATAGAGCGGCACGTCAGGCATGAGCCGGTTCATCAAGCCCTCAAGGTCGAAGAAGCGGCCTGCTTCGTCATCGGCGTGGATGGTCGCGCTTGCACTGGCCAGCCGCTCGATCTCGCCGAGAAAGGCGAGTTCGCTGCGGCTGCGTCCGGCGTAGTAGAACGAGAATGGCCGCTTCGCCGCGTTCAATTCACAGGCCATGGTGAGCAGCGGCGTCACGCCGATGCCGCCCGCGACAAGTGCGACTTCGCCGGCGCCCGAGCCGAGCGGAAAATTGTTCGCCGGCGGCGAAATCGTCAGGCGATCGCCGGCCTTGAGGCCGTGCATGAAGCTGGAGCCGCCGTGGCTTCTGCTTTCCTGCAGCACGGCGATGCGATAGGCGGTCGGATGTTCGGCCGCGCGCGGCGACGCCGTCTCAATCAGCGAATAGGAGCGACGGCCGACATCGGGCAGATGGACATCGATATGGGCGCCGGCGGCCCAGCCCGGCATCGGCGCACCGTTGACGCGCGCAAGCACGAATTCGCGGATGCGCGGCGTGAGCGCCTCGGCCTTCGACACCACGACTTCGAATTGGTCCATCCTCAGGCGTCCTCGAACAGTGTCTCGACAGTGCGCAACGCACCGTCGAGTTCGGCGCCATCGGCGTCCTTCAGCGCGACCTTTGTCAGCCGCTGCACCCATTCGGCGGCATCTAGCCGGCCGGCCAGGC
Organism: Bradyrhizobium icense; assembly: GCF_001693385.1. NCBI lineage: Bacteria > Pseudomonadati > Pseudomonadota > Alphaproteobacteria > Hyphomicrobiales > Nitrobacteraceae > Bradyrhizobium > Bradyrhizobium icense. The sequence continues at coordinate 1,103,778 of NZ_CP016428.1, forward strand.
GCTCGGACGCAAGCATGACCTTGTCGAACTTCGATTCACCGCGCGAATGCGTGTCCGAGTAGCCGCCGACGAGACGGCGAGCCTCACAGAGGGCCGTGGCAAGCGCCGGATCGGTCGCGGCGAATTTCCTGACGCGTTGAGCCCATTGGTCGAGATGACGCATCTCACGCGCGTGCCGCAGCGTGCCACGACGGAAGCGCCGCAGACCCGCAGCACAGTACAGCAGCAGGAATGACAACGGCGCGGTCGTGCGCAGTTTACGTCCACGATCGACAAGTCGGGCAAGCCGTTCGCTGCGCTCGACCTTCTCGCCGAGCCGAGGCGGCAAGAGGCCTGCCATTTCCTCGATCCGCGGATGGAAGAACTCGGTGATCGCGAGAACCTGGTCGTCGTCGGCCCGCACCTCGCGGCGCACCCGGTCGAACCGCCCCGCGCGCGTCTTGAGGTCTGCCACGCGGATTACGTCATCATAGGCCATCGCGACCGCGAGATGCTTTGCAAACGCCTGCAGCAGGCCGGTCGCCTCGCGCGGCATCGCCTCCAGCCGGTCGAGATATTCGCCGCCATAGGCGACGTCCTGAAAATCGACCACGCGCCGCAGGCCGGCGGCAGCGATGCCGTGCACCTCCGGCGGCAACTGCCGTGCCCGCGCAACCAGCGCGTCATAGCCGGCGTGGCCGATCGGCTCGAGGCGCGGAAAGCGTTTTGCGAGCGGCGGCTTCGCCACAGGCTTGATCTTGGGATCCTGCTTGAGCATGGCGGCGGCGCGTTCGCGGCCGGCGGCGAAGGCGCGCAGGCTGGCATCGACGCCGACTCCCGCTGCGCGTATCGTTTCCTCAAAATCCTCGACAGTGAAGGGTAGGGCGCCGGAGCCGGCGAGTGCGCCAAACAGCACCGAGGAGACCACGCTGCCGGTGGCGTCGGCGATCTCGGCCATGTCGAACGCGATGAAGCGATTGGCCGCGACGTTTGCCGCCTCATAGACCTGCGACGCATCGGCGGTACCATCGCCGGGCGCGGTCTTCTCGATCACCGCCAGGGAGCGGTGGGACGAGCCGATCAACAGCGTGCGGTCGGGTGAGACCAGCCCGCGCAGGATGGCGCGGCCGGCTTCCATCAATTCGGCGCCGATGACGATGTCGACCTTGCCCGGGGCCGGCATCAGCGACAGCACGGGTTGACGGTCGGGCTTGCTGGCGTCGGGTGCGATCATTTCGATGTAGTAGATCGTGGCGCCGGTGCGCTGGGCGACGCCGGGCACCGACGTCGATTGCGCGAACCAGCCGCGCCGCTCGGCCAATGCCACGATCCAGTCCACCAGCACGCCGCCGCCCTGGCCGCCCATCGCGAGCACCGCGACGGTAATCGGGCGAGCCTGACTAAGCGCGATGGAGGAGGGCGCGACCGAGACGTTCATGCCGCCTCCTGTTCGAACATGACGCGGCGTCCGGCGCGCCAGCGCTGCAACGCGCCGATCATCCGCTGCCAGAAGCGGTCGAGCCGCGCTTCGAATGCGGTCGGATTGGAAACGATGTCGGCGCGATAGAACGAGGGACACAAGACAGCCGCGTCCGCGACCTCGCCGCAATGGCCGCAGCCGACGCAACTATTGTCGACGGCGGCTACCGGATTGTCCTTCAGCGGATCGCTGGTCGGTTTCACCGACAGCGAAGGGCAGCCGGACAGGCGGATACAGGCGTGGTCGCCGGAGCATACGTCTTCGTCGACGCCGAAGCGCTCGCGCACGATGCGCTCGCCGCGCTTTGCGGCAGCCGCGACCAGCGGCTTCACGCGCCGCTGCTTGTTCAGCATGCATTCCGACGAGGCGACAATGATCTTCGGACCCTTCTCGTCCGTGGTCAGCGCCTCGCGCAGCGTGTCGCGCATGCGCGTGACGTCATAGGTGCGATCGATCTGGCGCACCCATTTGGCGCCGACGCCCTTCACCGCCTCGACGATCGGATGCTTGGTCGAACGCGAGCGGTTGTCGGCGCGCGAGGAGGGGATGTCCTGGCCGCCGGTCGCGGCGGAATAGTAATTGTCGACGACGACGATCACGCCGTCGTGCTGGTTGAAGACGGCGTTGCCGACGCCGCTGGTCAACCCATTGTGCCAGAAGCCGCCGTCGCCCATCATCGAGATCGGGCGCTTGCCTGCCGGCACGTTGAAAGCGGAGGCAGATGCCGGGCCGAGGCCGTAGCCCATGGTGGTGGCGCCGATATTGAACGGCGGCAGAATCGAGAACAAATGGCAGCCGATGTCGGCGGCGATGTGATGCGGACCGAGTTCCTTTTCCACCAGCTTCATTGCGGAAAAGATCGGCCGTTCCGGACAGCCGGTGCAAAAGCCCGGCGGCCGCGGCGGTACCACGTCGGCGAGCACACGGATTTTCTCATCGACCTCAGTGCGGTCGATGTTCGGTGCGCGCGCAGCATCCGATAAGGCGTCCGGGCGCCAGCGGCGGATGAACGCGCCGATCGCCTGGCCCATGACTTGCGCGGTGTATTCGCCGGCCATCGGGAACAGGTCCTTGCCGTGCAGCCTGGCCGGAATGTCCGCGTTGCGCAGGATCTTGTGCAGCGCCTGCTCGATGAATTCGGGCTGGCCTTCCTCGACCATCAGTACCGCCTTCTTGCCGCGGCAGAAGTCGATTACCTCGCGGTCGACGATCGGGTAGGTCACGTTCATCACATAGAGCGGTACGCGTGTCTCGCCCCAGATATCGGCAAGCCCGGCCTCGCGCAGCGCGGTGATGACGCCATTATACATGCCGCCCTGCATGATGATGCCGATATCGTCGATGTCACCGTCGAACGTCTCGTTCATGCCGCGGGCGTGGATGAATTCGACCGCGGCGGGCCAGCGATGCTCGACCTTCTCCTTCTCGTGCAGGAACGAGGCCGGCGGCAGTACGATACGGTTGGTGTCGCGTGACGGCTGATCCAGCGCGCGGGACAGCGGAAACGCGGGACGGACATTGTTGCGGGTAGCGAAGCGGCCATGCACATGGCAAGCGCGTATCCGCACCTCCAGCATGACAGGCGTGTTCGATGCCTCCGACAGATCGAAAGAATCGTGCACCGCCTTGACGATCGACGCCACGTTGGGCCGCGGATCGACCAGCCAGAGCTGCGACTTCATCGCGAACGCATGCGAACGCTCCTGCATGATGGAGGAGCCTTCGCCGTAATCCTCGCCGATGATAATGAGCGCGCCGCCGGTCACGCCGCCCGAGGAGAGGTTGGCGAGCGCGTCGGACGCGACGTTGATGCCGACCGGCGCCTTGAAGGTGACCGCGCCACGGATCGGATACATCACCGAGGCGGCCAGCGTTGCCGCGGCCGTCGCCTCGCTGGCGCTGGATTCGAAATGCACGTCGAGGTCGGAGAGAATATCCTGCGCGTCCGACAGCACATCCATCAGATGCGAGATCGGCGCACCCTGGTAGCCGGCGACATAGCTGACGCCGCATTCGAGCAATGCCTTGGTGATAGCGAGGATGCCTTCGCCGCGAAACTCCTGGCCGGCGCCGAGCTTGAGGTCTTCGACCTCGCGCGCGAAAGAGCGTTCTGCCATGCTCGCCTCCAAGGCCTCGTGCGGAACTACCGGACGACCGAATATAATTTTAGACATCAAACAAAAATGATGTCAATCGGACCCGCGAGTTCTGAAGCAGCAAGATGCGTCGCGCGCATTTGAGCATAATTTTGAGCCTGTTTCATAGGCTTCGTGCTCAGCCGCCGGGCTTCCGACCGGCAGCCGGTTCGCTTGACAGGATATTTTAGCCATGAAACATTATTGAGGCGCGAGCTGCACCTGGCGGCGCACGTCGAGCCGGCCTTTGCGGGAGACTGACCATGACTCCGGTTTCGCCATTACGCGGGCCGTCGCGTGAACACCTCGCGTGGCCGTTCTTCGATTCCCGCCACAGCGAATACGCTGCCGCGCTCGACGCATTTGCAGCCGATCTTGGCGATACGCACGGCGGTGACGTCGACGAAACCTGCCGTTCGCTGGTACGCCAGCTTGGCGCCGCCGGATTGCTGGAGGCCTCCGTTGCAGGCGATCGGCCCGACGCGGTGATCGACTCGCGGCTGATCTGTCTTGCCCGCGAAACGTTGGCCTGGCACAGCGGGCTCGCCGATTTCGCATTTGCGATGCAGGGACTTGGAACCGGTGCGGTAGCGATCGCCGGTTCGCCCGAATTGCGCGCGCTGGTGCTGCCGAAGGCGCGGCGTGGCGAATGGATTGCGGCCTTTGCCTTGTCGGAGAAAGAGGCCGGTTCCGACGTCGCTGCCATGGCCTGCAGCGCCCGCCGCGAGGGCGACCACTACCTCCTGGATGGCGAGAAGACCTGGATCTCCAACGGCGGCATTGCCGATGTGTACACGCTGTTTGCGCGAACCGGCGAGGCGCCGGGCGCGCGAGGCATTTCGGCCTTTGTGGTGCTGCCGGACGATCCCGGCTTTTCGATTGCCGACCGTATCGACGTGATGGCGCCGCACCCGCTGGCGACGCTGCGTTTCGAGGGCTGCCGGATTCCGGCGGCGCGGCTGCTGGGTTCGCCGGGCGAAGGTTTCAAGATCGCGATGCGCACCCTCGATATCTTCCGCGCATCGGTTGCAGCCGCCGCGCTGGGTTTTGCCCGCCGCGCGCTGGATGAGGCGGTGGCGCATGCCCTGTCACGGCGGATGTTCGGTGGCGTGCTGGCTGACCAGCAATTGACGCAGGCAGCCCTCGGCGACATGGCCGCAGGCGTCGATGCCAGCGCGCTTCTCACCTACCGCGCGGCGTGGCGGCGCGACGTGCAGAAAGCTTCCACGACCCGTGAAGCGGCAATGGCCAAAATGGTCGCGACCGAAACCGCGCAAGCGGTGATCGACCGCGCCGTACAGATGTTCGGCGGCCGCGGCGTGCGCTCGGGCGAGGTCGTTGAGCAGCTCTACCGCGAGATCCGCGCGTTGCGCATCTATGAAGGCGCGACCGAAGTCCAGAAACTCATCATCGGACGCGACGTCCTGAAGGCGGTTTAGCCGCGCGGTCGTCCAGTCGCGTCCTGCTACGGAGCGTGAAATGTTCGAGGTCTTGCAGCCGCCCGGTTGGGCCAAGCCGCGCGGGTACGCGAACGGCATGGCCGCGCGCGGCAAGATGATCTTTGTCGCCGGCCAGATCGGCTGGAACGAACAATGCAGGTTCGAGTCCGATGATCTTGTAGATCAGATCGGCCAGATCCTGAAGAACGTCGCAGCCGTTTTGCGCGCCGGTGATGCCGCGCCCGAGCATGTGGTGTCGATGACCTGGTTCCTGCTCGATCGCAAGGAGTATTCGGCGCGCCTGAAGGAAATCGGCGTGACCTATCGCGACGTCATGGGCCGGCACTTTCCGGCCATGACGGCGCTGCAGGTCTCGGGGCTGGTCGAGGATCGCGCCAAGATCGAAATCCAGGCGATCGCGATGGTACCTGACCAGATGAATTGACAACGCGACGCCGAAAGCGGCGCCAACTCTCAGGAGGGCGACATGGCAACGAAAGCTCGTGAAAACCATCGGGAAGACGTGGCCGGAAGGGCCAATGTCGAGGACACGCCTGAGCTGCTCGCCTATTACGACGAGCTCGAGAGGCTCGAGGCGGGCGCACTCTGGACGGTCGCGAACAAGATCGAGCCCTGGCAGCCCAAATCGTCCTCCGTTCCGGTGCTGTGGCGCTATGAGGACCTGCGCGCGCACGTGCTGCGTTCCGTTGAACTGGTGTCGCCCGAGAAGGCCGGGCGCCGCGTCATCTATCTGAACAATCCCGGACGCCGCGAGCACGCCGCCGCGGTCGGCTGGCTCTATTCCGGCCTGCAGGTGATGCACCCGGGCGAGGTCGCATCCGCCCACGCCCATTCGGCCTCTGCGCTCCGCTTCATCATGGAAGGCGAGGGCGCCTATACGATCGTCGACGGTCACAAGATGACGCTCGGCGCCAACGACTTTGTGCTAACGCCGAACGGCACCTGGCACGAGCACGGCGTCTCCAGCGACGGCACGCCCTGCATCTGGCAGGACGGCCTCGACATTCCCCTCGTCAATACGCTCGAAGCCAACTTTTATGTGGTTCACCCCGACCTGCAGCAGAGCGTCGGCTATCCCGTCGACGACATGACGCATACCTGGGGCAATCCCGGCCTGCGCCCGGCGGGCGCCGATTGGTCCAAAGGATACTCGCCGCTGCTGAAATACGAATGGGCTCCGACTTACGAGGCGCTGCAGCGCTACGCCAAGGCCACCGATGGCTCGCCGTATGACGGCGTTCTCATGAATTACGTCAATCCGGTGACCGGCGGGCCGGTGATGCAGACGATCGGCGCGTCGATGCAGATGCTGCGGCCGGGCGAGAGCACACGCGCGCATCGTCACACCGGCAGCTTCATTTATCAGGTCGCAAAGGGGCGCGGTCACTCAATCATCGACGGCAAGCGCTTCGACTGGAAGGAGCGGGATATCTTCTGCGTTCCTTCCTGGGCCTGGCATGAACATGTCAACGCTTCCGCCAGCGAGGACGCCTGCCTCTTCACCTTCAACGACCTGCCGGTCATGCACGCGCTCGGCCTCTATCGTGAGGAAGCTTTTGGCGACAATGGCGGCCGCCAGCCCCTCGTATCCTAGGAGAGCAACGGTGCGTCTTGTTACCTATCGCGGCAATGTTGAAGCTGCCGCCCGTCTCGGCGCCGTCGTTGACGATCTCGTCGTAGATGTCGCGAAGGCGGGCCACCATGCCGGTGTTTCGCTTCCGTCGTCGATGCTCGATTTCATCGATCTCGGACCGCCCGCCTTGGTGGCGCTCGAGAAGATATTGAACGAGGGCAAGGATAACTGGCCGGTCGGCGCGGCATTGCCGTTGGCGAATGTCAGGCTGCTCGCGCCGATCCCGCGCCCGCGCAAGAACATTTTCGGCATCGGCTTGAACTATGTCGAGCACGTCGCGGAATCCTCGCGCGCCCTCGACACTGCCAAGGACCTGCCCAAGCAACCGATCATCTTTTCGAAGCCGCCGACCAGCGTCATCGGGCCGGGCGACGCCATTCATCACAACAAGGCGATCACGCAGCAACTCGACTGGGAGGTCGAGCTTGCGGTCGTGATGGGGCGAACCGCGCGGCGCGTGCCGGAAGCTGACGCGCTCGGCTTCGTGTTCGGCTACAGCGTGATGATCGACGTCAGCGCTCGCGACAACCGCCGCGCCGGCCAATGGATCTACTCCAAGGGGCAGGATACCTACGCGCCGTTCGGGCCGTGCATCGTCACGGCAGATGAAATCACCGATCCGCACACGCTCGATCTCTGGCTGACGGTGAACGGCGTCGAAAAGCAGCGCTCCAACACGCGCCACATGCTGTTCAAGGTGCCGCTCCTGATTGCCGACATTTCGGCCGCAATGACGCTGGAGCCGGGCGACATCATCGCGACGGGAACGCCCGAAGGCGTCGGCGCCGGGCGCTCGCCGCAGGAATGGCTGTGGCCGGGCGATGTGGTGGAAGCCGAAGTAACGGGTATCGGCCGGCTGCGTCATCCCGTGGTGGCGATCTGAGGGGCCGGCATGATCTTCGACATGGAGACGCTGGAAGCGCAGAATCGCTACAAGATATTGACGGCGACGGTGACGCCGCGGCCGATCGCCTGGATCACCACGCTCTCCGCGAGCGGCGTCATCAATGCCGCGCCCTTCAGCTTCTTCAACGTGATGGGGCACGAGCCGCCCACAGTTGCGATCGGCCTTCTGGCAGGCTCGGAGCGCTTCAAGGATACGGCGGCCAATATCCTCGATACCGGCGAGTTCGTCGTGAACCTCGTCGCCGAGCGCAACGCCGAGGCCATGAACATCACCTGTATCGACGCGCCGCCGGAGATCGACGAACTAGTGCTGGCGGGACTGACCCCGGCTGCCTCGCAGGCGGTGCGCCCGCCACGCATCGCGGAATCGCCGGTGTCATTCGAGTGCCGAGTGCTCACGTCGCTGGTGACGGGGCCGCGCCAGACCGCCGTCATCGGTCGTGTGGTTCGCGCCCATGTCGACGATGCGGTGATCCTGGACAAGGAGCGCTGCCACATCGATACGCAGGCGCTGCGGCTGATCGCCCGTATGCACGGCAGCGGCTGGTACGCGCGCTCCACCGACCTGTTCCAGATCGATCGGCCAAGCTGGGCTGCGTGGCAGGAAAAGAACGTCAAGGCTGAACCTGCGTGAAGGATTTCCGAGGCGCGAAGCGTTGAGGCGGAGGACATCTTGAAGATTGCAGTATTGGGTGGGGGAAACGGTTCGTTCGCGGCCGCAGGCGACCTCGCGTTGGCCGGCCATGAAGTCCGGCTGTGGCGGCGAAATCCCGGAGATGTCGAGGCGCATCGGGCGCAGGGCGGCACGATCACGGTCATCGATCGATCGGGCCGCCTCGATGCCAGGCTGGCTGTGGTCACGCCTTCGATCGCGGAAGCCATCGAAACCGCCGATCTCATCCTGTGTCCGGCGCCGGCCTTCGCGCAGCAGGCAATCGCGAATCTGGCCGCACCGCATTTGCGCGACGGCCAAGTCGTATTTTTGCCACCTGGCACATTCGGCTCCTACATCTTCGCCCGTGCCGCCCGCGACGCGGGTAACCGTGCGGAGATCGCAACCGCGGAGACGGGAACCCTGCCGTGGCTGGCGCGCAAGCAAGGTCCCTATGCGGTTCGTATTTCGGGCAGAGGCGCGCGGCTGCCGACCGGCGTGTTTCCGCAGCGCCTCGCCCCGCACGCGCTTGATGTGATCGAGCGCGCCTTTCCGAACGCCATCGAGCCATGCGGCGACGCGCTGTCGGGCGCGCTGATGAATGCGGGCCCGATCATCCATCCGCCGCTGATCACCATGAACGCCGGTCCGATCGAACATTTCGACAAATGGGACATCCACAAGGAAGGAACGCAGCCGGCGATCCGCCGCGTCACGGATGCGCTCGATGCCGAACGCATCGCCATCCGCGAGGCGCTTGGTTATGGAGCGCCGCATTTTCCATTGGCCGACCATTATTCGCGCGACGGCGAACCCTGGATGTATGCGCGCGACGCGCACGAGCATCTCACCGATTCCGGCGATTGGTCCGAACGCCTCATTCTCACGGAGCACCGCTACATGCTGGAGGATTTGCGTCTCGGCCTGTCGTTCCTCGCGTCGGTGGCCGGTCTTGCGGGCGTAAAAACGCCGCTCGTCAAGGCGTTCCTTGCGATCGGCTCCGCCATTACCGGTGAGGATTTCGCGGTGACGGGCCGGAGCTTGTCCTCGCTCGGCCTCGGCAATCTTGACCGGGCGGCGTTGCAAAATCTTCTGGGTGAGGGTTTCCGATGAAACCGGTTATCGGATGCCTCGGCGCTGGACGAATGGGCCGCGGCATTGCCGTCGTGTTCGCTTTCGCCGGTCACCAGGTTGTCGTCATCGATTTTAAGGAACGGGAGGCGTCGGCATTCGAGGCGTTAGCGGCCGAAGCTAAAGTGGAAGTTCGCTCAACGCTCGAGATACTCTCGCGCATCGGCCTGCTCCCGCCGGAACTAGTGCCCGTGATCGCCGGACGTATCACGGTCGTGTCCCGGGACGAGGCGGCTACGGTGTTGCCGCGCTGCGATGTCATCTTCGAGGGAATGCCGGAGATCCTCGCGTTAAAGCAGGCGGCGCTGGCCGAGGCCTCGCGGTTGGCGGGCGAGCGCCCGATCATCGCTTCGACGACCTCGACGATACTGGTCGACGATCTCGCGGGCTCGATCGAACATCCCGGCCGCTTCCTCAACGCGCACTGGCTCAATCCCGCTTACCTCGTGCCGCTGATCGAATTGTCTCCCGGGCGGCTCACCGTGCTGGAGACGACAGCGCGAATGAAGACGCTGCTCGAAGGCATCGGCAAGGTGCCGGTGGTCTGCGCGGCGCGTCCGGGCTTCATCGTTCCGCGAATCCAGACGCTGGCAATGAACGAAGCCGCCCGCATGGTGGAAGAGGGCGTTGCCTCGGCGGAAGATATCGACAAGGCCGTGATCTATGGTTTCGGATTCCGTTTCGCAGTGCTCGGCCTGCTCGAGTTCATCGACTGGGGCGGCGGCGATATCCTGCATCATGCGAGCCGCTATCTGGTCGAGGCGCTCGGCGATGAACGTTACGCCGCGCCTGACATCATCGCGACGAACATGCGCGAAGGACGCATCGGCATGAAGACCGGGCAGGGATTCATGAATTATGAAGGCGTCGACCAGACCGCCTATCGCGAGCCGCGCCTCGCCGCTTTTGCCTCGGCGCTGCGGGCGATGGGCCTTGCGCGCGAACCCGTCGCTTAACGCGCGCGTTGTCGTAGCTAGCTAGATCTAGCGTGTTCGGATGATTGAGGCCCCATTTCTACTTTGCATGGGGTTGTTTTCGCATTTTTTGGTCCGCTGTTAGTCGCTCTAATGCCCGCCTAGATAGGCTGCGATCAATTTCGGGTCGTGGATCAGGGTGTCCGCCGGCCCGGACTGGATGATCTCGCCGGTTTCCAGCACATAGCCGTAATCCGCGGTCTCCAGCGCGGCGCGGGCGTTCTGCTCGACGAGCAGGACCGATACGCCGAGGCTGCGCAGCGAGGCGATGGTGCGGAAGATTTCCCGGACGATGAGCGGGGCCAGGCCGAGGCTGGGTTCGTCGAGCACCAGGAGTTTCGGCTTCGCCATCAGCGCGCGGCCGAGCGCCAGCATTTGCCGCTCGCCGCCTGACAGCGTACCGGCGGCCTGCTTGCTACGCTCCTTCAGCCGCGGAAAGCGGTCGAACACGTCATCGAGGCTTTTGCGCGTCGTCGAACGATCGCGCAGGCTGTAGGTGCCGAGCAAGAGATTGTCGGCGACCGACATGTCGGCGAACAGCTCGCGCTTTTCGGGGACGAGGCAAAGCCCACGCTCGACGCGGCCCTCGACGTCGATCCGCGCAAGATCGTTGCCTTGAAAGACCATCCGCCCCGTGGACTTCAGCAGACCGATGGCGGCCATCAACAGCGTTGTCTTGCCGGCGCCGTTCGGCCCGATCACGGTCACGATCTGCCCTTGCTCGACGGAAAGCGAGACGTTCCGCACCGCCTCCACCTTGCCATAGGCGACCGACACATTCTCGATCGAGAACATCTGCGTCACGCGACACCTCCAAGATAGGCTTCCTGGACGCGGGCGTCGTTGCGTATTGCCGCCGGTTCGCCTTCGCAGAGCTTGGAGCCGAAATCGAGCACGACGATGCGGTCGACCAGCGACATCACGAATTCCATGTCGTGCTCGACCAAGAGGATCGTCAGATGGTCGGCGCGCAGCGACCGCAGCAATTCGGCCAGCTTGAGCTTTTCCTGACGACGCAGACCGGCCGCCGGCTCGTCGAGAACGAGCAGTGTCGGATCGGCCGCGAGCGCGCGGGCGATCTCGAGCACGCGCTGATTGCCGAGCGGAAGGTTGCCGGCGAGTTCGAACGGTTTGTCGCTGAGCCCGACCCGCTCGAGTTGCTGCAACGCCTCGTAGCGCGCGCTGGCCTCTTCCGCCTGATTCAGGCGGAGCGCGCCGGCGAGCAGGCCGGTCTTGGTGCGCGAATAGGTGCCGAGCAGCACGTTGTCGAGCAGTGTCATGCGCGGGCGCAGCTTGACGTGCTGGAAGGTGCGGGAGATGCCGGAGCGGGCGATGTGGAATTGCTGGTCGCGGGTGATCGAGCGTCCCGCAAAAGCGATCTCGCCGCTGTTGGTGCGCAGCGCCCCTGTGAGCAGGTTGAACATCGTGGTCTTGCCGGCACCATTCGGCCCGATCAGCCCGAGGATCTCGCCGGACCTCACCTCGAAGCTGACATTGTTGACGGCGACGAGACCGCCAAACCGCCGTTGCGCGCCGTTCACTTTAAGAAGAAGCGTGCCGGGCGCCGGTTGCTCGCGGCGCGGCAGCGGAGCTGCCGGCTTCGGACGGGACTGTTTCAGCTCCGGCAGAAAACCCGCGAGGAACGGCACGATGCCTTGCCGGGCCCGCTGCAGGAACAGGATGAACAGCGCCGAGAACGCCACGATCTCGAGCTGGCCGGAAGCGCCCTTCGCGATCAGCGGCAGGTAGTCCTGCACGCTGTCTTTCAGGAGCGTCACGATTGCCGCGCCGACCACGCCGCCCAGAATGCTGCCGGCCCCTCCGACCATCGCCATCATCAGATATTCGATGCCCATGATGGCTTCGAACGGTCCAGGGCTGACAAAACGGCCGAGATGGGCATAGAGCCATCCGGACAGGGCGCCGAAGAATGCGGCGATCACGAATGTCACCAGCTTGATCCGGAATGCGCTGATGCCGAGGCTTTCGACCAGGGTATTGCCGCCGCGCATCGCGCGCATCGCGCGGCCGATGCGGGAGTCGAGAAGGTTGTAGCAGACGAGAAGCACCGCGACGACGATCGCCCAGATCAGGAAATAGATCTGCCGGCTCTCGACCAAAGCGACCGGGCCAATCGAAATCGGCGGAATGCCCGAGATGCCGTTGTGTTGACCAAGGCCATCGATGTTGCCGAACAGGAACGCAATCGCCAGCCCCCAGGCGACCGTGCTCAGCGACAGAAAGTGGCCCCCAAGGCGCAGTGTCACGAAGCCCAGGATCGCCGCGATGCTGCACGTAAGAATAACGGCCAGCACCAGTCCGAGCCAGGGCGAAAAGCCGTTCAGAGCCGTGGCCCATGCCGTCGCATAAGCCGCCACGCCGACAAAGGCCGCCTGGCCGAACGACACGATGCCGCCGACGCCGGTCAATAGCGCCAGTCCGATGGCCGCAAGCGAGTAGATGCCGATGTAGTTCAGCAAGGTAATGCTGAACGGATTGAGCACGAAGGGCGCCGTCACGAGGCAGGCGATCGCCGCGGCAATGATGAGACGGATCTGCTGCAGGGTCATTCCTCGACTTCCTCTTCGGAATGCTGCGAAGCGAGCGAACGCCAGAGCAGGACGGGAACCAGCAGAGAAAAGACGATGACGTCCTTCAAGGTGCTGCTCTGGAACGAAGCGAAGCTTTCGAGAAGGCCGACGCCGAACGCGCCGAGCGCAGCCCCCGGATAGCTCGTCATGCCGCCCACGATGGCGCCGACAAAGGCTTTCAGGCCGAGCAGGAACCCGGAATCATAGAAGATCGTGTTCACCGGCGCGATCAGGATACCGGAAACGCCCGCCATCAGCGATCCCAGCAGATAGGCGATGGTCCCGGCGCGCGCGGGCCTGATGCCCATCAGCCGGGCGCCGGTCCGGTTCAGGGCGGTTGCGCGCAGCGCCTTGCCGATCAGCGTGAAGTCGAAGAATAGAAACAGCAGGCCGCTGAATACCAGCGCAGCGGTAAGGATCAGCACCGTCTGTCCGGAGACGTGTACGCCGGCGATCTCGATTGCCATCGAGGTCAGCGGCTCGGTCCGGACGCCTTCGGGACCGAAGAACAGCAGGCCAAGTCCGACCAGCGCAAAGTGCAGCGCGACCGAGACTGTCAGCAACAACAGGACCGAGGCGTCCGCGATCGGGCGAAACACGATCCGGTCCAAGAGCGGCGAGATCGGCATGATCAAGAGCAGCGCCAGCACGATTCTGACCGGCATCGGTGGCGTGAAGCGCATCGTCAGCCAGACGATCCCGACGACGATCAGGGGAAGCACGAGATAGCCGAGCACGGCTTTCGGCACCGCACGAAGTTCGCCGGCTCGCGCCAGCGAAGTGACCTCCATCGAACAGGCCATGCAGGCCAGCACGACAACCAATCCGACTGTTCCGGGAATCTGCCTGGCGTCGAGCGCCGCCAACGTCAGCGCTGTGAACGCTGCGATGTCGCCGAACGGAATGAAGATGACCCGCGTCACGGTGAAGATCAGCACGGTTCCGATCGCCACCAGGGCGTAGACTGCCCCGGTGGCTATTCCGTCGATCGCAAGGATCGCTGCGATGTCTGCCGTCATACCGTCGGCCGTCCTTCCGTGTTACGCCTCGGCTTGGCTCAGGGCTGGTAGGTCCAGGCGCCGTTGACCAGGCGGACGATCACAAGAGCGCGCTCGTCCACGCCGTGATAGGCGCCGGGCTTGAAGTTGTAGACCGCGTGGACGCCGGAGAGCTCCTTGGTGCTGAGGATCTCGTCGCGCAGGGCTTTTCGGAATTCAACGGTTCCGGGTTTCGCGGTCTTCAGCGCGCGCGCCGCGGCTGACGTGAAGATCATCCAGCCGTCGAAGGAGTAGGCTGAGAAGCCGTCGGTGGTCGGGACGTTGTTGGCCTTCTGGAACGCGGCGCGGAACTCGAGCGCGAGCTTCTTGGCGAAATGATTGTCGGGAAGCTGCTCGGCCACGATGACCGGGCCGGCGGAGACCTGAATTCCTTCCGCGGCCTTGCCGCCGACGCGCACGAAATCGGGATTGACCAACGCTACCGTACCGTAGGTCTTGCCCTTGAAGCCGCGTTCGCTGAGCGCAAGCAGCGGCAGCGCGCCCTGCGTGCCCGATCCGCCGATCAGCACGGCATCCGGGCGCACGGCAAGAACTTTAAGGATCTGACCGGTAACCGACGTATCGACGCGCGCGTAGCGCTCGTTGGTCAGCACCTTGATGCCGTCCACGGTTTCCACCGCCTTGGCGCCGTTGTAGACGAGATCGCCCCAAGCATCGGAAAAACCGATATAGCCGATGTTCTTCATCGCGTCGCGCTTCATGCGATCGGCGACGACCTTGACCAGCAGCGAAGCGGGTTGCGGAACGGAAATGCCCCATTGATCGGCCGGATTAGGCTGTCCGATCACGGGGGAAACGGCAATCATCGGCACCTTCAATTCGGTGGCGACCGCCATCATGGCGATGGTTGACGGAGCGGTTGCAGTGCCGATCAGGAGATCAACCTTCTCTTCTTCGATCAGCTTGCGCGCATTGCGGGTTGCGGCGGAGGGATCGGAACCGTCGTCGAGCTGGATCAGCTTGATTTTCTCGCCGTTGACCTCGTTCTTGTATTCCAGCGCCGCCTGGATGCCGCGCCCATACGGGATGCCGATCGAGGAGCCGGGTCCACTGAGCGACGTCACGAAGCCGATCGTGATGTCGGCCTGTGCGGTCGAGGCCGCGACGAGGCCGCCGATGAGGGCAGTCAAACTCAACATCTTGCGCATTGCATTCCCCTTGGTTGAAAACAGCCGCGACCTTAGCGAGATGTCAGCATGGATCGAGGTCGGACCAGCACGATCGATGCCGTGATTGTCGCCGAACCCCGGCGCGGGTCTGGTCCCCGCCTCCGGATGGGAGTTATGAAATGAGCGCCAGCAAGGCCGGTTCCAACCTCGAGCGCCGCTTCGTCACGACGCATCTTGGCCGCATCCATGTCGCCATGGCCGGAACCGGGTTTCCCGTTCTGCTGCTGCATCAGACGCCGCGCTCGTGGGACGAATACCGCGATGTGCTGCCGCTGCTCGGCCGCGATTTCCGTGCAATCGCAATGGATACGCTCGGGTTCGGAGATTCCGATTCCCCTACCGCCGATCCTTCGATTGACCTGTGGGCCGAAGGGGCGTTCGCGTTGCTCGATGCGCTGGAAGAGCCGCGGGCCGCGATTGTGGGCCATCACACCGGTGCGGTGATCGCGGTCGAAATGGCCGCCTCGGCGCCTGCGCGGGTGAGCGCGCTGGTGCTCTCGGCTTGCCCCTTCGTCGATGCGGCGCGCCGGGCCAAGCATGACGGCAAGCGTGTGATCGATGATGTCGAGACGCGTACCGATGGCTCGCATCTCACCGAGCTCTGGGCGCGCCGGCAGCCGTTCTATCCCGCTGATGATATCGATCTGCTGCAGCGCTTCATGATCGATGCGCTGCGGGCCGGCGAGATGGCGGCGGAAGGCCACCGGGTGGTGAATCGCTATCGGATGGAGGATCGTCTGGGAAGCATCCAGTGTCCCACGCTGGTCATTGCTCCGACAGCCGATCCCCACGTTCATCCGGTAGCTCCGAAGATCGCTGGAGCTATCAAGGGCAGCGTCTTGCGCGAAATCTCAGGAGGCATGGTGCCGCTTCCCGATCAGATGCCGGAGGCCTTTGCCGGTCTCGTCCGCGATTTCGTCGCCGGGCAGGGGGCAAAAACATGACATGGCGCATGTAACGCCGGGCCCAACCGCGGCGAATGCGAACCCGTCTGCAACACCTGCTGTTCCGAGGTCGATAATCTCAGCCACGATTGATGAGCCCTTATCAACGCAACTAACAATGCGACGCATGCCCGTCCACGCGTCGATGTCTGTCTCAATTATTTAAAGCCTAAAGTATTTATCGGCCGAACGTCAATACGCTAGCTTCGCGCCCTTACGGAAAAGTTTGCGGCGGCAGTGCAGGCGCGAAAGCTCAATTCGCCTATGCAACAGGGTGAGGCGCTCTCTGCCTCTCCTTTCAGCAGCACGACCTCGTCACGCGCAGCGATCGTCTGAAAGCCGTTCAATTGACGTGAAAATTGTTTTGTGATTGAAATATTTCGGTTGATGGAATGGTGCTACGTTTTCGCGCATCTCCACATCGATCGGCTTGTGCATGTCGGCAGTCCTCTAAGACTGCGGTGGTTTGAGGATCGATCGACACGCTTCGCCTGTGAACGGGATATCCGCTGTGCGCATCTACTGGCAGAGCTTCGTCGACCAGGCTACCAGCGCGCCCTACATGGCGCGGCTTGCTGCCTATCTGAACGAGATCGCGGCGCCCGGCACCAGCGTCCATGTTGAGGGCATCACGCCCGCCGATCGGGACTTCAGCCGCCTCAGCGAATTCCGCTGCGCGATCCAGGCGGTCGACAATGGTCTCGCCGCGCAGGAGAGCGGCTTCGACGCCTATGTCATGGGGCACTTCCAGGATCCGGGATTGTACGAGCTGCGTTCGGCGTTGACGATTCCGGTGGTCGGCACCGGCGAAGCCACGCTGCTGGCGGCCTCGCAACTCGGTCGGCGGCTCGGCCTTGTCACGCTCGATTCAGCTTTCGAAGTTTGGCATTACGAGCAGGCCGATCGTTACGGGCTTTCCGGCCGCGTGGTGCATGTTACAGGCATGGGCTGTCGTCCGGAAGATTTCAGCGCCGCGTTTGCGGGCGATGCGGCGGCGAAGGTACGCATGCTGAGCGACTTTGCAGCCTGTGCGCAGCCGCTGGTCGATCGCGGCGCTGATGTCGTCATTCCAGCCGGCGTGTTGCCCGGTCTGCTGATTGCGAGCGAGCGCGGCTTCAAGATCGGCTATGCGCCCGTTGTGAACTGTGCTGCGGTCGCGCTGAAGAGCGCCGAGATGTGGGTGCAACTGCAGCGCCTCAACGGCACCGAGCCGAGCCGCGGGCCGAGTTTTGCGCTGGCCAATGACCGCGCCCGCCAGGATTTCCGCGCCACCGTGGCGCGCACGCCCGACAAGCCAAAGAGCACTTTAGGATAAAGACATGCTGCAGCCCGACAAGATTTTGTATGAAGCCGAGGTAACGGCGACCGGCGGGCGCGATGGCAAGGCGGCGAGCGACGACGTCAAATTGACCGCACTCTGAGCGGGCTCACAGGAATCCGGCGGTCCGATGCAGAACTCCATCCGAACACCTTACGATCGGGTCGTGATGGCAGTTCCGGTGACGATCCCGTACGTGCGCTACTCGATCGAGAGCGCGCAATGGTGGATCGGCCGCGCGCTGAAGGCGCTGGTCGATGGCGCCGGGATCACGCCGCGCGACGTCGACGGATTCTGCATTTCGAGTTTCACGGCGGGGCTCGACAGCGGGATCGGGCTCACCCAGCATTTCGGTCTCTGCGTGCGGTGGATCGATACCATTCCGCTCGGCGGTGCGAGCGCGATTGCCGCGCTGCGCCGCGCCGCGCGGGCGGTGCAGGCGGGCGACGCGCGCATCGTGGCCTGCGTGGCTGGAGATACCAACCACGTCGATTCCTTCCGCTCGACGCTGGAAAACTTTTCGCGCTTCAACCAGGATGCCGTCTATCCCTATGGCGCAGGCGGCGCCAATGCGAGCTTTGCGCTGATCGCGCGCAACTACATGCGAACGTTCGGCGCGCGGCGCGAGGATTTCGGCAAGATCGCCGTTACCCAGCGCAGCAACGCGCTCCGCAACCCCAACGCCCTTATGAAGACGCCGCTGACCATCGAGCAATACATGTCGGCGCGACCGATCGCCGATCCGATCCATCTGTTCGATTGCGTGATGCCGTGCGCCGGCGCGGAGGCTTTCCTTGTAATGGGCGAGGATGTCGCCGCATCCCTGAAATTGCCCGCCGCCAAAATTCTCGCCACGATCGAGCGCCACAATGCGTTCGGCGACGACCCCGTTCAGGTGCGGGGCGGATGGGCGATGGACGTCGACGAACTCTACGCAATGGCGGGCGTCAAGCCCGATGATCTCGATTTCGTCGAGACCTACGACGATTACCCTGTGATCTCGATGATGCAGTTCGAGGACCTCGGCTTCTGCCGGAAGGGGGAGGGACCGGATTTCGTTCGGCAGCACGACCTGACGATCGACGGCAGCTTCCCGCACAACACTTCCGGCGGCCAGCTCTCGGTCGGGCAGGCCGGCGCGGGCGGCGCCTATCTCGGCGTGGTCGAGGCGCTGCGCCAGGTTCTCGGGCAGGCCGGTCCGACGCAGGTCAGGGATGCGCGCATCGGATTGGCGTCGGGCTTCGGAATGATCAACTATGATCGCGGCCTCGCCTCGGGCGCGGCGATCCTCGCGGGACCGGGCGCATGATCGAGCCGATCGCACAACCGCGCCGGAAGAACCCTTTACAGCGGACGCGGCTCCCGACCTCGCCGCCGCGTGCGCGAAGCCGCGCATCGCACGGCTTCACACGGGCAGCCGCCGAAGGCCGCTTTATGCTGCAGCGCTGCGGCGCCTGCGGAACATTCTGCTATCCGGCGCGCGATGCATGCCCTGCATGCCTTTCTGCCGATCTCGCCTTCATGGACGCGCCGCGACGCGGCACGCTTTTGTCGGAAACCACGCTGCACGTCCCGGCGGACGTGCACTTCCGCGAGCGGGCGCCCTGGCGCGTCGGTCTGGTCGCGATGGACTGCGGGCCGAAACTGGTGACACACCTGCACGCCGATTGCGAAGAAGGCGGGCCTGTCGTGATGTCCTTCCAATTGGACAAAAGCGGGCAGGCTGTGGCCTTCGCACACCCCGAACGTGAGACTCCCGACATGACGGACGACAGGCAATGGCGTGAGATGACGGCCGATCCAAAATTCCGGCGCATTCTCGTAACCAACGGGCGGAGCATCGTCGGCCAAGAAGTGGTGGGCGCACTGAAGGCCGCCGGCGCATCGATCGTGTTCGTCGGCGTCGCCGAGCCGTGGAAGCCGTTCCGCGGCGAGGATGCGTTGCGGGCGCTGGAAGGCGTCGAGATCGTCCCGCTCGATATCGGCGACGAGAAGTCGGTCGCCGATCTGGCGGCCGATATCGGCGGCAAGGTCGATATCCTCGTCAACACCACCGAACATGTCCGCGCCGGCGGGCTGCTCGATCGGCAAGGCACCAGCGTCGTGCGCGACGAGATCGACCAGAGCTATCTCGGCTTCGTGCATCTGGCGCAGGCGTTCGGACCGGCGATGCGGATGCGAGGCTCTGACGGCGTCAACAGCGCCGCCGCCTGGGTCAATATCCTGTCGGTCTATGCGCTGGCGAACTGGCCGGTGTTTGGCGCCTACTCGGCGTCGCAGGCCGCCTGTCTCTCGCTGTCGCATTGCCTGCGGGCGGAGCTTCGGCCCGGCGGCGTCAAGGTGGTGAACGTGTTCACGGGCCCGCTCGATATCGAATGGTTCCAGACGGTGCCGCCGCCGAAGGTGGCGCCCCGCACGGTGGCGAGTGCGATCGTGTCGGCGCTCAAACGCGGGCTTGAGGATGTGTTCGTGGGCGATGTTGCGGAAGATATTCGCCAGCGCCTGGCGGCGAACCCCAAGGCGGTCGAGCGTGAACTCGGGGCGTAGGCGGGCTTGTTGAGAACGGGAGAAGCGTAATGGACAGCAACAGTCTCATGCAGTTTGCCGGCTCGGTTGCATCCGGCGCGGTCCGTGTCGTCGATCTGACCTTCACCCTCAGTCCCGATTTTCCGGTCATCGTGCTGCCGCCGGAGTTCGGGCAGGCCGCGCCGGTCCGTATTCAGCAGATTTCGCGTTACGACGCGAATGGTCCTGCCTGGTACTGGAACAATCTCACCTTCGGCGAGCACACCGGCACGCATTTCGACGCGCCGATCCACTGGTTCACCGGCAAGGACCTGCCGAACAATGCGGTCGACACGCTGCCGGTGCGCGACATGATCGCGCCGGCTTGCGTGATCGATTGCTCGGCGCAAGCCGCAAAGGATGCGGATTTCCTTTTGACGATCCCGGTCGTTGAAGCCTGGGAAAAAAGCCACGGACGGATCCCCGAGCGACACTGGGTGCTGCTGCGCACCGACTGGTCGAAGAAAGGTTGGCGCGACTACGCCAATCTGAAGGACGACGGCGCGCACACGCCCGGACCGGATGCCGCCGTGATGCGCTGGCTCGTCGAGGAGCGTGGCGTGATTGGCTTTGGCACTGAGACGATCGGCACCGATGCCGGCCAGGCCGGGCATCTCGATCCTCCGTATCCGGCGCATCATTTCCTTCACGGCAGCGGACGTTACGGCCTGCAGTGCCTGTGCAATCTCGATCAGCTCCCGGCGACCGGTGCCGTGATCGTGGCCGCACCGCTCAAAATCCAGAATGGCTCCGGCAGCCCGCTGCGCGTGCTTGCGCTGGTGCCCGGGCAGGGCTGAATCTTTTCGTCGACATCGAGTGACATCATGAACAAGAAAAAGACTTTGTTGATCGGCGCCGCGCTCTTGCTCGGCGCCTATACGCCGGCGCATGCCGAAATCCTCGTTGGTTTCGTCACCGGCCTGAGTGGACCGGTGTCCTCGATCGGCGTGCCGAACGCCAAGGGACTGGCCGCGGGCCAGGCCCATGTCGGCGAGATCGATGGGGAGAAAGTCCGTGTCATCCAGCTCGATGACGGCTCGGATCCGGCCGCCTCGACGCGCAATGCCCGCAAGCTGGTCGAGCAGGAAAAGGTCGATTTCCTGATCGGCACGTCAGGCGCGCCGCAAACGTTGGCGATGGCGACCGCGGCCATCGAGATGAAGGTCCCGATGGTGGCGGTCTCGCCGATCGCGCCAGTGCCGGCCGGAGAGGGCGGGCCGTGGGTGGTGCAAACCCCGCAGCCGACGCCGCTGCTCGTCCAGGGTATCGTCGATCACATGAAGAGCCGCAACGTGAAGAGCGTGGCCTTCATCGGCTTCTCCGACGCCTTTGGCGACCTTATGTATAATTCGCTGCTGCAAAGCGCCGAGAAGGCCGACATCAAGGTGATCGCCAACGAACGTTATGCGCGCTCCGACAACTCGGTCACTGCGCAGGTGCTACGTGCAGTCTCCTTGCGTCCCGATGCGATCATGCTCGGCGGCACCGGAACGCCCGGCGCGTTGCCCGTGATCGCGCTGTCCGAGCGCGGTTACAAGGGGCCGCTCTACGGCAATCACGGCATGATCAGCGCGGATTTTTTGCGGCTTGCCGGTAAATCCGCCGAGGGCATCATCTGCCCGACCGGGCCGGTCACGGCAGGCGAACAGCTTCCCGAGAGCAATCCGATCCGCAAGGTCGTTCTCGCATTCCGTGCCGCCTATGAGAAAGCCAATGGCGAGGCGCCGGCTGACGCGTTCTCTCCCTATGCCTTCGATGGCTGGCTGGTGTTCATGGATGCCGCCAAACGTGCCAAGGCGACCGGAGCGACGCCCGGGACGCCGGCCTTTCGCAATGCGTTGCGCGAGGCGTTGTTCACGACCAAGGACGTGGTGGGTGCGCACGGCATCTATACCTATGCGCCGGCCGACCGTCACGGCGTCGATACCCGCGCGCGAATCCTCGTCCAGATCGAAAACGGAAAATACAAGCTGCTGCCGTGACGGCGGCAGCCAGCGAAGACGCTCAGCCGTGGCGCAGCTTCGCCTTCAGTGCGCGCATGTCGATCGCGCGATGGGCGCTGACGGCGGCAGCCGCCAATGTCTTGATCTCGCCTCGGGCGAGCTTGCGGGTTGACGACAACGGAAGTTCGTCGACGATGGCGACGTAGCCGGGCACCTTGTGATAGGCGAGGCGTTCGGCGCAGGTTTTGACGATCGAAGCCGCGAGCTCGGCTGCATCGTCGACATCCGCGTTCGGCACGATGAAAGCAAAAACCTCTTCACCGCGGATGTCGTCGGGAACGGGCGTCACCGCGCAGCCGCCGATGCGCGTGTCCATGTAAAGCGCGCTCTCGACCTCGAGCACGCCGATGTTCTCGCCGCTGCGCCGCACGATGGTCTTCTTGCGATCGAAGAAATACAGAAGGCCGTCTTCGTCAGCGAACACCAGATCGCCGGTGTGGAACCAGCCGTCCTGCCACGCCGCTTCGGTGGCCTCCTCGTCCTTCAAGTAACCGCTGAAGAAGCCAGCCCGGGCATTGTCGCCCTTGGCGCGGACCAGTAACTCGCCGGGTTTTCCTGGCGCGACATCGGCGCCTTGATCGTCAGCCAGGCGATACTCCATGCCTTCCGACGGCCGGCCAACGCAGCGCGCGCCAAATCCCGCGGGCTCACGGGCGGTGGTCGTCGCCGCCGCACCGCCGGTCTCGGTCATGGCCCAGGCCTCGACGATGGGGATGCGGTAACGCTCCTCGAAGGTGGCACGATGGCGGACGTCGACGCCGGGCGCGAAGGCGAAGCGCACCCGATGCTGTCGTTCCACTTCAGTTGCAGGCAGTTGCAGCAGAATGGCCGGGATGACGCCGAGACAATGCACGACGGTGGCACCGCTATCGGCGACGCACTGCCACCAGCGATTGGCGTGGAAGCGGTCGAGCGGAACTACCGCGCCACCGAGCATCATCATGCCGACGGCGCTGCAGCCGAGCGCGTTCATGTGAAACATCGGCAACGGCGTCAGGTTGATCTCGCGGTCTGGCTGCAGTTCAGCCACGCCGCCCTGTGCGAGGTACCAGTCGGCGACCTGCAGGAAATAGCGGTTCGAGAGCATGCAGCCCTTTGGCTTGCCGGTGCTGCCCGAAGTGAACAGCAGCGCGCATTCATCATTGAACTCCGGGCTTTGGCCACTGACGTTCGTCCGGCACGGCGGGATGCGGCTGTCGGTATCGATCAGGCGGGCACGTCCGAGTGCTGCATCTTTCGTCACGTGGATGCGATCGAGCGTCGCAACGAGCAGGTCGGCTTCCGACAGCTCGAGCTGGAAGGACAGTTCGTCGGGGCGTACGTCGGGATTGATCGGAACGATCGAAACCCCGAGCGCATTGAGCGCGAGCCAATGCAGAAAGAAAGCCGGACGATTTTCGAGCAGCAAGGCGACCCGCGCGCCGCGTCCATAGCCGGCGGCCGCGTATTCGGCTCGTAGACGCTCGACCTCGGCCTTGAACGCGCCGTATTCGATCTTGAATCCTTCCGGTGCGTAGGGCAGTTGCGCACTCGCAGGCGCAAGCAGGAACGGCGCGTCCGGCCGCCTTGCGGCCGTGGCCGCGAAAGCATCGGATGGCGATCGATACGGAATGTTGAGACTCATTGCGGGCGTCGCTCCCATTCATGTCCTGCCGCCGGACGGAAGTCTGCACACAGCTTTGCTGCAGCGGCCTTCGTGGAATACTTTAAGCCTAAACTATATTGCCGGCCAATAGCGATCTATCGCAGACCGGCCTGGCGAGCCTTGGAAGTTGGCCTTGGAAGTAGGCGTTGGAGGTACGTATGCAGGCAGGTGATGGCAGCGCGGCCGGGCAGCGGGGTGCGTCGATCTGGCCGCAGGCGGCTGAGCGTTTCCCGCCGGCGGATCGAATTCTCTCGACTATTTTGACGCGGCAGGCCGCGCGGTACCGCGACCGCATGCTGTTTGTCTTTGGCGAAACGCGATGGAGCTACGCCGAGACGGTTTCGATCGCGGCTGCATCGGCCTCCCGCTTGCTGCAGGCAGGAATTAGCGCTGGCGACCGTGTTGGCCTGATGTGTTCGAACCGGCCGGAGTTTCTGGAAATCTATCTCGGCTGCGCCTGGATCGGCGCCGTGACCGTGCCGATCAACACCGCACTGCGCGGCATCCAGCTCAGCCACGTCCTGCGCGACTCCACGCCGAAGCTGCTGGCGATCGAGTCCTGTTTTATGCCGGCCATCGAAACGCTGGAAAAGGATGTTTCATCGCCGCAAATTGTCTGGACGATCGGAGAAGCCACTGCAGCTCCACTTGCGCCAGAATCGATCTTGCCGCTGCCTCCGCTCGGCGAAGAAGCGTCGCCCGCGGCCGCGCGGCCGGGCGACACGGTCGCGATCCTCTATACGTCGGGCACGACCGGGCCCTCCAAGGGCGTTTGCTGCCCGCAGGCCCAGATGTTCTGGTGGGGCGTCTATTCCGCACGCGCGCTCGGCATTCGCGAAGGCGATGTGCTATTCACGACGCTGCCGCTGTTCCATACCAACGCGCTGAACGCATTCTATCAGGCGCTCCTGAACGGCTGCACCTACGTGCTTGAGCCGAAATTCTCCGCCTCCGGCTTCTGGGCCGCGGCGCGTCGACATCAGGCGACGGTCGGCTATCTCCTCGGCGCAATGGCCGTGATGCTGCTGGGACAGCCGAAGTCCGCCGGCGACACCGCGCATTTCATGCGTGTCGCGCTCGGTGGCGGTGTCCCCGGCCAATTTCACGGTCCGTTTCTGGAGCGTTTCGGCGTGCCGCTGCTCGACGGCTATGCCTCGACCGAGACGAATTTTGTGTTCGCGAGCACGATCCCATCCGATCGCCCTGGCACAATGGGTTTTCTCGTCGAGGGCGCGGAGGCCCGCATCGTCAATCCCGACGACGAACCTCTCCCGGACGGCGAGGCCGGCGAGCTGTTGTTACGCGCGCGCGAGCCGCTCGCATTCTCGACGGGATATTTCGGTATGCCGGACAAGACGACCGAAGCCTGGCGAAATTTGTGGTTCCACACCGGCGACCGGGTGGTGCGCGATGCGGACGGCCATTACCGCTTCGTCGACCGGATGAAGGATTCAATCCGCCGGCGCGGCGAAAATGTCTCGTCCTGGGAGGTCGAGCAGGTGCTGCTCAAGCATCCCGCAATCGCCGCCTGCGCCGTCTATCCCCTGCCGTCCGAACTCGGCGAAGACGAGGTTGCGGCGGCCGTCCAGCTCGAACCCGGCCATGCGCCTGATCCCGTCGAGATCGTCAGGCATTGCGAGGGCAAGATGGCCTATTTCGCGATTCCGCGCTTTGTTCGGATCGTCACCGCAATGCCGCTGACCGAAAACGGCAAGATTCAAAAGGTCGCGCTGCGCGAGGCTGGGAGGACTCCCGACACCTGGGATCGCGACGTCGCGGGACACAAACTGCGTCGCTAGGATCAGGCGCGGGCCTGCTCCGTCGCGCGCTTTCGCGCACGCACAACGGAAGCCGGCGGGCCAAGTCTACCGGCAGTAACGCCGCGTCCGTAAGATCGTGTTCCGAGTGAGCATGCCAACAGCGTTCATTGAGGCTGCGTGCCTTATCCGGCTGCTTCATCGAAAATACGGTCGTAGTCTGCGATGATCACAATCGTCGCGATGATGTCGCATTGATGCCGGGGCAAGCGGTCGGCTGTCCGCGCAGCCCTCACAACCCAGATTTTCGGGCAGATGACACCCTTGCAAGCTTTGTCGCAAGCGGCGATGCTGCCCCTCGATCGTGAGGGGGGCGAAGGGGTCCCGCAATGGAGGGTTTTATGAAGCTGTTCGTGCGCGCATTCGCGGGTCTGCTCTTGGCGGGTGGCATCTCCGCCAGCGCTTCGGCGCAGACCAAATGGGATATGCCGACGCCCTATCCCGACGGCAATTTCCACACCAAGAACGTGATCCAGTTCGCCGCCGACGTCGACAAGGCGACCGGCGGTTCGCTCAAGATCCAGGTGCATTCGGCGGGGTCGCTGATCAAGCATCCGGAGATCAAGCGCGCCGTCCGCCAGGGCACTGCGCCGATCGGCGAGATTCTGGAGTCGCTCGTCGCCAACGAGGCGCCGGTCTACGGGCTCGATTCGGTGCCGTTCCTCGCCACCGGCTATGACGCTTCCAAAAAGCTCTATGCGGCGCAAAAGCCGTTCCTGGAGAAGCAACTCGCCTCGGAGGGGCTCGTGCTGCTCTATTCGGTGCCGTGGCCGCCGCAGGGTATCTATGCCAAGCGCACCATCACCAAGATCGAGGATCTGAAGGGCGTGAAATTCCGTACCTACAACCCCATGATCGGCCGCATCGCCGCACTCGCCGGCGCGATCCCGACCCAGATCGAGGTGCCTGATCTGCCGACCGCTTTTGCCACCGGCCGCGTCGATGTAATGATCACCTCGGCCTCCACCGGCGTCGATACCAAGGCGCAGGATTACCTCACCGACTATATCGACGCGGAGGGCTGGCTGCCGCGCAATATCGTTTTCGTGAACAAGGCCGCATTCGACAAGCTCTCGGCCGCCGAGCAAAAGGCGGTGACGGAGGCGGCAAAGGCCGCGGAAGAACGCGGCTGGAAGGCCTCGATCGAAGAAAAGAAGATCAAGACCGACGCGCTGAAGGCCGCCGGCATCAAGGTGAGTGAGCCGACGCCGGAGCTCAAGGCCGGGCTTCAGAAGATCGGTGCGACGATCGCCGCCGAATGGGAGAAGTCCGCGGGCGAAGATGGCGCGGCGATGCTGGCCGCGTATCGGAAGTAAGGCCGGACACCGCGTTGGTGCGCATGGCTAATCCTCTCCTTCCCTTAGGAGAGGGTTACGCCTGCGAACGCGCAGGCAGGTGTTAGATGAGGGATGGGATGTCGCAGGCCGGCGGATCAGAGCCGCCGTGCGCGAGGGTACTTCCCTTGGGCAGAGCGAGGCCGCGCGCCGGCAGAGGGGTCATCCATGCGTCTGTTTCTTGACACGCTTTACAGAATAGCGCTCTGGCTTGCTGCGCTTTGTCTTGCCACCATCGCCTCGATGGTCGGCGTGCAACTCGCCGCGCGCATACTCGACGGCGTCCTGGCGCTGGTCCATTTGCCAACCACTTCGTTCGTCATTCTCTCGCTCAACGAGATCTGCGGCTATCTGCTTGCCGCCGCCAGTTTCCTGGCACTCGCCGGCACGCTGAAGGCGGGCGTGCACATCCGCGTCACCATGGTGTTCGGTGCACTGAGCGAAGGCACGCGACGCTATGCCGAGATGGTCGCCTTCGCCGCTGCTGCAGCGGGCGTTGCCTATATGACGTGGAATCTCGCCAGCTTCGCCTGGGTGTCGTTCCAGTTCAACGAAGTCTCGACCGGCGTAATAAGGGTGCCGCTCTGCTATCCGCAGGCTGCGATGGCGCTTGGCGCCGCCATTCTCGCCATTGCGCTAACAGACGAACTCGTCATCGTGGCCCGCAGCGGCCGGCCGAGCTTCCGCCATGCGGAAGATGCCATCACCGTTGGCAAGGAAGGCTGAGATGTCTGTTCTCACCCTTTCGCTTGTGCTGATGCTCTTGCTGTTTGCGATCCTGGGCACGGGCGTATGGATCGCCATCGCGCTGGCGATGGTCGGTTTCGTCGCGATCCTGAGCAGCACCGCGACGCCGCCCGGTCAGGTGCTGGCAAGCTCGATGTGGGCCGCGTCGAATTCCTGGGACCTCACCGCGCTGCCGATGTTCATCTGGATGGGCGAGATTCTCTACCGGACGAAATTGCCGGAGGACATGTTCGCGGGACTGGCGCCATGGCTGCAGCGGCTACCCGGGCGTCTCCTGCATACAAATGTGGTCGGCTGCGCCATCTTTGCCGCGGTGTCGGGCTCCTCCGCGGCGACCTGCGCGACGATCGGCCGGATCGCGCTGCCTGAACTGCTCAAGCGCGGCTATGACGAGAAGATGGCGATCGGCACACTCGCCGGTTCCGGCACGCTCGGCCTGCTGATCCCGCCGTCCATCATCCTGATCGTCTATGCCACCGCCACCGACCAGTCGATTGCGCGATTGTTCATCGCCGGGGTGGTGCCCGGCATCATGCTGGCCGCCTTGTTCATGGGCTTTATTGCGGTCTGGGCGCTCATCAACAACTCGCGCATGCCGCCGCCGGAACCGGCCGTGCCTTTCCTGGAGCGGGTATATGCCTCGCGCCGGCTGATCCCCGTCACATTGCTGATCCTTGGCGTGATCGGCTCGATCTATGGCGGGCTCGCCTCGGCGACGGAAGCCGCCGTGGTCGGCGTTTTCCTGTCGCTGGCGCTGTCGTGGTGGTCGGACACACTCAACAAGACCAGCTTCATCGATGCGCTGCTGGCCGCCACCCGCACGAGCTGCATGATCGCATTCATCCTCGCTGGTGCGGCCTACCTGACCGCTGCGATGGGTTTCACCGGCATTCCGATCGTGCTCGCCGAATGGATCAGCGGCTTCAAGCTGCCGCCGTGGGCGCTGCTCACCGCGCTCACCGCTTTCTACATCGTGCTCGGCTGTTTCCTGGACGGTATCTCGATGGTGGTGCTCACCACCTCCATCATCATCCCGCTGGTGACCAAGGCCGGCTTCGACCTGATCTGGTTCGGAATCTATGTCGTACTGGTCGTGGAGATGGCGCAGATCACCCCACCGGTCGGTTTCAACCTCTACGTCCTGCAGGGCATGACCGGGCGCAATATCTTCACCATCGGGACCTATACGCTGCCTTTGTTCTTGCTGATGTGCCTGGCTGTGGCGCTGGTGGCGATGTTCCCCGGCATTGCGCTCTGGCTGCCCTCGACCATGTTCGATATGCGCTAGCTGTGCGTTGACACTCGCTTTGCCGCGGAAATCTCTTCCGGGTATATTGCAGAGACACCATCTCTTCTGTGAGGCCATGTGACTGCTCCCCATCCTGCCGCAGGCAAGCCGGTCGATCCCGCCTCCCTCGTCAACGTACCGCAACTGGTAACCGCTTACTTCGTGTCCAAACCGGATCCGTCCGATCCCACCCAGCGCGTTGCGTTCGGCACCTCGGGGCATCGCGGGACATCGCTGAAGAACTCGTTCAATGAAAACCATATCCTGGCGACGACGCAGGCGATCTGCGATCACCGCCGCGAGACGGGACTGACCGGTCCGCTGTTCATCGGCATCGATACCCATGCGCTGGCCGAGCCGGCGCTGGCGAGCGCGGTGGAGGTGTTTGCGGCAAACGGCATCGACATCATGATCGACGAGCGTGGCGGGTACACGCCGACGCCCGTCATCTCCCATGCGATTCTGAGCTACAACAAGGGCCGAACGAACGGACTTGCCGATGGCGTCGTCATCTCGCCCTCGCACAATCCGCCCGAGGATGGCGGGTACAAATACAACCCGCCGCATGGCGGCCCGGCCGACACCGACGTGACGGCCAAGGTCGAGAAGGCTGCCAATACCTACATCGAAGCAGACATGAAGGGCGTTGCGCGGATGCCGTATGAGCGCGCCCGGAAGGCGCCATCGACGCATCTGCACGACTACATCCGTCCCTATGTCGCCGATCTCGGCAATGCCGTGGACATGCCGCTGATCAAGTCAGCCGGCGTAAAGATCGGGATCGATCCGTTGGGCGGCGCCGCCGTTCACTACTGGCAGCCGCTGATCGAGCATTACGGGATCAACGCAACTGTCGTGAACGATGCCGTCGACCCAACCTTTCGTTTCATGACGGCGGACTGGGATGGAAAGATCCGCATGGATTGTTCCTCTCCGTTCGCGATGGCAAGCCTGATCCAGATGCGCGACAGGTTCGACGTCGCCTTCGCCAACGATACCGATGCCGATCGGCACGGCATCGTGACCCGCACCGGCGGCCTGATGAATCCGAACCATTTTCTCGCGGCTGCGATCGCGTACCTGTTCGCGCATCGGCCGCAATGGGGCAGCGAGGCCGCCATCGGCAAGACCATCGTCTCCAGTTCGATCATCGATCGCGTCGCCAAGAAGCTGAACCGCAAGCTGGTCGAGACCCCGGTCGGTTTCAAATGGTTTGTCGAAGGCCTTGGCTCCGGCGCCTTCGGATTCGCGGGCGAGGAAAGCGCCGGGGCGTCGTTCCTCAAGCGCGACGGCTCAGTCTGGACGACCGACAAGGACGGCATCGTGATGGGGCTGCTCGCCGCCGAAATCCTCGGTCGCACCGGCCGCGATCCGAGCCAGCTGTTTGCTGCCCTGACCGCCGAACTTGGCGTGCCCTTCTATGAGCGCATCGACGTGCCAGCAACGCCCAAACAGAAGAGCGCGCTAAAGGCACTCGGGCCGGAGCAGCTCAACATGCACCAGCTTGCCGGTGAACCGGTCAGCGCGACTCGGACCCGGGCGCCGGGTAACGATCAATCGTTTGGTGGTATCAAGGTCGAGTCCGAGGCGGGATGGTTCGCCGCGCGGCCGTCGGGCACCGAAGACGTCTACAAGATCTATGCCGAGAGTTTCCGGGACCAGAATCACCTGAAGGCGATTCAGCAGGATGCCCAGCGGGCCATCGCAAAGGCTTTCTGACTGCCGCGGTGAGGCAGATTGGGCGATTCGTAACTGGAAATACCTGACTGCCGCGGAACGACGGAAGATTATTGCGCCCGGCTGCGCCGGGCTGCACCAGTTCGGCACAGCCTGGAACTCCGGGGCGGAATTTCAGGTCCCGTTGCACTAGCGATCACGCTGAAATCACGAGAGTCCACGCAGTGTTAACCTCGGGAGTTAGCTGCCAGAAAGCCGTCCAGCGCGGGGGGCCTGTGAGCTATCGCGAGGTACCGGGGGATGAAATGAGTGCGGAATCGGTCGTCTACTACCTAAATCGCGTGCCGGAGAGCGACCCGAATGACCAAACCGAGTGGCTTGTAACGGCGTTGGGGCGCTATACCGGCGCGGAACTGCGCGAACTGCTCTATGTAGCGGAAGAACCTGGATTCTTTGAATTGATGCGCGGGCTGTTTGCGCTTTCGGACGAGAGCCGTGCCGTCCTGCAGTATTTTCTCGAAACCGGTCATCCGCCGGCCATGAAGGCGGCGATTGACCCAAAGGGCCGGTTGACGATCGAGCACGCTAATGCCGAGCAGCCGGCAAAAGTGCTCCCTATGATCGCAAATTAGTTCCTGAATCCCCCTTAGGTTGTGTTAGGATACTCCCAACTTGAACAGTTGGGGGGCTGCCGATGGCGACGAGGAGGTCTGGCCCGCTTGATGCGATGGTGGGTGCCAGAATTCGTATGTTTCGGGTCAACCGCGGCATCAGCCAAACGATACTTGCGGAACGCATCGGCGTGACCTTTCAACAGGTACAGAAATACGAGCGGGGCGCCGACCGGGTTGGTGCCAGCCGGTTGGCGCAAATCGCTTCCGTGCTAGGCGTTTCGGTCAGTGAGTTGTTTGAATCTTCCCGGCCCGGATCTCCCGGCTTGAATTCACCGGTGCATTTGCTCGCCGAGCCGGGCGCCTTGCGCGTTCTCAAGGCCTATGATCGGCGGAGGTTTCCCTCGCGGGGATAGTCCTCCGTAGAAAAGACGTGCGGCAACCTCGCGCCGCCCGTTTCTGCCGGTAGTCCGATCGCGACTTCAGCCGGTCGCGCGAATCGCAAATCGCTCCGGCGGCCTGCTGCCGGGAATGAACTCGCCGATCCAGTCACGGCGCGTTGCTTCGATATGCCAGGACATCGCCTCAGCCGAATAGGGTGCCGGATCGGGAATGTCCTTGCGGATTTCCTTGCCGTCCAGCCAGCCGCAGCTGTGCGAGTAGCGCGTCTTGCAGACGAGATGGACATCGCCGTGATCCTGCAGCAGCACATATCCGTCGGCCGGAAAAAACGTGCCGGCAAGCTCGATCGCAGCAGGCAACTGGCGCACCAGCAGGAATGTGCTGGTGGATTGCGTCTCCGATTCGGAAACCAGCACGCCGACCAGGCTGTGTATTGGCGCAATCGCCTGCGGTGCAGCCAATGCGAGAGGCTCCGTGATTGGGCCGGCTGTCGCAATCGAAAGATATTCGCCCTCCGGCCCCCAACGGCAGGCGATCAGCCACTCGCGGCTGCGGCTACGAATCAAGGTCGGCTTGGCGTAATCCGATCGGGCAATATCTGCTGCCATGGCTATGACGAAGGCTTTCGCGAGCATAAGTTCCTCCAGGGTGAGGGCGGGCTGGCCTCACGTCCGGAGTCTGCGCGTCAAGTCGTGAGGTCACCGTGAGCGGCACCGAAAATTCGATGCAGGAATTGTTCGCGCGCGCTGCATCGTTGCTTCTTGGCAACGCTGTGGACGCGGCCGGCGATCACGATGCCAGACTCATCCTTCAGGCGCTGGAATATGCCGGGGAATCGAGCAGCGGGATTGATGCGCAGCTCGCGAATCGCGCTCATTTGCTGATCGCTGCTTCCCGATTTTCGCGTGTGTTCGAATTGGCCGCGCCCGATGCACCTGGCCTGATCAGTTTTGGTGCGCAATTCGATCCAGCGCTTGCCGATCCTTTGCATGACGGAAGCCCGATTGTCGGCGTTTCCGGCGTCGGTCTGACGCTGCAGGAAGCATTCCAAGGCTGCATCGGCGAGGGAGTCGAATATCTCTCTCAATTGCAGACCGGTACCGATTTATTGCTCAAACCCGGCGTCGATGAATGGGCCGGAAAGCTCGGTCCGAATGCGCTGGAGCTGGTCGCTGCCCTTTCAGAACGCCGCATGCAACCGGAGCGAGCGCTTTCCTGGTGTCGCGCAACGCGGCTGACCGATGGTGGCGAGGTGTTGCTTCCAGCGGATATTTGCCTGCGCCGTCCGTCGGCGCAACGCGACTGCGCGCCGCCATATCCCTTGAGCATCGGATCGGCCGCCGGTCCGTCACGGGATGCCGCAGCGCTGCACGGTCTCTTGGAGTTGATCGAACGCGATGCGGCCAGCCTGTGGTGGAGGGGCGGTCAATTGCCACGATCGATTCCGCTGCAGCATCGAGCAGGCTTCGTGGCGGAAGAGTTGTTGCAGAAGCTTCGGCACGGCGCATCGGCAGAGCGCCGGACATGGCTGCTCGATATCACGACAGATATCGGCGTGCCCTGCGTCGCGGCCGTCTCTTGCCGGGTAGACGGTTCCGGTTTTGCTTTCGGCCTCGCCGCGCGGCTGGCGCTCGAGGCTGCGGTCCGCTCCGCGATTATGGAAATGTGTCAGCTCGAACTGGCCGACGCCGTTGTTGCAACCAAACGCAGCGAGCGCGGAGAGAGTGCACTCAATGCGCAGGATCGCATCCACCTGCAGCGCGCGGCCATCGACGCCGGTCAGTGCAGACTGCTGCAGCCGGTCGCGGAGTACGCGGCCCATCTGCCTCTTCACGCAACTGAAGCGAGCGCCATATTTCGATTGATCGTACAGCGTTTGGAAAAACTGGGAATCGAGACGTTTTGCCTCGACCTCACCCGCGAGCGCTTCGCCGTTCAGGTGGTCCGCGTGATCGCCCCGGGGCTGCAACTCGAGCCGTCCGAAATCGTCACGACGAGGCTCCAGGATGCCGTTACGCGAACCGGTGGCGGCGCAACCTATACCGGGGGCATCCCTTTGATATAGACTGGCCGCAATTAACCAATCGGTTCCGGAAACCGTTGCATGCCGGCCAGTGCCAACGCCATGACAGCAGACAACGCCGCGGCGGCGCCCGAAAGCGCGCCGCGTCTGTCGGTATCGCTGGTCGGGCGGCTCGGCGTGCGGTTCAACGGCCGGCCGATCGAACTGCGAACCCGCAAGGCCGGCGCGGTCCTGAGTTATCTTGCGTTGTCGGAGGCGAAGCGGGAGAGCCGCGAACGGTTGGTGGGGCTGCTCTGGAGTCGTTCGGACGAGGAAAAGGCGCGAGCCTCGCTACGGCAGACCGTGCGCGAACTGCGCTCGATGCTCGAGGAGGCTGGCTATGATGGGTTTGTCGCGGAACGGCTGCTGATCGGCCTCGATGTCGGACGAATCGAAGTCGATATCGAAAGCGTGATTCAACTCGCCGAAGGCGGTCGCGTTCACCCGCTATTGCTCGACACCCCGCAGCTCGACGGGCGCTTGCTCGAAGGAATGGACGATCTCGATCCCTCGTTCCGGGTCTGGGTGCTGGCCAAGCGGCAGACCATCCATGAACGGCTGATGCGAAACCTCGACGAAGGCTTGACCTCCGCAAGCGTGCCCGCCGGCTCCAAGAAGAGGATCGCGGCCGCGATCGTCAATCTCGATCCGACCCATGAATACGCCTGCCGCTATCTGATGCGGGCGCATGCGGAAGAAGGCGATATTGCTGGCGCGCTGCGCATCTACAAGGCGCTGTGGGACCTGCTCGATCGCGACTACGCCATGGAGCCGTCGTCGGCCACCGAAGAACTCGTCGCCAACATCAAGCTCGGTATTCTGGAGCGCGCGCCGGCCGATCGGGCCGCCTCGGCAGCGAATGACGAATTCGCCGTCAGGACTGTCAGGGGGACCGCTCTCCAGCCGGTAGTCCCGATGTCGTCGCCGGTCAATGCACCTGCCAAGACGCGCCTGGTGCTGCGGCCCTTTGCGATGCACGGCGTCGACGAGGACCACAGCCATCTGGTGCAGGGGTTCTCCCAGCACCTTGCGGCCTGTCTCGTGCGCTTCCGGGAATGGAGCGTCGTCGATCGTCCTCCGGCGGCCGTCGTGCTTCCGGCGGGTACGTCTCCGCAATACTGCATCGAGACCACCGCCTACCAGGCGGGTGCCGAAATCAATATCGTGATGGTGCTGCGGGACGATACGACGGGAATCTATATCTGGAGCGAAAGCTTCCGATTAGGCCTCGGCAACTGGTTCGAAACGCAGCAGCGCATCATCCGCCGGATCGCAACCTCGCTGAACGTGCAGTTGTCGACCGAACGGCTGATGCGATTGGCTGGCGAGCCTGACGTATCGCTCGACCTGCATGACCGTTGGCTGCGCGGACAGAACCTCATGTCGAAGTTCGATCCCGAAAGCTGGCGGCGGGCGGTCGCCATCTTTCGCGATGCTATCCGCGACAATCCGGGCTTCTCGCCCTGCTACAGCAGCCTGGTGCAGATGAACAACATCGAGCATCTGGTGCATCCCGGGATCTTTCGCGATCTCGAAAAGGCCAAGGCCACCCTCGAACTGGCAAAGACCGCCGTTCAACTGGACCCGGTCGATTCCAGGGCGCATCTGTGCTGCGGCTGGTCCTACGTGATGGCGCTTCGAGAAGCCGAAGCTGCGCCGCATATGGCGCTTGCCTGCGAGCTCAATGACAACGACCCGTGGACGTTGCTGTCCAGCGCTCACTACGAGGTCTTTTGCGGATCGATCGAGCAGGCCCGGCTCAGGGCCGATCAAGCTTTGACCCTCTCACCCGCGCCTTCCTATCTCGAATGGGCTTATCACAGCACCGTGCGATTCTTCTGCGGCGACTATGAGGGGACTATCGAGGCGTGCGATCGCGCGCAGGGTATCAATAAGGTTCTACCGGCATGGCGGGCCGCCGCATTGTTCCGGCTCGGGGAACGCGTGCTGGCGCAGCAGGAAGTCCAGCGTTTCGTGAACGGCCTGCGCTCATTTTGGGTCGGATCGTCTCCTCCGACAGATGAGGCGGCGGCGCGCTGGGTCATGCAAGCGCATCCCATCAGCGTGAAGGAGCGATGGGAAGCCCTGCGCCAAAGTTTGCATGGCGGAGGGCTTCCTGTCGACGGCATCGTTCACCTAACGCGGAGCTAGATCATCAAGCGCAGTAGCTGATGGTGTAGTCGCCAATCCGCTCGGCGTGCACCTTGAATTTTTCGGCTTCCGGAATCATCGGATCCATCCCGTTGAACAGGCGCTTGTAGAACGGCGGAAGCGGATAGGTTGCGCCTGGCTTGCTGAGCTTCTCTTCGGAATCGGCGATCGCCGCGGCGGGCGGCAAGCGCACCACGATCGTGTCCAACTCCTGCTCGACGAATTTCACCTTCTTGAAGCGATCCGGCACGGTCATGAACACCTGAGCCCTGGCGAGTTGCTCCTTGAATTCCTCGACGGTGGTCGGGATCGGGTATTCGTTGTCGTCGTCAAGATAGTTCTTGCCGGTCGACCAAGTCTTTACGAGGTTGCCCCAACGCTCGTGGTTGGTCACTTGCATTCTTTCGAGGGCCATCGTTTCTACTCCTCCGGGTTGCGTGAGCGGAACAATTCCGCTCACAGAAATGCAGGCACGGCCTGCTGCAGCTCGGCAATTTCGGTGGTGAACTCCACCAACTGCGCCATGTTTGAGATGTCTGGAATGCCCTGAAGTACGTTCGTCAGGTAAAATTCGCGGGAAACGAGATCCAGTCGATCGGCGAGCGAGCCGCCGCCGGCCGGTGGCGAGACGCTCGCGAGCGCCCCGAATATCACTTCCGATACGATGATCGAACCGAGCAGCCCGAGCTGCAGGCCCTCCATCTGCTGCATTGCCTCGAACAGAATGAAGAACGGCAGCGGCGGATCATTCGAAAGGGTCTCGATGTCCTCGTCCGTCAGCGCGCCGTAGGTCGGTGCCGAGACGAGCCATTCGCGAAGCTGATTGACACGGTAGGCGCGGTCGGCAAGCAGGCGCGACATGGCGATGAAGTTCGGCCGCCTGGCACCGATCTCGGCAATCAATGCATCTACCGACCACATGCCGGCGAGGCCGGCGCCGAGCAGGTCGCGATAGAGCAGACCGACCCGTTCCGTCTCGTCGAACGCCGGAAAGATCTGGTCATTGCCGAGCCCATCGCTGAAATGTGGCCCGATGCGGCGGCTGAAATTCGGTGTTGATCCGTTGATCTCGAAAAAGCGCGACCATTGCACCATCCAGGTCTCGTCGAGCGGCATGTTTGCCGGGTCGTTGATCGAACTCTTTTCCAGCGTGTTGTTGAGGTCATGGAGCGACAGGTCGTTGATTTGGTATTCGGGCCGCACCATGGCGTGACCGAAGCGAAACGCACCATGCGAAAATTCGAACGGAATTTCCCAATCTCCGATCGCAAGACCGTCGGCCGATGCGAGGCGGTCGATGAAGTGCGGGGCAGGTCCGCTGTAGCTCGCGTAGATCGCCGGATGAATCACCCGTCGCATCAAGTCGTTGCGGATGATGCTGTGATAGATGGCTGTCAATGCGCCGC
Organism: Bradyrhizobium icense; assembly: GCF_001693385.1. NCBI lineage: Bacteria > Pseudomonadati > Pseudomonadota > Alphaproteobacteria > Hyphomicrobiales > Nitrobacteraceae > Bradyrhizobium > Bradyrhizobium icense. Next base: position 1,140,916 of record NZ_CP016428.1, read on the forward strand.
GGGCGCACAGGAAGCGTTTGTAGGCTGCGCCGAACCGGCCGTTCGGCCCGGCGTTGTCTTCCCGGCCGCGAATGACATCGACCAGTCCATTGTGCAGCAGCGCAAGCAGCGCTGTGAGTTGCGACATCACGGCGTGATCGTCGTTGCGCGGATCGGCTACCAGCGCTTCGGTGAGGGCAACGCGAACACCCGCAATGCTGCGATCGATGCCCGTGACGTTTTCGGCCTGGGTTCGCGCGATGTCGCGAAATGGGCAGCCGGTCGCCGGCTGCCTTTCCTTCCAGCGCATTCGCCCTAGCCGCAGCTTGGTGCGGCGGTCGTCGCTCGGTGCGTCGAGCGCATAGATGTGCGGCGATCCGACCGGGCCGCTGCCGTACAGCGTTTCCAGCCGAAGTGGCGTACGGCGGGCGTTGGTCGTCCCTCGGCCAAGCCCTCCCGCAACCGAAAGCGGAATCGCCGAGTGAACCAAATCATGCGCAATGAATTGCAGCAGATAGGTGTAGCCCGAGGGGATGAAGGGATTTTCCCAGTATTCTGCAGATCTAGCCTGTGGCGGCCATTTTATGACGGCATCCATCCGCCGTGACAGGCGATACATCAGTCCGCGAAGCTTTGCATCGTGTGACGGCGACTCGAGCGGGTCGATACCGAAGGCGCGGAAGCGCTGCGAAGGAGCCGGGGTGCCGAGTAAGTGACGAAAGCCGGGAGGCGTTGCCAACGAAATGGAGTCGCGCGTATCGAGTTCTGAAGTTCGGAACGAGGATGCGTCGGCCACCTTCTGCACAACCATCAGAACTGCTCTCGCTTGATCAATGCGGCGAGATTGGGAAGAAAGTCGTGAAATAATCGTGAGTTAAATCGTTAGAACCTGTGGACATCTGTGGACATCTTTTGGTCATTCTGTGGGCCGCTCACGCCTGTTTCACGATTGGTGACGCGGCGGCATGACCATCACGTAGTAGCGGCTGGCATAGAAGCGCGTGTGAAGCTGATTGAGGCAGCATCCTCGGCGCGCTATTTCGGCCAATGCGCGCGGTGATGATTGTCGTATCAGGAGCGGCGTGCGCTGCCGCGATCGATACTAGCATCAAGGCACGCAAGTGAGGGCAAACCCGGCGTGATGTTTGCGAACGTTGCCTTGGACCGGCATTCCGGATAGCCATGGCATTTACTTCCCGCTTGAGGCGCTTTCCTTCCATGGCTGACTTCCACGGCGTCTTTCCCTATCTCGTGTCACCGATCGGTGCTTCCGGCGAAATTCGCACCGAGGTGCTGGGCCGATTGTGCGACGACCTTATCATGGCAGGCGTGCATGGGCTGACGCCGCTAGGATCGACTGGTGAGTTCGCCTATCTCAACCAGGCGCAGCGTGCCAGCGTCGTGCAGGCCACAATCGAAGCGGCTGATGGCCGCGTGCCGGTGATCGCCGGCGTCGCCTCGACATCGACGGCGGATGCGGTGGCGCAGGCGAAGGTGTATCAAAAGCTCGGCGCCGACGGCATTCTCGCGATCATGGAGGCTTACTTCCCGGTTGCCGACGCGCAGGTCGAATCCTATTTCCGTGCCATTGCCGACGCGGTCGACATTCCTGTCGTGATCTACACCAATCCACAATTCCAACGCTCCGATCTCACGCTCGACGTGATCGCGCGGCTCGCGACCCATCCGCGCATCGGCTACATCAAGGACGCCTCCACCAATACCGGCCGGCTGCTGTCGATCATGAACCGTTGCGGCGACAGCATTAAAGTCTTCTCCGCATCCGCCCATATCCCAGCGGCGGTGATGCTGATCGGTGGAGTGGGCTGGATGGCCGGTCCCGCCTGCATCATCCCGCGGCAGAGCGTCGAACTCTACAATCTCTGCAAGGCGGCGCGCTGGGATGAGGCGATGGCGTTGCAGCGCAAGCTGTGGCGCATCAACGAGGCTTTTGCGCGGTTCAGCCTCGCCGCCTGCATCAAGGCCGGGCTCGACATCCAGGGTTACGCGGTCGGCGATCCCATCCCGCCGCAGGTGGCGCTGACGGCCGAGCAGCGCAAGGCGGTCGAGGCGGCGCTGCGCGACCTCGGATAAAGGCTTAGATCGCCCGCAGCGCCTCCTTCGGCGTTTCGCGTACCAGCGCTTCGAGGTCGCTCTGCTCCAAGGTTTCCTTCTCCAGCAATTTTTTCGCCGCGCGATCGAGGATTGCACGACGCGCCTTCAGGATGCCCTGCGCGCGGTCGAACACCCGATCGACGATCGCGCGAACCTCCTCGTCGACGGCTGCAGCGGTTTCATCGGCATAATCGCGCTCGCGCGTCGGGAATGGCCGATCGGTGCCGGCCAGGAAATTGCCGGGATCGCGCTCGTAGGCGACGCCGCCGAGTTTCTCGGACATGCCGTAGCGCGTCACCATGCTGCGGGCGATGTCGGTAACACGCCGAAGATCGTCGGCTGCACCGGTGGACAGGTGGCTGAACACGATCAATTCCGCCGCCCGGCCGCCGAGCAGCACCGCCATCTTGTTCTCCAGTTCCTCCTTGGTCATCAGGAAACGATCTTCGATCGGGCGTTGAATGGTGTAGCCAAGCGCGCCGACGCCGCGCGGGATGATCGACACCTTGTGCACGGGATCGACGCCGGGCAGCGACAGCGCGATCAAGGCGTGACCCATCTCGTGATAGGCGACGATCTCGCGCTCCTTGGGATTGAGCAGCCGGTTTCGCTTCTCCAGCCCCGCGACCATGCGCTCGACCGCGTTGTTGAAGTCGGTCATGGCAACTGCGCTGGCGCCGCGGCGTGTTGCAAGCAGGGCGGCTTCATTGACCAGGTTGGCGAGGTCGGCTCCCGTGAAGCCCGGCGTGAGCGCCGCAACTGCCTCGGGGTCGACGCTGGAATCAAGTTGCACCTTCTTCATATGCACCTTGAGAATTTCAACGCGGCCCTTCTTGTCGGGCCGGTCGACCAGCACCTGCCTATCGAAGCGGCCCGCGCGCAACAGCGCCGGATCGAGGATCTCCGGCCGGTTGGTCGCGGCCAGAATGACGAGGCCTGAACGGGAATCGAAGCCATCCAGCTCGACCAGGAGCTGATTGAGCGTCTGCTCCTTCTCGTCGTGGCCGCCCGCAAACGGCCCGATGCCACGGGCGCGGCCGAGCGCGTCGAGCTCGTCGATGAAGATGATGGCCGGCGCTTTCTGATGTGCCTGCTGAAACAGGTCGCGCACCCGCGCCGCGCCGACGCCGACGAACATCTCGACGAATTCCGAACCTGAAATCGAGAAGAACGGCACCTTGGCCTCGCCGGCCACTGCCTTGGCCAGCAGCGTCTTGCCAGTGCCGGGCGGGCCGACCAGCAGCACGCCCTTGGGCATGCGCCCTCCGAGCCGTCCGTAGTCGGTCGGATTTTTCAGGAAGTCGACGACCTCGCGCAGCTCGTCCTTGGCTTCGTCCACGCCGGCAACGTCGGAAAAATTCACGCCGGTATTGGACTCGACATAGATCTTGGCCTTGCTCTTGCCGATCGCCATCAGCCCGCCGCCAAGACCTCCGCCTTCTGCAGCGCGTTTGGCGATGTACCACCACAGGCCGAAGAACAGGAGCACCGGCATGACCCAGGACAGCAGGTCGCGCAGGAAAGTGCTCTCGATCTGGCCGGTGAATTTTACGTTATATTTCTCGAGCTCCTGTGCGGTCTCCTGATCGACGCGCGTGGTGACGAACTGCTTTTGTCCGCCGGACAGCGGCTCCTTCAAGGTGCCCTGCACGGTGCGGTCGGAGATGCCAACGGTCGCGACCTTTCCCTGCTTCAGCAATTGCTGATATTCGCTGTAGGGAATGATGGCGATCTGGCTTGCCGTGGAAACGAAATATTGAATAATGAAGACAGCAAAGATCGCGGCGATCGCATATCCGATATTGAAACGCGTCTTGTTGTTCATCTCGCAACTCCGGACGCCTTGTCGCAGGAAGCCGCATCGGGACCTTTGCCTGCTGGCCATGCCAGGCGCTCGATCAGGACCGGCGGCGCAATGACAGACTGCGGCTTTAGAACAATTAGAACGGCAGGATTTGGTTTCAAGCGCAGGCCGCGCTGCTTGCGCGACAAACCGTCATGCATAAATCACGTCAGCCGGTCGATTTTTGCCGTATAATTAAGTCTCTGAAAGTTCAGAAACTTTAGTCCGGCAAGGACGTTTGGTGGGTGATGATGATGCCCGGCCTGCTTACCTTCCGCATCGCGCTTTGCGCGATATCGATATCAAGTGAGTGATCGATGAATCGTCGCTTTGCGCTTTCTTTAGCCGCCATCGCAGCCGTACTGGTGGCGCTTACCCTCTCCAATATCCGCTACAGCCCGTGGACCAATACGGTCGCCCGCAGCGTCGACGAGCGGGGCCCACTGTCCGACGCCGAGCGCGCAAATATCGAGCTTTTCGAGCGGGTCTCGCCGTCTGTCGTGCAGGTCGCGGCGCGATCGGGTATCACCAATCCCTTCGCCGAAGACGAAGGCCCGGCAGCCTCGGGCCCGGCAGCCTCCGGCACTGGCTTTGTCTGGGACAGTAGCGGTCATGTGGTCACCAACAATCACGTCGTGCAAAATGGCCGCGAGGTAGCCGTTCGCTTCGCCTCAGGCGAGGTGGCCCAAGCTTCAATCGTCGGCGTCGCACCAAACTACGATCTGGCCGTGCTGCGGATCAGGAATCCGCGCCAGTTACCACCGCCGGTGGCGCTCGGCAGTTCTAACGACCTCAAGGTAGGCCAAATCGCATTTGCGATCGGCAACCCATTCGGACTGGATCAATCGCTGACGAGCGGAATCATCAGCGCGCTCAAGCGGCGGCTGCCGACCAGCAGCGGTCGCGAGATCGCCAACGTGATCCAGACCGACACCGCGATCAATCCCGGCAATTCCGGTGGTCCCCTTTTGGACTCGGCGGGACGGTTGATCGGCGTCAACACGGCCATCATCTCGCCCTCCGGCTCCAGCGCCGGCATCGGCTTCGCCATTCCAGCCGATATCGTCAATCGTGTCGTGCCCGAACTCATCAAGAATGGTCGAGTACCGACCCCGGGAATTGGTATCGTCGCCGCCGGTGAAGCCGTTGCGACGCGCATGGGCGTCGAAGGGGTGATCGTCGTGCGTACCGCGCCCGGAAGTCCGGCCGAACGGGCGGGCATCCGTGGCGTCGATTTCAGCTCGGGCGCGCTCGGCGACGTGATCGTTCAAGCCGATGGTAAGCCGGTTCACAGGCTCTCCGATCTGACCGACCAGATCGAGCAGGTCGGTGCAGGCAAAAGCGTGCGCATCACTTTGAAACGCGGTTCGGAAACGCGCGATGTCAACGTCGATATCGTGGATATCGGCCGCGGCTAATAGTCCCCTCTGAAGGCAGAATCATACCCGCTGCGGTGCTTGCGTCCGCAGCGCTGGCGCTCTTGTTGCAACAGGCTGAATGAGTTGTCTCGCGGCGAAAAACCGCTAAAACCCCGCTCAATCCGAACAAGCCAAGGACAAGGTGATGAACATTCTTCCCGGCAATATGCGTTTTGGTGCGGGCCAGCCGGTCAAGCGTTTGGAAGACCAGCGACTGCTCACCGGGAAGGGACAGTTCATCGACGACAAGCCCGAGGAGGGTGCGTTGTGGCTCTACGTGCTGCGGTCTTCCCATGCCCACGCCAAAATCGTCTCGATAGACACCGAAGCCGCCGTCGGGATGCCCGGTGTTGAAGCGATCTATACCGGGGCCGACCTGATCAAGGACGATATCGGCACCATCCCCACGCTTGCGATCTTCAAGCGGCCGGACGGCTCGCCGATGACGGTGCCGCCGCGACGTCTGCTCGCGCATGAAGTTGTCCGTTATGCCGGCGAGGCGGTGGCGGCTGTGGTCGCGACATCGCGCGTACTGGCGCAGACCGCGGCCGAAGCCATCTCGGTTGATTACGAGGTGCTGCCCTCGGTGGTTGACCCCGTCGAGGCGGTGAAGCCCGGCGCACCCATGGTATGGCCCGAAGCGCCCGACAACATCGTGGCGGCCATGAGCTACGGCGACGCGGCCAAGGTCGAGGAAGCCTTTGCCAATGCCGCGCATAAAGTCTCGCTCGATCTGGTCAGCCAGCGGCTGGTCCCCTCCGCCATGGAGCCTCGCTCGACGATCGCCGAGATCGAAAAGAAGACCGGCCGGTTGATCCTGCACGTGCAGTCGCAAACCCCTGGCTCGACCCGGGACCTGCTTGCGGAATCCATTCTCAAGCGGTCGAAGGAAAGCGTGCGCGTGCTGGTCGGCGACATCGGCGGCGGCTTCGGCCAGAAGACCAGCCTTTATCCCGAGGACGGCATCGTTGCTTACGCCGCGACCAAGCTGAACAAGAAGATCCGCTGGCGCGGCGATCGCACCGACGAGTTCGTCGGCGGCACCCATGGCCGCGATCTGACCTCGACCGGCGAATTCGCGCTCGACGCCAAGGGCCGCGTGCTCGCCTACCGCGTGCGTTCGATCGGCGGCACCGGAGCGTACTCGTCGGGGACCGCGAACATCATTCCGCTGGTGCTCGGGCCCTTCGTGCAGACCGGCGTCTACGATCTGCCGCTGGTGCATTTCGAGGTGAAATCGGTGATGACCAACACCGCACCCGTCGGCGCCTATCGCGGCGCGGGCCGGCCGGAAGCGGTATTCATCGTCGAGCGGCTGATGGATGCGGCGGCGCGTCAGATCGGCATCGATCCGCGTACCATCCGCAAGCTGAACTATATCAAGCCCGCGCAACTGCCTTATACCAATGCGGTCGGGCAAGTTTACGATTCCGGCGCCTTCGCGCAGATGCTGTCGCGCGCCTCGGAGCTCTCGGACTGGGATGGTTTTAACGCGCGTAAGAAGGCGGCCAAGAAGAAAGGCCTGCTCTATGGCCGCGGCCTCACCAGTTATATCGAATGGACCGGTGGGCGCGCGCACACCGAAAAGGTCAGCCTGCACGCGACCGCGGAAGGCCGCATCATCCTGCATTCCGGTACCATGGCGATGGGGCAGGGCCTGCAGACCACTTACACGCAAATGGTGTCCGATACGCTCGGAATTCCCGTGGACAAGATCGACGTCGTGCAGGGCGACACCGATCTCGCCACCGGCTTCGGCAGCGTCGGTTCGCGCTCGCTGTTTGTCGGCGGCACGGCAGTTGCGGTTTCGACCAACGACATGATCCAGAAGGCGCGCGAGAAGGCCTCGAATGTGCTGGAAACGTCCATCGAGGATATCGAATATCGCGACGGCTGGCTGACCGTGGTCGGCACCGACAAACGCATCAGCCTGTTCGAGATTGCGAAGAACGAAGACGGCGCGCGGCTTAGCGTCGATTCCGAGGGCGAAGTCGACGGGCCGAGCTGGCCGAACGGCACCCATATCTGCGAGGTCGAGATCGATCCCGACACCGGGGTGAGCAAGGTCGTGCGTTACACCACCGTCGATGACGTGGGCATCGCGGTCAATCCGATGCTGGTGACCGGCCAGGTGCATGGCGGCGTTGCCCAAGGCATCGGGCAGGCGCTGTACGAGGGCGTCGCCTACAGCGAGGAAGGTCAGCTATTGACCGCGAGTTACCAGGACTATTGCGTGCCGCGCGCCGACGACATTCCGCCGATCGCCGTGACGCTGGACGATTCCGCGCCGTGCCGCACCAATCCGCTCGGCGCCAAGGGCTGCGGCGAATCCGGCGCCATCGGCGGCCCACCCTGCGTCACCAACGGTGTGATGGATGCCTTGAGCGAACTCGGCATCAAGCAGCTCAATACCCCGCTGACGCCGGCGAAGGTCTGGCAGGCGATAAGGGATGCGAGGGCGGCGGTAGCTTAGACGCGTTCTCTCAACCTGTCATTCCGGGGCTCGCGTTAGCGAGAACCCGGAATCTCGAGGTTCCGGGTTCGATGCTACGCATCGCCCCGGAACGACGGTGCAAGTGGTCTACAGCCCCAGCACCATCTTCGCGACGATGTCCCGCTGAATCTCCGACGAGCCGCCGAAAATCGTATACGCCCGGCCGTTGAGATATTCCGGCACGACTGGAAGCAGCTCCTCGGGGATTCCTGGCGTCTCGTTGAGCCGATAGAGCGGCCGCACCGGCTCGACATAGAGGCCGTCATTGCCGATCACGTCGACGCCGAGCCGCGTCACCGCCTGGCGGATTTCGCTGACGCGCAATTTTAAGAGCGACGACACCGCGCCGGGATTTTGTCCGGTCTGCAATGCCGACAGCACACGCAGCTCGGTCATCTCCAGCGCGTCGATATCGACCTCGATCTCGGACATCCGCACCGCGATGTCGGGATCGTCGATGGCGCGGCCGGTCGCGTCAGATTCGGCAAGATTGGAAATCGTCTTCAGCGCATCGCGCAGTTTCGCCGAGGCGATGCCGGAGCCGCGCTCGAACTCGAGCAGATACTTGCCGTAGGTCCAGCCCTTGCCTTCCTCGCCGACTCGATTGGCCACAGGCACGCGCACGTCGTCGAAGAACACCTGGTTGACCTCGTGGTCGCCGCCGATGGTCAGGATCGGCCGCGTCGTGATCCCCGGGGTGTTCATGTCGATCAGGACGAAGGAGATGCCGTCCTGCTGCCGCTCGGTCTCGTTGGTGCGCACCAGCGCGAACATGCGGTTGGCATGGTGGGCATGCGTGGTCCAGATCTTGGTGCCGTTGATGATGTAGTCGTCGCCGTCCCGCACGGCGCGGGTTTTCAGCGAAGCGAGGTCGGAGCCGGAGCCCGGCTCGGAATAGCCCTGGCACCAATAGTCCTCGCCGGAGAGAATCCGCGGCAGATAGTAGTTCTTCTGCTCAGGCGAGCCGAAGCCGATGATGACGGGGCCGACCATCTTGACGCCCATGACGTTCACATTGGGCACGCCGGCGCGGGCGCATTCGGTCTCAAAAATCCAGCGTTGCGCCGGTGTCCAGTCCGGCCCGCCATGGTCCACCGGCCAGCCCGGCGCGCCCCACCCTTTCTTGTGCAACGCGCGTTGCCAGACCATGCCGATATCGGGATCGGAGAACACCGAGGGCGTCAGCGCGGTGGCGCGCTTCATTTCCGGCGTGAGGCTTGCCGCGATGAAGTCGCGTACCTCTTTTTCGAAAGCGCGCTCTTCGGCGCTGAAAGTGAGATCCATCTGGCGCTCCTGTTCAGACGTGGACGTCACGGCCGCCGAGGGCGGCGTGACGGCGATAATGATGGGCGCTGCCGCCGAACAGCGTGTCGAAGGCAAGCAGCCGCTTGAAGTAGGAGCCGATGTCGAGCTCCTCGGTAACGCCCATCGCGCCGTGAAGCTGCACCGACTGTTCGGCGACGAAGCGTGCGCATTTGCCGATCTTGGCTTTCGCCCCCGAGGCGGCACGGCTGCGCGCCACCGGCTCGGCGTCGGCCATCAGTGCCGCGCGCAGTGCCATCGAGCGCGCCTCGTCGCACTGCATGGCCATGTCGGCCAGGCGATGGCGGATCACCTGATTGGCGGACAGCGGCCGGCCGAACTGCTTTCGTATCTTGGTGTATTCCAGCGTCTGGTCGAGCAGCGTTTGCATGATGCCGACGGCCTCAGCGCCAAGCGCGGCCATCGCGCGATCGACCGCCGCTTCGATTGCGGGCAGCGCATCGCTGCCGTCGCCGAGCAGGGCATCGGCGGGAAGCTGCACATCGCTGAGTTCGAGGTTGCAGGCGCGGCCGCCGCCGAGGCGGGGGAAGTCGCGTGAGGCCAAGCCAGGTGCGCCGCGCGGCACCATGAAAAGACCAATCTTGCCGCCATCGATGCGCGCCGAGACGACGATCTGCCCGGCGGCATTGCCGTCGAGCACGGCGGTCTTCTGTCCATCGATGCGCCAGCCGTCAGGTGTTTTCTTCGCCGTGGTAGCTATCTTGGCAAGATCGTAGCGCGCCTGTCGTTCGGAATGCGCGAATGCCAGAATCAGTGAACTATCAGCAATTTTTGGCAATAACGCCTGCTTCTGTGTTTCCGTGCCGCACTCCGAAATCAGCGAAGCGCCGATGACGACGGTGGAGAGATAAGGTTCGGTAACGAGGCCGCGGCCGAACGCTTCCATCAGGATACCGATCTCGATGGCGCCGCCGCCGAGCCCGCCATGGGCTTCGGGTATCGGTAGCGCCAGCCAGCCGAGATCGGCGAACTGCTTCCAGATTTCGGCGCTGAAGCCGAGCGGATCGTTGGCGATCTTTCGGCGGTGATCGGCGGTGTAAGTCTCGTTGACGAAGCGGTCGGCACTCTCGCGCAGCAGCCGCTGCTCGTCGCTCAAAGTGAGGTCCATCTGTTGTTTCTTTGCTTTCTCTATTTCACTTGCGCCGATTTTCGAACCGAAGGATGGAGACCCGCAGGGTCAACCACCATTCCGAATTCCTGCAAATTATGCGCGTGGCAGAGCTGATGCAGCGCGAATGCCTGTTCGATGGCTGCGGGCTGCCCCATCACATCGACCGAGCGATTGACCGCTTCCTTGGTCAGTTTCAGCGCGAAGGAAGGTTTTGCTGCGATCCTTTCAGCAAGCTTCATCACGAAGGAAGAGAGCTCGTCCCGCGGCACCACGTGATTGACCATGCCGAGCCGGTGCGCTTCCTCCGCGCTCCAGACGTCGGCCGTGAACAGCAATTCCTTGGCCTTTCGCGGGCCGAGCTCCCAGGGATGCACGAACCACTCGACACCGCAGACGCCCATGGTGACCACGGGATCGCAGAACTCGGCTTCACTGCTTGCGACGATGAGATCGCAGGCCCACGCCAGCATCAACCCGCCGGCGATGCATTTGCCGTGCACTTCGGCAATCGTCGGTTTTGCGAGGTTGCGCCAGCGCCGCGTGATCTGCAGATAGATTTCCTGCTCACGCGCAAAGCGGCCGTGGGCGTTGGGTTCGGCGAACCCGCCCCAATTTCCGACCGGCGGAAAATCTACGCCGGCACTGTTCTTGGTCCCGGGCCGCAGATCATGCCCGGACGAAAAATGCGGCCCATTGCCCGCGAGGATGATGACCTTGATCGCGTCGTCCTGCACCGCCAGGTCGAAGGCGGCGTTGAGGTCGTAGGTCATCTGCAGGTTCTGCGCGTTGCGCGCCTCGGGCCGGTTCATGACGATCCGCGCGATGCGCGGCTCCGGCCGCTCCACGACGATGGTCTCGAACGTGGTCATGGGCTCTCCCTATATTGTTATCGAGCCATGTTGTTATTTCAGCGCACGTTAGGCAAGTGCCGTTGCCCGCAAATTCGAGCCAACGCAGGCGAGCGCCCGCATACCGCACGCAACCATTCTGGTATGTTAGCGTTTGATTTTTCTTTGGGAGAGTTCAATGCGCAGACTATGGACCGTGCTGGCGGCGCTGGCGACACTGAGTCTGACCAATTGCGGCTATAACGCGATCCAGACCAATGACGAGCAGGTCAAGTCGGGTTGGTCGGAAGTGGTCAACCAATACCAGCGCCGCGCCGATCTGGTGCCCAACCTCGTCAACTCGGTGAAGGGCTTTGCGCAACAGGAAAAGGACGTGCTGCTCGGCGTCACCAATGCCCGCGCCAAGGTCGGCAGCATACAGGCGACGCCCGAGGTGCTGAACGATCCCGCCGCGTTCCAGAAATTCCAGGCCGCGCAGGGCGAACTCACGAGCGCGCTTTCGCGGCTATTGGTCGTCACCGAAAACTATCCGCAGCTCAAATCGGACGCGCTGTTTCGCGATCTGATGGCACAGCTCGAAGGTACCGAAAACCGCATCACGGTGGCGCGCAACCGCTACATCAAGGCGGTACAGGACTATAACGTCGGCATCCGTACCTTCCCGAACAATCTGACGGCGATGGCGTTCGGCTACAAGGAGAAGCCGAATTTTGCGGTCGAGAACGAGAAGGCGATCTCGACGGCGCCGAAGGTGGATTTCAACCCGACGCCGGCGCCCGCCAAGTAGCGGCTGCAAAGGCCACTGCGATGAATGCTGCAAGAGCTACCCTGCTTGCGCTGCTGCTGTGCTGGGCCTCTTCCGCACTGGCACTCGTCGCGGTGCCGCCCTTGAGCGGACGGGTTGTCGATCAGACCGGCACGCTCACCGCCGGCGACGTCGCCGCGCTGACGCAGCGGCTGAAAGATCTCGAGACGCGAAAGGGCAGCCAGATCGCGGTGCTGATCGTGCCGACAACGGACGGCGAGGCCATCGAGCCATTCGCGCTCCGCGTTGCCGAAGCCTGGAAGGTCGGCCGCAAGAAGATCGACGACGGCGCGCTTCTCGTGATCGCCAAGAACGATCGTCGCTTGCGGATCGAGGTCGGCTACGGCCTCGAGGGCGCGCTCACCGACGCCACCACCAAGCGTATCATCGACGAGGATATCACGCCGAAATTCAAGAGCGGCGATTTCGCCGGCGGCGTTTCGGCGGGCGTTATCAGGATGATCGGGGTCGTCAATGGCGAGAAACTGCCGGAGCCGGAGCCGCCGCACTGGCAAAATGTTGGCCTGCTCGGCAATATCGATCCGTTCAACCCGCTCATCCTCGGCTTCGTATTCGTTGTCGGCGGCGCACTACGGGCTGCGCTCGGCCGTCTCGTCGGCTCGGCGACAGCCGGCGGTTTCGTTGGATTTCTCGCCTGGCTCTTCGTCGGCGACATCGGGGCAGCTTTGGCCGTCGGCGTGTTGGCTTTCCTGATCGCGGCATTCATCGATCTGATGCCGTCCGGCGGTGGCCGCACGGGAGGGAGCTGGTCAAGCGGAGGCAGCGGTTGGGGACGTGGCCGCAGCGATTCGGGCGACAGCGGCAGTTTCAGCGGCGGCGGTGGCAGCTTTGGCGGCGGCGGCGCATCCGGGAGCTGGTAACATGAGCATCAGGCGCATCGGCAGGCATCTCCTCGAACACCGCTGGCGGCTGCGGCGCATCTTTCCGCCGGCGTCGTTGGCGCGGATCGAACAGGCGATCAAGGTGGGCGAGGCCACTCATTCCGGACAGGTTCGTTTCGTCGTCGAAGGCGCGCTCGACGGCGCACCGCTGTTCCGCAACCAGCCGGCGCGCGAGCGAGCGCTGGATGTGTTTTCTCAGCTCCGCGTCTGGGACACCGCGCACAACAACGGCGTTCTGATCTATCTCCTGCTCGCCGATCACGACGTCGAGATCGTCGCCGACCGCGGTATCAACGCCAAGGTCGGCGCGGCCGGCTGGGAAGAGATCTGCAAGCAGATGGAAACGGATTTCAGGGCAGGCGATTTCGAACCCGGCGTGATCAAGGGCGTTGAGGCCGTATCGCGCCAGTTGGCGACGCATTTTCCGAAGGCTGGCGGCGGGGCAAATGAGCTGCCGGACGCGCCGGTCGTGATGTAACTCGTCACCACTACCCTAAACCAATGGATAGTCGACTCCATCCGTTTCCATAGTGTGAACCTACCACGGGACGGTTTGGCCATACCTGCATGCAATGGCATCAGCCGGCACTGGGTGTTACAGAGACGCAGCAAGCGGGAATGCAAAGCAGCGGAACCGGACCTGCGAGCCGGCAGTTGCAAGACAAGGTCGGCGGCGTAACGCCCGCCGGCCTTTCTCTTGAGCGAGCGCAAGCTGCGCTTCTCGACATTTAAGGGATCACGCCTCACCGAAGGCCGTTCGCCCACCCGCGCCATCCAGGGCACGATGTTGGTGTTGGCGGGGTTCAGCGGCTGGCCGACCTGGCCGGCGAAATCGAGCCAGCCATAGAGCAAGCGGGCCTAGTTGTCGTCGAGCTTGTTGAGGTCGCGCACCGACTGCATGATCGGCTCGAAATTCGCCCGTGCATCCAGTGCGTCGAACAATTGCGCGGTGTCCGACAATAATCCGTGCGAGCGCTGGATCGCGATCCGCACGTCCTCCTGCGGCGTATCGGACAGCCGTCCGTGGCCCGACAGCAGGATCTTTGAGTTCAGCCCCTTCAACCGCTCCAGCGACTGGATGTAGTCGGCAATGCTGCCCGAGCCGAACACGCCGCCCATCACACCGCCGGGCATCAGCGTGTCGGAGGCGAACAACAGCCCCTTGTCCTGGTCGAACAGGGTGATGCAGGCCGAGGTATGGCCGGGCGTGTGCATCACGTTGAGCCGGAAATTGCCGAGGTCGATCAAGTTACCTTCCTCCAGCCAGAGGTCGATGTTGATCGGCACGTTCGGCTCGTTGAACATCTTGCGCAGCATCGAGAAGTCGTCGCGTAGCATGATCTTGTTGGCGGCGAGCCTGTGCGCGGCGATGAAGGCGCGGCCGTGGAAATGATGGGCCGCGCCGATGTGGTCGAGGTGCTCGTGGCTCAGCACGACCATGTCGATCTTCTCCGGCGGACAGCCGAGGTGGTCGAGGCACGTCAGCAGGTGCGGATAGTTCGAGGACAGCCCGACATCGATCAGGATGGTGCGCGAGCTGCCACGCACCAGATAGGCGTTCGCCGCGCGGTTCTTGAATCGTACCTGATAAACATCCTCGGCGGCCTGAATCAGCGTACAGACATCGCTGTCGAGCAGCGTCTTGAAGGGGCTTGGTCTGCGCTCGCTCATGAACCGCCCGCGGCTCTGTAGGTGATCGTGTTGGACGCCCGCAGCCGCTTGCTGAGCGCATCCATGATCATCAGCGCAAAGGCCGGCTGCTGGCTGACCAGGTAGACGAAGCGGGCGTGATTGATCCGCATCACGCGGGTGTTTGGGGCGGCCGCAATGGCCGTTGCCGATCGCGACGAGCCGTCGATGACCGCCATCTCGCCGAAGAACTCGCCCTTGCCGAGCGCGGCGATCACCGTCTTTCCGGTGCCGTTCATCTTGGCGATCTCGACCTTGCCGTCGAGCACGACGAACAGTTCCCTCCCGGTCGAGCCTTCCTCAAAAATGACGTCATCTACATCAAACTCGTTGATGCATTTCTCGATGGTCATGGTGGCCCCCTGCCTTTCCGGGCTGGTCGGTTGCATCCATGTTAGTCGGGAAACGGACCGGCGCAAACGGAACCACGGATGCCGCAGGGCAGCATAGGAGACGTGAGTCCGGACGGCCGTGTACCGGCCAAAACCGGCCCGGATGAGTTCCTAAAATTTCGGTAAGGCCCGGGCCGGTAACGATTTGGCAAGCAATAAAAGTTACCAAATGGTCAATCAATTCTGGAGAATCCAACGTGAGCGATCAGCAACCTCAGGCCACCAGCGGTGAAAGCGGAACCCTTGGTGCCGGGCCAGCCGCGCCGGACAAGCCAGCGTCCGGTGAGCCGGTAACCCCCGCGGCTGAGGTCGAGCCCGTGAGACTGGCGCCCGAGCAGGAAGAGACTTCCCCCAAGCCAGACGCGCCCAAGGTGGACGCCGTCAGGATGGAAGTGCCAAAGGTCGAGGCGCCAAAGGTCGAGGCGCCAAAGGACGAAGCCTCCAAAATCGACGAGGTAAAGCCGGAGTCGCCGCGCTTCCCCGGCAACGTGACGATCATGTCGCCCGGCGATCGCGCTGGGCCCGATACAAAGGCCGCGTCAACGGAAGTATCGTCCGGCAAGCGGCGGATCGGAGCCATGGCTGCCATCGTGGCGCTGGCAACTGTGGCGGGCGCGCTCGGTGGCGCGCTGGCAACCACAGGCGTCGGAAAGCTGATGGCCGGAGATTCGGCCCAGGCGTCGGCAAAGGATAGCGCGCTCGAAGCCTCGGTGGCGCGGCTCGATGCCGAGATCGTCGCGCTGAAAGCCAGCCTGGAGCAGGCTTCCAAGACGACAACGGGCCAGCTCAACAAGGCCAGCGACCGCCTCGACAAGTTCGAGAAGGCGCAAGCCGAGCCCGCTGCGAAACTCGCCAAGCTCAGCGAAACCGTCGACAAGCTCCGCGCCGCCCAGGCCTCTGCGACGACGGCCGCCGCGCCGGCCCCCGCGAAGGAAGTGACCGGCTCGGTGCCGCAACAGGTTGCTGCAGCCGCGCCTGCGGCTCCGCCCAAGCCCGAAGTCGCCCGGCTGCCGACCGTCGAGGGCTGGGTATTGCGTGACGTTGCCAACGGCAGCGCGCTGATCGAGGGCCGCCGGGGCATGTATGAGGTCTATGCCGGCGATCCCGTGCCCGGCCTTGGCCGCGTTGACGCGATTCGCAAGCAGGATGGCCGCTGGGTGGTCGTGACCAGCAAGGGGCTGATCGTCGCGCGATAACGAGACGACATGCGAACAGGAAGGCGCTTCACAGCGATGTGAAGCGCCTTTTTTCTTGAATAGACCTCGTTGCGCGGTGTTAGTTGGGACATGAGCCGCGCGCCGAGATTTGTTGCCATCGTATTTGCTCTGTTGTGCGGCGCTTTGCCGGCGTCTGCGGCACAAGACGTGAGACTTGAGCGCGGTGCCGCCATCACCGATCCCGCGACGCTGCGCGAACTCGATGCCGGAAAATTTCGCCTCGATCGCATGCTGATGCCGGAGCGCTCAGCGGAGGTCGCTCTTGCAAACAGCGAATTGTTCGCCTTGCCGTCGATGGCGCCGGTTCGGCAGGCGATCGATGGCGAACTCGATCGTTACGTGGCGCGGCATCACGCGAGCTTGCCGAAGGAGACGATCGGCGTCGGCGAGGGCCTTGATTTCCAATTGTTCGACCGCGCGCTGCTTTATTCGGCTGAGACGCGGTTCGTGCTGGCCGGCATCGTCAACCGCATGGACCGCACTTACGCCGCAGAAGCAAGCTGCGGCGAGATCCGCCTGATCTACCGCCTGACGCGGATAAACCAAGCCGCTGGCGGCAATGCGTCGCCGCCGCGGCTGCCGATGACGTTGAACCTCGTGCTGAAGGCAAGAGGCGAGGGTTCGGCGATCGCGTGTTCCGAAATTGCCCGGCGTTGGCTCACCGCGCCGCTCGGCGGAAAGCTGTCGGCAAGCGATGGCACGCTTGACCTGATCGACTATCGGAATATCGACCGCATCGAGACCAATCTCCAGATCGCGCACGCACCGAAATCCTCGGTTCGTGATTTCCGGACCGACTATCTGTTGAAGGTGTTTCGTTACGATCGCCGGGCGCGGGCGTTTGTGGAATCGCCGATGGAGAACCAGATCGACCGCGCGCGCCTTTTGGCGGACGATGGCCTCAGGCGCGAGTTCAGGGCATGGCTGCTCGATCCCGTCAACCTCGTCGCGTTCGATCGTGGCACCGCTCTGATCCCGGAAAAATTCCTCGCCAGCGGCGCGATTGCACCAACACCGGTCGGATTCGATCCATCGGATCTGGAGCCTGAATTTGGACTGGTGAAAGGAGAGGGCGCCGTGTTCAGCGAGGCTGACGTGGTGGCGGCGCTAAGGAAGGCCACGGCAGGCGGCGCGAAGCTGCAGAATATCCGCTCAGTTGCCGGGTTCGAACGGCGGCTCAACGACGTGACCTGTTCCGGCTGCCACCAGACGCGCGGCATCGGTGGTTTTCATTTTCCTGGCGTCGACTGGATGGCGGATAAGCCCTCGAATTCAACTGTGGTGCCGGCATCGCCGCATTTCTTCGGCGACCAGGTCCGCCGCCGCGACATTCTCCACGCCCTCCGTGACGACAAGCCGCCGGATTATTCGCGCGGCTTTGCCAGCCGTCCGCAGTTGCGCGGCAGCACCGAACTCGCCGGCAGCAATTATTACGACGGCTGGGGGGCGCATTGCTACGTTCAGGGCAGCCCAGCCGCCGGCGATGACGGAAGTTTTCGCGACTGGACCTGCGCCGAGGGCCTCACCTGTCAAGCCGCCGGCAAGACCTCGCGCATCGGCATGTGCTTCGTCAAAAATCGCTAGCGATACGCAAGATAACTTGACACACGATTATTTGGCGTAATGCGTCAAGCGCTTGCCGGGCAACAGATCATAGGCCGATTTCCAGCCGGACAGTTGCGCCATTCGCCCGAGCCACGCGTTGATCGCGGGATGGCTCACCGCCCAATCATACCCGGTCTCGTCAGCGGGATAATGCAGATAGGCCATCATCGATATGTCGGCCACCGTCGGCCGTTCGCCGATGGCGAACGCATTGTTCTGCATGTGCTGTTCGAGGATCGACAGGAAGTCATCGAGGCGTCTGCGGAAATGTTTCAGCACGTGCTCGTCCGGCGATGGCGTGAAGGTGCGGAAATAGCGGTAGGTCGCCATGTAGCCGGTGAGCTTGTGGTTGTCCCAGAACAGCCAGCGCAGCAGTTCGAACTGCTCCTGCTCGGTCTCGCCGCCGAACCGGCCGAATTGCTTTGCCAGCTTGAGCAGGATCGGAGCGGTCTGGGTGAGGCGCTCGCCGTCCACTTCGAGCACGGGAATTTCACCCATCGCGTTGACGTCGCGCCGCCATTCCGGCGTGCGCGTGACGCCACCGCCGAAATCGGTCCAGACCGGCTCGAATGTCTGCCCGCACAGAGTGAGCATCAGCGCGAGCTTGTAGCTGTTTCCCGACTCGGGGAAGTAATGCAGGCGGTAGCTGGGCATGGCTCGTCGCCCTCACGCCACCGCGCCGGTCGAGCGCAGCGCTTTGATCGTCGCCTCGTCATAGCCGGCGTTACGTAAAATTTCGTCGCTGTGCTCGCCGATGCCGGGCGGCTTGCGCGGCTGGACTTTGCGGCTGCCGTCGACCCAGATCGGGCTGTTGATCGTCAGCATGGTGTCGTTTTCGAAGGGCACCAGCACCTCGTTCTCGATCATCTGCTTGTCGTTTGGAATATCGTCGAGGATGCCGACCACGCCGAATACCAGGCCATTGCCGTCGAGAATCTTTCGCCATTCGGCAAGGTCCTTGGTCGCAAAGACCTCGTCGAAAATCTTTATCAATTCGACCGACCGCGCGTGACGTTCCTTCTTGGTCTCGAAGCGGGGATCGGTGACGAGATCCTCGCGGCCCAGGCAGCGCGCCAGCGTCGGCCATTGCCGGTCCTCGTTGAGCAGCGACAGGATCAGCCAGCGTCCGTCCTTGCACTGGTAGTGGTTGGTCACCGCGTTCAGCGCGCGCTCGCGCGGGCGGCGTTCGCCGAATTTCGCGCCGACCAGTTTTGCCTGTGCCAGCACCGAAGCGGCCCACACGCCGTTGGCCATCAGGTTGGAGCTGACATGTGATCCCTTGCCGGTGCGCTCGCGCTTGTAAAGCGCGGTCACGATCGCGCCGTAAAACGCCATCGCGCAAGGGTGGTCGCCCATGCCGGCGATCGAGCGTGCCGGCGTGGTATGTTCATCCGCGCGCACCAGGTCCATCAGGCCCGAACGCGCCCAATAGGCATTGGAGTCGAAGCCCGGCTTGTTGGCTTCCTCACCTTTCTCGCCATAGCCGGTGAACGAAGCGTAGATCAGGCGCTCATTGTGGGGCGCCAGATGGTCATGTGTAATGCCGAGCCGCTGGCGCACCTGGGGCGGATAGTTGGTGATGAAGACGTCGGCCTGGGCGGCGAGGCGATGCAGCACCGCCTGTCCCTCGGCCTTTGACAGATCGAGCGCAAGGCTCCGCTTGTTGCGCGCCTCCAGCATCCACGCGAAATTGTGCTCGCTATGCGGGTAGCCCGGCAGGTTCGGCAGGTTGCGATAGGGATCGCCGGCGCCGGGCGGCTCGATCTTGATCACGTCGGCGCCGAAATCCGAGAGCACGGTGGCGGCCGCAGGCGCGGCGATAAAGCTCGCGCAGTCCAGAACCTTGAGGCCGTCGAAGATACCCTTTTCCATAGTGCCGCCGCTCCGTGTGGCTTGTTGATTTTTTTCGTAAGTCGGAATTACCGCCAGCGAAAGCTGGAATTCGGATGCCATTTGACCCATGTGGGGTGGGCGATGCAACTACTCGCCGCCGGACATCAGTGCTGCGTTTCCGCCGGCAGCCGCCGTATTGATGGTCACCGTCTGCTCGGTTGCAAACCGCGCCAGATAATGCGGGCCGCCGGCCTTGGGTCCGGTGCCGGACAGCCCGTGACCGCCGAACGGCTGCACGCCGACGACGGCGCCGATCATGTTGCGGTTGACGTAGATGTTGCCGACCTGAAGCCTTTCGATCGTGTCCTCTACGGTATCGTCGATCCGGGAATGGATGCCGAGGGTGAGCCCATAGCCCGAACGCTCGACCGATTGCAGCACCTCATCGAACCGCTCCGCGCGGTAGCGCACCACGTGGAGCACCGGGCCGAACACTTCTTCCGTGAGCTGGCCGGCATCGGACAATTCGAAAATATGCGGCGCGACGTAGTTTCCGTCGGGCGCGGCGCCGGCAAAATGCACCCGGGCTTCCTTCTTCATCCGTTCGACATGCGTGTCCAGTCGCTGCTTGGCTTCGGCATCGATCACGGGTCCGATATGCGTGGCCGGATCGCAGGGGTCGCCGATGACGAGTTCGCGGGCTGCACCCGCGATCATCTCGATCATGCGGTCGGCGACGTCGTCCTGCAGGAACAACAGCCGCAGCGCCGAGCAGCGCTGGCCGGCGGAGCGGAATGCCGAGGTCACGACGTCGTCTGCGACCTGTTCGGGTAGGGCGGTGGCGTCGACGACCATCGCATTGATTCCGCCGGTCTCGGCGATCAGCGGCACGATTGGCCCGTCCTTGGCCGCGAGCGCGCGGTTGATCGTGCGCGCCACCTCGGTCGAGCCGGTGAAGACGACACCGGCGATATCGGGATGCGCGACCAACACGCCGCCGACGCGGCCGTCGCCCTTCACCAGACGCAGCGCGGAAACAGGCGCGCCGGCTTCGTGCAACAGCCTGATGGCTTCAGCCGCAATCAGCGGCGTCTGCTCGGCCGGCTTCGCAACGACCGCGTTGCCCGCCATCAACGCCGCCGTGACCTGTCCAAGGAAGATCGCAAGCGGAAAATTCCACGGCGAGATCGCGACGAACACGCCACGGCCGCGCAGGCGAAGTGCGTTGCTTTCGCCTGTCGGTCCGGGCAGGGCCTTGCTCTCTCCGAACAACTCGCGTCCGTGGGCGGCATAGTAGCGGCAGAAGTCCACGGCTTCGCGGACTTCTGATACCGAATCGTCCAGCGTCTTGCCGCCCTCACGTTGCAGCAGTGCGATGAAATGCGCCGCGCGCGCTTCCAACAGGTCAGCGGCCTTTTTCAGCACGGCTGCGCGTGTCTTGGCCGGCGTTCTGCTCCAATTCGTGAAGCCGGCGCGTGCGGCCGATACCGCCGCATTCGCCTCCATCTCCGTCGCGTCCGCAATGTTTCCGGATGCGGGCAGTCGTTCCGCAGCGATGGCCGAGACGAGTTTGCTCAACGCAGCGCGTTCACCGAATTCGATTCCGCGGGAGTTTTTTCGTTGCGGCCCATAGAGGTCGCGCGGCAACGGAATATTCGGATGGTTTGCATTGTCGGCGCTGCCGATGATGTCGGCCGGCCGCCGCAGGAGTTGCGAGATCGGCATCGCCTCGTCAGCGGCCAGCGCGACAAAGGACGAGTTGGCGCCGTTCTCCAGCAGTCGCCGCACCAGATAGGCGAGGAGATCGCGGTGGCTACCGACCGGCGCATAGGTGCGGTGGGCGATGTCGGAGCGGTCTTCGCCGAGTTTTGCATAGAGCGCCTCGCCCATGCCGTGCAGGCGCTGGAATTCGAAGCCGCTTTGGTCCGTTGCCAGTTCGAGGATGGTCGCGACCGTCAGCGCATTGTGGGTGGCGAACTGCGGAAATATCCGCGGCCGCAGCGCCAGCAGTTGTTTTGCGCAGGCAATGTAGTTCAGATCCGTCATCGCCTTGCGGGTGAATACGGGATAGCCGTCGAGCCCACGCTCCTGCGCGCGCTTGATCTCGGTGTCCCAATAGGCGCCCTTGACGAGCCGCACCATCATTTTGCGGTCGAGGCTGCGTGCGAGACGATCGACGTAATCGATCACGTCACTGGCCCGTTTCTGATAGGCCTGGATCGCCAGCCCAAATCCGTCCCAGCCGGCAAGCGAGGGATCGGCGAAGGCTGCGGAGATTACGTCGAGCGACAATTCCAGCCGATCCGCTTCCTCGGCATCAACCGTGAAATTGAGATCATAGGCTTTGGCTTGCCGGGCAAGGTCGATCAGCCGCGGGACCAGTTCGCCCATCACCCGGGCGCGGCTCACGGCCTCGAAGCGCGGATGCAGTGCCGAGAGCTTGACCGAGATGCCGGGCCGGTCGGGCAGGGAGCGGTCGTCGGCGGTGCGGCCGATCGCCTCGATGGCGCTGGCGTAGGAATTGAAATAGCGCGTCGCGTCGTCGGCGGTGCGGGCGCCTTCGCCGAGCATGTCGAAGGAATAGCGTTGCTGGCGCGCGGAATGCGGCTGCGCGCGCGAGAGCGCGGCCTCGATGGTCTCGCCGAGCACAAAATGATTGCCCATCAGCCGCATCGCCTGCCGCGTTGCCGCCCGCACCGCGGGCGCACCCAGCCGTTTGGTCAGCCGTCCGATGGTGCCCTGCGGTGTCTCGCCGGGTTGGATCACGCGGGCCGATATGCCGAGTGCCCACGCCGAGGCGTTGACCAGGAAGGCGCTCGATTTCGTCTCGTGGTGGACGAAATTGCCTTGGGCCAGCTTGTCCTCGATGAACTGGTCGGCGGTACGAGCGTCCGGGACCCGCAACAGCGCTTCCGCCAGCACCATTAGCGCCAGCCCCTCCTTGGTCGACAGCGCGAACTCGCGCAGCATGTCCTCGACGCCGCCCAGCGGATCGTCATTGGCCCTGATGGCCTCGATCAGCGCAGTCGCCGCGCGATCGATGCGGCCCTCCTGCGCCGCATCCAGCCGCCCGGCCTGGAGCAGGCGGGTAGCCATGGCGCGGTCATCGGGCGCGTAGGGCGCGCTGAACAGTGGAAGCGGCGACGGAGGAATCAGCATGGGATTTCTCTTGGCTTCGGCCAGTCTAACGGGGCCGGGATGGGCGGAACAGGCCCGCAAGTCCCCTCGTTGCGCTAGGGACGGCGGCGTGGGCGGAACCAAACTGGCGCATGGAAAACACAGCGGCCGGAATTTCCGCGGCCTGATCCACAGATCGCGGGCTTGCTTGTTGGCAGCCTGCAGGAGCCGCGCTAATCGTCACGCACGCCGTCGCTTGGGAACCGCAGGGGATGATGAGAGACGCCGCCCCGCCGATACAGGGAAGCCGAACGCGGACCAGCTTCGCGGCCGTGCTTGGCGTGCTCCTGGCCGCGGTGTTTGCAGCGCCGCCGGCGAGAGCGATCGAGATGAGTGCCGAGGTCGCCAACCTCTACAGCTCGGTTTCGATCTATCCGCCTTCAGCCAAATCCATGACCGTGTGCTATGGCTTCGTCTGCCGGCGTCGCGAGATCCTCGATTTCACGGCCGGCGACCGCAGCGCGCTGACACAGATCATGGCGGCGGGCCGCGCCTCGGCCGCGGCCGAACGCGCGGCGGTGCAGAAGGCGGTGGTGTGGTTCGACCGCCGCATGGGGCCGATCATTGGCACCAACAAGCGCGTGGCGAAAGCCGATTTCCGCTATTTCGACGACAAGCACAATTACGATTGCTGGGATACGACGCGCAATACCACCAGCCTTTTGCTGGTGCTGCAGGAGTGGGGCCTGTTGAAGCATCATGCGATCGGCGATCCGCGCTATCGCGGCAATACGCTGGTGTTGCAGACGCCGCACAACACCGCGGTGCTGGTCGATCGCGCCACCAAGGTCGAATGGGTCGTCGACCTCTGGCCGCGCGGCTACCTGCAGCCACCCGACGTGATGACGGTTCAGAAGTGGGTCACGGAAGATTGAGCGGCCGGTTTTCGCGCAACGATCTACTCATCGTGCGTGCAGAAGCGGTGCCCGCTCCGCCGAACGCTCACAGTTTCGAGAAGTTTCTTAAGCCCTACTCCCGGATGTAAGGCCGAGAGTACGCCGTTGCCGAATGCGCGGTCGCGCTAAACCTTGAGGTTCTCGGCCGAAGTCTTGCCGCGGTTGGCGATCTCTTCGTACTCGACGGTCTGCCCTTCATTGAGCGTCGAAAGCCCAGCTTTCTCAACTGCCGAAATATGAACGAACACGTCCTTGCCGCCACTCGAGGGCTGGATGAATCCGTAACCCTTGGTCGGATTGAACCACTTCACCGTACCTTTAGCCATTCACGTCGTCTCCGCGGAATCAAAAAAATAAACGAGCCGCCGGTCCCCGCACTAACCGGCATGCCCGTACAATCAGGATACGCGGGTTGGGGCAGGCTGGGTAGCGTAAACGGACCAGCCGTTTCGGCGAAAAAGCCCCCATTCGCGGTCGATTTTCGCTGTTTTTGCCGTTTTTCGCTCATTTGGCCCGGCCGAAGCAAAACCCCGGCCGCGTGAGCGACCGGGGTTTCTGCACCGAATGAACGTTGTGCCTGTTTCAGTAGCAGACGTTCACCGTGCGCCAGCGGAAGCCGTACGGCGTCAGCACGCGGCGGGTCACGTAGCAGCCCTGGTAGCCATAGCCACCAACGAAGCCGACGCTGAAACCGGGATGCCAGTGATGGTGATGATGATGTGGAAACTTCGGCCAGATCATCGGACTGGCCGACGCGGACGTCGAAGCCAGCGAAACGGCGGTGAGCGAAGCGGCGGCAGCAAGGGCGAGGGTCACTTTGCGAAACATGGTCGTTCTCCTTTGGCAATGCGCGTTCGACTTTTCGTCTTGGCGCGGGTTTCAAGTTTCAGTCTTACCCATCGCCAATCTGTCGTGTGCCCACAGATGCGGGTTCGAGGAATCCGCTGCGCATTCGCCGACAATTTTCTGAACGATTATTCAGGTGTGAAAAACATCACATACGCTTCGAACAGCTATCGCTGAGGCGGTTTCACGCTGCCGCGCTTTGCTGTTCGTTAACCAGCGCCGACAGGGTGCCTGCATCCGTTATCGCGCGCACGATCATCGGCTCATTGCGTCCGCGAATCTCGGCTTCATGCTGCGGCAAGACGTCGGCGGCGAGTCCGGCCGTTGCGCGAACTTCGTCCGAGATGACGACTTCGCATGCAAGACTCTTGGTCATGTCCTGCAGCCGCGCCGCGACATTGACGGGATCGCCGAGCGCGGTGAACACCATATGATCGCGGTAGCCGATATCGCCGACGATCACTTCGCCGCCATTGATGCCGATGCCGAAGCGGATCGGCTCGCGCAAATCATGTTCGAGAAACTTGTTCAGATCGTCGACATTGACGGCGATCATCGCCGCCGCGCGCAACGCCTGGCGGCAGGCCTCCTGCCTGCTGGTCGAAAGCCCGAACAGCGCCAGCATGCCGTCGCCGACGAACTGGTTCGGCCGGCCGCCGCTCTCGATCACCGCCTGCGATACCGCGCCGAGGAACCGGTTGACGATGAAGACGGTGTCGAACGGCAGGCGCTTTTCCGCAAGCTTGGTCGAGCCGCGCATGTCCACGAACAGGCTGACGAGATAGCGCTCCTGGCCGATCCGCGTCGGGTTCGACTCATGACCATCGGCGGACATCGTATGCGGCAGGAAGAGCTGGAAGAACGAGAGATCGGTCGGCGGCCGTAACTGGCAGGCGAGACGGATGGATGGATCCGACGTGCCGACCCGGCCGAGCACGAAGGCCTCGCGCTGCGACGGCTCCGGCAGCGCAGAGCAGTCGCCGATGATGCGGATGCGGCAGGTCGAGCAACGGGCGCGGCCGCCGCAGACGCTGGCGTGGGGCACGTTGTTGCGCAAGCTGGCTTCGAGCACGCTGAGGCCCTTGGGAACGCGCACTGTGCGGCCGTTGCCGTAGGACAGGCTGATCATGCCGCGACGGCGCTCGTTGATGGCGCGCACGCCGCGCGCCACCAGCGCGACGCCGATCAGGCCGAAATAGCCGAACAGGAAATAGTCGGTGATGCGTTCGAGCGCCTGCGCCTCGGCCGGTGTGCCGATCTGGCGCTGCGACTGGGTTTCCGCCCGCCATTCGACGCTGTCATTGTCAATCACCATGCGCCCGCTCTGATAGAAGCCGAGCATGGAAAGCGTTGGAATCAGCACCGCCGCGGCGAGCAGGAAGGGCGCGGCGCGTTTGTAGAACGCCCGCATCCGCAGCCACAGATACAGCCCGATGCAGCCGTGGACCCAGGCGATGGTCATGACCGCGAGCATCATCCAGATCCGCCACGGCGCCCAGATCCAGTACAGGAACAGCACCTGCGGATAGAGTTTTTCATGCCCGTAAAGCGTCTGGCCGAGCCGGACGCCGATGATATGGGCGATGACCAGCATCGGCACGCTGAGGCCAAGCGCAAGCTGCAGCGGCTCGATCGCTTTCCAGCGGAATTGCCGGCGTTCATACAGTGCCCAGATGCCGAGCGCGGTGTGTACCAGGCATGCCGCATAGAACAGGATCGTGATAGGCAGGAATTGCCAGAGCCCCATGTGAAGATAGACACCGGTCGCCAGCGCCTCCAGCGAGATGTTGCCGAGCGCATGGTTGAGGAAATGGCTGACCAGATAGGCAAACAGGATCAAGCCGCTGGCAAGGCGGACCTGCCGCAGGCTGATGCCGCGGAGGAACGCTGTCAGTTGTTCTTTGGATAGGGCGGCCATGCGATCCATGGGGTCAATATCGGGCAATGGTAGCGATTAAATCATGCGGTGAATACCACCCGCCGTCGTCCCTGCGAACCGCAGGGACCCATACTCCGCGGCCTCTCAGTGGCGCTGTGGCCCATGCGGTTTTCCTTGCCATGGCCGGTGGTTATGGGTCCCTGCGTTCGCAGGGACGACGAGCAGCTTTTTTCGGTCGCGGCTCGTTGACACTCCCGGCGCAGTCGAGGAGAAAGCGCCGTGCCGATCACCCAGCCCCATAAGAGCCAATGCAGTTCCGCCACGCCGCCTTGGCTTGCCGTTATCCTGCTGATCGCCGCGTTGACCGCGATGCGGCTGGTCTATGCTAGCGTGCTCGATCTGCGCACCGACGAGGCCTATTACTGGACCTGGTCGAAGGAGAGCGCGCTCGCTTTTCTCGATCATCCGCCCGGCATCGCCTGGCTGATCCGGTTCGGCACCGCGATCTTCGGCGACACCAATCTCGGCGTGCGGTTCGGCGGCATCGTCGCGATGCTGGTCACGCAGCTTCTGCTCGCCGATATCGTCCGCCGCGTGACGCATGATGTTCGTGCGGTGATCTTCGCCGTGCTGTTGCCGGAAGCAGCGCTTTATTACGGGCTGTTGATGGCGAAGGTCTCGCCCGATACGGCGATGATCCCTTTCGCGGTCGCGATGCTGTGGTCGCTGGTGCGGCTCAACGAGAGCGGCAAACCGCGCTGGTGGCTCGCGGCGGGGC
This sequence comes from Bradyrhizobium icense, assembly GCF_001693385.1. NCBI lineage: Bacteria > Pseudomonadati > Pseudomonadota > Alphaproteobacteria > Hyphomicrobiales > Nitrobacteraceae > Bradyrhizobium > Bradyrhizobium icense. Next base: position 1,168,066 of record NZ_CP016428.1, read on the forward strand.
TGTTCGCTGGGCTCGCGCTGCTGTCGAAGCTCACGGCGATCATGCTGCTGCCGGCGGTGATCGCATTTGTGCTGGTGCCGGACTGGCGGCGGCGCTGGCTGCTCAGCCAGTATCCATGGCGGGCAGCCCTGATCGCGGCGATCGTGTTCTCGCCGGTCTTGATCTGGAACGCGCAGCACGACTGGGCCTCGTTCCGCTTCCAGTTCGTGCGCGCGGTTGCGACCCATCCGTTTTCGTTCCGCACCATCGGCGAATTCATCGGCCTGCAGTTCGGTCTCGTCGGCTTCGTGCTGCTGCCGGTGGTGCTGTCCGGCGTCACGCTGACGGCGTGGCGCGGCTATCGTACGCGCGAGCCGGTCGCGATCCTGCTGTCGACCGCCGTGCTGGTGCCGTTCCTCTACTTCCTCTGGAAGTCGCTGACGCTGCGCGTCGGAGACACCTGGCCGATGTTCCTTTGGCCCGCCGGCTTTGCCGCGACCGCCATCAATCTCGTTATGCTGCCGCGCGAGGGATTTTCGGAATGGATGGTCCAATCGACGTTCCGGTGGGCGAGGGTGGCCGTGATCTCCGGCATTGCTTTCGTGGTTGGCGTGTTCTTCTATTACGTCGCGGCGCCCTGGAATTTCATCGGCAGGACCGATCCCATTGGTGGCGAGGCCGGCTATGAGCAGGTCGCGGCGCGCGCGCGGGATCAGTTGCGAGAGACCGGCGCGACCTGGATCGCCACGTCGGACTATCGCACCTATGCCATGCTGCGCTGGTATTTCAACGGGCAGGTGCCGGTCGTTCAGATCAACGAGCGCGGCAGGTTTCAGGGCTTTCGCGATCCCGGCATGAATCTGATCAAGGATCATCCTGGCCTCTACGTCGCCCGCGAGCCGGACCATCGCCTGCCGCTGTGGGATCTCACCACGGCGAAGCGGCAGCCGCTGGAGCGGGTCGAGCGCGTCTGGCGCGGGACGGTGATGGATACCTACGCGCTGGAGAAGCTTACCGGCTGGACGCCCGAACTCTCGCCGCCGCCGGATTCGCCGCTGTTCCGCTGGCGCGTGCTGGCGGGGGTTTTGGGGCGCGACACTTGTGTTGCGTGAGGTCGTCGTCCCTCGCGAAGGCGGGGGATCCAGTACGCTGCGGCTTATCGGTTTAATCATTAGCGTCTCTGGGGTACTGGGCGGCCCGGTCAAGCCTGGCGATGACAACTGAGTGTGGGTTCGCGATCTCGCGACATGATCTGCCCGAGATTTGTCATCAACTTCCCGCCCTCTCCAATCAGAGCAACTGTGCCGAAGTAGCCCGGTGAACGGCTTTCTTGCCACCGTCGCCGCGCGAGGACGAACCTTGCGCAACTTAACGCCAGCACCGCGGCGCCAGAACCACACGACTTGGAATGGTGGGCACGGCGATAATCGCGCCTTTGCCCGCCCTACGAGCTCACGCCTCATCCTCGCGCTTGCTCAGCAAATCCTTCGCGAGATCGGAGAGCGCGGGCCGCGGCAGCGCGGTGAACGGCAAGGGGCGCGTGACGTCGATCGCGGCGAGGCCGAGCCTTGCGGTCAGCAGGCCGTTGAGCACGCCCTCGCCGAGCCGCTGCGAGAGTTTTGCCGCAATGCCGTGGCCGAGCATCTGCTGCACCAGGCTGTCGCCGACCGCCATGCCGCCAGTGATGGCGAGATGGCCGATGACGTGACGCAACAGGCTGAGCATGCCGAGCGTGCCGGGACGGCCGCCATAGAGCCGCGCCAGTTGCCGGATCAAGCGCATTGCGGCGACGAACACGAACAGCACGTCGATCAGCGCGCGCGGGCTTACCGCGGTGACGACGGAGACGCGTTGCGCAGCCGTTGAAACCAGCCGGCGCGCCTCTTCGTCGAGCGGCGCCATCAGTTCGCGTTCGGCAAGCTTGATCATGTCGGCGCCGTCGATGATGTCGTCGGCATGGCTTTTCAGCGTGGCGCGGGCGCGCGCCAGTTGCGGGTTCTGGTGCGCGAGCTTGAGCAGGTCGTTGACGACGGCGCGGCTCTCCGCGCGGTCGTCGCTGCGCAGTACTTCAGCGGCGCGCTGGTGCAGCTTTTCGATCGCCGCCAGCCGCGCCAGCCCGAACGCTTCGCGCGCGATGACGACGGTCAGCGCCAGCCCGGCTGCCACCGCAAATGCCAGCGCGACGTAGCCCAAGGTCTGGCTGCGTGCGAACAGATCCTCGATCAGATTGACGACGCCGAGCCCTGTGCCGAGCAGCACCAGTCCGCCTGCAGCCGACCAGAACAGCGCGCCCCAGCGAAAGCCGCGGCGCATCGGTTTCAGCGGCGCATCGAGCGGAACGGGCAGCAGCGCGGGATCGGCCTCCGGCGTGATCTGCACCGTGCCGCGGGCAGGGCGGCCGGTCTCCTCCGGATCCATCACGATGACGCCGGGATCGCCGAGCTTGAACGTCGCCGGCCGCCGATGCGGCGTCTTCTCGCTCATTGCAGTCGGTCTCCGATCAGGAACTGAAGGGCGCGGTCGAGGCGGATGTGAGGCAGCGCGGGCTCGTCCTTGGCCGTGTGCTCCAGCAGCGGCGGCCTGAAGCGCAGGAAGCGGAAATCGGCCTGTTCGGAAGCTGTGCTGGAAAGGCCGCGAAAGCCGCCCTTGAACAGCTCTTCGGGATCGGCGGGCAGGTCGCCGGGAAAGGTCGCCACTTCCGTCTCGCCGTCGAACGTATCGCCATTGGCGGTCTCGCCGGGCGCGGGCGTGCCGAGGATCGACGGCAGCTTCTCCCGGCCGCGCGCGACCATCGCCTCGCGCGTGGCGCGCACGGCGGCGAGTGCGACCACGTCGATGGCGGCCCCGGCATATTCGGCGCGGTCGGCTGCCTTGGCAACCGCACGCCGCAGCACCGCTTCCAGCCGGTCATGGCTGGAATGGTGCAGATGATCGGCCTTCGTGGCGGCAAACAGAATCCGATCGATCCGCGGACGAAACAGGCTGCTCAGGATGGTGCTGCGGCCGATACGAAAGCAATCGAGAATGCCGGCAAGCGCGGCTTCGAGATCGTGCAGCGCTTCGGGCCCGGCATTGAAGGCCGCAAGCGCATCGACCAGCACGATCTGGCGGTCGAGCCGCGCGAAATGGTCGCGGAAGAATGGACGCACCACGACGTCCTTGTAGGCCTCGTAGCGCCGCCGCATCATTGCCCACAGCGAACCGTCGGGCGCGGCGCCATCAATGGGCACATCGAGCGGGGCGAAGGTCAGCGCTGGCGATCCTGCGAGGTTGCCCGGCATCAGGAAACGCCCGGGCGGCAGCAGGCTCATGGCAAAACGTTCGTCGCGGCAGGCGCGCAAATAATCGGTGAACAGTTTTGCGGCGGCGAGCGTCGCCTGTTCATCCTCGCGGCTCTCAGCGGAGAGTGTCGCCAGATGCTCGTGCCATGGCGCGGCCAGCTTCACGCGCGGACCCTCTCGCGACAATGCGAGACTTTCCGCCGACCATTGCTCAAAGCTCCTGTTGAGCAGCGGCAGGTCGAGCAGCCACTCGCCGGGGTAATCGACGATGTCGATGGTGAGCGTGCGGTCGGCGCCGTTCTGCCGCTGGTAGTCGATGACCAGGCGCAGTTCAGAGATGTCGACGGTCGAGTTCGGCCAGCGCCGCTCCTCGATCAGGGTGCGGACGTGGGTTTCATAGGCGAAGCGCGGCACGGCATCGTCGGGCTGCGGCGCGAGCCGGGCGCCCGCGATCCGCCCCGTGGCATACGGCTCGAACACCGGAAACCGGCCGCCGCGGGTCAGGCCGTGGATCAGCGCCGTGATGAACACGGTCTTGCCGGCGCGCGACAGGCCGGTGACGCCGAGCCGCACGGTGGGATTGAAAAAGCTCTCGCCGTAATCCAGCAGTGCCTGCGCCGACAGGCGCGCTTCCTCGACGATATCTGAAAAACTGGGAGGCATGCGGGGCAGAGGGCTCGAGAGAGAAGTGTTGGTGTGCAATTACCGGAGAAGTGGCGATTGGCGGGCCGAAATCAAGCGCTCGTGATCGCCTGGCGGGGGAATCCCTCCGGGATATCCGGCGGTTACCGACTGCACGAAAATGCCACGACAACAGGATACTGGCGTCGTTCGCGAACCGCATGACGACGGCCTTGGGGCCAGCGGCGTGAACGGTTCGTTGACCTCGGAAGACCCATGTCCTAATCGCTCCCTCACCACTTTCTGCGGGCCTGCATGACCATCTTCAGACTGAAACAATTCGCCTCGACGTCCATCCATGCGGCGGCTGACGCCATGCACTGGAACTACGACCGCGCCGAGCTGATCGCCGACGGCGTCGTGCATGTCGTCGGCGTCTGTCTCGGGCTCGTCGCCGCCACCGCTTTGATCGTGCTGACCGCGGTCTATGCCGGTGCGTTCGAAATTACCGTGGTATCGGTCTACGTCGCAGGCCTGCTCGCGATGCTGACGTTGTCGGCGGTCTATAATCTTTGGCCGGTGTCGCGCGCCAAATGGGTGCTGCGGCGCTTCGATCATTCGGCGATCTATCTCTTGATCGCCGCCACCTATACCCCGTTCATCGTGGAGCTGAGGGACAGCTATCTCGCGATCGCGCTGCTGACGGGGGTGTGGTGCGTCGCGATCGCCGGCGTGGTGCTGAAGCTGGCGCGGCCGGGGCGCTACGATCGTTTGGCGGTCGGCCTCTATCTCGCCCTGGGCTGGAGTGGCGTCACGCTTTACGACGCGGTGGTGAAGGCGGTGCCGCCGCTGGCGCTGGGCTTTTTGCTGGCGGGCGGCGTGCTCTATAGCCTTGGGGTGATCTTCCATGCCTGGCAGCGGCTGCGCTTCCAGAACGCGATCTGGCATGGCTTCGTCTTGCTCGGCGCCGCCTGCCATTATACGGCTATTCTCGATATGATGATCCTGACATAGGATCATCACAAACGGGAGAGAGCGGCCATGCAGGTGACAGGCAAAGTCGTGGTCGTCACCGGGGGCGCCAACGGCATCGGGAAGGCAATGTGCGAAGCCTTTCACCGCGAGGGCGCCGCCAAGGTCGTCGTCGCCGATATCGACCCCGATGGCGCGCGAGCCGTCGCCACTCCGATCAGTGGGGCGGCCTTCAAATGCGATGTCGGAAAAGAGAAGGACGTTCATCACGTCATCGAGGAGACCGAGCGTCAATTCGGCCCGATTGCGCTGTTCTGCTCCAATGCCGGCATCGGCGGCGGTTTCGATCCACTATCGGTAAATGCCGGCGGAAACTCCGACGAACCGTGGCAGCGAAGCTGGGCCGTTCATGTGATGGCCCATGTCTATGCGGCGCGGCATTTGATCCCGCGCATGAAGGCGCGCGGCGGCGGCTATTTCCTCAACACGATCTCTGCGGCGGGATTATTGTCGCAGGTCGGCAGCCCGGCCTATTCGACCACGAAGCATGCGGCGGTCGGTTTCGCCGAGAATCTTGCGATCTCGCACAAGGCCGACAACATCAAGGTTTCGATCCTGTGCCCGCAGGGCGTCGATACCAACATGCTGCGCTCGATCCCGAAGGGCCCGCAATCCGGCGACGGCGATCTCTCGCCGGAGCAGGTGGCGCAGGACGTGCTGAAGGGACTGGAGCAGGAGACGTTCGTGATCCTGCCTCATCCGCAGGTGCTCGGCTACATGCGCAAGAAGACGGAAAATTACGACCGCTGGATCGCGGGTATGGCGAAGATCCAGGCCAGGATGCGGGAGAGTTACGGGAAATAGCGCAGCGAGAAGGGCGGCCGTTCGGCCGCCTTTCCCGATTACGTCGCTACTGGCACCTGTGCATCAGGCCGTCGTCCAGGCGGACCATTGTGCCGGGCTGGCAGATTATGCCGTTGCGCGTCGCGTAGTCCTGGCTCCATACGCCCGGGCCGCCGTAATAGCCGTAGGGGCTGCCGCCGCCGTAATAGGCGTTGGGACCGTTGCCGCCGTAGTAGGCATAGGGTCCGCCGCCGTAATAGGCGGCAGTCGCTCCGGCTGCAGCAGCACCGGCGCCCACGGCAGCCGCGCCGGCCGCGGCCCGCCGCGCCTGCCGCCGGGTAACGCCTGGCGCCGGGGTCAATGGATCACTGATCTGTGCGTGCGCGCGCTCGATGGATAGCGAAGCGCCCCTTTGTTCGCTCCAGTCAAACGAGAGCATAGTCGCACATGTAAAGACGGAGACCGCGAGGGCAGCTTTTCTGAGGCTTGGCTGTTTCATGGCGTTCACTCCATGGTTGCCCCATGCTGAATTCTCGTGCGAACGTAGAGCAACGTCAAGTAATGCCGCGCATGGAACTCGCGGGTGAATTGTCGAGCCTTTGAGTCAAATGAGGTCTCATGAGCTCCCGCAAGCGGGAGAGGGAACTCAGCCCTGCCTCAACCCTTCTGCGCGTAGAGCAGCGACACGGTTGAATCCACCATCACCTCGATCAGGCTGGTGCCGGTATGTGAAAGTCCGTCGCTAAACGCGCCCGGAAGCTCGGCCGAGTTCGTCACCCGCGCGGCGTGGCAGCCCATGCTTTCCGCGAGTTTCACGAAATCGATGCCGGGCAGTTCCAGGCCCGGCACATTGCGCACCTGCATCACCTGGCTGAACGAGCGCATCGCGCCGTAGCCGGCGTTATTGATGACCACGACCGTGAGCGGCAGGTTGCGCTGCGCCGCGGTCCACAGCGCCTGGATCGAGTACATCGCCGAGCCGTCGCCGATCAGGCAGACGGTGCGGATGCCGGGGCGTCCGAGCGCGATGCCGACCGCGGCGGGCAGGCCGTAGCCGAGGCCGCCGCTCGCCATGGTATAAAAACTGTCCTGGCCGCGCATCGGCATGAACTTTTGCATCGTCGGGCGATGCGAGGGGGCTTCCTCAACTAGCACTGCACCGGCGGGCATGGCTTGGGACAGGGAGTGCAGCAGGAATTCGACCGGAAGCGGATCGGCCGCCGTTGGCGCCGGCGGCAGCACGCGGCCCGTCGGGATCGCACGCGCGGTTTCCGGCAGCAGGTCGAGTAGCATCGCAAGCGCCGGCTTCATGGTCGCGACGATGCTGGCGCCCGCCGGCGTAACCGCGGCGGCATCGGGATCGTCGGTGATCTGGAAGATCGTGGTTGCGCCGTCGAAGATCGCGGCATGGCCCTCGACATGGAACGTGAACACCGGCGCGCCGATCACCACCACGAGGTCATGGTCGCGCAGCGCGTCAGATAGCTGTCCCGGCGCGGCGTGCAAAAAGCCGGCGAACTGCGGATGGCGTTCCGGGAACGAGCAGCGCGCCGAGAACGGGCTGATCCAGACAGCGGCCTTCGCCTTTTCCGCCACCTTCGCCATCAGATCGACGGCTTCGGCACGGTCGACGGCAGGGCCGACGACGAGGGCCGGACGCTTGCTGGCCGTCAGTGCTGCGACCAGAGCCTTCATCGCTTGTGGATCGGGCCCGAGCTCGCGGCTGACGTGGCGGGCTTCGATCGGCTGCGTGGGGCGCGTCCAGTCGTCGATCGGGATCGAGACGAAGGTCGGCCCGCAGGGCGGCTGCATCGCGACGTAATAGGCGCGCGCGATCGCCGCCGGCACATCTTCGGCGCGCGCCGGCTCGACGCTGTATTTGACATAGGGCCGCGGAAATTCCGAGGCGCGCTCGGCATAGAGGAAAGCCTGCAGCGGCAGGATCGAGCGCGCCTGCTGGCCGGCGGTGATCACGAGCGGGGTCTGGTTGCGGTGGGCGGTGTAGATGTTGCCGAGCGCATTGCCGACGCCGGCGCCGGAATGCAGGTTGACGAAGCCGGCGTTGCGGGTCGCCTGCGCATAGCCATCGGCCATGCCGACTACGGAAGCTTCCTGCAGGCCGAGCACGTAATCGATGTCGTCGGGCCAGTCGCTGAGGAAGGGCAGTTCGGTCGAGCCGGGATTGCCGAACACGCGCTTGATGCCGAACGCGCGGAGCAGGCTGAAGGTGGCGTCCTTGACGGTGAGCGAGGTGGTGGCGGGCTTGGCTGGTTTGCGGGATGACATTGGGACTCCCAGAGCTAGACCGTCATTCCGGGATGGTGCGCTAGCACCAGACCCGGAATCTCGAGATTCTCAGATGTGCAATAGCACATCTTAGTTCGATGCTTCGCATCGCCCCGGAATGACGGCTTCAAACTACAACCACGTCGCCGTGCCCTTCATGGTCGGCTGCCCTTCCGCATTCGCGATCCACAGCTCCATGCCGGCGTGGGTTTCGTTGGCGTTGATCGAGAACTCGCTGCCTTCGAACAGCGGCTGCACGCCGCGATAGCTGAACTTCTTCGGCGCTGAGTCGCCGTGAAGTTTTGCGGCGAATTCGACGATCAGCGCCGCCTGCAGCGGGCCGTGGAAGATCAGGCCGGGATAGCCCTCGACCTTGGTGACGTAGTCGCGGTCGTAGTGGATGCGATGGCCGTTGAAGGTCAGCGCCGAATAGCGAAACAGCAGCACGGGATCGCTGACATGGGTTTCGCGATGCCTTGCGACGGGTGGCGGCGGAGGGGCTTTCGGCGGCGAAGCGGGGGCAGCGCTGCCCATCTCGCGATAAACGATGTCCTGCCGTTCGCGGATGGCAACTCCGCGCGGTGTCGTGATGGTGTGTTCGACGGAAACGAAGCACAGCACGCCTGTCGAACCCGTCTTCATGGTCACGTCTGAAATGCGCGAGGTGCGGGTCGATTCATCGCCGACGCGCAACGGCTGGAGGAATTCGATTTCGCCGCCGGCCCACATCCGGCGCGGCAGCGGCACCGGCGGCAGGAAACCGCCACGGGTCGGGTGACCGTCGGGGCCGAGCTGCGACATCGGAAATACCGGCTGGGCCAGGCACCAATGCGTGGTCCATGGCGCGGCATCGCCGGGTTTCGGGTCGCCGATGTCCTGGAACAATGTCGCGCGCAGGCCCTTCACGAGTTGCGCGGTGACGATGTCGCTTGCTTCCGTGCTGCGGCCGATCCATTGGCGCAGATGGTCGAGGTTGAGGGCTTCTGTCACGACTGGCGGCTCCGCACGCGAGGGGCCTTGGGAAGTTCAACGTGGTCGCCGATCGCCGGCACGGCGCCATAGTGTCTCGGCTCGCCGACGAAGATCGCGGCGGGGGCGGCGTAACTCACCTTGCCGTTCGGCGTATCGACCTCGATGCGGCGCAGATGCGGATGTACCGAGAGGTCGGCCATGGTGTTGACCTCGGCGAAGGCGATGTCAGCGGCGTCGAGGCGCTTGAGGAGTTCGATGCGCGTCATTGCGGCAAAGCTGTCGGCGACCACCTTGTCGGTGAGCTGGCGATTGCGCACGCGCTCGACCATGTTGGCGAACCGCGGATCATTCGGCAGGTCGGGCTGGTCGAGCACCTCGGCGCAGAGCTTCTTCCACTCGCGCTCGCTCTGGATCGAGATCAAAATGCCCTTGCCGTCCCTGGAATTGAACACGCCATAGGGCGCGATCGAGGGATGGGCCAGCGCCATCCGCTTCGGCGGATTGCCGGCTTCCGAATTGATCAGCGGCACCGCCATCCAGTCGGCCATCACGTCGAACATCGAGATGCGGATATCGGCGCCCTTGCCGCTGCGCCCGCGCGCGATCAGCGCTTCTAGGATCGCGGCATGCGCGGTGGCGCCGGTCGCGATATCGACGACGGAGATGCCGACGCGTGACGGCCCTTCGGGGCCGCCGGTGATCGAGGCGAGGCCACTCTCGGCCTGGATCAGTAGATCATAGGCCTTGCGGTCGGCATAGGGGCCCTCGTCGCCATAGCCGGAGATGGTGCAGCAGATCAGCGCGGGATAATCCTTCTTCAGGCGTTCCAGCGAGAAGCCGAGCTTGTCCATCGAGCCGGGCTTGAGGTTCTGCAGCAGCACGTCGGCGCTGGCAATCAGCTCTTCGAGCGCGGCGCGGCCTTCCTTGGTGGCGAGATCGATCACCTGCGAATTCTTGCCGCGGTTGAGCCAGACGAAATAGCTGCTCTGGCCCTTGGCGGCTGCATCATAGCCGCGGGCGAAATCGCCCTCGGGCCGCTCGACCTTGACGACATGCGCGCCGGCGTCCGCCAGCCGCGAGCTGCAGAACGGCGCGGCAACGGCCTGTTCGACGGAGACGACGATCAATCCTTCCAATGGCAGCATCTGACGTTCTCAGTAGGAGCGGGGCATGCCGAGCACGTGCTCGGCGACGTAGGACAGGATCAGATTGGTCGAGATCGGCGCCACCTGATAGAGCCGCGTTTCGCGGAACTTGCGCTCGACGTCGTATTCCTCCGCAAAGCCGAAGCCGCCATGGGTCTGCACGCAGGCGTTCGCCGCCTCCCACGACGCATCCGCCGCCAGCATCTTGGCCATGTTGGCCTCCGCGCCGCAATCGAGCCCGGCCTCATATTTGCGGGTGGCTTCCTTCACCATTAGTTCAGCAGCGCGCATCGCGGCGTAGGCTTTTGCGATCGGGAACTGAATGCCCTGGTTCTGGCCGATCGGACGGCCGAATACGGCACGCTCCTTGGCGTAGGCGGTCGCTTTTGCAATGAACCATTTGGCGTCGCCGATGCATTCGGCCGCAATGAGAATACGCTCGGCGTTCATGCCGGAGAGGATGTAGCGAAAGCCCTTGCCCTCGTCGCCGATCAGGTTTTCGGCGGGCACGCGCATGTCCGTGAAGAACACCTCCGTCGTGGCGTGGTTCATCATGGTGCGGATCGGGCGGATCTCCAGCCCCTTTCCCTTCACCTCGCGCATGTCGACGATGAACACGGAAAGCCCATCGGTGCGCTTCTTTGCCTGTTCCTTCGGCGTGGTGCGCGCGAGCAGAATCATCAGGTCGGAATGTTCGGCGCGGCTGGTCCAGATCTTCTGGCCGTTGACGACGTAGTGGTCGCCGTCACGCCTGGCGACGGTCTTCAGCGAGGAAGTATCGGTGCCGCTGGTCGGCTCGGTGACGCCGAACGCCTGCAGCCGCAATTTGCCGCTGGCGATCCCGGGCAGGTATTTCGCCTTCTGGGCGTCGTTGCCGTGCCGCAGCACGGTGCCCATCGTGTACATCTGGGCGTGGCAGCCGCCGCCGTTGCAGCCTGCACGCTGGATCTCTTCCAGGATCGCGGCCGCCGCCGACAATTTCAGCCCCGAGCCGCCATACTCCTCGGGGATCAGCACCGAGAGGTAGCCGGCTTCCGTCAGCGCATCGACGAACTCCTTCGGATACGCCATCTGGCGATCGAGCTTGCGCCAGTATTCGCCGGGGAACTGGGCGCAGAGCTTGGCGACGGCGTCGCGGATGTCGTGGAATTCGTCTTGTTGTTCTTGTCCGGTCATTGGGTTTTCTGGCGATGGATGCGGGTTGATGTCAATTGCTTTAAGGATGCGGGCCGTTGTGAAACGATCGCCGGTCTCCTATGCTGAATTGTTATAGCGTATGAACCTGCCTTCGAAGAATGGCAAGCGATGGATATCCGGCAGCTCAGGACCTTCAGTTGCGTGGCCGAGCTCGGCAGCCTCAGCAAGGCCTCCGACACGCTGCGCGTGGCGCAGCCGGCGCTGAGCCGCCAGATCAAGTTGCTCGAACACGAATTGCGGGCCGAGCTGTTCACGCGGAACGGCCGCGGCATGGTGCTGACCGACGCCGGCCGGCTTTTGCTGGCGCGCACCGCCGGCATCGTCCGGCAGATCGACCAGGTGCGCGACGAGATCCAGTCCGCCGGCGGCCCGCCCTCGGGCCGGGTGGTGCTTGGGCTGGTGCCGACCGTGAGCTGCGTGATTTCGGCGCGGCTCGCGCGGCGCACCGTCGACAAATATCCCGGCATTTCGCTCTGCATCGTCGAAAGCTACAGCGGCCATCTGATGGAATGGCTGCACCGAGGCGAGATGGATCTGGCGCTGATCTACGGCCCGTCGAGCGACCTGCATCTTTCCGTGCAAAGCCTCGGCCGCGACCCCATCGTCGCCGTCGGGCCGCGCGGCAGCGGGTTGTCGGAGAAGAAGCAGGTCGATATCGGCTGGCTGCTGCGGCAGCGTCTTGTGCTGCCCAGTCATTCGCACGGGCTCCGCGCGCTGATCGAGCAGGCGGCGGCGAAGAAGAAAGTGAAACTCGACGTCAAGCTGGAGGCGGACTCGTTCCGGGTGCTGACCAGCCTCGTCGAGGAAGGGCTGGGATACACGCTGTTGCCGCCTTCCTCGGTGCGCAACGAGGTCGCCAGCGGCCGGCTGGAAACCGCGGCGATATCAAAGCCATCGCCGATGCGCGAACTGACCCTTGCTGCTCCCATCGATCATCCCGGCTCGACTGCGATTGCGCTAGTCACCGAATTGCTCCGCGACGAACTGATCGCCTGCCGCGAAGAGGGCCTCTGGGACATCAAGCTCGCCTGAGCCGATGTGCGGGCCTTAAGGATTGACTTAGGACAAAACGATTCAGCCGGGCATTCGCATCTGGCTACAGCAGTAATGCCGCAATTGTATAGGGCGGAGCAGGCCAGGGCGGGGGACTGATGGGCACGCAGCCAACCTCGAATTGAAGCGAGCTCGATGAAGGCGAGATGGTTGGCCGCGAGGTTGTGCTTCCAACTTGTATCCTCGCAACGCGGGGCGGTATCATAGCGCGGGCCACAATTTTGGTTGCGGAATTCGTATGAGTCTCAATTTCGTTCTGGTGCCCGGTCCGTTGGTTCGGGCGTCGAGCTGGGAGCCTCTACAGCAGAGCAGTTGCGGAAATCAGGACACGCTGTCCAGATTCCAGATGTTCTCGACGACCAGCCGCCGCCCTGGCGTGACTGGACGTCCCACCTGCTTCAGCGCATCACGTCGTTCCACGAGCCGATATTGGTCGGTCACAGCTCTGCGAGTGTGCTGGTCGCAGATCTCGCGCACAGGCTACCCTGCCGTTGCGTCATCATCGTTGACGGAGAGGTGCCGCCGTTGCGAGGTTCTGGGCACGCATCTCCATCCGACGCTGGCACCGGCCGAGACCATGCACGCCATCGTGTCCATGTCGCGCCAACTTGCCAACGCCGCTTAGTGGCTCGCCGGAATGACCGCCATCATCCGCCGCTACGTCTGCGGCGGAAATTGACGATCAAGCCAGCGCCGCCAGTCGGCCTCGACATGATCGGCCACGCTGCGCCCGGCGTCTCCGTAGAGATAGAGACGGACCGTCAGCAGGATCGGCCCTCCGATCGGCATGGCAAAGAGATGTGCGATGGCGGGTGCGGGGTGTTCGAGCAGCAATTGCAGCCCTGGCCACTGCGGAGGATTGACGACTTCCACGACGCCGCGTAGCTCGGGCGTCCCAGCCGGTGTCGCAAAGCGTGCGCCGGCGCTTGCGTCAGCCAATCCGAGCGGACCGACCAAGCGGCTCCAGGCATCGCTGTCGTTCGACATCGCGGAAAGGGCCACTGTCGTCGACTGTTGCCCACGGAATTGCTCCAGATAGAGTCGCAGGTTCTGGAAGAATGCGATCCAGCCGTAGGTGTGTCCCTCGAACTGGCCGTCCCAATCGTCCGTATTGGCGAACCAGCTATGAACGACCCGGACCACACAGGTGCCGCCGTCCTTGGCTTCGACGGTCCACTCGGTGGCTACTGTGCCAGGTCCTTCCTCTGTTTCGGCAACGAAACGCTTGGCCGGCTCCCAGGCGGTGATCCTGGCCTCGGAATCCATTCCGGGGCCAAAGCTCGATTTGGTGTTGCCGCCGACTTTCTCGTCCAACGTCGTCGGCACAAACCACGACGAGATGCCGGGACCTGTCGCGATCGCCTGCCACACCTCTTCGGGTGTGCCGGGGACCTCAACCTTGGCTTCGACGCTGCGACGGCCAGACGGTTCCTTCTTCACGGGCATGGTCTGTCCTTTCAGTGAGACGTTTGAGGCAAGGGATGAGACACGATCACCAATCGATGATTACGGCCACCCGAAGTGCTCGCATCGTGGTAGCGGCTGACCAGTTTTGTGATGGCCTGCGTCAGCTCGCTCGTGAACGCCGCGCGAGCGGCGGGGGAGGCGAAGCGAATCTCTGCATCGATCGACAAGGTCGCAAGCTGCTTGTCGGCTTTCGTTGCGCGTTTCCAGAGATCGCCGACTTCGCGAACGATCCGGGCACCGAGTGCGATCAGATAGCTGGCCGCGAGCTGATCCTTGCTGCGCTTCGGATCGGCTGCGACCGCGCCTAACGCCTCTGGCGAAACAACGAACGACTTGGCCGACAACACCAGCAACCGCTCGGTCAATCCGCCCCATTGCCGTTCGTCCGCGACCTCGACCAGCCTGCAGGCTTCGAGCGCGCGCAGATGATAGTTCACCTTCTGGCGAGGCAACCCCAGGCGCGTTGCCAGGATCGCCGCCGACGCGGGCTCGGCGAGTTCGGCCAGCAACGCGCTTCGGATAGGGTCAAGGGCGGCAACTGCAACCGCCGGATCGCTGATCACTTCGATATCGATCATGGCGGTAGGGTATATTGACAAATTTTTTTGTCAAGGCGGGTGACGTGGCAGTTGCGTTCGGTCGCAGTCCGACCCGACGCGATTGTGCACTCTCTTCCGAATGGAGCTGTCGAACCTGCGCAAGCGAGATGGCGATGCTCTTGCTGGCACAAAGGGAATCGAACGCCGTCGGCAGCGATGTCCGCATTCGAGGGTCGCGCAGACACAGGATAGGGCAGGGCCAAGATCCGATTGCGACCTAAGCGGAACTGGGATTTCCGGCAGCCCGGATTGCCAGCCTATCCCGAAAGACGATCAGTGGCGCTGCGATGAAACCACTCGCGAGAAGGAACCAATCCTGCGGCACGTTGAGAAGAATGGCCGCGCTGCCGCCGATCAATGACCAGACAAAAGGGACAACGAGGAGCCAGCGTGGCACCGGGCTCGTGGTCAGCAGAAAGAGTCCAAATGTAAAGATAGTCACCGGGCAAGGCGTGATGCCAAACATTGGCATGTGTGGATAGGAGCGGCCCGTGGCCACGCCAATCAGTGGGTAGACAATTGCAGCGTAGGCAATGAACGCCATTCCTGCCCAGCTCGCCATGTCTGGTCGTGGACCGAAGTGAATTTGGTGCGAGAAGCCTGAATAGAAAATATAGCAGCCTTGGACGACGAACAACGCAGCAAAGAGATACGCGGCTTGGTTGATCGCGGAGAACCAAAGGCCGTGATAGCCAATTCCAGTCCACAACCACATCGATGCTAAAATGCCTGCAATGATGCGGTCTGCTTCTCGTGTTTTGAGAAAGAGCAACGCAGCCACGACGCCGCCGAGCAAATAGGCTGCTATCTGCACGGGCCAGATGGCGCTGTTATAATTCCCAAAAACTGCGAGGAATTGCTCAGACGTAAAGGGCAGCACGGAAGGCTCCTTGTTCCCGGACGCGTCTACATACTCGCTGCCGACAAGCGCGATGTTTTGATCCAACGCAACGATCAGGGAAAAGCGGCTCACGCCAATTCTGCCTTTGGCCCTAAAGCCGACGTTGCGGGTGAGCCGGACGATATCAGCTTTCGATTCAGGGGCGGATGAGGGCGGGCTGGCCTGTCGATCAGCGAGAGGCCGCGGCAAAACCTATGCAGTTACGCTGCAGCAGACAGTCCGAACCAGGTGGATAGCGTGTCAGCAAGCCCGAGCTCAGTTTGGTCCCCCACCCAGGCGACATATCCGTCCAGCCTGATCAATACGGCGGTGGGAGCGAGAGAAACCGGTCGGCAATTCCGCGCTGATCGAGAACCTCGATGGTGCGTGCGTGCAGACCGCCCGCGCGACCCGGCGAATTCCCGGTCAGGGCGCCGCTCGACAATGGCGACGTCGATATCAGCCAGCGCCAGCTCGCCGGCCAGCATCAGCCCTGTCGGACCTCCTCCGGCGATCACCACTGCATGCTCGGTCATCGCCACACGCCGGTGGTTTCCGCGGCTGCGATCAACCCGGCCCTGCGCGACCGGCAAGTCGACGGCAACAGTTTTGTGGGGCCTGCCGAAGCGGCTGGGCGATATCAGATCATTGAGCAGAAGCAGGCTTCGCAAGCGCGGGCGGGAGTACGTCGGTTGGCTTGCTGAGAAGTTTTGGTTGGCGATGTCAGATCACGTCCTAACCCACTTTCGAGACTAGCGCATATAAATAGTTGGCTGCGGCCATTTTCAATCAAAACTTGCTAAATACCGCTTCTTCAATCGTCGCGAAGACGCTATAGGTAGCGTCCGAAGTACAATCAAAGGTAGTTCGAGCGTCCCTGATGCCAACTCATCTTCGCGCTATCGTTCCAGCTATCGGCGCAATGTGGTTTATGTGCTTCCTGCTGGCTTATACGCTGACCGGCAGACAAGCTTCGCTTTGGCTTGTAATCGGCACCGGTGTGCTGGCTATCGCCCTGGTGTGGCTTGCGAAATCGCGCGGCTCTAACACCTGAAGTGCCACCGCACGCGCGCAAGATCAGGCGGGCTGAGCTCGTCGCTCACCCCGGAATGCGGACCGGCAACTGCTCGATGCCGCGCACGAAGCTCGAATAGACCCGCTTCGGCTCGCCGACCACCTCGATGCGGTCGAAGCGTTTGAGCATTTCTTCCCAGACGATCCTCAGCTGCAGCTCGGCAAGCCGCATGCCGACGCAGCGATGGATGCCGAAGCCGAACGACAGATGGGTGCGGGGACGGGCGCGGTCGATGATGAATTCATCGGGCCGATCGATGCCTTCCTCGTCGCGGTTGCCCGAGACGTACCACATCACGACGCGATCGCCCTTTTTGATCTTCTTATCCCCGATCTCGGTATCGACCAGGGCGGTGCGGCGCATGTGGGCGAGCGGCGTCTGCCAGCGGATCACTTCCGGCACCATGGAATCGATCAGCGCGGGATTTTCGCGCAGCTTCTGATACTGGTCGGGGTGCTCGTTCAGCGCCAGCACCGAGCCGCTCATGGTGTTGCGCGTGGTGTCGTTGCCGCCAACGATCAACAGGATGATGTTGCCCATCAGATTGTCGGGGTCCATGTGCCGCGTCGCGTCGCTGTGCGCCATCATCGACAGCAGGTCGTTCTTCGGCGGCGCGTTGACGCGCTCGTTCCAGAGTTTTGAGAAATAGGCGTAGCATTCATCCATCTCCCGGCGTCGCTGCTCGGGCGATTCCACGACGCCGCTCTTGGGCAGCGCGGTCGAGACGTCGGACCAGCGCGTCAGCTTGCGCCGCTCCTCCCATGGGAAATCGAACAGCGTCGCCAGCATCTGCGTCGTCAGTTCGATCGAGACGCGCTCGACGAAGTTGAAGGTCTCGTTGCGCGGCAGATTGTCCAGCACCTTCTGCGAGCGTTCTCGGATCAGTTTGGCCAGTTCATCCAGATGCGTCGGCGTGAACATCGGCGACACCGTCTTGCGCTGCGCCGAGTGCCTGGGCTGGTCCATCGCGATGAAGCTCGGATAGTCGTAGCCGGGCGGCACGTCGCGGATCGAGATGCCGCCGAGCGTGGAGTCGGAAGAGAAGATGCCGTGGTTGGTGTCGACATGCATGATGTCGTTGTACCTGGTCACCGACCAGTAGGGCTCGATCGGCGAGTTCTCGCAGTAGTGCACCGGCTCTTCCTTGCGCAACCGCTCGAACCACGGCCACAGCGTGTCGTTCTGGAAAAGCTTTGGCGCACCGGGATGAAAATCCTTCAGCGGCGTCGAATAGGCTTCCTCGCGCGCGGCGCGCAAAAGCTCTTGTTTGTCGGCTCTGATGGCAGTTTGGACGTTCATAATTCGATCATCCCGGGTGAGCGTGAGCGCGGCTAGGCGGCGATGCGGACCGGCAGGGTCTCGTAGCCCTTGACGAAACTCGAATATACCCGCTTCGGTTCGCCGACCACCTCAATATTATCGTACCGCTTGAGGATTTCTTCCCAGATAATCCGAAGTTGCAGCTCCGCCAGCCTGATTCCGACGCAACGGTGGATGCCGAAGCCGAAGGAAAGGTGGGTGCGGGGGCGAGCGCGGTCGATGATGAACTCGTAGGGATGGTCGATCACGTCCTCGTCGCGGTTGCCCGAGACGTACCACATCACGACCTTGTCGCCCTTCCTGATCTGACGCCCGCGGAATTCGATGTCTTCGAGCGCGGTGCGGCGCATATGCGCCAGCGGCGTCTGCCAGCGGATCACTTCGGGGACGAAACTATCGATCAGGTCCGGGTTGTCGCGGAGCTTCTGATACTGATCCGGATTCTTGTTCAGCGCATAGACGCTGCCAGAAAGCGTGTTGCGGGTGGTATCGTTGCCGCCGACGATCAGCAGGATCAGATTGCCGAGAAAATTCTTCGGGTCCATGTCGCGGGTAGCATCGCTATGCGCCATCATCGACAACAGGTCGCTCTTCGGCGGCTGGTTGATGCGCTCCTTCCACAGTCTTGCGAAATAGGTCGCGCATTCCAGCAGCTCGGCCTGCCGCTGGTCCTCGGTCTCGACGAGGCCGCCCGGATGGGGAATAGTGGTTGCGATATCGGACCAGCGCGTCAGCTTGCGGCGGTCTTCCCAGGGGAAGTCGAACAACACGGCGAGCATCTGCGTGGTGAGCTCGATCGAGACCTGATCGACCCAGTCGAACGTTTCGTTCTTCGGAAGGTTGTCGAGGCATTCGGCGGAGCGCTTGCGGATGTTGATCGCGAGCTGGTCGAGATGCGTCGGCGTGAACATCGGCGCCACGGTCTTGCGTTGCGCGCTATGGCGGGGCTGGTCCATCGCGATGAAACTTTCGCGGCGCAGGTCCGGCGCGACGTCGCGAATGGTGATGCCGCCGAGCGACGACGCCGACGAGAACACCGCGTGGTTGGTCTCGACGTCCATGATGTCGTTGTACTTGGTTACCGACCAGTACGGCCCGAACATGCTGTCCCTGCAGTAATGCACCGGGTCGTCCCGGCGCAGCCGGTCGAAATACGGCCAGAAGGAATCGTTCTGGAACAGTTCGGGATTGCCGACATCGAAATCCGCCAGCGGCATCGACTGTGCCGCATCGCGCGCGGCGCGCAGGTGAGAATCTCCGGCGAGATCGATGGTTCCGTGCATGAGCCGCTCTCCCTGATTCCCCGCGCGAAGCATGCCGAACGGGTGATGTTTTACCCTATTACATCCCGAGCCGTGCCCCGGCGCAAGGGCGAGTTGGGCGCATTTGGCCTCATCGCAGTGCTGGCCCATCGTGGGCGGTCGCGCGCGTATTTCGGCTCGTGACAAGTGTAGGCCCGGGTACTAAGTCTGTTTGAAACAACGTTTAATTCGCCGGGAGGCGGCCATGATTCCCAACGCCCATCGGATGTTCAACTTCGATCTTGGCGAGACTGCGGACGCCATTCGCGAGACGGTGCATTCATTTTCGCAAAACGAGATCGCCCCGCGCGCCGCCGAAATCGACCGCAGCAATCAGTTCCCGCGCGACCTCTGGCCGAAGATCGGCGCGCTCGGCCTGCACGGCATTACGGTGGAAGAGGAATATGGCGGCGCCGGCCTCGGCTATCTCGAGCACTGTATCGCGCTGGAAGAAATCTCGCGGGCGTCAGCTTCCGTCGGCCTGTCGTATGGCGCCCACTCCAACCTCTGCGTCAACCAGATCCGCCGCAACGGCAACGAGGCGCAGAAGCGCAAATACCTGCCAAAGCTGATCTCGGGCGAGCATGTCGGCTCGCTCGCGATGTCGGAGCCGGGGGCCGGTTCGGACGTGGTCTCGATGAAGACGCGGGCCGAGAAGAAGGGCGATCGCTTTGTGCTGAACGGCAACAAGATGTGGATCACCAACGGGCCGGTGGCGGATACGCTGGTGGTCTACGCCAGGACCGATGCCCAGGCAGGTCCCCGCGGCATCACCGCCTTCCTCATCGAAAAGGGCATGAAGGGATTTTCCACCGCGCAAAAACTCGACAAGCTCGGCATGCGCGGCTCCGACACCTGCGAACTGCTGTTCGAGGATTGCGAGGTGCCGGAGGAGAATGTGCTGAGCGAGGTCGGCCGCGGCGTCAACGTCTTGATGAGCGGCCTCGACTATGAGCGCGCGGTGCTGGCGGCCGGCCCGATCGGAATCATGCAGGCCTGCATGGACGTGGTGCTGCCCTACGTGCACGAGCGCAAGCAGTTCGGCGAGCCGATCGGCACCTTCCAACTGGTGCAGGGCAAGATCGCCGACATGTACACCACGATGAACGCCTCGCGCGCCTATGTCTACGCGGTGGCCAAAGCCTGCGACCGCGGCGAGACCACGCGCGAGGACGCCGCGGGCGCAATTCTCTATGCGGCGGAAAAAGCCACGCAATGCGCGCTCGACGCCATCCAGCTCCTCGGCGGCAACGGCTATATCAACGACTACCCGACCGGACGGCTGCTGCGCGACGCCAAACTCTACGAGATCGGCGCCGGCACCAGCGAAATCCGCCGCATGCTGATCGGGCGGGAGCTGTTCGAGAAAACGGCGTAGCCTTCGCTCCTTCCCGCTCTTGCGGGGAGAAGGTTGGGGCGAGGGGCTCGCAACGCAGGTGGTGCCAATGTGGCGCGACGGCTACGCCTGGCTCCAAACCCGCAGACTTCAACGCACCTGTGGGACCTGAGTCACACACTGGCTGGCCAATCTGTGGTTTGATCCGCTACCGTTCGCGCTGGAGTTGAACCATGAACCAGATGAGCTGGCCCCCGCTGGTGCCGCCGCCGATGCCTTCACCGGTACCGCCGCCGATGCCGGTGGCGTTTTCGGGCGGCCGTGGCGATTTCTTCGATCTGGTCAAGCGCGGCGCGGGCCTTGAATTCGTGACCCTCGGCTTCTACCGGTTCTGGCTGCTCACCGACATGCGCCGCCATCTCTGGGCCAATACCCATGTCGATGGCGACGCCGCGGAATATACCGGCCGCGGCAAGGAATTGCTGATCGGATTTCTGGTCGCG
This sequence comes from Bradyrhizobium icense, assembly GCF_001693385.1. Taxonomy (NCBI): domain Bacteria; kingdom Pseudomonadati; phylum Pseudomonadota; class Alphaproteobacteria; order Hyphomicrobiales; family Nitrobacteraceae; genus Bradyrhizobium; species Bradyrhizobium icense. The sequence goes on from NZ_CP016428.1 coordinate 1,188,896, forward strand.
CTCGCGATCCTGGTGCCGGTCTATCTCGGCTATTTTCTGATCGGCCTCGAGGCCGAGCATATCCAGGCGTTCGCCAGCATTCCGCTGGTCGCGTTCTTCTACGTATTCGGGCAGTTCGCGATCTACCGCGCGCGGCGCTACCGGCTGACGCGCACGGTGTGGCGCGGCCTGCGGTTCTGGATGACCGGCTCGGGCTGGATCTACGCCTTGCAAGCGTCCCTGTGGGGCTTGTTGTCGGCGGTGACCCTCGGGCTGGCGCTGCCGTGGCGAACGGCCGCGCTCGAACGCTACAAGATGCGCCACACCTTCTACGGCGAGCTGCAGGGCCGTTTCGAGGGCCGCGGCTGGGAGTTCTTCAAGCGCGGCTGGTGGCTGTGGCTGCTTACGCCGATTGCGTTTTACGTGTTCCCGCTCGCGCCGTTCATTTACGGAGCCTTCAAGGCGATCGAATGGCGCTGGTGGCTGTCGGGCATTCGCTTCGGAGATGTCCGTGTCGAATCCTCCTTGCCCAAGAGCGCCTTGATCGGCCTGTACTGGAAAGTCATCGGCTGGATCGTCGTGCTCGGATTGGTGTTCTCGGCCTATCTGGCGCTGTCGGCAGCATTGGTCGCCAGCATGAGCGGGGATTCATTCAGCGAGTTCTTCAAGTCGCAGGAATTCGCGAAGAGCATTCCGCTTCTGGTGCTCGCGGGCATCGGCTATCTGGTCTTCGCGCTGGCGATGAATGTCGTGATCCGGGTCTATCTTTTGCGTGACCTCTGGGTCAGGGTGCTCGGGTCGGTCAACGTCAGCGGTATCGAGGCGGCCGCCAATGTTTCGGCGCGCGGCGGAATGGCCAGCGCGCTCGGCGAAGGATTTGCCGACGGCCTCGATGTCGGCGGCTTCTAAGGCTTCAGAGTCCTGATGGTCATGGATAGCGATATACCAACGCCTGCAAAATCGACCACGCTCGGTTCGGTGGCCTATTTCGACGGAACGTCGAACCGGCGGCGCATGGTGACGCTCCGCTTTGCCGAGCGGATCGAAATCAACGAGGGCGAACAAACGCTGGCGGCGTGGGTCTACGCCGATATCCGCCGCGCCGACAGTCCGGCCGGCATTCTGCGCCTGAGCTGCCTGACCGCGCCCGCGCTGGCGCGGCTGGAGGTTCGCGATACGGGGCTTGCCAACGAACTCGTCTCGCGCTGCGCCAACATCGATGACCACATGATCGGCCGCCGCGGCGTTGCCGCCATCGTCGGCTGGTCGCTCGCGGCCGCGGCTTCGATCGTCGCCGTGGTGCTGTTCGGACTTCCGCTCGCGGCTGACCGCCTCACGCCGCTGGTGCCCGAAGCGTTCGAGCGGCGGCTCGGCGACGTCGCAGACAGCCAGGTCAAGACGATGTTCGATGCCAAGGTGTGCGATAATGCCGCCGGCCAGAAGGCCTTCACAAAACTCGTCACCGCGCTTCGGGAATCCGCGGGCCTCGATACGTCGGTGCAGTCGGGCGTGCTGTCGAGTTCGGTTCCCAATGCCTTCGCGCTGCCGGGCGGCAAGGTCTATCTGTTCAACGGATTGTTGGCGAAGGCCGAGAACGCCGATGAGATCGCGGGCGTGCTGGCCCATGAGCTCGGCCATCTCAAGCACCGCGACAGCATGCGCGGACTGATCCACAATGGCGGCACCTCGTTCCTGATCGGTTTGCTGTTCGGCGACATCACGGGCTCCAGCGCCCTGATCTTCGGCTCGCGCACGCTGGTGACGTCGTCCCATTCGCGCGAGGCCGAGACCGACGCCGACAGTTTTGCGATCGACGTCATGCACCGGCTCGGCCGGCCGGCGAAGCCGACCGGGGAATTGCTGCTCCGGGTCACCGGAAAGGAAGGCAAGGGCCTCTCCATCATCTCCACCCATCCGCTGAGCGAGGACCGCTTGGCGCGGATGAGCCGGCAAGACCGGCCAGCCAGCGGGCCGCCGCTGCTGACATCAGAGGAATGGCGATCGCTGAAATCGATCTGCGACGGCAAGTCCTGACCCGCCCCCGCTTACCTGCGGGCGCTATTCCGTGATCTTTCCGCTTCGATCGGCGCGGGCGCCGCACCCGCCGGCTTTAAGTCCCATACCGCCTGCATGGCCGAGAAGGCTTTCGAGATTATCGGCTCGTGGCGCCGCGACGTCAGGCAGGCGAAGCTGAGATCGCAGGTCAGCGCCACCCTGTCGGCGATCACGAAATTCCGCTTGCGCGTGATGCGGTCGAGCATGCTGTCGCGGGCGAGGCTGAGGCCGCTGCCGGATTCGACGAAGTCGATCATGGCTTCTTCCTGATCGGCGAATGCAACGCGCTTCGGCGATGAGCCCATAGGCCGGAACACGTCGTCGAGCAGCCTCCGATGCGCGGAGTCATGCGGCGTCGCAATCCAGGGCAGGTCGGCGAGGGCGGCCCAGTCCTTGCCCAGCACCTTGCAGCTCCATTCGGACGGCGCGATCACGCGGTAATCGAAGCGCGTCAGTGCCATGAGCTGGAACTTGCCATCGTCGATGGTGCGTTCGGAAAGCGTCCCCGACACCCGGCATTCGGCGGGCGTAGCATCGACATAATACCCGACATCGAGCTCGCCCTTGCCGATCTGCGCCAGCACGTCGTCGGTCATGCCATAGCGGAGGAAGACTTCGGTCCTCTTCGAGGACGTAGCGAGGCTTCGCACGAACGGGCCGAGGCGGATCGACTCGGGATCCTGAATCGTGCCGACGCGTAGCGTGCCCCGCAGCGATTCGCGCAAGGAATCCGCCGCCGTCCTGAAATCTGCCGCCGCCGAGACCGTCCGGTGCGCCAGCGGCAGCAGGGCGGCGCCCGCCTCCGTCAGGGTAAAACCGCCCGGCGTCCGGTTGAAAAGCTGCAGCCCGGTGCTCTCCTCCAGGCCCTTCAATTGCAGGCTGACGGCAGGCTGGGTCAAATGCAGCAAGGTGGCCGCCCGCGAAACCGTGCCTTCGCGGGCCACGGTGATGAAGCAGCGCAAGGCCTGGATTCGCGGCAGGTCGTTCATTTGGAAGACTTATGGGAAGCGTCCATAAACCCCATTAGACAGGATTTGCTCTTGGAAGTCACAAGTTTTCATTGATGAAACTTGGCGTTGTCACTGGAAAAAGGTGAATAGCCGCCGATTTGGCGGCCGGGGCCGGGGCCGGAGCGCGGTTGGTCACTGCGGCAGGTTGTTGACCTTCCGCACCCAGGCGCGCACGTCGGCCAGCACATCCGGCAGCAGCGCGCTGACCTCCTCAACGGTCATGCCGGGTTTGATTCGGGGATCGTAGAGAAGGTTCAACAGATACTGATCGTAAATGTCGAAATAGCCCATCGACACATTGTCGTTGAACATGGTCCAGGGCACGCTCGGGGTATCGTTGATCGGTCCGAGCGACTGCAGCAATTCCTCATAGGCACAATCGAAAAAGACGAAGTCGCCATTGTCGACGGTGAGGATCACGTCGGAATGCTCGATCTCGAATTTCTCGTTCTTGCGAAAGCCGGACAGGCATTGCGGGTCGAGCGAAGAGCGAATCTCGCGCGCCCGCTCGCTGCCATAGAAGGTCGCGATGGTACGCTGCAGATCGCGGTCGCGCACCAGCTTGACCCGCACATTGGCGTCTTCGTTGGTTCCGGCCATGGCGATGTCGAGGTGCTGAACGCGTTCGGCGATGTCGGCCACGATCTTCGCAAGCTGCGCCTTGCGGTCGGCGCGCGTGCCGTCGGCAAACACCCGCACCGGGACGTCATATTTGCGGATGCGGTCAACGCGGCCGGCGAGATGATATTCGGCGCCGAACGCGACCTTCAGAAAGCCTTCGACGATCTCGCTGTCGGTGAAGATCTTCTTCTCGGTGTGCTGGCGCTGCGCGATGGCGGGAATGTCGGCGAAGGCCGTGTACGGCGCGAAGGTTTCGCCGACCGCAACGGCGCCCAAGGCAGCCGCTAGCGTCCGTACATACAGGAATCGGCGGGGCGTGCGCATTCCAATGACGCTGCAGCAATTGGCGCGCGCGTGCAAGGCTTGAAAGGCTCGATCACGCGCTTGCGCGCATGACCGCCCAATTCCGGGATGGCTATAAGTCTAATTCCTCACGATAACCGGCGTGCCGATGCGGACGCGGCTATAGAGATCGGTCACGTCCTCATTGGTCATGCGGAAGCAGCCGGACGAGACCGCCTGTCCGATCGTCTCGGGCTCGTTGGAGCCGTGGATGCGGTACAGCGTCGATCCCAGATACATCGCCCGCGCGCCGAGCGGGTTGTCGATGCCGCCGGCCATGTGGCGCGGCAGATCGGGCCGGCGCCTGAGCATCTGAGCCGGCGGTGTCCAGCTCGGCCATTCCTTCTTCGCGGTGATACGGTGGGTTCCGCTCCAGCGGAAGCCGTCCCGGCCGACGCCGATGCCGTAGCGGATCGCCTGGCCGTTGCCGAGCACGAGATAGAGCCTGCGCTCGGCGGTGTTGATGAGAATCGTGCCGGGCGCGTAATTGCCGGTGAAGTACACGGTCTGGCGCGGGATCGGGCTTGCACCGCTGGGCATGCCGGGTCGGAAGAAACCGGGGCCGCCGCCCATGATGTCGCGCGAGTCTTCAAAGAAGCCTTGAAAGAGACCTTGGGCCTGCGCCTGGCCGCTCCCCACCAGCATCGTGATCGCCGCAAACAGCAAAGCAAACGCCCGGGTCATTGTTCTCCCTCACGAAAAAATCTGAATATGCAGGTCGAGACAGGCCATAATTGCGACGATCGTGCAAGCAACGAGCCTGTGACCACAGCCATTTTCAGATAGCGCGGTTAAAAAAGGCAACATGCCGTACGCGATGGCTGCATTGTCCCGCTAAACCTTTGACGAAACGTGCGAACAATGTTTGATCGTCCACGGCTCCAAGAAACGAAGCGCAAAGGGGAACGAGGCCATGAACGGTGCGGAAAGTCTGGTGCGGACATTGGTCGCAGGCGGTGTGGACGTCTGCTTTACCAATCCCGGCACCTCGGAGATGCATTTCGTCGCCGCACTGGACCGGGTCGAGGGGATGCGCTGCGTGCTCGGCCTGTTCGAGGGCGTGGTGACGGGGGCCGCCGACGGCTACTACCGCATGAAGGGCACGCCGGCCTCGACGCTGCTGCATCTCGGGCCCGGCCTGGCCAATGGCCTTGCCAATCTGCACAACGCCAAGAAGGCCCATTCCGGCATCGTCAACATCGTCGGCCAGCACGCGACCTACCATATCGGCTACAACGCTCCGCTGACCTCAGACATCGAAGGGCTGGCGCGGCCGATGTCGTCCTGGGTGCGGACCTCGCCGGATGCCAAATCCGTTGCCGCCGATGGCGCCGCGGCCATCGCCGCCGCCAAGAGTTCGCCGCCGCAGATCGCGACCCTGATCCTGCCTGCCGACACCGCCTGGAACGAGGCCGACGGCATCGCGCAGGTGCCGGCGGACAGCCAGCGCGCGAGTTACTCCGCGCAAGCTGTGGACCATGCAGCCAAGGTGCTGCGCAACGGCGGCGCGTCGACGCTGTTGCTGATGACCGGCAGCGCGCTGACCGAGCATGGGCTGGCGCTGGCCGCCCAGATCGCGGGCAAGACCGGCTGCAAGGTGATGGGCCAGACCTACAACCCGCGCATGGCGCGCGGCAGGGGCCGGTTCGCGATCGACCGCATACCGTACGTGATCGAGCAGGCGCTACCGATCCTGAAGGATTTCAAGAATATCGTATTGGTCGAGGCCAACGACCCCGTGGCGTTCTTCGCCTATCCGAACAAGCCGAGCATGCTGAAGCCGCAGGGCTGCGAGGTCCACCGCATGACCTCGGGCGCTGAAAATTCCGTCGCCGCGCTGGAAGCGCTGGCTGGCGCGCTGCACGCGCAGCCGCAGGACCGGCAGCCGCAGAAGATGGTCGAAATCGCCAAGCCCACCGGCGCGCTGACGCATGCCTCGATCGCTCAGGCGATTGCGATGGCCATCCCGGAAAACGCCATCGTGGTCGATGAATCCATCACCACCGGCCGCGGCTTCTTTCCGCCGACGGCCGCCGCCGCCCCCCACGACTGGCTGCAGAACATGGGCGGCTCGATCGGCTTCTCGACGCCGGTTGCAACCGGTGCTGCCGTCGCGTGCCCGGACCGCAAGGTAATCTGCATGGTCGGCGACGGCAGCGCGATGTACACGCTGCAATCGCTGTGGACGCAGGCGCGCGAAGGCCTCAACGTCGTCACGATCGTATTCGCCAACAAGATCTACCAGATTCTTCGCGGCGAATTCGACGGCGTGGGCGCCGGCGAGCCGGGGCAGCGCGCGCAGGACATGCTCAAGATCGACCGCCCGGACCTCGACTTCGTGGCGCTTGCCAAGGGCATGGGCGTGCCGGGCCGTGCGGTCGCCAATGCCGACGACTTCAACAAGGCGCTGGCGGAAGCCGTCGCCGAACCGGGACCGCGGCTGATCGAAGTGCAGATGTAGGGAGCGATCCTCGAAGGTTTTGAGCTAGCCGGAATGCCGTAGTTGTGAAATCGTCATTGCGAGCCAACGGGTCGCGCGAATGCGCGCCCGATGACAGGCTCCGCGAAGCAATCCAGTAAGCCCGAAAACAAGACTGGATTGCTTCGTCGCGATGACGGTGCGGAGGCGCCATGCAGACCGAACTGAACAAGGTCGTCACCGCACTTCAGGAGTTTTACGCACGCGAAACTTTCCTGCTCGATCGGGATGTCGGCGAGCGCGCGCTGACGCACCGGCTGGCGGTGGAGTTCGAAAAGCACTTCCCGGGCTGGGAGATCGACTGCGAATTCGACCGGCTCGGCGACCGTACGCTGCGGCTGCCGCACGGATCCACCGTCTCGACCGACGATCACCTCGCCAAATCCATCTATCCCGACATCGTGGTGCACCAGCGCGCCATTCCCAACAATCTGCTTGCGGTCGAGGTGCGCAAATCGGCCAACCATCAGCCGCTCGAACATGACCGGCACAAGCTGCGCGCGCTGACCGATCCGCATGTGTGGTTCGCCTACTGGATCGGCGTGCTGCTGACGCTGGGCAAGACCCACGTCACGATGTCGGAAGTCTATACCAGCGGCGTTCTCGATCAGGCCCTGTCCGGCTGGTTCGCGCAGCGGCTGAAGGATGCAGGCCTAAGCGCAGGCTGAAGCCCTGCGAACGGAGATTCTGATGACACTCACCCGATCGATTCTGGCCATTGCATTTGCCGCCCTCGCACAGCACGCCCTGGTGCAGCAGGCCGCGGCGCAAGCTTCCGCGCCCGATCTGGAAGCCATTCTTGCCCATCCCAAAATCGTCAAGACGCTCGCCGATATCAAGGCCGACGACGAGCGGACCTTTGCCGAACAGAAGCGCATCACTGAAATTCCGGCGCCGCCGTTCAAGGAAAAAGTCCGCGCCGAGTTTTTTCAGAAGCGGATGCAGGAACTCGGCCTCAAGAATGCGTCGATCGATGCTGAAGGTAATGTGACCGCGCTGCGCAGGGGCACTGGCGGCGGCCGGCCCAAGCTCGTGGTGTCGGCGCATCTCGACACCGTGTTTCCCGAAGGCACCGACGTCACGGTGAAGGAAAAGGACGGCGCGATCGTGGCTCCCGGCATCGGCGACGATTCACGCGGCCTTGCGGCATTGCTGTCGCTGATCAAGGTCATGAACGAAAACGGGATCGCGACCGTCGGCGACATCTTGTTCGTCGGCACCGTCGGCGAGGAAGAGCTCGGCAATCTCCGCGGCGTGAAGGCGCTGTTCCGCGATCACACCGATATCGACGGCTTCATCTCGATCGATGGGCTCGGCATCACCCGCGTCGTCAACCAGGCGACCGGCAGCCATCGCTACGAGTTCATCTTCAAGGGCCCCGGCGGGCACTCGTTCCAGGAATTCGGATTGCCGAGCGCGACACATGCGATGGGCCGGGCGATCGCAAAAATCTCCGAGTTGCAGCCGCCGTCCGATCCCAAGACCACGTTTACCGTCGGCACCGTGACCGGCGGCACCTCGGTCAACGCCATCGCCGCCGAAGCGCGGATGAGAGTCGACATGCGCTCGAATTCGACCGAAGAATTGCTCAAGCTCGAGGCGCGGCTGCTCGAACTCGTGAAGGAAGCGGTGGCGGATGAAAACGCGCGCTGGAAATCGGACAAGATGACCGTCGAGGCGAAACTGATCGGCGACCGGCCGGCGGGCATCGTCGCGATGGATTCGCCGATCGTGCAGGCCACCCAGCGCACCGTCTCTGCCGTCACAAAGGGACCGGGGCCGACCTTTGCCGGCTCTTCCACCGATTCCAACATCGCGATGTCACTCGGCATTCCGGCCGTCACCATCGGCGGCGGCGGCGAGGGCGGCAACTGGCACTCGCGCAACGAATGGTACAAGCCGACCAACGCCTGGTACGGCCCGCAGAACGCGCTGCTGACGGTGCTGATGTTGACGGGGCTGGATAGCGTCACCAGACCGGCGCTTGCGGTGCGAAACGCCGCGAAATAGGGCCCGAATTGTCCCCAACGCCGTTAACCATGCCCCCGATTGGACAAATTGTCGGCAAATTGCGGCCAAAGCGGTAACCGAACATCGTTCCCCAGTAGTTCTACGTGCGTAGGGGGTGTGGGCATGGCGTACAGGATCGTGGCGGAACGCAAGGACGAGACCGTCAGAATGGACCGAAGCAGCATGCTGGTGGCCGTCGCCAAAGCGCGGGTCTGGGCCAGCGAAGGGTGGAAAGTCACCATCATCGTCGGCGACGAAAACGAGATCGCACCATCCGACGCGCGCCGGCTTTCCGCCGCCTGATCGAAGACTCTAAATTAGAGCCCGGTTCTGATTGAACCAGAACCGAGCTCTCGATTCTTGTTCTGACGCGTTTTCTCGGCGCGAACCGGTGTCCACCCGCGGATCAAGTCCGAGGGCATGCTTCGCTGGAAAACCCTCCCTCCAAATTGAATGGAACCGGGAACCCGGGCCGACGTTACACTTGCGGGCAGGCTTTTGGAGCAATGCCATGCAGTGGCGGTCTGCAACCACAGGCGCCGACGAAATGCGCGGCACCGGCGACGACCAGATCTCCTACGCGACCGGATGGACCATCAGTGGACTCGCGACGGTGGGCACCATCGTCGCGATCTGGGTGCTGGGGATCTGACGCAAAACTTCATCTCAATGCGACGAGCCGCAACGTCGCGTGAGCGGAACCGGAGCGTCCCCGATCACGTTACAGGCCGGTTTCAGGTGCTGCTTGCAGATGACCGTTGTCCCGCCGGGAACGTAATGCATGGTTGAGCGTGTCACGCTGATTACCGGTGCAGCGGCGGGAATAGGCGTTGAGTTGGCGCGCGTTTTCTCATCAAACGGGCATCGATTAGCCTTGGTCGACCGACGCGGGGATCGCCTGACGACATTGGCGAGCGAAATCGTCGCCGCTGGCGGTACGGCGCCGATTTTGATTTGTTGCGACCTCGAACACCCCGAGGCCTGCGACGACATTGCCGCGGCCCTGGCCGTGGAAGGCGTGGAGGTCGAGTTCGTCGTCAACAATGCGGGCTTCGGTCTTTTCGGCTATGCGACCGAACTTGATCGGGCGGAGCAGCTCGGCATCCTCGCCGTCAACATCGTCGCGTTGACCGATTTGTCGTTACGGTTTTCCGAGAGCATGATCCGGCATCGTGGCGGCATCCTCAATCTTGGTTCGCTGGCCGGCTTTCTGCCGGGCCCAGGGATGGCGGTGTACTATGCGTCCAAGGCCTATGTCCTGTCGTTCAGCGAGGCGCTGCGCCAGGAGCTCGCTCCACTCGGCGTGCGCGTGACGGCGCTCTGTCCCGGTTCGGTATCGTCGGAATTTCAAGCGCGGGCCGGCATTGAACCCGGACTCGAGCATGAAATCCTGAACGTCTCGGCATCTGATGTCGCGTACGCAGGGTATCGCGGGTTGATGCAGAACAAGCGCGTCGTGCTGCCCGGCCTCGGCATCAAGATCGTGCCGCTTCTGCTGCGGCTGTTTCCGCGCGGGTTTATCCTGGCGGCGATCGGTCGCATTCAGCTGCGAAAACGCAGATGAGGCTTCGCTGTCCGGTGCGAGGAATTAACGTGGCGCGTTCGGGCTGGCCACCAGTGCAGCGTCATTCGCCACGATAGCCACTGGACGTCCGTCGCTATGCGGCGGATTTTACGGGCTCGCACGCCGTGAGCTGGATCTTGCCGGAGCGCGTGAAGCGGAAATGCGTTCTCATCAGCCTGCCGTCGTAACCGCGATAATCCAGTGAAATGCCGTCCTCCTCGGGCATCAATGCGTCGATAGCGAACGCGTCGTTTCCCGCCCTGGCGAGCCGTGGCCGCCAATATCGTTCCATCTCTGATCGACCGTTGAAGCTGCCGCCCTCGCAGCATTCCACGGTGGCCGCATCGTCATACAGGTCCAATAGTGCATCGAGGCGCCGCTGCTTACACGCATCGATCCAATCGACGACAACACCTATCGCATCGAAACGGTTATTCGCATTTGCCATGTCCCGGTCCTCCCGCGGATTACTAACGGCAAAGCGAATGAACACGTTGTGAACCAAACGTTCAGGCGCGGTTAGGTGAGGGGTCCGCACATGGAACTACAGGCCGCTCCAAACGCATTTTCGCCAAACTGTTATTGGCTTCTGATTGCGGGGCAGGACCGTTCACTTCGGAGTCCTGCATGCTTAAACAAGTCCTCGTTGCGTCTGTCCTTGTTGTAACCGGGTCTATCGCTTCGGAAGCCCGTCCTTCCCGCACCGCTCAAATACCCGAATGCAATGTGACCATGCCCTGCGACTTCTCGTCTTCGCAGCCCCGTCGTGAGCGGATTAGTTCTTACCCACATCGAGCGGCCGCACGGAATTACCGTCGCGAATTCGCGGACGTGAATGTCAATCGCGGTCAAACCGTCGGCGGTCGTCCGGCCGGTTGTCCCCGCTCGTTCTGCGGTTGCGGTGCGTCCATACGTGTTTTCGGCCGGATCGTGCCTGGTCTGAATCTCGCATCCAACTGGCTGCGCTTTCCACGGACATCGCCCGCACCCGGAATGGTCGCTGCGCGACGTGGGCACGTTTTCGTTCTGGAGCGACATGTCGAAGGCGATACGTGGATGGCATACGACGCGAACTCGGGCGGCCAGGCAACGAGAATTCATGCGCGCTCGTTACGCGGGTACACGGTTGTTAACCCGCATGCTGCTTGAAATAACCTAGTCACCCATGTGATCCGACAGCGTGGCTGACCAGAATTGGCACAGTCGCGCGGGCAAAAGGGCCTTGTTGAGCGACCTCTTTTTGCCGCCGTGACGAAGACGATCGAGAAGACTGGCTGGCAAGCGGGCGGAGAAGCGCCATCGCGCGATAGGAACGAAAATCTGCGACCCGCATTGGATCGTCTGTCGCATTTCCCCGATGCGACATTCGCTGAAACGACCTCAGCGCCGCCGCTGGGGCCCTTTCTGCCGATGGCCTGCAACAAAGGCTACGCTGCGAGTGCGGGGCGCGTTAAAACGCCCGGCGCCGCGGCGGCGGACCGGCTTGCGGGTGGCGCGCTCGGGTGAGGAGTTCGGAAATTGCGATCATCGCGGCGCCGGCGATGATGGTGATGGTGATGGCCGCCATCACAAGAAGGGTTTTAAGCATGGTTCGCTCCCGGAAAGTGCCGCTACCACGACGCCCCGAGAATCGGGTTCCGGCAAGACGGGCAAACTACGGGCTCCGACTTATTTGCGAATGCAAGCAGCCTGCCCGGTGAGTCTGGTGCCGGACAGACGGCGATCCGGCACGGGATTTCAATGGTCCTCGTGAAAGAGGATCACGGACATGCCAACACGACGGCGCATCAAACACGAGAAGACTTTCGAGGAGCGGCTGGCGGAAGAGGCCAAGCGCTTCAGAGAGGCGGCAAGCGAGGCACAGCCCGGCATGGCTCGCGAGCTGCTCCTGCGGCGGGCGCGACAGATGGAAACTGCATCTCGGCTAAACGAATGGCTCCGCTCGCCGGGCACGCGGGCACCGGAGTAAGACGGTATCCTTCAAGCGCTGAATGCGCCGTACCGGCACCGCCCGGGCATTGCCTATTCTGCATCTGATCTCTGCGTTGCGTTGCCTGCTTCGTTCCCGAAATACTGAAAAAAGGTCGAGTTAGGCTTGAGCAGCATGCGCGTGTCCTCGGAGGCAAATCCCTTTTCGTAGGCTTGAATGGTGCGATAGAAGGTGAAGAAGTCCTCGTTCTGGCCGAAAGCTGCAGCGAAGATCGCGTTTCGCTCGGCGTCACCTTGACCGCGAATTTGCTCGGACTTGGAGTTCGCCTCCGCTACCAGAACCGTGACTTCCCGGTCTGCCTTTGCACGAATCTCTTGGGCGCGTTGACTGCCGAGCGCGCGAAACTCCGCGGCTTCTTGCTGGCGCTCGGTTTCCATGCGCTGGTAAACGGCTTGACTGTTTTGCTCCGGCAGGTCAGCGCGGCGGATCCGCAGATCCACGACGGAAATGCCCATGGCGGCCGCCTCCCGATCGACCTGTTCGCGCATGCGCCCTGTCAACTGCGGACGCTCGTCCCGGACGACCTTTATGAAGCTGGACTCGCCGAGGACTCTGCGCAGCGACGAAATCACCAATGTGGACAGGCGAGAATTGGCACCTTCAATCGAATTGACCGTCTGGAAGAACTTGAGCGGATCGAGAATGCGATAGCGAACGAAGGCATCGACGATCAGACGCTTCTGATCGGACGCGATTACTTCCTGGACGGGAGCTTCCAGGTCAAGAACTCTGCGGTCGATGTAGACCGCCCCGTCGATGAACGGCCACTTCGCATTGAGGCCTGGTTCCATTATCACTCGTACAGGCTCTCCGAATCGGAGCAGAAGCGCCTGTTCGGTTTGATGGACGTTGAAAAGAGAGCTGTACGCGACCAGGGCCGCAAGAATGGCGAGCGCGCTGGCATAGATCGCGCTGGGTCTCATCGCAATTCCCCTCTGCGCATGTCATCCGCTGCTGTCGATCGCCGCGTCTGCCGCGTTAGCTCGTTGAGCGGAAGATATGGCACTACTCCAGGATTGCCGGCATCAGCATCGATGATGATCTTGTCCTTGCCGGCGAACAGGCGTTCCATGGCCTCGAGGTGCAGGCGCCGTCGGGTGACCAGGGGGGCTTTGACGTACTCATTATAGACGTGAAGAAACCGAGCCGCTTGGCCCTTCGCCTCCACGACCGATTGCTCCCGGTAGGCCTCGGCGGCCTGGACGATCTGCGCTACCTGCCCGCGTGCCTCGGGGATGACGCGGTTTGCATAGGCTTGCGCCTGATTTTGCACCCGCTCCGCATCGGCGCGCGCGGCCTGCACGTCGCGGAACGCATCGATGACTTGTTGGGGCGGGTCGACCTTCTGCAACTGCACTTGTGTGATCAGAATGCCGGCGCCGTACTGATCGAGAGTGGACTGCATCAGCTCGTGAACGGCGCTTTCGGCGATTTGCCGGCCCTCGGTCAGGATCGGCTGGAGCAGCGAACGTCCGATCACCTCGCGCATGGCGCTTTCGGCGACCGCCTTTACCGTGCTTTCCTGATTGCGTACGTTGAACAGGTAGTCGATCGTGCCATTGCGCTCAGGGCTGACGCGCCAGAACACGGAGAAATTGACGTCGACGATGTTTTCATCGCCGGTGAGCATCAATCCTTCCTCGGGCACTTCTTCCCCGACCGCCACCCGGCGTGTATCTCCGGCCAGTCGCATTCCGATGTCGACCCGGTTGATGCGAGTGACTTTCGGCGTCAGCGCTTGTTCGATGGGATAGGGTAAACGATAGCTCAGGCCCGGCTGAACCAGGCGGTTGATCTTGCCGAACCGCAATACGACTCCGTGCTCATCGGCTTGAACGCGGAAGAAGCCCGAGGCGCCCCACACAAGGACGCACGCCAGTGCCAAAAGAGCAATGCCTTTGCCGCTTAAATTGCTTCCCGGGTACTTCCGTTTGACCCAATCCTGGAGTCGCCGGATGTACTCCTCCAGATCGGGCGGCTGAGAGTGTGAAGGAGGCGGGCCCCAAGGTCCGGTGGGCATAGTCGTTTCTCCAAGCCACGACGCTTCGCCTCCCTTGGCGTGAGATTGAGTTGAGCTTTGAACATAGCCAACTGTAAAGATTGACAGTGTGGTGCAATGCCGCGGCTTCGGTATCAGTAAAGAGCCGGGTCGCTCCCAGAGCTGCGAAGTCTAGCCGTCCGCATCCTGGACGGTATCAAGGCTCGATGAGCCCCAGGAGCGCGCAACGGATCGCCGCCTGCACTCTCGTCGCCACACCGACCTTGCGGATTACATTGTTCACATGGAAATTGACGGTCCGCTCGCTTACGTTCATCAGCACACCAATGTCGGCGGACGATTTCCCTTTCGCAACCCAGGTCAGTGCCTCGATCTCCCGATCGGTTAGCGAAAAATCGACGGATTCCTGCCTTGGATGTTGCGCAAGACGGCCCCGAATGATCTCCACCAACAGCTCGAAATCAAGTGGTTTGGTAATGAAGTCGTCGCATCCCAACCGGCGTGCCTGCAGATGACTTTCGCGGCTGCCGTACGCGGTAATGAACAGGAACGGAACATTGTGCAGCTGCCCGACGCCTTTACGGAAGGCGGCGAGGACATCGAATCCGGTCATGTGCGGCATGTCTATGTCGCACAGGATGAGATCCGGATGACGAGAGAACTGTCTGATCCCTTCGACACCATCCGTGGCGACAACAGTCTCGAATCCCTCATCCTCCAAGACCTCGACCAGCAGGTCGACCGTTGCGGGATCATCCTCAATGCATAGGACGCGCGGGCGGCATTTCGTCAAGGCTTCGTATCCCTGCTTTGCGGGAGGTCTATGATTACCCGCGTGCCCGCCCCAACATCGCTTTCTATGAGAAGGCGTCCGTTATGAGCTTCAACGATGCGTTCGACGAAATAAAGGCCCAGGCCCGCTCCACTGGTCCCTCTGCTGCTTTTCCCGCGGTAGAAGGGTTCCCGTACCATCGGCAATTCATCGGGCGCGATGCCGCCGCCTCGGTCGACGATTGAGATGCGAATCACGGCCGCGTGCGCGGCTATGTGGACCGAAATCGGCGCGTCGGACGAGCGAGAATACTTGACGCTATTCAGGACTATGTTCTCGAACAATTGTCGAAGCAGCATTTCGTCACCTTCAACGAACTGGCGCTCGGACGAAGCGTGCAATTCGATATTCCCGCATCGCTGCTCCTCCTTTAGCTGGTCCAGGAGTGTGGCGAGCAGGAGCCCGACGTCGATCGCCCGCCGCCCAACCGGAATGGTACCGTCGCCCAGCGACGATGCGAATTGAACCCGCCCCACGATCCCCTCGATGCGCTCCGCAGCACTGCGGATCTTTTCGGCGCGTGCTTTCAGGTCGTTCGGAGAAATCCGTTCTGAGAGCCTGGCAAGCCGGTATGCCTGACCTGTAATGGTCGTAAGGGCGGTGCCGATCTCGTGCGAGAGGATGGCCACGAAACGACGCTGGTATTCGGCTTGCTGCTGCATGTCGACTTGGCGCCGGTACTGCACCTTGACCAGCACTGCAACGACCCACTGGGTGGCGATGGCAATGAAGCGGTTGGCGAGCACTGCCGCCAGGGGTAAATCGCCCGAGGGCACCGCGAAAGATCCGGCGATCGATAGTGCGGTCGCCGTTGCGGCATAGAAAAATGGCCGTGGCTTCAGTTCGAACAAGCTCAGGAGAATCGGAATCGCGTATGCAAAGCAGGCCGATACGTTTTCGGGGTGTGTCCAAATGTCGAAGAGGAAAATAGACCCAATTGACAGCCAGATGGCCAACTCAACTGAGCGGTTGCTGACGAGCAGACGTGGCGATTCAGTATTCTTCGTCCTCACCGTCGATCCTCAGGTGCGGGACGCGAGAGGGGCACCGGGGGCGGCGCGCCTCGGGTACCTGATAAGGTTAACAGGTATGAAAGCCGGCGACCATGTGCAATCTCGTCACGGTAGTCGGAAGGAAGGGTGCTGTACCGTCCCGGGGGACGCGAATCGGAGGAGGGAGAAGGTCGTGATGAGCGGCGATCGCCCTGGTGTGTATACGAGCTCCGGTAAGTCCAGAAAGCGCGTGTCCGATGGGGCAAAAGCGCTGGCTGTTTGGAGCAATGGCGGCTGCACAACGACAGCAATGTCGGCCCCGAAATCGCAGGATCGAACACCGCTTCCGTCAACCAGTGCAATCCAGGCAAAGTTATCACGTCGACCTAAGCCAACACGGTCGAGGTCTGCAGTGGGAGCTGAACAGTAATCGATGCTGCAAGCGTTTTGGCGCGACATGCCTTCGTCCACCGACGCTCGGAGCTCGAATGCCGTCCTTTAGTTTTCTGCTGCAGCTCTCGGACCACGGCCTCAACTACAGGATTTCCGAATAGCCGTCTGAAACATCGGCTGTCGATGATCAATGCTGCATCCCACTGGCACGGGCATGACGAAAATGACTGAAGAACCTCGAACGTGCAGTTGGACGAAATTGTCGCGCGACAAACAAGCGCCTGCCCGAACGCCGAAAATGGCGGTAACGCAGCATCCGTAGCATCCAAGTGTCAGCTACGCGGCGTCAGCTCTCGAGATCCGCGGCGCTGCCAGTGGCTGGCGCAATTGACGAGTGTGACACGGAGGACTCTGATGCGCGAACTTCTGTCAAGGCTCTGCTTCAGTGCTGCCGCAATACTGGCCGTTGACGCGGCAAATGCCAACGACGAACTGATCAAGATGTCGCAAAACCCGAAAGAATGGGTGATGCCGACGGGCAACTATGCCAACCATCGCTATTCACAACTCAAGCAGATCACGTCCGACAATGTAGCCAATCTGCAGGTGGCCTGGACGTTTTCGACTGGCGTCCTGCGTGGGCACGAAGGCGGGCCGCTGATGATTGGCGACGTCCTGTATGTCCATGGTCCATTTCCAAATCCGGTCTTTGCGCTCGATTTGAAGAACGACGGGAGAATCCTCTGGAAGTACGAGCCGAAGCAGGATCCCAATGTAATCCCCATCATGTGCTGCGACACCGTCAATCGCGGAGTGGCCTACGGCGACGGCAAGATATTCCTCTATCAAGCTGACACCACGCTGGTCGCCTTGGATGCCAAGACCGGCAAGGTGGTCTGGTCAGTCAAGAACGGCGACACGTCGAAGGGCGAGACCGGCACTTCGGCTCCGATGGTAGTCAAGGACAAGGTATTCGTCGGAAATTCTGGCGGCGAATTCGGGGTTCGCGGTTCGATGACGGCCTATGACATAAAGACCGGCAAGCAGGCATGGCGCGCATATTCGGTCGGACCCGATAGCGAGATGCTGATTGATCCGCAGAAGACCACAGAGCTCGGGAAGCCCGTCGGCAGCGACTCCAGTCTCAAAAGCTGGGAGGGTGACCAGTGGAAGATCGGCGGATCCACGACCTGGGGATGGTACTCCTATGATCCCGAACTCAACCTGGTTTACTACGGCTCCGCCAATCCCGGGACATGGAATCCGAGCCAGCGGCCAGGCGATAACAAATGGTCAATGACGATCTTCGCACGCGATGTCGACAG
The DNA here is from genome assembly GCF_001693385.1 of Bradyrhizobium icense. NCBI lineage: Bacteria > Pseudomonadati > Pseudomonadota > Alphaproteobacteria > Hyphomicrobiales > Nitrobacteraceae > Bradyrhizobium > Bradyrhizobium icense. Next base: position 1,206,487 of record NZ_CP016428.1, read on the forward strand.
CGGAATGGCCAGGTGGGTCTACCAGATGACGCCACACGACGAGTGGGACTACGATGGTGTCAACGAAATGATACTCGTCGACCAGACCGTCGGCGGTACGCCGCGCAAGCTACTTGTTCACTTCGATCGAAACGGCTTTGCCTACACGCTTGACCGTACCAATGGCGAACTCCTCGTGGCCGAAAAGTATGATCCGGTAGTCAACTGGGCGACGAAGGTCGACATGGACAAGAGCTCCAAGACTTATGGTCGTCCGCTCGTCGATTCGAAGTATTCTACCCAGCGGGAGGACGTCAATGTGAAGGGGATCTGCCCAGCCGCGCTGGGAACCAAGGATCAACAGCCTGCCGCGTTCTCACCTGAGACTGGCCTGTTCTACGTGCCGACGAACCACGTCTGCATGGACTACGAGCCGTTCAAGGTGAACTACACGGCTGGACAGCCTTATGTTGGGGCGACACTGTCGATGTACCCGCCTCGCGGCGAAGATCACATGGGCAACTTTATTGCCTGGGACGCTCGCACCGGCAAGATCGTCTGGTCGAACAAGGAGCAGTTCTCGGTGTGGTCCGGCGCGTTGGCAACCGCGGGCAACGTCGTCTTTTACGGAACGCTCGAAGGCCATCTCAAAGCCGTCGACGCCAAGACGGGCAAGGAGCTTTACAAATTCAAGACGCCTTCAGGCATTATCGGAAACGTCATCACTTACGAACAGAGCGGCAAGCAGTACGTCGCCATTCTGTCCGGAGTGGGTGGCTGGGCTGGTATCGGCCTCGCTGCGGGCCTGACGGAGCCGACGGCGGGACTGGGTGCTGTTGGCGGCTATGCTGCCTTGAGTAATTTTACAGCACTGGGAGGTCAGCTCACCGTGTTCTCGCTACCCTGATCTTGAGCAAACGGAAGGAGCCCTGGCACGGTGCGCAGGCCGTGCCAGCCGGCTACCTGCCCGGCTGCAAACCGAAAGCGGTGGACCATCGTAACAATGAACAGCACGCTGGCGCACCGTCCACCGAACGACCAGCTTTGTCGGCATGAATCGCTTGTGGAACGCGCAGCTATGACGAACGACCGCAGACTGCAGACCAATACCTCGCGATACCTGAGTAGGGCCGTGCGAGACGGGTGCAGACGCTTGGGTTCATCATTGCGACGCTCTGGACCGGCGCAGTATCTGGCTGCGAAAAGCCGCACTCGGAAGGTGAGACGCTTCATCCATTGCGCTTCACGATTGAGGAATCCCGCCGAGGAGTGTCGAGTTATCGCCGAGATGATGACGGAAGAGCGCACCCGGCAAGACTACCTTGATCTTGCTTGCACCTACGAAGCGCTAGCGAGAGATCAGGAGGCGCGCGGGTGGCCGTGGCCGACCGCCGGCGGATTGATTGGGCCCGCTCCCCTGTTCGTGAACGATGATCCGATAACCACCAGGCCGGACCGCCCCTAACTGCATGGGTGACCGCAATGAGCAAGAAGAAGCGCATGACCGAGCCCGAACTGCCCCCCATACTGGTCACAACTGACGAGATGCGGCGGCTGAGTGTGCTTGCGAACTCCAGCATGGAGCTGTTTCCGCGCGTGGCTCACTTCCTCACGCGCGAAATGGACCGCGCGAGCGTCGTGCCGGATGATAGCGACCTGGACGGTGTAGTCCGGATGGGATCCCGCATCATCTATCGCGACGAGAGCACGAGTGTGCTTAAGGAGGTGGTATTGGTCTATCCGCACGAAGCCGACATCGTGCGCGGACGCATCTCGGTTCTTACACCCGTCGGTGCTGCGCTGATCGGGCTATCGATCGGCCAGACCATCGAATTCGAGACGCCAGGCCGCCAGACGCGACGGTTGACCGTGCTCGGCGTGTCGCGCTGAAGGCTCGGGAAGCGATGCCGACATGCGCAGCAATTTCCCGATGCGAGCGGGCCTAGCTGTGATTCTGCGTGACGGTTGCGTTGATCGACCTAAACCCGCCTCAGCTTTTCGGCAGCGCGAAGTAGATTGACCTTCTTCCGCTCTTCAGCGTCTGGCGATCGCGAATCTCGAAGTGCTCGGACAGCAAAGCCTCAAAGACCTCGAGCCGATAGTCGTCGTACTGTTCGTCCTTGTTTCGCAGCAGCAACTCGACCATCTCGTCGTCGCGACCGATAAACTCGATGACCAGCGCGGTGCCGAGACTCGCCAGCCAGTCTATGAAGTCGGTCATGGGAACGTTTTCGCCGATTACGACATGATGGATAAGCGCCAGGCAGAGGGTGAGGTCCGGCTTGCCGCGATCCGGCAAGGGCTTGCGCTCCCTGCCGCGCCAGCCTTGACCGGGCGAGGGATCCGAAAGATCGATGACGAGAGGCAGAATCGAGCCGCCGCAGGGATCTCTCTTCAGGCTTTGATAGAGATGCTCCACGGCCATCCAGTCGCCATCCATCGCCACCACGTAATTCGCATGTTTAGCGACGATCTTCGAGAAGGTACCCGTGTTGCAGCCGAGGTCCCAGACGCGCCGCCACCGGCGGGAACCGGTAGCACTGCGCACGAAGGCGCATTTTGCCGCGAAATCCGCCTCACCATAGCTGTGCGCCCTCGCGTAATTCGACCACGCGGTCTTACTGCTTCCAAGCGCCATCCTGGAGATGATTTTCCGCAAGTTCAACACGTTGCGGACGATCAACCCCTTGTCAAATCCCGCATCAGCGAGCGCACCTCTTACATTACCTTTCCCGCCGGAATAGCGCCGCTGGAGCGCGTTGTGCGCCACGACATGCATCGCGACGCCCGGCCGCACTAGATCGCGGAGCGAAAGCAGCGGCTGCAGCGATGCGGCCGAAATGCCGTCAATGCTGCCGCGCAGCCAGGGCCGGAAATCGACTCGTTTGTAGGCGAGCAGCATGAGCGGATACAGAAATAGTTCGCAGAATTGGCGATATCCAACCCAGGGCTGCCCTGGCAGCAGCACCTCGAAGGAAGGAATGTCGATGAACACCGGCCGCGCGCCGTGCCATTGCACGTTGTAGGGCGAGGAATCCTTCAGAATGAAGTCCTCCTCCAGCGCTGCCAACATCAGCTCAAGATGTAGCAGGGCTGCATCCTTCAGCATGCCGAACGTCCATTCGTAAGGATAGGAAACAAAAGGGATGAGGTCGTGCTTAAGAACGGCCGCCCATGGTGGGGCGGAATTTCCCCAATCCGGCTCGCTGACCATTTCGGTCGGTACGATGCTTCCGCGCTTCGTGAAGTCCTGGAAGAAATGCGTTGCGGTCAGATGCGTCCAATTCGCAAGAGCCTTTGCGTTGATACCGCGGAAGATCTCGCCATCGCGGCAATAGACGGCACCGTTCCGGTCGCGATATGAACCGGGCTCCCGGGAAATGGGTTCGGCAGGCGCATTGCTCTGCGTTCTGTGCGCGCTCACTGAAATGCCTGAGCTAGAGCCTTTTCGGTTCTGATTGAATCAGAACCGGGCTCTAGGTTTTTGTTTTGACGCGTTTTCTTGACGCGAACCGGTGTCCACTTCGCTGGAAAACGCTCTAGCCGTCTCGCCGGACGCGCCAGCCGCATGCGCCGCGTTGTTGTCACGATCCGCTGCGCTCATCGATTCCGGCGTTCGGCTCGCTGCGTCCGCTTTTCCGCGCGGGGCTGCTTAAGCCGCTGAGCGAAAGAAACTTGTGCCAGTAGAGCTTAATGGCGAGCACAAGCCCCGCGATGCCGCCTAGCAGAACCTGCAGGATGATGCTGCCAGTGCCCGGGTCCAGATAGGCATGTGCCGAGGATGTCGATACGCAGACGGCGATCATGGCCAGGGTCAGTCGGAAGCTCTGGGCGCGGAACCTGTGCATCTGAGTTTCTCCCGCCGGGAAGAGCCGGACACGGAACATCCGGGCTATCTTGACAACGTGAGGAACGCGTCGCGCAGCAGATGGTTCATAGAACTGTCACGCAAGTTGCGAGACGAATTGTCGCGAGATCTGCTTGATCAACAGCGGATAGGGTGTGTTGGTGGGCGCGGCTGTTCGAAGTCGCTTCTCGGTGACGAGCGGACGACTGTGAAGCAAGCCAGAGTGGAATTCCGCAGTGCAAGCGAGCGCGAAGCCGGATAGAGCTCGGATCAACTCCGTCCTGTGGGGTATCGCCACCCTGGCGCTGCATCCCTTCCTTTTCGCAGGCACGTCCGTCGTCAGACTTTATGCCACGAATCTCCGCGGACTTTACATTGCCGATTTGCTTGCCGCGCTGGGCGCGGCACTTGCAGCGGCGGCACTCCTCTTTCTCGCTTTCGCCTCGGTTCTTGGGGGTTCTCGGGCAAAGGCAGCCATCCTCGCCAGCGCCGCTGTGGTCGTAGGCCTCTTCTATGGTGATATCGTTGATGCGGTGAATCAGTATGCCGGACTTGGCCTTACGCCCGTTGCGGCATTGCCGCTCATGATTGCGGTCTCGGCCGTCATCTTTGCGGCGGTGGCTTGGCCACGCATCGACTTCTCTCCGGCGAATGTCGTCTTGAATGGCATCGCGCTGATGATTTTCGTCGTTCCGGTCTGGCAGATCGCCTCGTATTCCTGGCAGACCAGCCGCACCGCCCACCTTGCTCCCGCCGCGGTCGATGAGGCGTCCGCGGCCCAGCGATCTGTGATCGTCGATGCCGCGGCCGCGAACAATACGCCGCGCCAGCTCTTCTATTTTATTTTCGACCGATACGGCTCGCAGCCGGTTCTTGCCGACTACTATGGCTTCGATAACAGTGATCTTGTGGGTTTTCTCAAGGAGAAGGGTTTCTACGTCGCTTCAAACAGCCGCGCAAACTATCTGAAGACAGCGCACTCGCTCGCTTCGACGTTCCATATGGGCTATCTCGATTTTCTGACGGAGGACCCGCGGAGCAGGACCGGAGACTGGCGTCCTCTCTACGACATGCTCAAAGACCACCGTGTCGGCCGCTTCCTGAAATCCCGCGACCACAAGTTCATCCAGTTCGGTAGCTGGTGGGGGCCGACTCAGAGCAATCCACACGCCGACGAAAATCACAGCTTCGGACTATCTGAATTCAACTACTGGTACCTGCGGGGAACAATCGTGGCACCGATCGTCGACGCGCTGGCGCCGGACAACACTGTTGCCAAGCGCTTAAAATCGGACCTTGGTCAGTGCTATCGAGTGCCGCGCCAGATCGAGAAGATAAAGGAGATCGCGAGGCGCGGCGATAAAGCCTTCGTGTTCGCTCACGTCCTCGTGCCGCACGATCCCTATGTGTTCGGTTCGGACGGACGGTGCCCATCAGTCGACCAGGTTGAGCGCACCGATACGGAAAAGTATGTCGAGCAGGTCCGGTATGCCAACTCGCTGATCAAGGACGTCGTCTCGGCTCTGCTCGCCACGGACGGGCCGAAGCCGGTCATCGTCATCCAGTCGGACGAGGGGCCGTTCCCGCCGAGATATCGTAGCGAAGACCGCTCGTGGCTTGATGCAACCATCGACGAGTTGCGGGAGAAGATGGGCATCCTGAACGCGTTCTATTTTTCCGACGGCGACTACCGCGATCTGAACCCGCAGGTCACGTCAGTCAACACGTTCAGAATTGTGTTCGACAAGTACTTCGGCACGGAGCTCAAGCGCCTTCCGGAGCGGACCTATGCGTTTCCGGACACATTCAGGATCTACGACTTCCATGACATCACGGATGTTCTGCGCGATGGAACCGACTAACGCGTAGCGTTCACGGGAACGTCGGGAACCCGAAGGGGGACGTTGCGCAGCAGAGCGTGGCGTGGTACTTGCGATGCCATCATTTTGGGCACTCCGCCTATTGGCGGATGTGGTGGCAGGGAACAACAAGATCGGATGCTGACGCGGCGCCAGCTTCTCCGGGCAGGGAGTGCTGCTGCTCTGGTAACTCCTTTCGCTGACTTCTCGATGGCGGCTGAGCGGATGACAGGGAGTCCGCTCTTCCGCTTCGGCGTGGTCGCCGATCCGCAATACGCTCCTATCGCGCCGAGCGGTACGCGGTATTTTTCGAACACGCTCTGGAAGCTCAGCGAGGCAATCAAGGTCTTCAACCGCGAGGACCTCGCATTCGTCGTCACGCTCGGCGACATCATTGATCGGGAGTGGGGCAGCTATGCTCACCTGCTGCCCCTCTACAAAGCACTCGCGCACCCAAACTTCTTCGTCCTTGGAAATCACGATTATTACGTGGCGGGTGATTACCTGAACTCCGTTCTTCAGACGCTTGGATTGCGGCGCGCCTATTACGACTTCCTCGGCGGCGGGCATCGCTTCATCGTCGTCGACGGCAATGAAATCAGCCTTTTCGCCAATGCCAAGGGCACGGAGAACTACGCGGCGGCCAACCGGCGCATTTCCACCATGAAAGCCGCCGGCGCGTGCAACGCCCACGACGTGAATGGCGGCATTTCCGACGAGCAGTTCGCCTGGATCCAGCAGGTGATGAACAAAGCGAAGGCGGCCGGCGAGCGCGTTATCGTGATGGGCCACTACCCCATCTACCCGGTCCACGATCTCAATCTTTGGGACGATACCCGGCTGGTCGATCTCTTGACCAGTTACGACAACTTCCTCCTCTACATCAACGGCCACAACCACGCGGGCAATTTCGGCGCGATCGGCCGCAAATACTTCGTCAACTTCAAAGGCATGGTCGAGACCCCGACCACAACGGCCTTTTCGATCGTCCAGGTCTACGACAACCGTATCGACATCCGCGCTTTCGGCGCAGAGGAGCCGCGCACGCTCTCTCTTTGAGATCTGCGCAATCAACGTCGGACGCGACAGCCCATCGGTCAATCGCGCAAAGCACCACCACTATGTTCTGTTCGACCACCGAAGTAAGCGCTCGGCCCAACAGATTGTCGAACCAGACCGTACCCGTCGCCCGCCCATGATTCAGCTCCGGTTCGCGAGCGGGAGCAAAGAATGCTTCCGCGATAGTGCTTGGACCGCACATCTTCTCCGGCGCCCTGCCGGAGAAGAATATAGCTTAAATTTCGCCGCTCCGATTGCAGACCAGCCTGATGGTGGCGTCGCGCCGATCGTCCTCGAGAGGCCGGTGCCGTTTGAACCAGCCGCTGAACCGCCGCCCGATCGTAATCCGGGTGACGCGAATTGAGGTGCAGTGTCGCGAGGTCTTGATCCCACGAAGGCGCGCTGAAAATGGAAGCAACACGCAAAAATGCCCCAGACGCGGGGGCAGCGCCCAGGGCAGTAATGAGTCGATGGCGCTTTCATCAGCCATTTCGAGGGTGTCGGACGTGCCCTCTGGATGGCAGCACAGCATGGCGCGAGCCTTTCAACACCCTGTCAAAGCTTACAGGTGTACAGCGCCGAGACCGTGTGACAAAATTATTGGCTGTCCAGCGCGCCGATCGCAACGCGAACGACTCTGCCCAGTATGCGAGCCTGGTGGACGTCAAACCTAGCCTATCGTGGCTACGATGGACGTCCATCATTCCTGACTGTTGACAGCCACCTCGCTGCCGAGCGAAGCGAGGGCATCCTTGTAGCCGAAATCAAAAGGCGCAATCGGAGCCGCAGCAACGCGGCTGATCTGCGATGCGCTTGCCAAGGCGCGCCAAGAAAGAGCGCGTTGCTTGGTCATTCAACTCGATACGCCAGGGGGGCTTGTATCGTCGACGCGCGACATCATCCAGCACATTACCGCGGCGCGCGCTTCGCGAGAATCCGCTGCAGGGTGCGGCGGTGCATCTTGAGCCGGCGCGCGGATTCCGAGACGTTGTGGTTGCACTTCTCGTAGATGCGCTGGATGTGTTCCCACCGAACGCGGTCGGCCGACATTGGATTGGCCGGCGGCTCGTATTTCTCGGTGCCTCTCGCCAAGAGCGCCGCAGCGACGTCGTCGGCGTCTGCGGGCTTTGAGAGATAGTCGATCGCACCCATCTTCACCGCGGTGACCGCGGTGGCGATGTTGCCGTAGCCGGTGAGCACGATCGCGCGTGCATCCGGGCGCTTGAGCTTCAGCGCGGAGACGACGTCAAGGCCGCTGCCGTCACCTAGACGGAGATCGACCACTGCAAACGTGGGCGCGGCCTCGCCGATCTGCGCGAGACCGGCGGACACGCTATCGCAGGAGGTCACGATGAAGCCGCGCATCGCCATAACGCGTGACAGGCGCTCCAGGAACGGCTTGTCGTCCTCGACGATGAGCAATGAGCGGTCGGCTTGATCGTTCAGTTCAACGATGACGTTCACGCTATGCTATCCTTGCGTCGAATGCAGAACATATGGCCTTGCGACTGCGCCGGTCGAGATTGCACATGATCGTGGGCTTTCATACCTGCTAACCTTGTCAGGTATCCTCGGGGAGCCGCGCCATGGTGCACTACTGTCCGACGGTCAGGACGAAATGATTGACCGTTTGCTCGCCAGCCACCGCTCGGCGAGGTCGGTCATTTGGCCGCTGCTGGAATCCATTTTTCTGTTCGATATATTGACAATCCCCAAAAGTGTTCGGCCTGCTTTGCGTACGCGATTCCGATTTTCGTGAGCTTCTTCGAGCTGAAGCCCCGGCCGGTCCTTGCAGTCCTTATCAAGGACATTGCGGCGTATGCATTGCGTCTCGCAGCGATACTTCGTGCCTCCAGAATTGTGCGTCGGGTCGCCGGCGGACGTCCCCTGTGGCGTGGAAACCAACGAAAACTGTCCGAGTTGTAGGTCGATACGAGTCCAAGCATCTCCCGCCGTTCAGGGCGCTGCTGCTATCGGCAATTCGCCGCGATGGAGAGAGAATGAACGTCCATATTGAATCCGTCGAAGTTGAGCCAGGCTACCGGCTCGAAGACTACGCCGAGTACAACTACTTGACCTCGCAGGTTGCGGATCTCGAGGCCGCCGCGCGAATTTCCGTGCCGCTACTGACCGGCCGCAAGATATGGATGGTCAGTTCGACGAGGCAGGGAGGTGGCGTGGCCGAGGGCCTGCCCCGTGTCGTTTCCTTGATGCGACAGCTCGGACTCTCTGTGGAATGGGTTGTTATCCACAGCCCGGACCCGGCGTTCTTCGCATTAACAAAGCGCGTCCATAACCATCTGCACGGCGTGGGCAAGACCGGACTTGGCCGACGGGACCGCGAGCTCTACGATGGTGTGAGCACCCGGCTTGCCGATGAGTTCGCCAGCGAACTCGGCTCCGACGACATCTTGATCGTTCATGACCCACAGCCGCTTGGAATGGGTGCGCGCCTAAAAGCGAAGCGCGGCCTGCCGACGATCTGGCGCTGTCACGTCGGTTTCGACCAGACCGTACCTGTTAGTGAAGAGGCTTGGCAGTTTCTGAAGGCCGATGTCCTCGCATACGACCGCAGCATCTTCACGCTCGACGCATACGTACCTTCTTTTCTATCAGGAAAGGCAGCGATCATCCCGCCAGGGATAGACCCGCTGACGCACAAGAACCGCGAACTCTCGGTGCCTAAGACATCGGGCATCCTGATCGACGCCGCGTTGGCTGCGACGATGCATCCGGTGCTCACTCCGCCGTTCGAGGCGCCGGCTTTACGGCTCCAAGTCGATGGGAGCTTCAAGTCTGCGGTGTTCCCGGAGGACCTAGGCCTGCTCTTCCGTCCTATACTGACCCAGATCTCTCGATGGGACCGGCTGAAGGGCGTCGGCCCGTTGCTGGATGCTTTCGTGCTCCTCAAGAGAGGAAAGCCTGCACGGGCCCGGAGCGATCGGCACCAACTCTCCATTGATCACGCGCGGCTGGTCCTCGCCGGTCCTGAGCCGGAAGGTGTACAGGATGATCCCGAAGCCTTGGAAGTATTGACCGAGTTATGTGAGCGATGGAGCAACTTGCCGCCTGAACTCAAGCATGAAATCGCGATTCTAAAGCTGCCTTTGGCCTCGGTTAAGCAAAACGCGCTGATGGTGAATGCCTTACAGCGCTGTTCAACGGTCGTAGTGCAAAACTCAGTTCGTGAAGGCTTCGGTCTCACCGTTGCCGAGGCAATGTGGAAGACTCGTCCGGTGATGGGAGGTGCAGCGGCAGGTATTCGGGCTCAACTTGTCGATGGAACTACAGGCCGTCTCGTGGATGATCCCGGGAATGCTTAGGCGGTCGCAGACACGCTCGATGCGATGCTCGCAGATGACAAGGAGCGCGAGGTCTGGGGACGAAATGCGCGTGACCGCGTAAGCCGCGAATTCCTGATCTTCAACGAGGCACGCCGTTGGCTGCTGCTCCTGGCGGAAGTTGCCTCCACACCCAGGTCCGGTGAACCGATCCTTGTCTCTAAATAGCCAGTCACGGCAGAAGGGCGGAAGACCATCCGTCGTTCCTCGACACGGCGGCAATGCTTCAAGCGCAGCTTCCTCTTTGACGCATTCGGTCGGCGTTCCGGCTCCGGCCGCTCTCACGCTTGAACAGCGCGACCATGTCTGCGTCCATCATCCGCGCGAGACGAACTTCAGGAAGAACATGCTGTCCACACGGATATCGTCGTAATTGATCAGCCAACTCTTGATTGGCGTCGGCATCGCCGCATGCCCCTGTTGTGCCCCAGCTTTTTGGGGCACGCCTTCAGGGAATTGGTTCAGCAAATGATTGAAAATAAAGATTTAATGGTGGACGCACAAGGGATCGAACCTTGGACCTCTCCCGTGTGAAGGGAACGCTCTCCCGCTGAGCTATGCGTCCGGGAAGTGTGGGCAAACAATGGGCCCTGTCAGAGCCCGCGATTTACGAAGGACCAACCCCTAGTGTCAAGCGATCAGTCGGACCGTCGCGTCGCGTTTTCGCGTGGGGCGGGGGAATTACGCTCCCTGCTGGCGGGCCCGCGAGGCGTGCGACTGCAGCGCGCGGATGCGCTCGGCCAGCGTCCCGCCGCCTTCCGACATGGCGGGGGCGGCACCGGCGACGTCGTTGGCGGGCTTGGCCGGCACTTTCGGCGCGGGTTCCGCCGCCAGCATGGCCTCGATCGCCGAGTTCGGACCCTCGAGCTGCATCGCGAGTTTTGCAACTTCGGCCGCGATGTCGTTGATACGCTCGCGCAACAGCGCGTTTTCCATGCGCTCGGTCGCCCAGGAGCTTTCGGCCTGCTGCTGGATCGCGTTGATGTCGCGCTGCAGTTTGGCGCGCTCGTCGCGGGCGATGCGAAGCTGTTCTTCCACCGCCGCCTTTTCGGTGCGCAACTTCTCGATCGCCACGGAAGTGCCGCCGCCCGACAGGCTCGCGACTTCGTTGCGCAGATCCATCATGATGCGCTCGGCAGCCGCATTGGTCTGCCGGAGCTGATTGTTCTCGTATTCGCGTTCGGCCAGGATCTTGCCTTGCGTCGCCAGCCGCGCTTCGAGGTCGCCAACGCGGTTGCCGAGCATCTCGGCTTCCTTGACCTGGACGATCAATTGCCGGTCGAGATCGGTGACGCGCTGGCTCAGGTTTTCGACGCGGCTGCGCGCGTCCATCAGTTCGCGCGTCGCATGCTCGGACTCGGCGCGCTCGTGCGTGAGGCGGGCCTGGGTTGCCGAAAATTCCTTTTCGGCATCGCCGACGCGGCCCTTCAGTTCCTCGATCTGCGTGCGCACCGCGACCAGCTCGACCTGGCGGCTGTCCGCCATCATCGAACGGTTGTTCAATTCGTGATTGATCCTGGCGAGTTCGGCCTGCTTGTCGGTCAGCGCCTGCTCGGCGTTGCGCAACAGTTCGGTCTTGGCCGCGAATTCCTCTTCGGTGGCGCGTAGCTGCTCCTTCATTGCCTTCTCGCGCGCTTCGAGCGCGAAGATCGTGGCGTTCTTTTCGCCGAGCTCGATCTTCATGCGGTTGATCGCATCGCTCTTCTTGCCGAGTTCGGCGAGCTGGCTCGTGGTCTTGTTCTTGAGTTGCTCGACGCTCATTTCGAGCCGCCGCGCCGACATCGCGAATTCCGCGCGCAACTGATCCTTGTCGGCCTGGATTTCAGCCATTGACAGCGGGGTCGCCGCCTCCAGCCGCCGGGTCGTCAGGCGCACCGCGCGGTTATGCACCAGCGGCACGATCATCAGGCCGAACAACATCGAGACCAGAAAACCGATCGCCAGATACATGATCGGTTCGATCATGGATGGTTACTCCACACAGGCAAGGAATCGTTAACAACATTGCCACGCCAGCCCGACCCCGCGCCAGCCCAATGCCGCGTTAACCTGAATCCGTCCGGGGAGACTTGGCGTCTTTGCTTGAAAGATGGGCTTAGAACGGGTTCCAGGTCGCCCGCGGAGTATATTTGAGATACCCGACATTGGCGCCGAGCCTTAAGCCGATGCCGGAACGGATCGGCACCAGCACGATGTTGTTGGCGGTCAGCGCGGTCATGCCGAAGCCGCCGACAATGTAGGCGGAGCCGTCGATGCCGACGAAGCGCTGGTAGATCGCGCTGGTGGCGGGCAGGTTGTAGACCAGCGTCATCGTGCGCGCGCCGTCGCCGCCCCAGTCGAAGCCGACCGATGGCCCCTGCCAGTAGACCCGCAGATCGCCGGCATTCTTGGTGTAGAGCGTGCCTTCGCCGTACCGCAGGCCCGCCACAAAAGCGCCTGAGCCCTCTTCGCCCAGCACGTAACCATTGGGCAGGCCCCATTGGCTGACCGCGCGCTCGATGACCGACGCCAGGCCGCGCGAGACGTTGCCGAAGAACTTGTGTCCGGCCGACACCAGCTCCTCGGGCCCGAATGTCTCGGGTCCCGGCTGGCGCTGCGGCGGCGGATAAGGCCCAGGCCCCGGCTGCTGCGCCGGGTACGCCGGTGGCGGCGCCTGCTGCGCGGAAGCTGGCACGGTCCAGCACATCAGCGCGGCGAACGTCACCGCGGCAAGGCGTGAAGCAAACGTCATGAAAGAACCCCTGGCATCGAAATTCTGGCCGCCGCCTTAACCTGACGCCAACAGCATGGCTCTAGGTTGCGCCCAGTGTCCCCTCGACTCGCATGTTATCGGCACCAACTATGACGGCACAACGGCATTGCCGGAATTGATACGGGCAAGTTTCTACATGAAAACGGGGCAAAGGCACCGGGTGGACGTGCAAAAGCTGGGAAAATCGGTTGAGAAGCGCAGTTTGGCTTGACCATGTTAATTTTCTCTGCCACAAATGAGGTCCCGAAAATTAACATGAGACCCCCGAATGCCTGCCGACCGCATTATTGCACAGGAATACGAAGTCGCGTCTCGTTTGGATCAACTCGGCCTGTCCGCCCCTGAATTGATCGGAGTTGTCCATCAGGCCGTCGCCGCCAAGGCAGGCTTTGTCCTGAACCAGCCCGTCAATGCAGCCGGACAGCTTTCTTACATCTATGGAACCGGCGCCTTGCGCGATGCTCTGCGCTCCAAAGGTTGGGAAATCGACCGGACCGGAAACATTGAAGCTACCTTCGATCCTAGAACTGGCGTCAAGATCGTTTTCCAGAATGCCGACAGCGCATGCGAGGACAACCGCGACCCGAAGGCGATTTCCAATAAGGGCCCCGCTGCCAGCAAGGCCGTCGATCTGGGCCAGCAGAACCTTTTTCCCGAATTCGACGCAGAAGAACGTGAAAAGCATCAGCGCGAAAACGCCGCGCTCTGGTACCTCTTCGTCTACATCAATGGCGATGATGTGCGCGCGGAGCTTTCGTTCCCGAAGCGCATTGAAGATGGCCAGTTTAAGGGCTTCAACGAGCGCATTTACATCATCAAGGCGGGCGAGTGGGCCAGCATGATGCCGCAGGTGATCGATGGCGACGAGGGCCCGGCGCAGGATTTCGAAATCAACGTCACGCGGAAGCGCTAAGTTCGATGTTCAATCCGCAGAGATTGAGCCTCGCCCGGAAACGGCGGCGGCTCAGCAGCAAAGGACTGGCTGAACTGATCGGTATGTCGCCGGTTACAGTCACTCGCTTAGAGAAGGCGAACAATGAGCCGGAGCCGGAGACGGTCGATTTGATCGCAAGAAAGCTCGGGTTCCCAAGAGAGTTCTTTTTTGGCGACGACATTGATGATCTGGACAAGAACTCGGCCAGTTTCCGCAGCCTGACGTCGATGACTGCTCGCGAACGCGACGCGGCGTTGGCATCAGGTTCATTGGCGTATCTATTCTCGGATTACATTTCGACTAAGTTCAACTTGCCGGAACCGCAACTCATAGACTTGTCTCATGAGCGCGACCCGGCTGCCGCAGCCAGAACGCTTCGGCAGGTCTGGGCTCTTGGTGAGCAGCCGATCAGCAGCATGATTAAGCTGTTGGAGGCAAAGGGCGTCCGGGTATTTTCGTTAGCTGAGAATACGAAGAACGTGGACGCTTTTTCCTGTTGGCGAAATGATGTCCCGTACGTGTTTCTAAACACCTTCAAGTCGGCAGAGCGAAGCCGCCTAGATGCTGCGCACGAATTAGCGCATTTGGTTCTGCACAAGCACGGCGGTCCTCGGCAAGGACGTGATGCGGAAATGGAAGCAAACAACTTTGCCTCCTCATTCTTGATGCCAACGGCGGATGTTAGATCGCGCATTCCGTTCGTCAGAAGGCTTGACGATTTAGTCGCCGCTAAAAGGCGTTGGGGGGTATCAACGTCTGCTCTCGCCTATCGCCTGCATAAACTGGGCATATTGAGCGACTGGCAGTACCGGACGTTCTGTATCCAGATCAATCAAAGAGGCTATCGGACCGATGAGCCTAATGGCTTGCCGAGAGAACAGTCAGTGATTTGGAAGAAGGTCTTCACCGAGCTTTGGGGCGAGCGGATTTCCAAGAACCAGATTGCAGCCGATCTGCAACTTCCGACACAGGAACTGGAGAATTTGGTTTTCGGGCTTACCGGCAATACTGAACCGCCGGAGCGCATTGGGCGGCCTAGCCTCAAAGCGGTGTGAGCGCGCTACAACGGCGTTGACGGTATTGATACGAATAGGTGCCTATCTCTTCTGGCGAAAGGCAGTTTCATGCCATCGACCCAACCAAATGGGCGTTGTTGATGACGGCACAACGGCAGGAAAGATACGGTTGGCGCCCCCAAATGGCCCTTTTTGCCTTATTGGCAGGGTTTTTTTGCGTAGCCAGCCTTGATTTTGCCGCGCGCGCCGCGACCACCGAGCGGGTGGTGGTGAACCGCTATTCCGGCCTCGCGATCGGAGGCTTCGATCCCGTCGCCTATTTTACGGAATCAATGGCCATCGAGGGGTTGCCTGATTTCGAGGCTCGCGAAGCCGGCGCCGTCTGGCGTTTCCGCAACGAGGGCAATCGCGCCTCTTTCGTCGCGCATCCGGAAATCTACGGGCCTCAGTTCGGTGGCTATGACCCGGTCGATCTGGGGCGGGGGGTAACCTATCCGGGCAACCCGCGCTTCTGGGTGGTTGCGGGCCAGCGGCTCTATTTGTTCGGCCGCGAGGACAACCGCGATGCATTCGCCGCCGAGCCGGCGCGTTTCCTGAAAGACGCCGTCGCGCGCTGGCCGGGGCTGGAGCAAGGGCTGGCGCAGTAGTTTCGCCTGTAGCAAACTTCCCTAGCCCGGGCGAGCGAGCGACCCCGGGAACAGTGCCGTCGGATCGCCCCAGGCGATGAATTCCGGAACGATGAAGCCCATCCGTCCCGTGCCAAATTGCAGGGCGGCGCCGTTTGAATCCGCGATCCTGCCGCCGGCGGCCGCGACGACCGCATGGCCCGCCGCTATGTCCCATTCCGAGGTCGGCGAGAGCCGGGGATAGATATCGACGGAGCCTTCGGCCACCCGGCCCAGTTTGACCGCCGAGCCAAGCTCGCACCGTACCGCCCCCGGTCTTTCGGCAATAAAGGCTTCGGTTCTGGCGTCGCCATGCGAGCGGCTGACCGCGACGGTCCATGGCTGGCCGCGCGGCGGGCAAGGGCGGGTATGAATCGGCTCGACCAGCGGCTTACCCTTGCCGAGCGTCAGCCGCTCGGCGCCGCGTCCGACAATGCCGCGCCAGATCAGCCCGAGCGCGGGTGCGCTGATAATGCCAAGCAGCGGCACGCCGTGGGTCACCAGCGCCAGGTTGACGGTGAATTCGTTGCGGCCGGCTACGAATTCCTTGGTGCCGTCGAGCGGGTCGATCAGAAAGAAGCTGTCCTTATTGGGCAGCGCGGACGTTTGGGCGCGCTCTTCCGACAGCGCAGGTATTTCGGGTGCCACTTGGGCAAGGCCCTCGGCGATGATTCGATCGGCCGCCAGATCGGCCTCCGTTACCGGCGAGCCGTCGGTCTTGCCGTCGACTTTCATGGCGGAACGGTTGACGGCGAGGATAGCGGCGCCGGCCCGGATCACGATCTCGGTCAGCGGTTCGATCAGAGCTGCTGCGGCCTCACGGTCGAGTGGACGTGCTTCATTCATGAGCTCGGCCCATTTGCGGTTCGTCCTGCCTTACCATGGCCGCCCTGTGCTGGCAGCACAGGGCTGCGCAGTGTATCAAATCGACAAGCAAGCGTGATTCGTAACGGCCCGCCAGCAATCGCGACTCGGCGGCTTTCCAGGAACCCATGATGTCTGGCACTTCGTCTCCCGGTCCGGCTCCCGATACCCTCGAACTTGCGGCGCTGTTGTGTTCGCGAGTTTGTCACGATCTCATCAGCCCGGTTGGCGCGATCGTCAATGGGCTCGAGGTGCTTGACGACAACCCGAAGCCCGAAGACCGCGATTTCGCGCTCGACCTGATCCGCAAGAGCGCCAAGACCGCCTCCGCGCGGTTGCAGTTCTGCCGGCTGGCGTTTGGCGCTGCGGGGTCGGCGGGCGCGCAGATCGATCTCGGCGACGCCCAGACCATGGCGCGCGGCCACATCGAGGACGGCAAGATCACCATCACCTGGAATCTGCCGCGCCTCTTGCTGCCGAAGAACCGCGTCAAGCTGCTGTTGAACATGCTGATCATTGCGCAGCAAACGATTCCGCGCGGCGGCACGCTGACGATCGATCCGATCGGCGACGGCGAGACGATGGGTTTTCGCGTCACGTCTTCCGGCCTCAACGCTCGCGTGCCGCAGAATATCGCCGATCTCGTGAGCGCGAGTTCGACGGCGGCCGTCGACGCGCATGCGGTGCAGCCTTACTATACGCGGCTGTTGGCGCAGGCCTGCGGGCTGAGCGTGACGCTTGCGCTGGACGGTGAGAAGGTGCTCGTTACCGCTTCCTGAGCGCGCGACCACGCCGACATGGTTAACCAACCGTTGAAAACAGGCGGCAGAATTCATTTCTGCCGCCTTATCTCTTTGTTGATCCCGTTCTTTTCCATTTGCTCAACCAATATTAAACGCTTTGCATAGAAGCTGGCCCCGTTCCGTAAGGCACGTCGATGTCGCGTGCCGGTGCGTGCGAAGGCCAGTTTCATGGATGATTTGTTGCGGGAGTTCCTGACCGAAACCAGCGAGAGCCTGGATACGGTCGACAATCAGTTGGTGCGGTTCGAGCAGGACCCGAGCGACGCGAAGATCCTCGATAACATCTTCCGCCTGGTCCACACCATCAAGGGCACCTGCGGCTTTCTGGGCCTGCCGCGGCTGGAAGCGCTCGCCCATGCCGGCGAGACCTTGATGGGCAAGTTCCGCGACGGCATGCCGGTCAAGGCGGAGGCCGTGACGCTGATCCTGTCGAGCATCGACCGCATCAAGGAAATTCTCGCCGGTCTGGAAGCCACCGAGACCGAGCCCGAGGGCACCGACGAAGACCTGATCGAGAAGCTGCATGCGATGGCCGAAGGCGGCCACCATGCGGAAGCGCAGCCTGAACCGGCGCCTGCGCCCGTCGTGGCCGCGCCGCCGGCGAAGCCTCAGGTCACGTCGGGCACGCTGGTCGAGCAGGTGCTGGAACGCCCGTTGCGTCCGGGCGAGGTCTCGCTCGACGACCTCGAACGCGCCTTCCGCGAAACCGAGACCGAAGTCGCGCCCGCGCCGGTCGCCAAGGCTGCGCCGGCGCCTGAGGCGAAAGAAGCTGCAAAGGAAGCCAAGGCCAAGCCGGCCAAGCGTGCCGTCGCCGTCGAGGCCGACGGCGAGGTCGCCGACAAGATCGCCAACCAGTCGATCCGCGTCAACGTCGACACCCTCGAACATTTGATGACCATGGTCTCCGAGCTGGTCTTGACCCGCAACCAGCTCCTGGAGATCTCCCGCCGCAACGAGGACACCGAGTTCAAGGTGCCGCTGCAGCGGCTCTCCAACGTCACCGCCGAGCTGCAGGAAGGCGTCATGAAGACGCGGATGCAGCCGATCGGCAACGCCTGGCAGAAGCTGCCGCGCATCGTCCGCGACCTCTCCGGCGAACTCGGCAAGCAGATCGAACTCGAGATGCACGGCGCCGACACCGAGCTCGACCGCCAGGTGCTCGACCTGATCAAGGATCCCTTGACCCACATGGTGCGCAACTCCGCCGACCACGGCCTGGAGACGCCGGCCGAGCGGCTCGCGGCCGGCAAGGGCGAGCAGGGCACCATCCGATTGTCGGCCTATCACGAGGGCGGCCACATCATCATCTGCATTGCCGATAACGGCCGCGGGCTGAACACCGAGCGGATCAAGGCCAAGGCGCTGCAGAATGGTCTCGTCACCGAGACCGAGCTGGAGAAGATGACCGAAGCCCAGATCCACAAGTTCATCTTCGCGCCGGGCTTCTCCACCGCTGCCCAGGTCACCTCGGTCTCCGGCCGCGGCGTCGGCATGGACGTGGTGCGCACCAATATCGACCAGATCGGCGGCACCATCGACATCAAGAGCGTGGCCGGCGAGGGCTCAAGCGTCACCATCAAGATCCCGCTGACGCTCGCGATCGTCTCGGCCCTGATCGTGGAAGCCGCCGGCGACCGCTTTGCCATCCCGCAATTGTCGGTTGTCGAGCTGGTGCGCGCCCGCGCCAACTCCGAACACCGCATCGAGCGCATCAAGGATACGGCCGTCCTCAGGTTGCGCAACAAGCTGCTGCCGCTGATGCATTTGAAGAAGCTCCTCAAGATCGACGACGGCTCGTCCAGCGACCCCGAGAACGGCTTTATCGTGGTCACCCAGGTCGGCAGCCAGACCTTCGGCATCGTGGTCGACGGCGTGTTCCACACCGAAGAAATCGTGGTCAAGCCGATGTCGACCAAGCTGCGCCACATCGACATGTTCTCCGGCAACACCATTCTGGGCGACGGCGCCGTGATCATGATCATCGACCCCAACGGCATTGCCAAAGCGCTCGGCGCCTCCGGCTCCTCGGCCCATGAGATGGCCGACGAGGCCTCCGCGGCGCATGCCATGTCCGGCGAACAGCTCACCTCGCTGCTCGTGTTCCGCGCCGGCTCCTCGCAGCCCAAGGCGGTGCCGCTCGGCCTCGTCACCCGGCTGGAGGAGATCGCCACCGACAAGATCGAGCTCTCCAACGGCCGCTACATGGTGCAGTACCGCGAGCAGTTGATGCCCCTGGTGCAGATGGCCGGGGTCACCGTGCAGACGCAAGGCTCGCAGCCGATTCTGGTGTTCGCCGACGACGGCCGCTCGATGGGGCTCGTGGTCGACGAGATCATCGACATCGTCGAGGAGCGGCTGCACATCGAGGTCGCCGGCCAGCAGGACGGCATCCTCGGGTCGGCCGTGATCAAGGGCCAGGCCACCGAGGTGATCGACGTCGGCCACTTCCTGCCGATGGCGTTCGCCGACTGGTTCTCGCGCAAGGAGATGCGGGCCTCCTCGACGGCGCAATCGGTGCTCTTGGTCGACGACAGCGCCTTCTTCCGCAACATGCTGGCGCCGGTCCTGAAGGCCGCCGGCTACAAGGTGCGGGTCGCCGTCAACGCGCAGGAGGGGCTGTCGGCGCTGCGCTCGGGCCAGACTTTCGACGTGGTGCTGACCGACATCGAGATGCCCGACATGAACGGCTTCGAGTTCGCCGAGACGATCCGGGCCGACAACAACCTGAACACGATGCCGATCATCGCACTGTCCTCGCTGGTGTCGCCGGCGGCGATCGAGCGCGGGCGGCAGGCCGGCTTCCACGACTACGTCGCCAAGTTCGACCGTCCCGGCCTGATCGCGGCGCTGAAGGAACAGACCGCCGAGACCCGGCAAGCGGCTTAGAGCATGATCCGGAAAAGTGGGAACCGGTTTTCCGAAGAGATCATGCTCAAAACGAGAGAACGGTAACGAGCCAATGACAACCAAGACCGAGACCATCGAGGGCACCGTGGCCGAATACGTCACCGCCGTGATCGGCGGGCAATTGTTCGGCCTGCCGATCTCGCGGGTGCAGGACGTGTTCATGCCGGAACGGCTGACCCGGGTGCCGCTGTCCTCCGCCGAGATCGCCGGCGTGCTCAATCTGCGCGGCCGCATCGTCACCGTGGTCGACATGCGCGCCCGGCTGGGCTTGCCGAAGAACGACGACGGCAAGCCGCCGATGGCGGTCGGCGTCGACCTCAGAGGCGAATCCTACGGCCTCCTGATCGACCAGATCGGCGAGGTGCTGCGGCTGCCGGACAATGGCCGCGAGGAAAATCCCGTCAACCTGGATGCCCGCTTCGCCAAGCTCGCCGGCGGCGTGCACCGCCTCGACGGCCAGCTCATGGTCGTCCTCGATGTCGATCGCGTGCTCGAAATCATGCCCGACCTGATGGCGGCATAAAGATCGAACCTGGAATTAAAACGTCCCTGCTGGGATTGCTGGAACTGGAGGCCTAAAATGAAAACATGTCTGGTCGTAGATGACTCGAGCGTCATCCGAAAGGTCGCACGACGCATCCTCGAAGGTCTCGACTTTCAAATCGTCGAGGCCGAGGACGGCCAGAAAGCGCTTGAAGTCTGCAAGCGCGCGATGCCCGAGGCGGTTCTGCTCGACTGGAACATGCCTGTCATGGACGGCTACGAATTCCTCGGCAATCTGCGCCGCATGCCCGGTGGCGACGCGCCCAAGGTGGTGTTCTGCACCACCGAAAACGACGTCGCGCACATCGCGCGTGCGCTGCATGCCGGTGCCAACGAATACATCATGAAGCCGTTCGACAAGGACATCGTCACCGCGAAGTTCCAGGAAGTCGGCCTGATCTGATCTCTATGTGATCCCGGCGGCCCAACGGCCATCGGCGTTGGTTTTGCAAGTGTGCCGCTTGAGTTGGGTCGGGTGAAGTAATGAGTGTTGCGTTAACGAAGTCTCCGCCGCCAATCTCGACCAGGCAAGACAAGCTGCGCGTGATGGTGGTTGACGACTCCGTCGTGATCCGCGGGATGATCTCGCGCTGGATCGGCGCAGAGCCGGACATGGAGGTTTCCGCCTCCCTGCGCACCGGCCTCGACGCCGTCAACCAGATCGATCGCATCAAGCCCGATGTCGCGGTGCTCGACATCGAAATGCCGGAACTCGACGGCATTTCGGCACTGCCCCAGTTGCTTGCAAAAAAGCGCGACCTCGTCATCATCATGGCGTCGACGCTGACCCGCCGCAATGCGGAGATCAGCTTCAAGGCGCTCTCGCTCGGCGCCGCCGACTACATTCCAAAGCCGGAGAGCACGCGCGAGGCCACCGCTGCGGAGACCTTCCACCACGATCTGATCCAGAAGATCCGCCATCTGGGCGCCAGGGCTCGCCGCCGTGCGTCGCCTGCCGCGAGCCCTACGCTGCCACCAGCCTCCGAGCGGGTGCGCGAGGTATCGGTTCATCCGGTCTCGGCACCGGTTGCGCAACTGCCATTGGCGCGCCGGCCCTTCAGCATGCTGGCGCCGCGTGTGCTCCTGATCGGCTCGTCGACCGGGGGCCCGCAGGCCCTGATGGCGCTGGTCGCCGACATCGGGCCGGTGATCGATCGCTTTCCGGTGCTGATCACCCAGCACATGCCGCCAACCTTCACCACGATTCTAGCCGAGCATCTGGGACGTGCGAGCCGCCGGCCGGCGCATGAGGCCGTTGACGGCGAGATCGTCAAGCCCGGCCGGATCTATCTTGCGCCGGGTGGCCGTCACATGCGGGTCGCGCGCCATGGCGCCGACACCGTGATCGCGCTCGACGACGGGCCGCCGGTGAATTTCTGCAAGCCCGCGGTAGACCCGCTGTTCAACTCCGCCATCGATGTCTGGCACGGCGGCATCATGTCGGTGATTCTGACCGGCATGGGCTCCGACGGTATGCGCGGCGGCAAGGAGATCGTCGCCGCCGGCGGCAGCGTGATCGCCCAGGACGAAGCGACCAGCGTGGTGTGGGGCATGCCGGGCGCGGCCGCCAATGCAGGTATTTGCGCGGCGGTTCTGCCGCTCAATCAGATCGCGCCAAAACTGGTTCGGTTGTTTTCGGGAGATCGTTCGTGACGCCTTCAGACTATGAGTATCTGCGTAAGCTTCTGAAAGAGCGCTCCGGGCTCGATCTTTCGGCCGACAAGCAATATCTGGTCGAAAGCCGGCTGCTGCCGCTCGCGCGCAAGTCGAGCCTGCCGGGCATTTCGCAACTCGTCGAGAAGATGAAAGGCGGAGCCACCGCGTTGACGGCGGAGGTGGTCGAGGCGATGACCACCAACGAGACATTCTTCTTCCGCGACAAGATTCCGTTCGATCATTTGCGGGAAGCGGTGATTCCGGCGCTGGTACAGGCGCGCGCGGCCCGCCGCGCTTTACGCATCTGGTGCGCGGCTTCCTCTACCGGACAGGAACCGTATTCGATCGCGATGTGCCTGAAGGAGGCGGGATCCCTGCTGTCCGGCTGGCGCACCGAGATCGTCGCGACCGACCTGTCGCAGGCGGTGCTGGAAAAGTCGAAGGCCGGCATCTTCAGCCAGTTCGAGGTGCAGCGCGGGTTGCCGATTGGGTTGCTGGTCAAATATTTCACCCAGAACGGCGAGCTCTGGCAGATCAACGCCGAAATCCGCAGCATGGTGCAGCATCGTCAGCTCAACCTGCTGCAGGACTTCTCCCATCTCGGCGTGTTCGACGTCATCTTCTGCCGCAACGTGCTGATCTATTTCGATCAGAATACCAAGGCCAACATCTTCGAGCGGCTCTCCCGGATGATGGAGCCCGACGGCGTGCTGGCGCTGGGCGCTGCCGAGTCCGTGGTTGGCATCACCAACAGCTTCAAGCCCTATCCGGAACGGCGCGGACTTTATCGTCCGAACATCGCGCCGGTGATACGGGTAGGGGCGTCGACCCTGGTGCCGCAAACTCTGCGGGCGGTTGCTGCGGCGAGCTAACCGTGTTCTCCGACATGCCGCGCTACAAGATCGCGTGCGGCAGGAAACGCGACGTGTTGCCGGTGATGGGGTTCGCGTCCTCGCGGATCGACAGGCCGCATGGCGTGCGATCGACCAGCCAGCTTCCGAGCACCGGGTATTGGTCGGCGAAGCTCGGCAGCGGCGCGAAGGCCTGCCGGATGAATCCTTCCGCGCCATAGGGGCCCTGCTGCTCCGCCAGCGTGGTGCCGGCGCTGACGAGCGCGACGTTGGAGCCCTCGCGCGAATAGAGCGGCTTGCGCACGAACGAGGAGCCGAGCATTGCCGCCTTCGGATCGTCCTCGAAATAGGCCGGCAGCAGGTTGGGGTGCTTCGGAAACATCTCCCACAGCAGGGGAAGGATACCCTTGTTGGAGAGGATCGCCTTCCATGGCGGTTCAATCCAGCGGGTGGGTGTCGTCGCGAGTTTTTCGCCGAACGTGTCGCGGAACATCCATTCCCAGGGATAGAGCTTGAAGACAAGCTCGATTGCGCGGTCGTCGAGATCGACGAAGCGGCCATCGCCATCCAACCCGACGTCCTTGATATCCATGAATGTCGTCTTCAGTCCGGCCTGGCTCGCCGTGTCCTGCAGGTAGGTCAGCGTACCGGCATCCTCGGTATTGTCGGTCATTCCCATGAGATGAAGATGCCTGGCGCCGCCATGTTTCTTCCAGGCGTCGATCAGGCGCTCGTGGATTGAATTGAACTGATCGGCGCGTTTCGGGATGATGTTGCGCTCCATCGCCTGTTCGAGCCAGGCCCACTGAAAAACCGCCGCTTCGAAAATCGAAGTCGGCGTATCGGCGTTGTATTCCAGCAGTTTCGCCGGGCTCCAGCCGTCGTAGCTCAGGTCCAGCCGGCCGTAGAGGCTGGCATCGTCGCGGCGCCAGCTCTCGGACAGCAGCGGCCAGAAGGCTTCCGGTATTTTCAACCGCCGCAGATATTTTTCGTCCTTGATCGCTCGGTCGACCAGTTCAAGGCACATCGCATCGATCTCGGCGGTGGGCGCCTCGATCCGCCGTTCGATTTCCTGCAGCGTGAACGCGTAGTAGGCCCGCTCGTCCCAATAGCGTTCGCCATCGATGGTGTGAAAAGTAAACCCGACGTGTTCGGCGGTGGCGCGCCAGTCGTCACGTTCGGGGCAGTCGATCCGCTGCATGAAATTCAACCGCCTGAAAAGCCGATGGCACGCCCGAACGAGCCGAAGCCGCCGCGCTGCACCGCGTGCGAGCCGGAATGGGAGGAGGAATGGCTCGAGGAGGAGTAGTCGCTGTTATAGTAACCGCCGCGCGACGAGCCGCCCCCGGAGCCGCCGCCATGGCTCGAGGAAGAGCTGCGGGAGGAGCACTCGGCCGAATTTTGCGTCGGCGATGCCAGGTGCGGGTTTGGTTGCTCGCAAGTGCGGCTCGGCATCAGCGTGTAGGCGGCGCTGCCGATGGCAAACGTGCCCATCAGCAGGAGTGCTACATGGCCCGAACGCTTGGCCGGAGGTGGAGCCGGGCGCGGTGAGGCCGGTACCGAGACCGGTTTGCGTTTGCCGAATTCGTTGTCCGGTTTGTTGGCCATGGTCAGTAGATCATGCAAGCGGCGTTGATCGCGCCGGCGGCCAGCGAGGACAGTCCGAGCCAGATCGCGGCGGCGAGTTCGCCGGCCGCAATCCGCGCCGACAGTTTCGGCACCGGAATCCTAACGAGGTAGTAGACGATGATCTGCACGATCAGCGCGATCGCCGCCCAGATCAGGCAATCCCAGACATTGGCGGAATGGGCGATGGCGCTGACCAGCGGCAGCACGAAGCCGAGCAGGCTCAAGCCCAGTGCAATCGCGGCGGCCGGTTCGTTGGCGCGGATCAGGTCGAACTCGTTATGCGCGGTGACGCGGGTGTAGACGAAAAGATACGCGACCACGGCAACGATTGCCGTGCAGAAATAGACCAGGAACGCCGGCAGCCCGGCGAGGGATTGCAGGATCATTGAATTCGCCCCGACTCGTGCGTTTTGGAGGGTCGCACGATCTTTCAGTCGGTGCATGGAAGCAGACGGTTCAATCCCAAACAAAAACCCCGCCATACGGCGGGGTTCGCAAATCCTCCATGGCGGCCTTGACGCGGCCGGCTATTCCTTGACCTCGATCTTGCCCTTCATGGCCGGGTGCAGGCCGCAGATGTAATCGTAGATTCCTGCATCGGCGAGGGTCAGCTGGGTGGTCTGGCCTTTCAGCGCGATCGACGAGCGCTGCGCCTTGGGGCTGGTGATCGTCACCTGGTGCGGCGAGGAATCAGTGTTGTGCCAGGTGATGGTCTGGCCCTTGCTGACGACGACGGTCTCGGGCCCGAACTTGAAGTCGGAGATCGAGACCACACCGGGCCCCGGCGCGGGCTTTGCCATAGCGCCGTCGGGCGTGCCCTTCAGGCCCGCTAGTGAGATAACAAAATCCTGGCCGGCATGCGGCTTGTGGCAGGTGAAGCAGGCCGTCAAATTGGCCTTGTCGTTGACCTTCTTGTCCGGGCCAAACGCTTGGTACTCCCATTCGCCGTTCCGAATGTCATCCTTGTATTCGGTGCCCCAGCCCTCGCGCTTTTCCATCACCGTATAGGCGACGAGGTCGCCCTTCTGGAAACGGCCGTTGGCATCCTTGAGAGGCTCGCCGGCCGCATCGAGCTGCGCCTTGTACTGCACCAGCGTCAGGACCGTGCCGCTCGGGATCGGTTGCCCCTTGCGTACCGCGTCGACCGCTGCCGTCGTCGCATAGAGCTCGCGATACTGCTTGTTGTCGTAACGATCGACCGTGGCGTAGAGCGTGCCCCTGTCGAAATTTTCCGGGAAGGCGACCTTGTCGCCGCCGGCGAGCGCCGAATAGCCGACGAGCACGCCGGATGCCAGTCCAAGCGCGACTGCGGCAGCGAAGCTGACGTTTTTCATGACTTTCCCCTCGTTTGCGGACAATTCCGTCAAGTACGAGACACCGCGAAGCGGGTTTCAATCCGGGGAAGCGAATTTGTCGCGTGGCAATGGCCAAACAAAAACCCCGCCATTTCGGGCGGGGTCCAGTCGGGTGGAGTGAGCCGTTGGGCTCGCCGTAACCCCTGGCGTCAGGCGGGGATGCGTTCGTCCGCCTCGTGCGGCTCGCGCAGCACGTAGCCGCGGCCCCACACGGTTTCGATGAAGTTGCGGCCTTCGGAGGCGTTCGCGAGCTTCTTGCGCAGCTTGCAGATGAAGACGTCAATGATCTTCAGCTCGGGCTCGTCCATGCCGCCATAGAGGTGGTTGAGGAACATTTCCTTGGTCAGCGTGGTGCCCTTGCGGAGCGAGAGCAGCTCCAGCATCTGGTATTCCTTGCCGGTGAGGTGCACGCGCTGGCCGCCGACCTCGACCGTCTTGGTGTCGAGATTGACCACGAGATCGCCGGTCTGGATCACCGACTGGGCATGACCCTTGGAACGGCGCACGATCGCATGGATACGGGCGACCAGTTCGTCCTTGTGGAAGGGCTTGGTCATGTAGTCGTCGGCGCCGACGCCGAGACCCTTGACCTTGTCCTCGATGCCGGCGAGGCCGGAGAGGATCAGAATGGGGGTCTTGATTTTCGATACCCGGAGCTGCTTGAGCACGTCGTAGCCGGACATGTCGGGCAGGTTGAGGTCGAGAAGGATAATATCGTAGTCGTAAAGCTTACCCAGATCGACGCCTTCTTCCCCGAGGTCCGTCGTGTAGACGTTGAAACTCTCGGATTTAAGCATCAACTCAATCGACTGCGCGACGGCGCTGTCATCTTCTATCAGCAAAACGCGCATGCCAGTCCCCTTTAGTCCGCCGCTCCGGGCGTCAGGTCGGCCGCACTTGCGGCACTCAAAACGCCTTTAACAACTGATTCGGATCCTGACAGACACATGGTTAACAAAATCTGATTCCGGTTCGCAAGGTCTTTAAGTGCAATTTTTAGCGAATCGCCCTAAGATGTTGCTCGGAAGCAGCTTTTCTCCACTGTGTCCACTCAGGTTCCGGATTAAGAGACGGGCCTAACCGACTCCCGCGTTTTGCCCTTCTTCTGACGGGCAAGCGCTCTCAGTCACCAAAGACAGTGACGCAATGATTAATGATGCGGGTAAACACGAGGTTAAGCGCCCTCGGTTAAAGCGCGGAAACTTAAGGTTTTCGCAATGAAGGCGCTGGCGGAGCAAATCGGCGATATCGACGGCGTCAATATATATGGCCGTGTCGTGGGCGTGCGCGGCCTGATGGTCGAGATCGCGGGGCCCATCCATGCAATGTCGGTCGGCGCCCGCATCGTGATCGAGACCGGCGGAAGCCGTTTCATCCCGGCCGAAGTGATCGGCTTTTCCGGCAGCAATGCTGTCGTGATGCCGTTCGGCGGACTGGACGGGGTCCGGCGCGGTTGCCGCGCGGTCATTGCGACGGCGGCAAGCCAGGTGCGGCCGTCGCCGGCCTGGCTCGGCCGCGTCATCAACGCCATGGGGGAACCGATCGACGGTAAGGGACCGCTGGTGCAGGGCCCGTCGCCGATGCCCTATCGCAATGCGCCGCCGCCGGCGCATTCGCGCAAGCGCGTCGGGGCGCCGCTCGATCTCGGCGTGCGAGCGCTCAATACCTTCCTGACCTGCTGTCGAGGCCAGCGGCTCGGCATCTTCGCCGGTTCCGGCGTCGGCAAATCGGTGCTGCTGTCGATGCTGGCGCGCAATGTCGACGCCGACATCACCGTGATCGGCCTGATCGGCGAACGCGGCCGCGAGGTGCAGGAATTTCTGCAGGAGGATCTCGGCGACGAAGGTCTCGCGCGCTCGGTCGTGGTGGTGGCGACGTCGGACGAGCCCGCCTTGATGCGGCGGCAGGCCGCCTATCTGACGCTGGCGATATCGGAGTATTTTCGCGACGAAGACAAGGACGTCCTGTGCCTGATGGATTCGGTCACGCGCTTTGCGATGGCGCAGCGCGAGATCGGGCTGTCGGCCGGCGAGCCGCCGACCGCCAAGGGCTATACGCCGACCGTGTTTACGGAATTGCCAAAGCTTCTCGAGCGGGCAGGACCAGGCACCGGCGTTGGCACCATCACCGCCATCTTCACGGTGCTGGTCGATGGCGACGACCACAACGAGCCGATCGCGGACGCGGTTCGCGGCATTCTCGATGGCCATATCGTGATGCAGCGCTCGATTGCAGAGCGTGGGCGATTTCCCGCGATCAATATTCTTAAATCGGTCTCGCGCACCATGCCGAGATCGGCCAATCCCGATTATCTTCCCATCATCATGCGGGGCCGCCAGGTGATGGCGACCTACGCCGACATGGAGGAGCTGATCCGGCTCGGCGCCTACCGGGCAGGTTCCAGCCCCGAGGTCGATGAGGCGATCCGGCTGCACGAGCCGCTGGAAGCCTTCCTGCGCCAGGCCAAGGACGAAAAATCGAGCCTCGATGACGGCTACCGCCAATTGGCGCATATCCTCGCCAATTTGGAAACGGAACGCTAACTTTGTCAGGCCATCATCCCCGGCACATGATTAACGACGCCGGTGGGGCCCCCCGAGGGAGCCGGCTCCGTCCCGCGTTCAGATTGGGACTTCTGGGGAGTATGAGTCGATGAAGTCACGAGAAACGCTGATCCGCCTGAAGAAATTTCAGGTCGACGAGAAGCGCCGTAGGGTTACCCAGATCGAAGGCATGATCGCCGACTTCCAGCGCATGTCGGTCGATCTCGAGCGCGAAATCCAGACCGAGCAGGAGCGGGCCGGAATCAACGACCCCTCCCATTTCGCCTATCCGACCTACGCCAAGGCCGCGATCCAGCGGCGGGAAAACCTGACCCGTTCGGCCGACGAGCTGCGCATCCAACTCGAGGATGCCAAAAGCCTGCTCAGCGAAGCCTTCGAGGAATTGAAGAAGGTCGAACTGCTCGACGAGCGCGACCAGGCGCGCGAGCGCGCCGAGGAGAGCGCCCGCGAGCAGGCCGATATGGATTCGATCGGCCTGATGCGCGCCCGGCTTGGCGTCGCCTGACGCTTCTCACACCTATCGGTTGAAGGAATCGAAATCCCGGGCCGCAAGGCCCGGGATTTTCTTTGTCAATCGTCCCGGAATCGGCGACTTGGTGCCTGATTTGACGCAGGGTATGGTACGAAACTTCTCGATTGCTCCAGCGTACGACGCGATGGAGGACCGAGATCTTGGGGGGCGTTGAATGCTGACGCCAGCGGAGCTGGTCTGGCTGATTGCCGCGGTGGCGAAGGGGGATGAGGCCGCTTTTGAGCGCCTTTACGCCGCCACGCGCGCGAAACTCTTCGGCGTCGTGCTCCGTATCTTGCGGCGTCAGGACCTCGCAGAGGAGGTCATTCAGGAGGCTTACGTCAAGATCTGGAACAGCGCCGGAAAGTTCAACCCGGCGCTCGCTTCGCCGATCACGTGGATGGTGTCGATCGCGCGCAACCGGGCGATCGACGTGGTGCGCAAGCGAAGCGAAAGCTCGATCGAGGAGGAGCCGACCGCTATGGAAGTGGCCGCCGATTCACCCGATCCGCTGGCGCGGCGCGAGATGACGGAAGAGTTGAAGCGGTTGCTGGAATGCGTCGGCCGCCTTGAGCCGGATCGACAGAAGCTCGTGCTGCTCGCCTATTACAACGGCTGGAGCCGCGAACAGCTCGCCGCCAAGTTCGAGACGCCGGTGAATACGGTGAAGACGTGGCTGCGCCGCAGCATGATGGAAATAAGGGAGTGTCTCGGACTAGGATCCGGATCTTGAACGATGGCCTATAGCGAAGACCATATCGCGCTCGCTGCGGAATATGCGCTCGGCACCCTCGATGCCGACGAGCGCGCGCAGGTCGAGACCATGATGGCCGTCGATGCCGAATACAGCGCGATCGTCCACGCCTGGGAATACCGGCTCGGCACGCTGAACCAGATGGTCGGTTCGGTCGAGCCGCGGCCGATCGTGTGGGAAAACATCAAGGCCGCGATCGGGCATTCCACACAAGTGCAGGCGCCGCTGGCGCTGCCCGAGGCGCCGCAGCCTGCGCCGCCGCCCGAACCTGCAGCCGAGCCGGTGGAGGCTCCCGCGGTGGCCGAGGCGCCGCCGGTCGTCGCGTACAATACAATCGCGGATAATTCGAATGTCATCCAGTTGACGGGCCGCGCGAAGCGCTGGCGCAATGTGGCTTCCTTTGCCACCGCGATTGCCGCAGCGCTCATCGCGATGCTGGCGGTGCAGGTCTATCGGCCGGAGCTGCTACCCGAGGCGCTGCGGCCGAAGCCGCGCATCCAGACGGTCGAGGTGAAGACGCCGGCGCCACCGCCTGCACCATCGGCGCAATATGTTGCGCTGCTGCAGCGTGACGGCGGCTCGCCCGCGTTCATTTTGACGGTCGACGCGGCGACCAAAAATTTCACGGTCCGCAAGGTCGGGGCCGATGCCGAGCCGGGCAAGAGCTTTGAGCTCTGGCTGATCTCCGACAAGCTGCCGCAGCCGCGCTCGCTCGGCGTGATCGGCGGCAGCGATTTTACGGCGCGCCCGGTGCTCGCCGACTACGACGCCAGTACGATCAATACAGCGACCTATGCCGTTACCGTCGAACAGGTCGGCGGCTCGCCGACCGGCCAGCCGACCTCGGCGCCGATCTACACTGGCAAGCTGATCGAGACGGTGCCGGCGCGCTAAAGCGCGATGAGATTTGGATAAATCGTCATCGCGCTTTAGGTCTTTGTTGGAGCATGATCTTTTCGGAAAACCACTTCACACTTTTCCGGATCGTGCTCTAGCGTTGACCGCCCAAACAAAATATCGAAAACAACCCCATGCAAAGTAGCCGTCAAGGGCCGGCGGGCACTCCGGAAACCAGCCGCAAAAAAGAAAACGCCCGTGGGGAGCGGGCGTTTTCGCAGTCAACTT